>CAYTWB010000010.1:0-68285 GCA_964441945.1 uncultured Syntrophobacteraceae bacterium
CCCTTCCATGGATTCCCCATTCAAGGCATGCTTCTCATCTTTTTGGAGTATTCATAGCATTAGATTCGTTTTTAGTGAACAAAAATGCCGTTCTTTCAGGCATGGAAAGCAGAAGGTGAGGAACGCATGGCTTAGGTTACAAAGCATCCCTCAAAAAAGGTAACCCTGGTTGAGAGAAAAGGCCCCAAGGGGGCCTTCATCAAAAAAAAAAGGGGCAGCCGCTCGCGCGTGCCGCCCCTTGATAATTCCAGCCTGCTGCAAATTGCCGATCTAGCAGCCGCTGAATGGTCCTTTGTAAGTCCATGGTCCCCAACCGCAATCGGCGCTGGGATAGCTCCAGGTGATTTTGGCTTTCTTGGGTTTGCTGCCCTTGTATTTGATCTTCCCGCTGACATTGATGGTGTCGCAGCAGGCGTCAGTGGCTTTCGTACCGGACAGATTGAACTTTACGACCGTATTCTTCTTAACCTGCACTTTGCCTGTAGGCGCCCAATCCTGGCAGAAGTCACCACCGGTATGGCTGGCACCGCTCGTATTGACAGCCAGTGTGAAATTGTATCCCTCATAGTTAAAAGCCGCGCAGTATGTGGCATCGACAGCGGCGGCATCATCGCCGCCCAGAGGCACGGCACCCGGCAGAGTCCCGGCCGGATCACCAGCCTGGCTGACGCCCGCCAAACCAAACAACATTACAAACGCTAACCCCATAATAAACTTTTTCATCAGAGACTCCTTTCCAAGTGATTTAGTTCAACCCCAACACCCTATATTGCCAAGAAAGATCGGCCGTAAACCACCCCCTTCCCATTGGTTCCACATCGAAACCTTGCTTCTTACCCTATGCGAAATTTATAACACCTGAGTTGCCATTAGTGAAGCAGAATTTCGCTGTCGTGATACAAAGCAGCAACGGCGGTATTCATCAATGAAAAGGGGCAGCCGCTCTCGCGTACCGCCCCTTCATAAATTTCCAGCTTGCTGCAAATTGCCGATCTAGCAGCCGCTGAATGGTCCTTTGTAAGTCCATGGTCCCCAACCGCAATCGGCGCTGGGATAGCTCCAGGTGATTTTGGCTTTCTTGGGTTTGCTGCCCTTGTATTTGATCTTCCCGCTGACATTGATGGTGTCGCAGCAGGCGTCAGTGGCTTTCGTACCGGACAGATTGAACTTTACGACCGTATTCTTCTTGACCTTCACTGAGCCTGTGGGCGCCCAATCCTGGCACCAGTCTCCGCCGGTAGTGCTGGGACCGCTCGTGTTGACCCCCAGCACGAAATTGTATCCATCATGATTGAAAGCCGCGCAGTAGGTGGCATCGACAGCGGCGGAATCATCGGCGGTCTGAGGCGCGGCACCTGGGAGCGTCCCCGCCGGATCAGCAGCCAAACCCACTCCCACGAGACCAAAAACCATGACGAACACCAAACCCACAATGAACTCTTTCATGGCAACTCCTTTCCTGGTGACTGAATTCAACCCTAACAACCACTTGTGACAAGGATCTGGCTCCACTCTACCACCTCCCTTCTCTCGGTATTGCAGGTCAAAACAAACCACCCTTTTCTTATGGTTTTATTTAACACATACATCATCTGGAGTGAAGGAGGCGAAAGCCTTTTTCCAAAACGAATGATTCTCCTTATTCCTGATCTGCCGGAGCGAAGCCTCTTCGGATGGTGTTCTCCACGATGTTCCGGGGTACCATGAACTGCAGCAGGTAGTCCGGTCCTCCGGCTTTGGAGCCGATGCCGGACATCTTAAAGCCCCCGAACGGATGCCTCTCCACCAGGGCGCCGGTGCAGCCCCGATTGATATAGAGATTGCCCACCCGGAATGCCCTGCGAGCCTTGGCGATGTTTTGCGGGCTTCGAGAGAATAGTGCCCCGGTCAGAGCGTATGGCGTGCTGTTTGCCGCCTCAAGGGCTTCATCAAAGTCCTTTACCTTGATGACGACAAGCACGGGGCCGAATATTTCTTCCTGTGCCAGGCGTTGTTCGGGCCGGACATCGACAAAGATGGTGAGGGGAGAGAAGAAAGGCGTCTGTACAGGTAGCGGCGAGCAAAGAGCGTCACCTTGCGGCCCTGTGGGTTCATCGGATGCGGAGGAGGGCAGGGCGGTGATATCGCGCTGGATGAGGATGGTTCCTTCTTCCTTTCCGATGGCCAGGTAATCGAGGACCTTCTGCAGGGCGGCGGGTTCGATGACTGCCCCGACGAAATTCTTCGGGTCTTCAACCGGTCCAAGGTGAATGCTTTCTGTAGCGGATTTGAGACGTTCCACGAGGCGGTCGTAGTTTTCCTCAAGGACAATCAGCCGCGAACAGGCTGAGCATTTCTGGCCCTGATACCCAAAAGCCGATTGCAGAATGTGCAGGATCGCTTCATCCAGGTCCGCATCCGCATCGACAATGATGGCATTCTTGCCGCCCATTTCCGCAATCACCTGCTTGACCCCGTGCGCGTACCGGCTGCTGGTCGCGGCCAGTTCGATAATTCGAAAGCCGGTCTCCTTGCTCCCGGTGAAGGCAATCATGTCCACCTCAGGGTGGGTCACCAGGATATCGCCAAGCTCACTGCCCCGGCCGGGTAGAAAATTCAACACACCGGGCGGCAGTTTCGCTGCCTTAAAGAGCTCGTATACCATGGCGCCGGTCACCGGCGACTGGGATGCAGGCTTGTAGACAACGGTATTACCGGCAACCAGCGCGGCGGAGGTCATTCCCATCGAAATGGCCAGGGGAAAGTTCCAGGGGGCGATGACGACGCAGACGCCCCTCGGTTCGTAGATCAGGTGACTGAGCTCTCCGGGAGCATGTCCCATGCGCCGTTGTGGAGCGAGACGCAACATCTCACGGCCATAGTATTCCAGAAAATCGATTGCCTCACAGACATCCGCGTCTGCTTCACTCCAGCTTTTTCCCACTTCCAGGACCTGTAATGCCGCCAGTTGGAAGCGAAGCTTGCGCGCCTGAACAGCGGCCCGGAAAAGATAGTCGGAACGAACCCGGTAATCGGTGTCCCGCCAGGCGGGAAACGCCGCTCGTGCCACAAGAATTGCCTGTTTCGCATCGGATTTCTTGGCCGCTGCTACGATTCCTACCACCTCGTCGGGCGCATTCGGGTTCACGGAATGTATGGTTTTTCCGGTATCCACGGGTGTCCCGCCGATGACCGGGGATATCTTATGAGGAAAGGTTATTCGGATGGACTGCAGGGCTTCGCCAAAACGTACCCGGTGCTCGGCGAGCGTCCAATCCAGCTGGGGTTCGTTCTGGAATGGCCCTTTGCCGCCATATTCAGGTGATGCTTGAGGCAATTCCGAAGTGACGGGGTGCTCCTTCCCGATTGCATGAGGATTGCGCAGGAGTCTTTCGACTTCGACGCCCTGAGCGAAGCTCTGCCGAAGAAACGATTCGTTGGCGGTGTTTTCGAGCAAACGCCGAACCAGATAGGCCATGCCCTGAAGCATCTCGCCGATAGGCGCATAGACCCTAACCGGCAATCCCGCTTTCCCCAGCGCGCTCATGATCGGTTCGCCCATGCCGTAGATGACCTGATACTCGACGTGTTCCGCAGGGACCCTCAGCTCTTTCGCCGTTTCAACGACCGAGGCAATCGCGCGCAGATTGTGTGAAGCGCAGGCCAGCCTGGTAAACTCATGATTCTTCAGAATGACACGAGCCAGTTTTTCAAAGTTGGCGTCCGTTTCGTCTTTGCTCTCAAAGACCGGGACCGGCCAGTTCTTTGCCCGTGCCCAGATGACTTCCGAATCCCAGTAGGCCCCTTTCACCAGGCGAATTGTGAAAGTGACATGCCGTTTTCGAGCCCACTCGATCATCGCATGGAGATCTGCTTCGCTATCACGGCGGTAGCATTGGATGGCAATACCCGTGTACGGGTATGCGCTGAACTCGGGTCCTTCCATGAGACCTTTGAAGAGGGCCAGGGTAAGGTTCTTTAATCCATGGTGCTCCATATCCAGGTTTACAAAAGCGCCGGTCTCCACGGCTTTACGGAAGATCGGGCAGAGGCGTTCCTTTGCCTTCTCAACGGAATAGTCAAAGGCTGCGTTGTTCATCTGGGAATACATGGCCGAGGTTTTGATGGAGACGTTTATCTTCGGGGAATGTCCCCAGTCTATGTCGGTAGAGCTTTCTCCCAAGGCGGGCCAGCGGTCC
Organism: uncultured Syntrophobacteraceae bacterium; assembly: GCA_964441945.1. GTDB lineage: Bacteria > Desulfobacterota > Syntrophobacteria > Syntrophobacterales > Syntrophobacteraceae > JADGQM01. Next base: position 4,179 of record CAYTWB010000010.1, read on the forward strand.
CGAACTGCATACAGGGTGTCAAAGAGTTCAAGATAGCGGTCCAGGTATTCTTCCGCTTCTTTTTCGGAAACGACCGCCTCCCCGAGCAAGTCCGCAGTGAACGCCACACCGACCGACCTCAAGCGATCGAAGGCGGGCAGCGCTTCCTTGGGAGTGCTCCCCAGGATGAACTGCTTTGCCATACCGGTGATGTTGTCCCTGATGCTTTGGGCAACCGTCCTGGCCGCAATCGATGTCGGGGAAACAAACTTCATGCCCCATTGCAGAGCGGTCGGGAGCTTGAGGTCCGGCCTGCCGAAGTACTCCTGAAGATGCACAGCGATGGATTCGGGACTGGTGAGATAGGGGAAGACATCCACGAATCGAAACATCTCCACCTTAAAAGCGGGATCGCGCATACACCAGTCGAGAACTTTCCCAATCCAGTACTGCTTCTGGAAGAGGGTGGGGGACTCGCCCGCCGCCAGTTCGTATAACCGCTTTCCCGTCGCCTGGATGCGCTGCTCCAAATCCTCAGCCATTGGGTCCTCCTTAATATGTGGATGGAACCATCAGGGTCTTTCCACGCACTGTCGAATACTTGAGAGCGGGAACCGCTTTCCGGGGCAGTCCGTGCTTGCTCCGGGAGCATCACGGTGGCCAATGATATTGGCTGGTGGGACCTGGTAGTACCGGCTCAGGGTCCTTACCAGATACTGCAGTGACTGAAGCTGCTTGTCGGTGGGAAGCTCCTCGTTGAAATTGCCGACGAGGGCTATCCCGATGCCTTTTTCATTCATTCCCCCGGCATTGCAGTGGGCACCGCTCTGTTGCTTGATCCATCGGGGAGCGGCTTCAATCTGTCCGTCACCCTTGCCCAATGTTCCGTTGTCGATCAGAAAATGATAGCCCAAACCATTCCAGAAGCCGCGATCCAGGTGTGAGCGGTTGATGACAAAGGCTTTCCCAACCTCGGTGGCGGTATGGTGGATGACGATGTATTTCCATCGCGAGCTGGGATAGAGGGGAATGATGTTTCGAAAGCCTTTGGCGTTGGGTATGGTCAGCTTCTGGCCCTGCTGGATCGGGTCTCCCGGTTTTATCGAGTTGGCCGAATAGATCGACTCGGGGGAAACCCCATACATCCTGGAGATCCTCCAGACGGTTTCCAGGGGGGCGACCTCATGGGTGATGGTCTTTGGAGCCACCGGATCCAGGAAGCACTGCTCTACAACCTTTGTCCCTGAGTCCCGGGGTTGAGATGCTCCTGGAGAAGGGATCGGGGACGCCGTTTGTGGAGGGGGCCCGCCGGGTTTGGCCACGGGGACCTTGTTGCCGCAACCGACCAGGAGGGTCATAGTGCAGAAAACGGCTAGAAAACCGATCCTTTTCATGGAACGCAGGAGGAATAACGTTGTTTGCATAACGATCTCTTTTCGGACCAAAGCCTTGCCTTGCCTCACTCAAATCATCTTAGAGATGTTTCCCGTGTTTTCAAGTCTATATTTCCAACAAGCTTTGCGTTTGGCCTCCGGCTCACCTTCTCGGCATTCCTTGTCGGTATGGACTTGTTACGGTCCGGATTGCTCACTAATCCGCCGGGAATGTCATTCACCTCCTTCATCCGCTCGCTCAAGGCCAAAAGCTGACTGCACCGGCTGAAAACTTTCCCTTGACAGACCGCTTCAGAGTTTTATACTGCGCGCCATTATGCTTGAGTGGACATAATTCTTTCAAATTGCAGGGGTTTTTCATGATGAACATTGGGAAATACTCGTATGATGAGTACGTGCAGACGGTCATAGCTTTCCACAACTATGCCGCACCCGGAATGATAATGGGTGGTTTTATGGTCGATCTGGCCATGAGCCGTATGCCCGAAGGGGTACTTTATGATGCGATTTGTGAAACCCGGAGCTGTCTGCCCGATGCCATTCAGCTGTTGACCCCATGCACGGTGGGAAACGGCTGGCTGCGGATACTCAACCTGGGAAGGTATGCCCTTAGTCTGTTTGACAAGTACAAGGGGAACGGCATCCGGGTCTTTGTGGACTCAAAAAGACTGCGAGAGTGGCCTGAGATTGAAGCCTGGATGATGAAACTGACCAGCAAAGAAGCCCAGGATTCGGAGCTCCTTCTCAATCATATCAAGGAAGCGGGCAGGGACTTCTACGGGGTGGAGGAGGTCCAGGTCCAGCCTCAGTATCTCAAGCGTCGTCATAAGGGGCATATCGGAGTCTGCTCCCTCTGCGACGAACCTTACCCGGTAAAGGATGGGGCCATCTGCCGGGGGTGCCAGGGGGAAGCGCCTTATGTGACGGCGGAGAGGCGACAATCCGAAGCCGTTTTTGACGGACCGGCCATCCCCGTATTGCCTTTGCAGGATGCTGTAGGTAAGATAGCGGTACACGATATGACAATGATCATTCCCGGGAAGAGTAAGGGCGCAGCCTTTCTTCGTGGTCAGGAGTTTTCGGCGGGCGATCTGTGCCGACTCCAGCATATGGGGCGGAACAGGATCTACGTGGAAGAGGGCAGCGTATCCGAGGAGGAGTGGGTTCACGAGGATCAGGCGGCCCTCGCCTTTGCCGGAGCCATGGCAGGGGAGGGAGTGCGCTTTCTGGAACCGCCCAGGGAAGGGAAGATCAATTTCGTGGCCGATCAGAGCGGCCTTTTCGTCATCGATGAGGCGTGTCTGGAAGAGTTCAATATGATCCCGGGTGTTATGTGTGCATCGCGAAGAAACTATACCCCGGTGAACGGTGGAAGAAACCTGGCCGGCACCAGGGCGATTCCCCTCTTTCTGCCTCGAGCGGCTTTCTTGAAAGCCATGGCCGTTCTGGATCGCGGGCCGCTGTTCCGCGTTCTTCCCATGCGCAAAGCACGTGTCGGGATTCTGGTCACCGGCAGTGAGATCTTTCAGGGACTGGTGGAAGACAAGTTCGTTCCAATCATAAGCGCCAAGGCGGATGCATTCCATTGCCGTATGGTGAAGTCCATCATTGTTCCCGATGATCGCAAGGCCATCTGTGAGGGGATACAGGAACTCATCCGGTGCGGAACGGACCTGCTGGTGACCACTGCGGGACTGTCGGTGGATCCGGACGATGTCACGCGCCAGGGACTGGCGGATGCGGGGGCTACCGATATGTTGTACGGCGCACCGGTTCTGCCCGGGGCCATGACTCTGTTGGCCCGCATCGGCACCGTTCAGGTGTTGGGTGTTCCTGCGTGTGCACTCTATTTCAAAACCACCAGTTTCGACCTGTTGTTTCCAAGGCTCCTGGCGGGATTGGAGATCACTCGCCGCGATCTGGCGAAGATGGGACATGGCTCGTTTTGCCTGGAATGCAAGGCATGCACTTTTCCCAAATGCCCGTTTGGTGGTTGACGCGCGATGCAGTGGACCTCAGAAAAGCGAGCCTCAGGATCGTTGTGCCGGGTTTCTCTCCTGCGGGAATGGCCGGGCAGGGTGCAAACCTGATTTGCATGGAGGCCCTCTGATGTTTCCTTGCAGTGATTGCTGGTCAGAAAGTAGGCTATCATGACTTTGTGCGTGAACGAATCATTTCTCTCTGAGTGCTCTGATCGTCTTCTTGGCGATCGGGCGGATGAAATCGTAACGGAACATGGCGAACCCACTATCCGGCTGCATCTCTGGCTTGAAACCAGCGACGGGGTTTTTTTCGGTGCAGGGAGGGCGCTCCTGCTCTTGAAAATTGAAGAGCATGGCTCCCTGAAGAAAGCCGCCGAGGAGCTGGGGATGTCTTATCGAGCCGCCTGGGGCAAGATAAGAGCGACCGAGGAAGTACTTGGGGTCAAATTGATTGCCCGAAACGGGTGCAAGAAGGGAGGGCATCGATTGACCCGGCACGGTCTCGAGCTCAAAGAGCAATTCGTCCTCTGGTTTCGGGAAGTGGAACGAACGGCATGGAAAAAGGCAAGAGAGATCTTTCCCTGGCCGGTCAAAAGCTATAAGGAAAAGACGCTCAACAGGATCCTCCAGCTCATGATGGCATTCTCTATGTCGCTCTACCCGCTGGAAGCACTCTTTGAAATTGCCGTTTGAGAAGAGAGATGGAGCATGCAGGTCCTCAAGCACAAGACCTTGGTGTTCAAAGGCAACGATCTGTTCAGTGCCGAATGCAATGTGGTAGTCGAAGAGCTTCTGGAGGTCTATATAGACGATTCACCCTATGCCGTTGCGATGCGGCTGCCGGGCGACGATATCAATCTTGCGGCGGGGTTTTGCTTTACTGAAGGCATCATTCATTCTCGCGATGACATTGTGTCGATCCGACACTCTGAGGAAATCCCCGAGGAGGGCAGAGTGCTGGTCTACCTGGATTCCAAAAGGTCGGCAGAGTTGGATGGTCTTGGAGAACGGGTTCGATATGTCAGCAAATCCAGTTGCGGCCTGTGCGGAAAGAGCAAAGCCGGCGAGATCTATTCGAACCTTCATCCGGTGACAGCCTCTCACCGCATAAGCGCCGCAGACATCCTTGCACTCAAGGATATCTTTGAAGGCAGGCAAACCGTCTTTCCCCTGACGGGGGGGACCCACTCGGCATCCGTTTTCGGTACGGAAAAGCACCTTCTGGCGTTTGCTGAAGACATCGGACGCCACAATGCTCTCGACAAGGTGATTGGTGCGCTTGTCCTGAAAGGAAATCGCCAGGATGCCTTCCTTTCGATCGTTTCCTCGCGATTGAGCTTTGAGATGGTACAGAAAGCGGGCGTTTTGGGGGTCGAGGTCCTTTGCGGACTCTCTGCCCCCACCAGCATGGCCGTGAGCATGGCTGACCGGCTCAATATCACACTGATCGGTTTCCTGCGGGAAAAGAGCATGAGCATTTACACCCACCCGGAGAGAATTCTCACTTCCTGATCCCACCACTCACTTCCTCTAATTGTGTTTATTTTAACACATTGTAATCATTATTAAAAACGGCTATGGTCCTTCAATCCTTGCAGACTTTGCAGAGTTGGAAACAGACAGACAGGGAATAATGGGCTGTCGGGGGGACATCGTTTTCCGGAGTTTTCATGAAAGAAGGAGAAGGACATGGGAGTTACACGGCGTGAGTTCCTTTTCATTTCCGGTACCATGGGTGCCGGCCTGGCGCTGTCGTCCCTCGGGGTCGACATGCGTTCAGTCCTGGCCCATGCGGAGGAGCTCAAGAAAATCGACAGGATCAAGAGTGCCAAACAGACCACCTCAATCTGCTACCACTGCTCGGTGAACTGTGGATTGATCTGCAGCAGCGATCCGAAAACGGGTCAGATCTTCAACATCGAAGGAGACCCGGAGTATCCGATCAGTGAGGGATCGCTGTGTGCAAAGGGTGCCGCCATGTTCCAGATGTCGGCGCGCAACGAGCATCGCTTGACTAAAGTGCTTTATCGCAAGCCCGGTGGCGACAAATGGGAAACCAAAACCATGGACTGGGCCCTCACCGAGATTGCCAAAAGAATCAAGGCAACACGGGACAAAGACTTCATCGTCAAGAACGCGAAAGGTCAGGTTGTCAACCGGACCGAATCCCTCGCCCATTTGGGCAGCTCCAAGCTGGACAACGAAGAGTGCTGGCTGGTCACGACGGCGATGAGGGCGCTTGGCATTGTCCAGATCGACCATCAGGCCAGGGTCTGACACGGTCCAAGCGTAGCGGCTCTGGGAGAGTCGTTCGGCCGTGGTTCCATGACCAATCATTACATCGATATCAAGAATGCCGACGTTATTCTGATCATGGGCGGCAATACCGCTGAAGCGCATCCCATTGCTTTCAAGTGGGTCTTGCGCGCCAGGGAGGAAAGAGGGGCGAAAATCATCCATGTGGATCCCCGTTTCACCAGGACTTCAGCCATGGCGGATGTTTACGTGCCCCTGCGCTCCGGGACGGACATAGCCTTCCTGGGCGGTATGATCAAATATATCCTTGATAACAACAAGTACTTCGAACAATATGTCAAAGACTACACCAACGCTTCCTTCATTATTGATGAGAAGTTCGACTTCAAGGACGGTCTCTTTTCCGGCTACGATCCCGCCACCCGGAAATATGACAAATCGACCTGGGTGTATAAGCTTGACGCCAACGGACTTGCCGAGAAGGACCCGACCTTACAGAATCCCCGGTGCGTTCTGCAGATGCTGAAGGCTCACTATTCCCGCTACGATCTGGAGAAGGTGTCGGCCATTACCGGTACCCCTGTGGAAGATCTCAAGACCGTCTACGAACTGTACGCCTCGACAGGAGTCAAGGACCGGGCCGGCACGGAGCTCTACGCTCTGGGTTGGACGCAGCACACCGTGGGCTCCCAGAACATCAGAACCATGGCCATCGTCCAGCTTCTGCTGGGCAACATGGGGATTGCGGGAGGCGGCATCAACGCCCTGCGCGGCGAGCCCAACGTTCAGGGATCGACTGATCATGCCATCCTCTCACACATCCTTCCCGGCTATCTGAAGGCCCCCGTGGCCTCTTTGCCTACCCTGGCCGACTACCTGAAGAAGAACACCCCGACCACCAAGGAGCCGCAGTCGGCCAACTGGTATCAGAACACCCCCAAATACACGGTCAGCATTCTGAAGTCATGGTTCGGAGACAAGGCTACCAAGGAGAACGATTTTGGCTATTCTTACCTGCCCAAGCTGGACGACGGGCAGGATGCCACGGTGCTGAGCATGATTGACCGGATGTATGAAGGGAAGGTCAAGGGCTTCACCTGTGTCGGTCAGAACCCTTGCATCAGCCTTCCCAATGCCAACAAGGTTCGGCAGGCCCTTGCCAAGCTGGACTGGATGGTCCACATCAACATCTTCGACAATGAGACCCCATCCTTCTGGAAGGGACCGGGAGTGGATCCCAAGAAGATCAAAACGGAAGTTTTCCTGCTTCCCGCCGCTGCTTCTATGGAAAAAGAAGGCAGCATGAGCAACAGCGGCCGTTGGGTGCAGTGGAAGTACGTTGCCGAGAAACCACCCGGGGATGCCCTGTCCATGGGGGATATCCTCTGCCGTTTGGTGGCCAAGTTGAAGGACCTTTACAAAAAAGACAAAGGGCCTTATGCCGACCCGATCCTCAATCTCTACTGGGACTATGCGGACGCCAAGGGGAACTATGATGCCGTGAAGGCGGCCAAGATGGTGAACGGTGTCTTTGTGGAAGATGTGACGGTGGGCGACAAGTCTTTCAAGAAGGGCGAATGTGTTCCCGGTTTTGGTTTCCTCCAGGCAGACGGAAAGACCACCTGCGGAAACTGGATCTACTGCGGGGGGTTCAGCCAGGATGGGAAGAACCTCATGGCACGCAGAAAGACGGACGATCCAACCAAAACCGGCCTCTTTCCCGAGTGGGGCTGGGCCTGGCCGGTCAACCGGCGCATCCTGTACAACCGGTGCTCGGTGGACCAGGATGGAAACCCCTTCGACCCGAGCCGTGTCATTCTGAAATGGGAAAACGGCAAATGGGTGGGAGACGTTCCCGACGGCCCGTGGCCGCCCATGAGCGACAAGGAAAAAGGAAAACTGCCGTTTATCATGAAGCCGGACGGCGTCGCCTCCATATTTGGTTCCGGCATGGTGGAAGGGCCTTTCCCCGAGCATTATGAGCCGCTCGAAGGGCCGCTGCCCAAGAACCTCATGTCCTCCCAGATGAGCAATCCAACCATCCGGATCTACTCGAAGGAGTGTGACAAGTTCGCTGGATGTGATCCGCACTTTCCATTCGTCTGCACCACCTACAGCTGTACCGAGCATTGGTGCACCGGGAGTGAGACCAGGTGGATGTCCTGGCTCACAGAAGCCCAGCCTCAGGTTTATATAGAGTTGAGCAAGGAATTGGCTGAGCTTCGTGGGATCAAGAACGGGGAGAAGGTGCGCGTGGAATCCCCTCGCGGCAAGCTTGAATGCGTGGCCATGGTCACCACCCGGTTCCGTCCCTTCAAAGTCGCGGGGCAGACAATCCACCAGGTGGGGTTGACCTACAACTACGGCTGGCTCTTCCCGAAGGATTGCGGCGACACAGCCAACCTGTTGACCCCCACGGTCGGTGATGCCAACACCCAGACCCCGGAATACAAAGCCTTCATGGTCAACGTGACCAAGGTGTAGGAGGAGTGAGACATGGCTAGTGGAAAATCCATAATGGTTGATACCTCCAGGTGTACGGCCTGCCGCGGTTGCCAGGTTGCCTGCAAACAGTGGAAGGGGCTGCCCGGCACCAAAACCAAGCAGACCGGCACCTACCAGAACCCGCCGGATCTGTCGGCTCAAACCCTGAAACTGGTTCGCTTTTCCGAAGGGGTCAAGGAAAACGGCAAGCCCTTCTGGTACTTCTTCTCCGAGCAGTGTCGCCACTGCGTCGAGCCACCCTGCGTGGACACTATTGGCGACGAGAAAGCGGCCGGCAAGAATGAAGCCACAGGGGCGGTGCTCTTTTTCGATAAGTCGAAAGAGGCCGCTTTTGAGGATGTCCGTACATCCTGTCCCTATAACATCCCCCGTCAGGACGAGAAGACCAAGGTGCTCGTCAAGTGCGATATGTGCATTGACCGGATCACCAATAACCGGCCCCCGTCCTGTGTTCTGAGTTGCCCGACCGGGGCAATGGCCTTCGGCGACCGGGATGCCATCCTGGATCAGGTGAAAAAGCGGGTCGAAGTGCTGAAAAAGACTTACCCCAAAGCTCAGGCGCTCAACGCTGAGGATGTCAGGGTAATCTATATCGTTACCGATGATCCAAAGAAATACCATGAGTTTGCTGCTGTCTAGAAGAGAAGGCCAGGGGCCGCTTCCTGCTCACGACAGCGAGGAGGCGGCCTGCTGTTCTTTCCCACGAGAAAGCGTTTTAGATTGATAAGTGTTGCGTGACGTAGTATTGGAGGGACTTCGCAGGGCCTTTCAGCGCTGAGGAAGAAGCCTCCTTTGGTGAGCCTCCTGCAAAACGATAACGACTTCAACCTCGCGAAAACGGCGTTGAAGGGCTTTTGCAGGGGGCTCTTGACTGTTGACGGGATTGTGAACATTCCGGGTATTCTTGAATCCGGACGGGAGCTCTTATATGGGACAGAACGACCCTGGAGAAAAGGCCGCACAGAGAGTGGCGGAAGCGCTACAGAAAACGGGAGCCCAACGCAGTCATCTGGGAGATGTGCTCAAGGCGTTCAGTGCCATGCGGATTGAACAGGCACGCTGGAAGGCGGAGCTCACAACCCCACTGGATTGTGAGGATATCGCCGCTCCTGACCCGGAAAGATTCGGTAAAGGTATTCCTCTTGCCGGCAGAGAACGGCTCTGCCGCCTGGGCGATTTGTGGCGGACTGCCGTCGAGCGGCTCATTCCCCCGTTGAAAGAGGGTTTTCCAACAATCAGCGGACAGATCGAAAAGCTGCAAGCGGCCATCCTGGATGGAAGCTTTTTACCCGACATGTTGCTTGGTGCGGCATTAGGAGGCAGGAACCAGGTGGCACAAGAAATGGCGGCAGATGTCGACATGGATGCTGAGCTCATCGGTTTCATCTTGACCGAGCTTGCCAGGCCGGTGGTCGAAAAACGCGCCGAGCTCCTGCAGCCTCTGATCAATGATCTCACCTGGAACAAAGGGTACTGTCCCGTTTGCGGATCGCTTCCTGCGTTGAGCCTGCTCAGGGAAAAGGAAGGCCGGCGCTGGCTCCGATGCGATTTTTGTGCGCACGCATGGCGTTTTCATCGCACTACCTGTCCCTTTTGCGACACCCAGGAGGTGAGAGATTCTGAGTTCTTCTTCATTGAAGGATGCCAGCAGGAACGGGTGGAAGTCTGCCATAAATGCAAACGATACATCACTGCGATCGATCTTAGAACTTTTGCCGATGAAGTGGTATTGGAAGTAGCGGACATTGCTCTGATGCACCTGGATGCCATTGCCCAGGAAAAGGGTTTCCAGCCCATGAAGGGTAGTGGCTGGCAGGGCACTGATCAGACCTCCTCTGTGACAGATGCCAACCCTGAGACGGTTTCAACTGATGCATGATCGAGTGCACCCCTGCGGGTTCGCTCACAGGGAGAGCAACTTGCCGGATTCACTCATGGATTTCGTTTATAACGTTCCTTTTTTGCCTCCCGTTTCCAATCGTCCTTTTTCCGGCCTCGCTTCCCGCTGCTTTTATCGGCGCCAGCCACGCCGGATGAGTGACCGTTCAGTTGCCTGGCATCCAGCAGAAACGAACCGGGCGATAAAGGCAGGTCCGGTCGCCCCGGTTTCGTTTCAGCTCTTTTCCGAGACGTGAGAAGTGAAAGCTGTTCAGCACGAATAAGGGGGAAGATGAGGTAGCGGAGGGGAACACGTTCAACGAGATATAACCCGGCACCGGCCAGGCGAATTGCCTCGCCCTCGGTGCAGGCCCTGCCCGCAAGGACTTGAAGCAGCAGCACCCCCTGATCACGCCTTTTGCCGATACGCAGCGCAAAATCCCTGTCGGCACTGAGAGGCACAAAAAAACGGTTGCTGCGGTCTATCCCATGCTCCATCACCACCGCATATTGCTTCTGCCGACAGGCAAAATAGAGCCTCTCCGGCAGGTCCTGGACAATCGGGTAGGACGGCCTGTCCAGGTCAGATCGCAAACGAAGCAGGTTACCGTCCAGCACAAATGGGAGGTCCAATCCCAGGAGGCTCAATTCCCTCAGGTGGCTTTCGCGGACAAAACGAAGGGAGGGGTCTTCCTGCAGGGCCCAGTAGAGCTCTTTCCACGGCATTGTTCCGTCCGGGTCCCAGAAGAGGCCGTATTCGGCCGGAGCATGATAAGCAACGTAGCTTAAGGTTTTACTCAATGTTCTCGGGCTGTATTGTGCCGTCATGCGACGCTTCTCCATTCACCAATCATTTCCTTGACTGGGTTTTCGACGTGAGCAGGGGGATTTTCAACGCTCTTACAGTACTTCAAAGCCGCACAAAAATTGAGTTTTATTTAAGTTTACATAATATATATTATCAGACATCATATTGGGTGTTCTGGACCCCGTCGTTTGCCCATGCGCGTCAACTTAAGAGAATTCGATTGTACTTCCGAATATTTATGGCTGCGGTTGAAGACACACATCGTCACCCCGGCAGGCATTTAGCCGGGGTCCAGAAGACTCTCAAGGGCCTGGATTCCGGCCAACCCGGATTCCGGTAAACATGCCGGAATGACGTTCGGGGGACTACCCGAATTTGTGATACACTGAAAATCCTCAAATTGACGCGAATGGGCTTTCGCCGGGGTAACGGTGTGAGTGAGTTTGGAGATAGTCTCTGAGTGCTTCCACTCACTGGAGTGCGCGCCATTCAGGGTATTTTTCGCTTGACTTTCTCTGCCGCCTTTATTAATTAACAGCGGCGACAGAGCGGGAATAACTCAGCGGTAGAGTGCAACCTTGCCAAGGTTGAAGTCGCGGGTTCAAATCCCGTTTCCCGCTCCATCAGAAAGATAGCCAGGGTGGTAACGAAGCCACCCTTTTTTTGTCATGCCGTATTTGGCGTTGCTTTCTTCTGCCCGTTCACCTGGAAGATGAAAAGAGCTCAGACAAGACCCGGTGCTGAGAATGCCACCAAGCACAGATCAAAAAGAGAAGCCCTGGAAGAGCTCTGTTCTCATTTTCATCCCAAAGATCATGTGTTGATAACAATCGATCCGGACCCGGATGCCATTGGCTCAGCGCTCGCACTGAAACGGATTCTCTGGCACAGGGTTCAGTCCACTACGATTGGGATGATACGCCCCATCAGGCGCCTCAACAATCTTACAATGGTGCGAATTCTAAAGCTCCCGCTCGTTCTGCTCACACGCGACAAGCCCGAACGCTTTGACAAATATGTTGTGGTAGACGGGCAGCCAAACCACAATGAATTCTTTCAGCGCTTTCATTATACCGCAGTCATTGACCACCACCCGGCCGGCGACTCTCTGGGAGAGGCATCCTTTGTGGACATCCGTCCGGGATATGGTTCTACCAGCACAATCCTCACTGAATTCATGAAGACCGCCCGGATCAAGCCTTCCAAGACGATTGCCACGGTCCTCCTGTACGGTATTAAGACCGACACGCGCAACTTCGAGCGCAACACCATCGTTCAAGATATTGAGGCCTTTCGCTATCTCTTTCCTTTGGCCAATCACAGCACACTGAGAAAAATAGAAATTGCTGATCTGTCGTTTGGTGATCTGAAGTATTTCCATCAAGCTGTCGAGCGAAAGCATGTTGTCAGGGACCGCCTTTTTGCACACCTGGACGAAATCCCTTCGGCTGATATTCTTGTTGTGATTGCTGAATTCTTTCTGAAAGTTCACGACATTTCATGGAGTATCATTTCCGGCATCCTTGAGGGCAACTTGATTATCGTGGTGCGCAATGACGGCAGCAGGGATGCCGGCAAGATCATCAGGCGGGCCTTCGGGCATATGGGATGTGCAGGAGGTCATCAGGCCATGGCGAGGGCTGAAATCCCACTTGCCAACCTGGGCCAGGTCCTGGAGAAGCCGACCTCATCCGCAATTGAGTTTCTCATACGAAAGCGACTGTCTCCTTTCCCATGACATCTGACAGAGTGGAGATTTTTACGGACGGTGCCTGTTCCCCCAATCCTGGACCGGGAGGTTGGGGAGCGATCTTGCGCTACGGTGAGATCGAAAAGGAGATGTCCGGCCATGCCCCGGGAACGACGAATAATCGCATGGAATTGACTGCAGTTGTGGAAGCGCTCCGAGCAATCAAGAGGCCTTGCCGCATCACCATCCACACGGATTCCCGCTACATAAAGGATGGCATAACCCGCTGGATCCTGGTATGGAAACGTAACGGGTGGAAAACGAGCGCCGGGACGCCTGTCAAGAACAAAGATCTCTGGCTTGCTCTGGACGAAGCAAGCCAACGCCATTCAATCGAATGGAATTGGGTTAGGGGCCACACGGGCCATCCTGAGAATGAACGCTGCGATCTGTTGGCTCGTTCGGCAATCCGGGAGAACGACTGACTTCACAGCAGGCCGGCAGACAGATCATTCCCAGTGCTCTATTTTTTCACTTCCGATGATATACCGGCAAGCCCGCCCTTTGCCGGTCCGCTGTAAGACCCCTGAGTCGACCATTTCGCTCAGTTCCCGCAAGGCCTGACGCTCTGATATGTCATTGAGCTGAGAGTAGTACTTGTTGGTGATGAAGCCATGGTCCTTAATGAAGTCAATAGTTCTCAGCTGACGCGGCCGCAAACCCCATTGTGGGAGTCGATCGCCTGGTCCCAATCCTTTAGGCGAGCCCATGTTTTCTGGTGACACCCCATCCTCGGATGACGTGGATTCCCGAGAATCCTGCCTTCTCATAGTTTGAGCGGGCTCCCGGATTTCCTGAGGGAGGTCCTTGACCATGATTCTTTCTCCAGTCGAAAGGATCACGGCCCTTTCGATAACATTCTCCAATTCCCGCACATTTCCCGGCCACGAATAATCCAGCAGGGTGCGCATGGCTTCCGGCTCGAAGGCGGTCAGGACAGGACCACCCTCCTGTGTGTATTTGGCCAGGAAGTGGTTGACAAGTAGAGGAATGTCGTCTGTTCTCTCCCTCAGCAGGGGAAGTTGCACATGAACCACATTGAGACGGTAGTAGAGATCGGAGCGAAATTTTCCCCGGGCAACCTCCTCTTTGAGGTTCCGATTGGAGGCTGCTACAACTCGAACGTCCACCTTAAGGGTCTGGCTGCCCCCTACCCGTTCGAATTCCATCTCCTGGAGGACACGCAGAAGCTTGACCTGAAGAGGCGGTGACATTTCACTGATCTCATCCAGAAAAAGCGTCCCTTCGTGAGCCAACTCAAAACGCCCTTTGCGCAGATTCACCGCACCGGTAAACGCTCCCTTTTCATGGCCGAACAGCTCACTTTCCAGGAGGGTTTCAGGCAGGGCGCCACAGTTGACCGTGATAAAGGGAAGCTCCCGCCTGGAGCTGTTAAAGTGTATGGCGCGGGCGATCAGTTCCTTCCCTGTACCGGATTCACCGGTTATCAGTATCGTCGCCCTGGATGGCGCGACCTTTTCAATCAGCTGGTAGATGCGCTGCATCGAGGCGCTCTTGCCGATAATATTCCCGAACTGGTAGCGTTCCTGGAGTTCCTGGCTCAAGTATCGGTTTCTGCGCACGAGTTGGTAATGGTCGATGGCTTTGCGGATGGTGAGCTTCAATTCCTCATTCTTAAAGGGCTTGAGAATGTAGTCGAAAGCGCCCTTTTTCATGGCCTCCACAGCCTTTTCCACGGAGCCGTAAGCGGTCATCATGATAATCGGGAGATCGGGATGCTGGATATGAATGCGATGGAGAAAAGCCATGCCGTCCATACCCGGCATCTTCATATCCGTGATCACGACATCCAGATCATATTCCGCAACGATCTCCAGACCCTTTTCCGCAGTGTCCGCGGTGGCTACGTGGTACCCTTCTTCACTGAGCAGGTCTTCGAGAATCAGAAGGTAGTTCTTTTCGTCATCTACAATCAGAATACTTTCCATAACCTGTCTGCACCGTCAGGAGACAAGAGATAAAAGCCATTGAAACACAGGCAAAAGCCGAAGGCAGACGAAAATGACCCGCGTTCCATGGGCTGGGCATCAACAACCCGGAATCATCTCCACTGATGTAGCGTCTTCTTCGCCAAGCGGTTGATAGAGAGGCAGGCGGATAATCATCGCGGTCCCCTTCCCTTCTTCACTATCCACTTCAATCTCGCCATGATGGCTGTCGATGATATTCTGCACAATCGCCAACCCCAAGCCCGATCCTTTTTCACGAGTAGTAAAAAAAGGATTGAAGATCTTCTTACGGACATCAGGTGGAATCCCCGGCCCGGTATCCTGAATGATGAGCTCCATCCGGGGTGATCTCATGTTCCCATTGGTCAAGGCAGTACGTACCCGCAGGGTGCCTCCGTGCGGCATGGCCTGAAGAGCATTGGCAAAAAGATTGACAAATGCCCGATAGAGCAGATCCGGGTCCGCTTCAAATGTGAAATAACCACTCTCATATTGCCGTTCTATTTGGACTCCCAGCTTTTGGAATTCCGGTTCCATGACCATTAGATTGCGCTCCAAAACATCCTCCATTCGGCATTTCATTGGGCGAAGCGTCTTGGGGCGAGCAAAATCCAGGAACTCCGTCAAGGTATCGTTCAGGCGGGTGGCTTCTTCCACAATGATCAACGAGAAGCGCTTCTGCCGTTCGTTTTCTATGCGGTCGCAAAGGAGTTCCGCCGTGCTCCGGATGATTCCCAGGGGATTGCGAATCTCATGGGAAACTCCGGCAATCATCTCTCCCAGGGCTGCCAGCCGTTCAGTCTGGTGAAGCTTTTGCTCCAACTTCCTCTGTTCCGTCGCGCGGGCGGTTATGATCCGTTCCGCCCGGCGGGCAATCAAGAGTATCGTTGTAAAAAGGACCCCGACAAAGGCAAGAAAACCCATCGCAATGATCCATTGAAACCGCCGGACGGCGTCATAATCATGGGTCATTTCCTGGGTGATTTCAAAGACACCAATGACTCGCCTCAAGCTCAACGGACCTTCTATATCGATAGACATGGGGTAATAGGTTTTGAGTTTGCGGGTCCCCCCTTTCCATTCGATACCCCAAAACGACTCCGCTTCATCTTTGAGGACCGAAGCCGATCGCTCTGCCAGGGCCTGCCGGAAGACCTCGCCGAGGTCCCCTTTCTTGCCGACAACCACGGATTCAGTGCTGTAGGTGAGCACCTGATCGGGATCATAGATGTTGACGCTCTCTACCGAGAGACCATGAATCGTATTGCGCACCACTCTGTCCAGCCGTTCACGCTGGCTTTGGCGGCTCAGGCGGATTTCACCCTCGACCAACATCGTCGGCCAGGTAAACTGCATGAACACCTGGTGATTCAGATTGGTTGCGACAAGCAAAGCGTATTGTTCACTCTTCTGGAAGAGAATCTCCCTTGCCCGTCTTGAAATGAAACCGGAGAGGAAAAGTGTGCACACCAGAATAACCATAAGACTGCTAAGCGAAAGATACTTGACAAGCCTGAAAGGTTTGATGCCTTCAATACTTCTTGGCACTGGTCTTAGCAATTCCATCGGCGATTCGCAAACATCTAAGAGTCAGAAGGTTTCGGATTGCAGGCACTTGCCAGCTTCTGCCGGCGTTCCAGGAGCATTTCGCGTCGTTTTCCTTCCCATCCTCGCGAAGTCGGATCATAGAAAACCGTCCCATCCAGCGATTCGGGCAAGTAGCGCTCAGGGACCCACGCGTCCGGGGTGTCATGCGGATAACGATAGTTTTTACCATAGCCCAGTTGTTTCATGAGCGGCGAGGGGGCATTGCGGATGTGCATGGGAACCGGTGCAGTGCCTGTTTCTTTGGCCAGAGCCAGTGCCTTTCCGAAGGCCGTGTAGAGTGCATTGCTCTTGGGAGCCAGAGCCAGATACACGACCGTTTGGGCCAGCGCAAGATCTCCCTCCGGACTTCCCATCAGCTGATAAGACTGAAGCGTCGCGACGGCTTCCACCACCGCCATCGGATCGGCCAGACCGATATCTTCGACCGCCATTCGGGTCAGCCGCCTGGCAATATAAATCGGGTCTTCGCCTGCATTCAGCATACGAGCCAACCAGTACAGACCCGCATCGGGATCACCGCCGCGGATACTCTTGTGCAGCGCAGAGATAAGATTGAAATGCTCCTCTCCTCCCTTGTCATAGTGGACAGCCTTGCGCTGGAGGGCTTCCTGCATGGCTCCATAATCGACAATCCGAATGCCGTCCGATCCGGGGGGCGTTGTAGAAACGGCGATATCGAGGGCATTCAGTACGATCCGGGCATCTCCCCCCGAGGCGGCAAAGACGTACTCCTCTGCCTCTTTCTCAAGTCGGGCCGGATATTTCCCGAGGCCTCTTTCTTCATCGGCCAGTGCGCGGGCAATAATGATTCGCAGTTCATCCGTTCCCAGGGGTTCCAGTACCAGCACCTGAGCCCTGGAGAGCAACGGCCGAATGACTTCAAAGGAGGGATTTTCCGTCGTCGCGCCCATCAGCAATATGCTTCCCCGTTCCACATGAGGCAGAAGCGTGTCCTGTTGCGCCTTGTTCAGACGATGGATCTCATCCATAAACAGCCATGTTCGTTTTTTTCCTCTCGCCCAGACTGCTTGAGCCTCTTCCACCGCAGCTCGGATTTCACGAGTCCCGGCCATAACCGCAGACATGGCAATCAGATGAGTCTGGGTTTGCCGTGCTATGATTCCGGCCAGAGTGGTTTTTCCCGATCCGGGAGGACCCCAGAGGATGAAAGACTGGAGCCTCTGATTGCGCAAAATACGATCAAGAATTCTCCCCGGAGCCAGCAAATGGCCCTGACCGACAAAGTCTTCAATCCGAGTCGGCCGCATCCTTTCGGCCAATGGCGACTGGCCCCTCAAAGCTTCCTCGGCACGTTTCTGAAAAAAAGTCATTTGCTGCATCAGGTCCCTCTATTCACCGAGA
This sequence comes from uncultured Syntrophobacteraceae bacterium, assembly GCA_964441945.1. Lineage (GTDB taxonomy): Bacteria > Desulfobacterota > Syntrophobacteria > Syntrophobacterales > Syntrophobacteraceae > JADGQM01. The sequence continues at coordinate 21,671 of CAYTWB010000010.1, forward strand.
TAGGCCTTGCGTACTCGCTCGTCCTGGAGCAACTGCTCTCCGGCGCCTTCTAGAATAACTCTTCCCGTCTCGAGAACATAGGCATAGTCAGCCACATTCAGGGCGGCCATGGCATTCTGTTCCACCAACAGGATGGTGGCTCCCTGTGCATTGATGGCTCGAATCGTTCTGAAGACCTCCTCGACGACCAGCGGGGCCAGCCCGAGAGAAGGCTCATCGAGGAGCACCAGCTTCGGGCGGCTCATCAGGGCCCTTCCCAGGGCCACCATCTGCTGTTCTCCACCGCTCAGCGTCCCAGCCAGTTGCTTGCAGCGTTCTCGAAGTCGCGGGAACAGCGAATAGACCCATTCCAGTTGTGTCATGAATTCATTTTGGCGCTGGTGATAGGCCCCGAGTTCCAGGTTCTCCAGAACCGTCAGATTTGGAAACACGTGCCGCCCTTCAGGGCTCACCCCGATGCCCAGACGGATGATTTCATGGGTGGTCATTCTTGCCAGTTCCAGGTCGCCAAACTTGATAGAACCCGAACGCGCCCTGACAAGCCCGACAATGGTTCGAAGCGTGGTGCTCTTGCCGGCACCGTTGGCTCCGATCAGGGTTACGATCCGGCCGGCCTCAACCTCGATGTCTATTCCCTTGAGTGCGTGAATGCCCCCGTAGTAGACATGAAGACCATTCACTCTCAGCATGTCTTTTTTTCCCCTAGGTAGGCCTTGACCACGTCAGCGTTGTTCTGAATTTCAGCCGGCGTTCCTTCAGCGATGGTGATCCCGTAGTCCAGCACTTTGATCCGCTCGCACACGCTCATAACGAACCTCATATCATGCTCGATGAGAAAAACAGCAAGAGAGTACTTCCTGCGCAGATCTTGAAGCAACTGTGCCAGTTCCATGGTCTCCTGGGGATTCATTCCTGCCGCCGGCTCATCCAGGAGCAGCAGATTGGGGCGGGTTGCGAGGGCCCTCGCGATCTCCAGCCTTCTCTGCTGTCCGTAGGGAAGCGATCCAGCCTTTTCGGAAGCCAGGTGCGACAGACTCAGTTCCTCGAGATACTCGATGGACTCCTCCCGGATTCTTGTCTCTTCACGCCGGTATCTGGGGAATCCCAGCATGGCTTCCCAGAAATATGCGCGGATATCGTAGTGGAACGAAACGAGAACGTTTTCCAGAACGGTCATATCGGTGAAAAGACGGATGTTCTGAAAGGTCCTGGCAATACCCAACGAGGCGATCTGCTGAGCGGACAGGCGGGTCGTGTTCTTTCCTTGCCAAACCACCCGGCCTGAGGTCGGCTTGAGGATACCGGTGATCATATTAAACACCGTTGTCTTGCCGGCGCCGTTTGGTCCAATAAGCCCGACCAACTCGCCCGGACCCATGGCGATCGAGAAGTCATTCACCGCGGCAAGGCCGCCGAACTGCATGCTCAGATGCTCCAGCCTGAAAAAGGCGGTCATGGATGTGTCTCTGCCTTCCCCTGTCAGCTCCCGGTTTCCATTCGTTGTCCTGAGTACTGCTCTGCATAGATGAGTGTCCGAATTCCCATTCGTCATACCGGCAAGTTTCAGGCCGGTATCCAGGATGCGTTTCCGGATTCCGGCCAGGGCTATGGTCACTCTATTCTGCGGCGTGGTACTTAGAACCCTTTCATTGTCTCCCGGCTCTCAGCAGCCGGTCCCAGTTGAGCTCATTCCTTCCCATGATGCCCCGGCGGGCAAAGATGATAACAACCATCAGGATGAGACTGAACACCACCATTCGCATGCCGGGAATGCCGGGTATCGTGAAAGCTCCAACATCCATCGGCCGTTCGACTATTCTCAACGCCTCCCCGCCCCAGGCAAAGAGCGCCGCGCCGATAACGGCTCCCGTAGTGCTGCCCAAACCCCCGACCACGATCATGATAAGCAGATTGAAAGTTAGGAAGAAGGTAAACAAGGTTGGAGAAATGGTCGTGATCAGGTGTGCCAGCAATCCTCCTGCGACTCCGGAAAAAAATGCGCTGATCAAGAACCCCAGGAGAAAGTGTCGATAGGGATCCACACCCATGGCACGGGCTGCTGTTTCGTCTTCACGAATGGCTTTCATGGCCCGCCCCCAACTGCTGTTGATCAATCTGGCGATGAGCAAGACGGTGATTACGGCCACTCCCCAGGTCCACCAGATATTCGTGTGAGGAGCCAGGCCCTTGAGACCGAGCGGCCCGTTGGTCACACCCTGAAAAGCATTGCACAGCACTCGCACCACCTCGCCGAACCCGAGGGTCACTATGGCAAGGTAGTCGCCCCGGACCCGAAAGACTGGGAAACTAATCAGATAAGCAAAAACCGTTGCGAAAATCCCGGCAGCCAGGAGCGACACCAGAAAAGGGACCTGAATCACGCTCAAAGGCCAGATGAGCGGTTCAATAATGAAATTCAACTGCTTTTCTGCAGGCGTCATGGTCAGCAGGGCCGATGTGTAGGCGCCGATGGCAATAAACGCATTGGGACCGAGATGCAACACGCCACAGAAGCCGTTCACCAGATTGTAGCTGACCGCCAGTGTGATGAAGATCCCCATATTGTTCAGAATGCGAATCTGGTATTCGGTGCCGTAGCTTTTGAAAAGAAGCAGCACAACGAAAAGAAGGATGAGCGCGGCCAGATTCAGCCAGGTGTTCCGCTTTGAGGTGCCCATCATCATCCCCTAACCCGGCAAAGCCGGAACCAGAAAAAGACTAACATGGATAAATGTACCTCATAATGAGCAGAAAAGTTCACTTCGTTCTAACAACTATGAAGCTTTTCTCACTAAAGGTTCTTCAATTCGCAAGGTTATCACGTTCTTATAAATTTTCTGCCAGAAAAAGCACGAAGTTTGGAACTAAGATACTAATTGGTGATCGGTTCGCCCATGATCCCGGTAGGTCGGAATAACAGAACCAGGATCAGAATGACAAAAGCAAAAGCATCTCTGTACTGAGCCAGACCGGGCACCAACGCCACGATCAGGACCTCCCCGAGCCCCAGGAGAAAGCCGCCGATCACAGCACCGGCAATGTTGCCTATTCCACCCATCACCGCCGCAACAAAGGCCTTGATCCCCGGGATAATACCCATGAAGGGATTGACCTGCGGATACTTCATTGCCCACATAAGGCCTCCGGCAGCGGCAAGCATCGAGCCCAGCAGAAAAGTAACGGCAATGATCCGGTCCAGATTGATGCCCATCAGCCTGGTGGTTTCAAAATCCTTTGATGCCGCCCGCATAGCCTTGCCGACCCGGGTCTTGAAGACGATGTAGAGGAGACCGAAAAGAAGGATCAGGGTGATTAGCGGTGTGTAGATGGTGAGCACCTGGATGTGCAACCCCAGGAGGACGATTACCTTGTCGAACATCTCCGGCCGGGGAAAAGCCCGAGGGACTCCCCCGATGATCACCAGGGCCAGATTCTCCAAGAGGAATGAAGCCCCGATCGCAGAGATCAGGAGCGAGATGCGAGGGGCATTGCGAAGGGGCTTGTAGGCTGAGCGATCCAATACGATCCCGATCAGTCCTGTGGCTACAACAGCCAAAGGAAAACCGACCGTCCAGGGAAGCGCAAAGAGTGTTGTAGAGTAGATCGCCACGTAGGCAGCAAACATCAGCAAATCACCGTGAGCGAAGTTGATCAACCGGAGAATACCGTAGACCATGGTGTAGCCGATGGCCACTAGACCATATAAGCTCCCGAGGGAGATCCCATTGATCAGCTGTTGAAAAAGAATCGTCAGGTCCACATGCACCTCAAACTGTGCCTGATGCTGCCAGAAAACCACTCCATCGACGATGCTGCAAAACGGATGTTATCATAGAATTGTCGCCCGCACTACCAACGACTGAGTACAGGGTGTAATCAAAAGCAAGAGTAATTGTCAAGGCGATCCCTCTTGCCTGGAACCCAGGCCAATTTCGTCATTCCGGCAGGTTTTACCGTGAAAATCCAAAAATGTTGAACATATAGCCATTCCAATAACTTAACGGCGGATTCAGGAATTATTTTCATCACTCGGGGGTGAAGCAATGACCACGATTCATGACCGTTAAGCCGGAATCCAGTCGTGCAGTTGTCTTGCACAAGCAGTTCTGGATTCCGGCCAAGCATGCCGGAATATCGGATAGTGTCTGTGCAGGTAATAAGTTTGTTCAGTCCTGGGGTCGCGTCACTCTCACTTTTGATTGCGCCCCTGAGTACAGCCCCGCACAATAGAGTGACCATAACCCTGGCCGTCATTCCGGCATGCTTCTGGCCGGAATCCAGAAACACTTCCTGGATACCGGCTTAAAACCTGCCGGTATGACGAGTGGGAATTCGGACACTCAGTGCTGCGGAGCAGTACTGAGGAAAACAAATACCGAAGATGCTGGGAAAAAAGAAACAGGAAAGCATGGTGCCTTCCTGTTTCTTGGGTTGGATTCTAAAGTTAGGATCAGTATTTAAGGATTCACTGTGGTGACGTATACGAACTTGCCTCCCTCCACCTTGTTGATGACCATGCTCTTCACGGGATTGCCTTCTTCGCCCATGCTAATGGTCCCGGAGACTCCCTGGAAATTCTTGGTATCAGCGAGAGCGTCACGAACCTTGGTGCCATCCGCCGAACCCGCCCGCTTGATGGCGTCAACCAGCAGGAAGTACGCGTCAGCTCCAAGGGCATCGAAGGCACCTGCCTCTTTCTTAAATTTTTCTTCATAGCGTTTGATGTATTCTTTCGCTCGCTCCGTAGTCGCAGCCTGCTTATGAAAATGCCCGGTAAAGTACATGTTTTCAACTGCGACGCCGCCAACCTTTATCAAGGTTTCATCCTGCGCCCCGTCACCAGTCAGGATCGGTATCTTGATGCCGAGGTCCCGGGCCTGTTTCGCCAGAAGCGCATCTTCCGTGTAGTAATTGGGGGCATAGATAATGTCGGGTTTGCCGGTCTGCACAGAGGAAAGTTGGGCTGAGAAGTCCTGGTCTCCCGTCTGGATGTAAGTCTTTGAGAGAACCTTGCCGCCGAGCTTTTCGAATTCCTTTTCAAAGTAGTTGGCCAGGCCGACGCAATAGTCCTGAGCCTGATCAATGATCATGGCCGCCGTCTGGGCCTTGAGCTCATTGCGGGCAAAGCGTGCCGCAACCTGGCCCTGGAAGGGATCAATAAAACAGGCTCGGAAAGCAAACTTCTTCCCCTGGGTGACGAGGGGGTTGGTGGCGGTAGGGCTCACCGACGGAATCTTTGCGGCTTCGGAAATCGGGTTTCCAGCCATACTGTTGCCGCTGATGGCTTCCCCTAAAACACCGGCAACCTTCTCCTTTTCCACCAGGAGCGATACCGCGTTTGCGGCTTCGATCTTGTCGCTCTTTGTATCAACAAGGACCACCTCGATCTTTTTGCCCAAGACCTCCGGCTCCATGTCTTTGGCAACCTGTATCCCGGACCACTCCATATCGCCATAGGCTGCAACACCACCAGTCATGGGCAAATAGGTGCCGAGTTTGATCGAATCCTGAGCACCGCTGATGCCGGGCATTCCAATCAGAAAAACACCCAGCAAGGCAACTACAGTAAGAAGACCCTTCTTTCCCATTATTCCCCTCCTCTGAATTGGTTCCCTGGTTTGCAACATAAGCCAATATAGCCTCGAACAACTCAGTCCGATCCACCTGGAAGATCTCTACTCCAGGGTAAACTCACCTGTCAACAGAAAGGTTCTCGGATATGGATACGGAGATTGCGTTGCAGAACCCCCCTGATTTTGATATACGGAGTGGGCGATCTAGAGAGGGAGAATAGGGAGATTCTTGGGATGACAACTGCCTTTATTACCGGCGCCACAGGATTCATCGGCAGCCATGTAGCTGCCCGGCTCCTTGAAAAGGGGTGGAACGTTCGTGCATTGAGGCGCTCCGGAACCCTCTCGCCGCACATCGAAAGGCTTGATGTGGAGTGGCGAGAGGGAGACATCCGGGATTTCGATCAGGTTCGATCCTGTATGGCCGGCTGTAAGGTTGTCTTTCACGTTGCCGCCGATTATCGGCTGTGGGCGAAAAATCCCGCAGAGATCTACGAAACGAACGTTACCGGAACGGCCAACGTCTTGAGGGCTGCACACCTGAGCGGTGTAAAGCGCGTGGTGTACACCAGCAGCGTCGGTGCCCTGGGTTTGAAATCAGACGGTACGCCCGCTGATGAGACAACCCCGGTCGACATTAAAGATATGATCGGACATTACAAGAAATCAAAATTTCTGGCGGAACGGGAAGCCGAACGCTTCCTCGCTCAAGGCCTCCCGGTGGTGATCGTTCATCCAAGCACCCCTGTGGGACCGGGTGACCACAAGCCCACACCGACGGGCAAGATCATCGTGGATTTTCTCAACGGCCGCATGCCCGCTTATCTGGATACGGGCTTGAATCTGGTCCATGTCAAGGATGTGGCCGAAGGCCACCTGCTGGCGCTCGAACGCGGGGGTATTGGACAAAAGTATATTCTTGGGAATAAGAATTTTACCCTCTCCGAGATCTTCAGGGTTTTGGAAAGGGTTTCAGGAATACCGGCCCCCCGTTTTCGCCTGCCCTATCGCCCGATTCTGTTTCTCGGCTGTCTCTTCCAGGCCGTTTCTCGGATCACCGGCAATGAACCACTCATCCCCTATGAGGGAGTAAAAATGGCCAGGCGATTCATGTTTTTCGATGCGACCAAAGCCGTCCGTGAACTGGGACTTCCCCAGACCCCGGTCGAGCTTGCTCTCTCTGAAGCGGTGAAATGGTTTCGCGACTTCGGATATATCAAACCTGATCGTAAAAACTGAGGGTCGAATGCGCTTTCCCATTAGTCTTTATGTTTCCATGACCCGATATCTCCTGCAAAAGAGGATGCAGAAGGAAACCCGATTCCCACTCGTGCTGATGCTCGAACCCACCCATCGCTGCAATCTGACCTGTGCGGGCTGCGGTCGCATTCGCGAATACCGGGATACGATCCTTGAGGAAATGCCCCTCGAAGCATGCCTGGAAGCGGTTGATGCCTCCGATGCACCGGTCGTGACGATCACCGGCGGGGAACCGCTGCTCTACTCTTCCGTCGTTGAGCTGGTGGACGCGGTGCTTTCGCAGGGCAGGCATATCTATTTTTGTACCAACGGTCTGCTCCTTGAAGAGATGTTGTTCCGATTCCGTCCCAGTTCCCGGTTTACCTGGAACATCCATTTTGATGGCTCCGAGGCCATCCATGACCGGATCATCGGTCGTTCGGGAGGGTTCCGGAAAGCCTTCGCCGCTCTGCTTGCCGCCAGGGAGAAAGGCTTCAGGGTCAGCACCAATACTACGGTTTATCGTGAGACCGATCTGGAAGACCTTGAAGCGCTCTTCTCTCAGTTGACCGCTGCCGGTGTGGACGGCATTCTGGTCGCTCCGGGATTCAGTTACGAAGCCGTGTCCGAAGAGGTTTTCCTGACGCGCCGCGAGATCATGCACAAATTCGAGACAATACGGCAATGGGAGCACCGTTTTCCCCTGATCAGCAACCCCATCTACCTCGATTTCGTGGCAGGGGACCGCCCGTTGCTCTGCACGCCGTGGGGGAACCCCACCAGGAACGCACAAGGCTGGAAATCCCCATGCTATCTGATTACCGACACGCACTTCCCGACCTACCGGGAGCTCATGGAACAAACGAACTGGGACCACTACGTCTCCGGTGAAGATCCGCGGTGTGCCCAATGCATGGTCCACTGTGGATTTGAACCCACGGTGGTCTTGCAGATGAACGGTAGAGACTTGCTAAGAATGATCAAATGGAATCTCTATGGTTGATTTCTTTCGCCTGCTTCTTGGTACGATCGTTCTTCGCCCTTATGTTTTTGCCTTTCTGACCCTTTACGCTGTGGCCGCCACTTCCCATATCGGCTGGCGAAGGACCCTCCTTTTTCTTCCTGTGGGTTACGGTGTGGCGTGGCTTTCGGAGTTCTCCTCCATCCACTGGGGGATCCCCTACGGCGACTACTTCTATATCCCCAATACGCTTGATCAGGAACTGTGGGTTTTTGGAGTGCCCTTTATGGATTCCCTCTCATACGTTTTCCTGTCATACTGCAGCTATTCCATGGCAGTCTTTATCCTCAGTCCGGTGCTCTTCACCAAAAACCAGGCCGTTGTCCTTGAAACCCGCGAGATCAGGCGGTCTTCACAGACCCTTGTTCTGGGGGCCTTTCTCTTCGTTTTGCTTGATATCATCATCGATCCGATTACACTCAAAGGTGATCGCTGGTTCCTGGGCCAGATCTATGGATACCGGGAAACCGGCCTCTACTTCGGCATACCGATGAGCAACTTCGGGGGCTGGCTGCTGGTAGGTCTGGCGATAATTGCCCTGCTCCAGAGCTTCGACTCTTTCCCCTCCCTGGAACCAAAGAAAGCATCGGTCCTGACCAGCATGCCGTACGTGAGGCTTTTAGGTCCCCTGCTTTACGTCTGTATTCTCTTGTTCAACCTTTCCGTCACATTCTGGATCGGGGAATATTTCCTGGGCGTGGTGGGCTGTATCATCCTCTTCTTCCCGAGCCTGCTCATTCTTCTTTTCACTCTCTACAAACAGGCCAATCTCACTCAGGCACAGATTGCACAACACGGCCGCGATTTTCCCCTTGCGGCGATCCGATGCCCTGCCCTATTCTCCGGGAATGGCAAAGAATCAGCCGGCATTTCCTATCAGGACCCTTCCAGGTGAACCGGGGGCCAGGGCAGACTGAAAAGGATGCCCTGGTCTACAGCAGTCGTCTATGATTCTTGGATGTGTCGAACATGTCCGAAGACATCAAAATCCTGAGCTCCAAACTCGCGATGCCTCAGACGTCTGACACCATAGAGTGCGCCAGACTCCTTTCCCTGATAAAGCAGTCCGCCAGGAAGAGGCTTACCATGATCGTGGCGGGCGCCGGCTATGGCAAGACGACCCTGGCAGCCCAGGCAGGGCACTCCTGTAGCACCAGGACCGTCTGGTACCGTCTCGACGAGTCGGACGGGGACTTGGCGACATTCATCACCTACCTCGTTGCCGGCATACGAAAACACTACCCTGAATTCGGGCTTGCCACGCTTCAGTTTCTGAGTGGAGTTCACAACCCCAACAACGAAGTCAAGCCTGTCCTCATTGCATTTCTGAATGAAATTGATGAGACCATCCATGAAGAGCTGCTCATCGTGCTGGATGACTTTCACTGTGTGCAGGAGAGCCGACAGATCAATGAAGCCGTCGGGGGCCTTCTACGGGACCTCCCGCCTTTCGTTCATCTCTTGATGACGAGCCGCTCCAATCCGTCCTTACCGCTCTCGCGGCTCCGGGCAATGCGAGAGGTCATGGATATCGGAGAGAAAGACCTGGCTTTCAAACGTGGGGAAGTCGAACAATTCTGTCTGGATTTGTTTGGTCTTTCATTGAACGATGCTTGTGCTGAGACCCTTTGGCTGAAGACAGGCGGTTGGGTCGCCGGCCTGATCCTAGTCTGTTACTCCCTGAGAGGAAAACCTCTTGAGGAGATCGAAACAAGTGTCCTGAATTTAGCCGGTTCGCAAAGGGCCCTTTTCAGTTACCTGGAAGAGAATATCTATCGCGAGCTCTCTGCCGATCAAAAGGACTTCCTGGTCAAGACATCGATTCTTCCCCGCATCAACGCATCATTGTGTGATCGTTTCTTGGGTGTAGACTACTCCATCGACATTCTGAAATACCTTGAAGCCAATCACCTCTTTACTTCCTCACTGGATGAAGCAAGGCAATGGTATTCGTATCATCAGCTGTTTCGTGATTTCTTGGTGACCAACCTCCGAAACCAGCGGAATCAAGACGATATTGTCAAACTTCACCGGGATGCAGCAATCCTGATGGAAACATGCGGCGAAGAAGACGAAGCCGTCCGGCTGTATCTTGCAGCAGAGGATTTTGAGGGGGCGTGTACCCTGCTTGAACGTGTCGGAAGGCGGCTGTTTGCTGAAGGAAGGTTTCAACTCCTTAGCTCCTATCTCAATGCAATACCAGCCGGCTTCCTGTTTACCCATCCCTGGCTCCGGTATCTGCAGGGCCAGTTGATGGGGCTTTGCGGAAAACCTCAAAGAGCGGTTGAGAACTACTGCCAGGCGCTCGATTGCTTTCTCAAACGGAAAGAAGAGGAAGGTATTCAGGCCTGCCTTCTCGATCTGGGTCTGACCCATTTCCAAATCGGGAACCTCAAGACGGCCCGGGATACCTACCAGGAACTGCTTGATCGCAAACACCTGGGACCCAGGGTGCGCATCGAGGCCCTGGGCTATCAGATCTATCTCTCGTCCTTCTTTTGGGAAATGGATGTTGCCGACCGATGTTTTGATCAAGCGACGGCTTTATTACGGGACCTCGTCGACGACGATCTCCGTCACAATTGTCTGCTGTGGATATACACTTACAGAGCGTTCAGATATCTTTTCTCTCTGGACTTTGACCAGGCGATCGATACGGCAGAATACATGCGAAGCATATCGCCCGATTCGGGATCAAACCGGTATCCTCCGGGATGCTATCTGCTGCTTCCCGCGGCCTATTTGGGATTGAGGCTCTATTCCAGGGGCTACGAGATTGCAGAAGAAGGGTTAAACCTCATAAAGGAGGGGTTATGGCAAAACGAGATGGCAGTTTCCGGCTGGCATTCACCTCGTTTGTCGTCACGAGGGCTGCGGGAAAGAGGTTTTCCTGAGACTATGCCCCCCTGGCTTCTTGTCTATTCTGCTGCAAATGCGACTGAGCTGGGAAAGACAACCGAAGCGCTGGAAGCGGCCGGCAAAAGCCTCAAGTGCTTCCGAAAGATCGGTTGCCGTGTCGGGGAAGCGTATAGCTATTCCGTGCTTTCCAGAGCGTATCTGAAGTCAGGCAATGCGATGGCGGCCAGGCGATGGGCGAGATCGGGCATGGAAGTGATCAGGGGGTTGACGATTCCACGAATAGAAGGAATGTTGCGATTCAATGTCTTGGAATCGCTGATTGTGGAAGGAGAAATCGAAGCAGCGTTGCAGTGCATCACAGAAGCGGATGGGGATGTCAGGGAGACGTGGATGAAGACCCTCTCGATCCAGATTCACCACTCGAAGGATGATGGCTTCGACGGAAAACATGAACTGCTTCGATCACTTCAAGGCATCGGCCGACAACTATTCGATCCACTGGTTATCCTCAAGAAAGACTGGATCGTTGTCCTTCTGATCAAGCTCCTCGCCCGTGGCACACTGCATCCCCGAATCAGGGACCTCACTGCCCGGATGCGACCCGAAGCCTCAGACAAACTGGCCCTTCTTCAGACAAACGGAAATCCCATCGTTCGTGAGGTTGCATCCATTTTGTCGAAAGAACTCAGCCGTCCCACCGTTTCCAGCATGCAGATCTATCTCTTGGGCAAGTTCCGAGTGCTTTGCGGCGGCGAAGAAATACCGCCAACCAGGTGGAAGAGTCGAAAAGCCAGGACCATCCTCCAATATCTTGCCTGCTGCCGACCGAAGGGCTATTTGAATAAAGAGATATTGATGGAGCTCCTTTGGCCGGAGGAAGATCCGATCCTGACATCCAGGCGTTTCCATGTTGCCCTTGCATCTCTGAGACGCACGCTGGAACCGAACCTGATGAGGGGTACCCCCTCCTCGTATATCCATCGTGCCGGGGATTCCTATGCGCTGGCTCCCGGCAAAGATGGGTGGGTCGATGTTGAGGAGTTTACGGCAGAAATAAGGCATGCCAGAGAAGTGATGGACCCAGAAAAAGCCTTGATCCATTTCCTGAATGCCGAATCCCTGTATTGCGGGGATTTCCTGGAAGAGGATCGCTACAGTGATTGGTGCTGTGAGCCCAGAGAACAATACAGAAAGAACTATCTCTACGTAACCAGGCGTATCATCGTTCATCATGAGCAGCTGGGCAAATGGGACCAGTGCATCGAATACGCGGAGAAGCATTTGCAGGTCGATAGATATGCAGAGGACATCTATCGCACCATGATGGTTTGCTACGCGAAAACCGGTGACCATCTGAGTATGGTCAGGACCTTCAGAAGGTGCGCACACCATATCGAGAGCGAATTGAACTGCAGGCTGAGTGAAGAAACCGAATTGCTGTATCGCAGGCTGGGCTCAACTCCCATCAAACAGCAGGCATCCAATCCCCCTGATTGATTGCCCTTTGGGCTTTTTCGTCCAGGAAATACCGAATACATTCAAAGCGGGGCGCCAGGGTTCTTTGTCTCTCTGCACGCGCACCCTGCCGCCATACAGTCGAGACTCTTTCGACCCGCTTTCCAATCGTCCCGCCCTTCTTGTGAGCCCTTAGAGTCTCTGTGTCAAATGGTACCCGAAGTCACTGGCTCCCACGCAGAGCATGGGGGCCAGTGATGGGCGCTGGACGGAGATACAAATCCATGGTGCGATGATCTGGAAAAATCCTGACCGGTAACTGTGACAAGGTGATACTGATGAGAGTTGGGATGCCGGAAATTCACTGTGATTGGAATTCGGGCCCTGGAGGAACAAACGCTTGCTTCGGGCCCGAGGTCACTCAGCTAAGAGAAGCGGAAACCTCAGATGATCTCTACTGGCCAGGGTACGCTCCGGCAATATAGTCGCTCAGGTGATCGAGCAGCCTTTCCTGCTCCAATATAATCGATTTTACAACGTCACCAATGGAAACCATGCCGACAAGTTTCTCGCCATCGAATACGGGCAAATGGCGGATGTGTTTGCCCGTCATGAGTACCATGCATTCTTCAGCATTATTCTCGGGTTTAACTGTGAAAAGACTCTTCCTGGCGGTCATGATCTCCTTTACGGCCGTTTCCTGTGACGCCTTGCCGATGAGAATGACCTTGCGGGCATAATCCCTCTCCGTCATAATGCCCTTGACTTCTCCATTGTCGTCTATGACCATCACCGAGCCGATCCCTTGCTGGCTCATTAACTTCAATGCGTCATAGACACTTGCTTTCGATGTTACTGACCAGACTTGATTACCCTTCTCCTTGAGAATCTCCTTTACTGCCTTCGTAGCCTTCATAGCTCATCCTCCGCCTTAAGGTTTAAAGCATGCGCCAGAAACAAACGTCAGACATCAAACTTCTGCAATTTTATACGGAAAAATCATATGAGGCAACTGCATTCAACAGCCATGAAAAAGCCAAAACCATCTTTCACAACCATTCCTCATGCTGTTTCTATCCGTACGTTTGCGAAGCCACGACTCCTCGACTCTAGTTCAGCAACATCCAGTTCCCCCGATTGATTAGTTGAAAATTTATTCTCCGTTAGTTGCCGAGGTTTATTGAGGAGCTGAGCCATGGAAACCGTTGTAGACCGTCCTCTGCAACTTGCCGATTTTTCAGACAAAGAGACAGGAGAGCTTATGAAAGACGCCGCATTCAGAGTGATCGTGGGACTTGTTCTATTGCTTTCACCGGTTTTCCACCATACGGCATACGCCTGCACCACATTTGTCGTTGGGGAGGGCGGCACGCAGCTCCTTGGACGAAACTATGACTTTGGTTTTGGAGACGGCTATATCATGATCAATAAAAGGGGCGTCAGCAAAGCCGGATATGAGTCGCGCCTGGCCGGCGAAAACGGCCGACCTGCTGTTTGGATCTCGAAGTACGGCAGCATAACCTTCAATCAGTATGGACGCGAGTTCCCGCAGGGTGGCATGAATGAAGCGGGATTGATTGTCGAAGCCATGGCTTTGACACCCACCCGATTTCCCCAGCCGGATTCGCGGCCCTACCTGCCCAATACACTCCTCTGGAGGCAATACTTGCTTGATACCTGTGCATCCGTTAAGGATGTTATTGAGAGCGACTCTAAAGTGAGAGTCTCCTATGATGCGTCCAAAGGCGTCGGCACTCACTTTTTGATCCTTGACCGTGAGGGGAATGCAGCGGCTGTTGAATTCCTGGACGGGAAAATGGTGGTCTATCATGACGATTCTTTGCCTGTTCCGGTGCTGACGAACAGTACTTACGAGGAATCTCTTTCGTTTTTTAGAGAAAAGAGATTTCCGGCCGAGGATCAGTGGGATTCCATTCACCGCTTTGTCACGGCAGCCGATCTCGTTGGCAAAAGTGATAGGATCGAGCTCCGTTCTGAACTGGACCACTCATTTGACATCCTGGCTGCAGTGACATGGCCCCAAACCAAATGGAGTATTGTTTACGACAACCAGGACCTCAGGATCTATCTGACCACTTCCGGCAATCCCGGAATTCGCACTGTCGAGCTAAACCGGTTTGATTTATCATGCAAATCTCCGGTCAAGATTCTGGAGATCCATAGCGGGCCGGAAGGTGACGTAACCCGGAAATTTCAAGACTACTCTCAGGGTATCAACGCAACCCTGGTCAAAACAAGCTTTGGTAAACTCAAATCCAGGGTGCCGGTTCCAAGCCAGGTCATAGAATTGATGAGCGGGTATCCCGAGCGATGTGAGTGTCGGGAATAGAGTGGGGTCCTGCCGGTTTGATCTCTTTTGTACCAGCAAGGAGGGTCCTATGGAGAATGCCACGTCTGACGGAGCTTCTAGAGGCAACCTGCTTGTGGCTCCCGATCAATCGTCTTCCCGAGACTCCATGCCGCCTGGGCATGTATCGATCAAACCCGGCTCCTTCCTTGGCGCGCTCGTCTTTGTGTTTCTTGCCGCTGTGCACATTGCAAGAGTCATTTGGGGCGTTTCAGTCGTCGTGGATGGGAATCCGGTTTCCATGGAAGTCAGCATTGTGGCCTCCATCGTTCTGGGATTGCCCGGGGTCTTGCTGCTGCTCTCAATTCCGAGGAGACAACTTACAGCCTGCGCTCTTTTCCTTGCTGTGCCCCTTCTGGCATTCATTGCGATCGCACATGTTCTGCGACTCGTCTTCCAGGTCTCGATTACCGTGGGAGGGGTCCCCATCCCGATGTGGGCTAGTGTGATCGCCTGCATAGTTCCGGGATTGATTGTATTGATGCTCTTGCGAGAGAGCAGGAAAAGCAATATTCCAGGATCCGATCACGAAGAGCCTGCTCAGCCGGACATCTTCGGCCTGCTGATGACCCCATGGGTAGACAGAACAATCGCTATCATAGCCGCCCTGCCCTTCGCCTGGGTCATGGTAGCGATCATCAAACGGGGCGAACTGAACATTCCTCTTGCGGTCATTGTAGTCAATCATCTGGTCATCGTTGCCACCATGGTTCTGCGTAACGCTCCGGTCCGCGTTACGCCAAACCCCTGGTACTGGCTGTTGGCGTTCGTCGCAACCTACGGCGGCCTCTACGCCCCCGCTCTTGCCCGGACTGGAGCCGCCCTGGTTCCCAATGGGGTCACCGATTCGCTTTCGCTCCTTGCCCTGGCTGTGCTGCTCGCTGCCCGTCTGAGTCTGGGGCGCAGCATCGGTTTCGTTCCGGCTCAGCGGATTATCGTTACCACGGGAGCCTATCGATTTGTACGTCATCCGATCTATACGGGCATCTTCGTCTCTTTTCTGTCATGGACACTCCGGTCTTATTCAGTGCGCGGCGTGACGATCTCAATCATCTGGTGCACACTCTTCATAGTGAAAAGCTTCATAGAAGAAAGCTTCCTGCGTGAAGACCCGGAATACACCGAATATCTTGCACGCGTGCGGTGGCGTTGGTTTCCTGGATTGGTTTGAACAAAGGAAAGGACAAATCATTATGGTGGAAGACAACAAGCAAACCGGAATGGCAAGACGTAGTTTTCTCCTGTATTCCTGTGCCGCAGCGCTGTCCCTGGCGACGTCCTCAGTAAGGGCACGGCGGGCTTGGGGAGCGGGCAATAGCGATTTCTACAGCTTGAATCGCGACAGGTTTGTCGCCTCGTTTGAAGGCGATGCCTCTTCGGTTCAGACCCGTTTGATCGCCGGGGCCAACCCGGACACAGCACGAAGCCTGTGTATCGAAGCCCGGGAGGAGTTCGAAAAACTTCTACCTGGACTGCCTTATATTGGCGGAGACAATCATCCGGGCACAAAATGGCTACTGCTGGCCGGCCACTGGCTCGCGTTTTTCAGACCCATGACGGCAAGAGGTTATTCGACCCAGGAAATTGCGCGGCTCATGTACGATCTCTACGTCGAACATCTGAATACTCTTCCGGTAGATGAAATGAAGAAGAAAGGGGAGAGGCGATTCAGCGAATCGTATATTCAAGCACTCAAGAAGCAATCAGACCCTAAAGCTCGGTTTAATGAGTACGATTGGGTCTCCAACTTCGTACAGGGGAACGGACATGATTTTGATTACGGTTATGACTACTTGCATTGCCCCTGCTCCGAATATTTCAAGACTCACGGCGCCGCACAGCTTGCTCCCTACTTCTGCCTTCTGGATTTTCCCGAGCACAGGCTGATGGGCACCGGTCTCACGCGTACGAAGACCCTTGCGCTGGGGGACAGCGTCTGCGATTTTCGATTCAAGAAAGGCCGACAGGTCTTGCAGGATTGGTCGACCGAAGTGCCGAGATTCAGGCTGACATAGACCTCTAGATCATCACGCCATAAATTCGTTCTCCCCGTCTGGCGCCCATCACTGGCTCCCACGCTCTGCGTGGGAGCCCATGCATTCGGACACTCTGCGCCAGTGGACGCTGAGCGTCCAGCGTGTGCGTTCCCATACAGAGCGTGGGAACAAGGAGGGAACGAACTCACGGTGCAAAGAAATGGGAACGTTGCCAGGTGTTTCTGTGTACTCACCTGTACTCCCCAATCCACGTTGAATGGTGCAAAACCCGCTGAAGCGGAATGAACTGGTTGATCGACGGGACTGATGCAGGTCGGCGGACCAGCCAGCGGTCAAATCGAAAGACTCAATAGTTGGAGCTAGTAGATATCGAGAATATCGATTTGAACCCCACGAGACTAAGGCCTATCATCGTTTTATCAAGCTCACTTTGCGCTGTTCGGCTACCCGTTGGAGTTTTGCCACCGACTCGGTTTGCTCGAAGCGATTGGCGAGGGCTGCCCGCCCGCACCAGGCGAGGTGTTGATGCGAGACAGTGTGCTGCTCGCCAAGTTGGTTGAGGGTACGTTCCATGTCAGGGCACACCCTGATCCTCGCAAGGGAAGCGGCGTTTTCTCGGCCTTCGACCTGGAATAGGCGTCAGGGCGACGTGGATGTTGGCCTCGTGCCGACGGGAACCTTGAGGGGCACGTTTTCTTCTCGGCGGCGCTCCCATGTCACACGAGGTTCGGCCTTCGCGGGGTCACACCCGCTTGCTGTCCGGTCTACGGCGGGCTAGGCTTGATCCTGAGCATGGACCACCACGATTACGGGACCCTCGACAGAGGGTCGACCGAGGATCTCTCTCAGCGACTTGAGTTCGACCTCTGTCTACCGGATGAAGGATATAGCTTCGTACACGTGCACAGTAAGGTGCCGGGCGGTGCCAGGCACTGCAAAGAGCCGGCCCGCAATCGCGTCCGGATTGCAGCGCTCGTCGGATGGTTATCGCAGTGGCGAGATAGCCTTCTCACCGTCGTGGCCACCGACCAAAGTTCCTCCGTGCAGGGCCACTCTCCCACTTCGTCGAAATACTGCGCACGCGGTGGTGGGCAGAACAGCCTGACGCGACGACCTGCAACGCTTTGGAGAGAAGTCGTGTCGGCAGGGAGGTCTCGCCCAGCTGAGGGGGATCGCCTTGGTGCCTGTGCGGCTCAACGCCACAGACTGTTCGCGGTTTCTCGCCGAGCGCTCTACACTGTGCGAGCACCTCGTGCCCCGGCGCCGAGCGATCTGATGCCCTTGCGGGCTGACGCGATGCGACTTGGAAAATGTCCGAAAACTTGGACTCGATCTTGAAGCACAAAGGAGTGATTCGACTATGAACGAGAACCTCAAGATCACCATCTTGTGCGAGGACCAGGCCAGGATGGGATACAAGGACAAGATTTTCCTGGCCCAGCACGGTTTTTCTGTCATTGTCGAGGCTGATCGTCAGATATTGTTCGATACTGGAGCCACAGACCTTTTTATGCACAATGCAGCGCTTTCGGGAATCGACCTGAAAAAAACCGACCTGATCGTACTAAGCCACGGCCACTGGGACCATGCCGACGGGCTTATGGCCCTCAACACGCGGATGGACAGGAGATTCAGCCTCCTGACCCACCCCGGGGCCTTTGTCGACCGCCACAAGGCAACGGGGGAGTACAACGGGATCGGCTGGCACCGGGAACAAATCGCTGAGAAGTTCAACTTGATCACGTCCGAAGCGCCTTATTGCATCGGCAAGGGTATCTATTTTTTGGGAGAAATCCCGCGCGCTAACGATTTTGAGGCCCAGACAACGAATTTCTACTTTGTGGACAACGGCGAGCTTTGGTCGGATTTCATCCTGGACGATTCGGCCCTGGCTATCGAAACCAAGTGGGGCATCGTGATTGTTGCAGGATGTTCCCACGCCGGTATCTGTAACATTGTGGAACACGCTCGCAAGGTCACGGGGCAAGAGCGGTTGCACACCGTTTTGGGCGGGTTTCACCTCCTGGCGAATCCGGTTCAAGTTGAAAGAACGATCGAATACTTCCAAGCCAACCACGTCGAGCATCTCTACCCGATGCACTGCACTGATCTCCCGGCCCTGTCCCGGTTTTATCAGGCCTTCGGAATCCGAAAATTGTGCGCCGGGGACTCGATCACAATCGATAATGGCTGATTTATGAGACGATTTGGCCAACTAGGCGTCCTCCTGCGACGACTGGGGCTGCTTCGCCGAATCCGCCAACAGAATTACCGATGAGCTACCCGTTTACAAATGGAATCGGATCATGAATACTCGGGCCATGCTGCTCTTGACCGACAAGAATATTGGAGACATTATCCGGGCAATTCAGGGGATGGAAGCGCCCGTGGTACAGGAGTGATCTATGATGAATAAACCCGCACTGAAACTGACCCATACCGTAAACGGCGCTGGATGAGCGTCCAAACTTCCTCCAGGGGACCTGGACCGCGCACTGTGTGGACTTGAACTTCCAACCGACGATCATGTCATCGTGGGATTGAAACAGGCTGATGACGCCGGGGTTTACCAGGTTTCCGAGGACCTGGCCCTGATCCAGACGGTGGATTTTTTCACTCCTGTGGTGGATGATCCCTACTGGTTCGGCCAGATTGCCGCAGCCAATGCGCTGAGCGATGTCTACGCCATGGGAGGAGTACCTAAAACAGCTATGAACCTGGTAGCCTTTCCCTTGAAGCAGATGGACCTTTCGGTGCTCAGACAGATCCTCCTGGGTGGGATCGACAAGATGAAGGAAGCCGGGGTAGTCCTGGTGGGAGGACATTCGGTGGAGGACAAGGAGCTCAAGTACGGTTTATCCGTTACCGGATTTATCCACCCCAAGCGGGTGCTGACGAAAAAACACCTGGAGGACGGGGACCTTCTGATATTGACCAAACCCCTGGGTACCGGTATCGTCAATACCGCCATCAAGGCTGAACTGGCATCCCCGGAACTGGTAGAACGAGTCATCAGGATTATGGCGATGCTAAACCGGGAGGCCGCCCTGATCATGGGAAATTACCCTGTCCATGCCTGCACGGACATCACCGGGTTCGGCCTTCTGGGACATCTGGCGGAGATGGTGAGTGATTCCGGGCATGGTCTGCGGATTTTATCCAAAAACCTTCCCATCATTCTCGATGCTATAGAGTTTGCCGGCATGGGGCTTATCCCGGCAGGGGCATACAGGAATCGCCAATTCAGAGAGGCTATCGTGTCTTTTTCTCCGGACGTGGATCAAAGCATACGGGATATCTGTTTCGACCCTCAGACATCGGGAGGATTGGCCATTTGTGTCGCAGGTGAGGCTGCGAATGATCTCTTGAAGGAACTCACCAACGCCGGTATCCGGGATGCGTCTATCATCGGGGAAGTCATCCCGAAAGAGGAACATATCTGGGTATTGTGAATTCCAGTCGATAATATACATCCGTTTCCGTCGGTGCCTTGCTGGTCAACGAAGCTTCCGGGCAATACCGTGGGACCGACCTCTCTTAATTGCATTGGAGGATGACGTGATCAAGCCTGTCTACCTGGATTATAATGGTACGACGCCCCATGCTCCGGAAGTCGTAGAAGCTATGAGACCATTTCTGGAGACCGAGTTCGGCAACCCGTCCAGCAGTCACTGGTACGCTATAGCCCCCAAAAAGGCAGTGGAAAAAGCGCGTTCCCAGGTGGCTTCCATTCTGAATTGCGAGCCCCGTGAAGTATTTTTCACCAGTGGAGGCACCGAGTCGAACAACCATGCTATTCGAGGCACGGCCATGGCGCTTCGCCATAAGGGGAATCATATCATCACCTCATCTTTCGAACATCCGGCGGTGCTGGAAGTCTGTAGATACCTGGAAAGCAACGGCTTCATAACCACCTATCTTCCGGTAGGCAGCGACGGACTGGTGGACCCGTCGACCCTGGAGGAGGCGATCCGGCCCACTACGATCCTCATTACCATCATGCATGCCAATAACGAAGTCGGTACCATCCAACCCATTGCGGAGATCGCGCGAATAGCCTGCGAAAAGGGCATCGTGATGCATACCGATGCCGCCCAGTCGGTGGGCAAAATACCTACGGATGTTCAGGCTTTGGGGGTGAACATGCTTTCGGTGGCCGCCCACAAGGTGTATGCTCCCAAAGGCATCGGGGCTCTCTATGTGCGTCCTCCACTGAAACCGGAAAAGTTCTGTTTCGGCGCCGGTCAGGAAATGGGCTGGCGTTCGGGCACCGAAAATGTCCTGGAGATTGTGGGTCTGGGCAAGGCCTGCGAGATCGCCGGCCGCGATCTGCGCACCAACGGCGAACACATGCAATTGTTGCGGGACCGACTGTATGAGGGACTCTGCAGCCGGTTGAGCGATATCCGGTTGAACGGGCACCGCGATAAACGATTGCCCAACACGCTGAATATTTCCTTCAAAGGCATGGAGGCCAACCGCATTCTGGAAGAACTGGGTCTGGAGGTGGCTGCCTCCGCTGGTGCGGCATGTCATTCGGGGCGGACCGAAGTGTCTCATGTCCTGCGGGCCATGGACGTGCCGTTGGAATGGGCCATGGGAACATTGCGGTTCAGTGTTGGCCGCATGACAACAGAGGAGGAAATCGATAAGGCGATTGGTGTAATCGTCCATGTGGTAACTAAGCTGCGCATGGAGCGCTGAGTCCGAACCGCCATTCTTCCCAACGGTGCCAGGTCTCAATGACGAATGTGCCACACGTAATCAACCACCTCTCTGTGAATTTCCACCATTGTCAGCAGGGACTGCTCTGTACCCTCCACATCTGCGGGGCGATTATCCTCAACCACATGAGTAATATGTAAAGGGATAGGGGACTTATCCTTCGAAGCTTTCCTTGCCTTCAACCGGGATGGAGTAGGAGAGCCTTGTTGCAGCCTCCCATCTCAAACCTGGAGCATGGCATTGTGTCTTCAACACTCCCAATTGAGGTTGCATAGATATTCTCACTGATGATCTCAAATCCTCATTGCCAATACCGATTTGACAAGCCGATGTCCCTTCGTAATAGTTGTCATGAAGTTCTCATACGCTGTTGGGGGTGTCTGTTATGGGCCGGTCCCCGACCTACAAGCGAAGCAGTATTCATCAGATGGCAGCGCGATGCATGGTCCCTCAACAGCATGATCTTTGCGGGCGGTCAGAGTACCGAGAAAATTGTTTTCTAAAAAGGAGAGTGTGATGTCAGTGAAAAAGCAGCTGTTGGGTTTATTGTTCAGTATTTCCTTGTTTGCTCCGCTACTTCTTGCCATCCCGTCCCATGCTGAAAGCGTGCTGGCTAAAATCGAGCGCACGGGGCAGTTGACCGCGGGCGTCCGGGAGGATGTTCCGCCTTTTGCTTTCTATGACAAGAGTAGCAACTGGGTGGGTTTTTCGGTGGACATGGCCCAACGCCTGGGAGATGAACTGGGCAAGAAGTTCAACAAACCGATCCAAGTCGTCAAGAAGCCGGTCAACTCAAAGACCCGCATTCCGCTGGTGGTGAACGGGGAGATCGATATCGAGATCGGCACCACCACCATCACACTTGCACGCGAAGAGACCATTGATTTCTCGCTGCCCTTCTTCATTACCGGTGCTAAATTTATTGTCCATAAGGAGAGCGGCATCAAAAATGTCGGCGATCTGGCGGGAAAGCGGGTTGGGGTCGCCCAGGGCACTCACCATGCCAAGAACCTTGAAATCGCCATGAGCAAGGGGCTGATCAAGTCGAAGTGCGAGGTTGTGCAATTTGAAGACCATGCGAAAGGATTTCTCGGCTTGACCCAGGGGAAAGTGGATGCTTACTTCACTGATGAAAGCCAGCTTTTCGGTCAAAAGAAGAAGGCTCCTAATCCCGGCGACTGGGTGATTGTCGGTCCGTTTCTCTCGTATGAACCCTATGGTTTCATTCTACCTCAGAATGACTCGCCGTGGCGGGATTTTGTGAACACTTTCCTCGTTCGCATGATCAAGAGTGGTGAATTCTATAGGCTCTACGATAAATGGATGGGACCAAACAGCGAGGTTCCCATGCCGATGTCCGAAGACTACCAGTACTACCTGAAGGTGATCGCCTTCCCCGACTGAGATCGACTGATCAAGGATTTACCCGTTGAGCGAAGGGGGCCTGTGTCCCCCCTTCGCTCACTCTTTTTTGGGCGATTGGCTGGAGCATGAGAGACTCAGGAGAGCGGTTGCTGAATGCTGAATTATACTTTCGATTGGAGTGTTCTCTGGAGGGAGCCCTACGGTGAACTGCTCCTTAACGGGATTTTCACCACTATCCACCTTTCGCTTCTGGCATGGGGTCTTGCTCTTGTTGTGGGCATCCTGGTGGGTGTTGCGAGAGTCCTCCCCAACCGGCTCAGCAGGTCCATTGGCTTTTCTTACGTCCAGTTGTTCCGCAATATTCCTTTGCTGCTGCAGCTTTTCATCTGGTACTTTGCCTTTCCCCTCCTTCTTCCCCGGACGGCACAGAGCTGGCTCTACCGCAATGTGCCCGACCTTCCCTACTTCATGAGTGTCGTCGGACTTGGGCTTTACACCGCTTCACGGGTGGCGGAACAGGTTCGGGCAGGCCTGGCTTCCTGCCCATCGGGGCTTTATGAGGCTGCCTCCGCCATCGGCCTCAGCACCTATCATGCTTATCGCCTCGTGATCCTCCCGTATGCCCTCAGGATCATAATCCCTCCCTTTACGACGGAGTTCCTGACCTGTTTTAAGAACTCGGCCCTGGCCATGACCATCGGTGTCATGGAAACCACCGGCGCTTCCTATCAGATTGATTCCTTTACCTATCACGGCCTGGAAACCACCACCGCCGCTTCGCTGGTCTATATTTCCATTACGCTTTCTGTAGTCCTGTTCATGTCCTGGGTGGAAAAGAGGGTGTGGGTTCACGGAATGATTGGCAGAAGGAGTTGAGCCGAATTTGGATTGGAACGTAATCTCGAGGAATATCGAGTTCCTGGGCGGGGGGCTGGTGCTGACCTTCCAACTGGCCGCCATCAGTATCACAGGTGGGTTTCTGCTGGGCATCATTCTGGGGCTTGCCCGAACCTCAACACGAAAATGGATCTTTGCCCCGGCCACCCTCTATGTCAACCTGTTTCGCAGCCTGCCCCTTCTTCTTGTGATTTTCTGGTTCTACTTCCTGGCACCTTTCCTTATCGGCCGGTCCCTCGGGGATTTTCTTTCGGTGATCATCGCCTTCATTGCTTTCGAGGCAGCCTATTTTGCCGAAATTGTTCGCGCAGGGATCCAATCCATCCCCATGGGGCAACTGGAAGCAGGATATTCCGTCGGTCTCCGATATCATCAGATCATGTTTCATATTGTTCTTCCCCAGGCACTCAGAAATATGATTGCCCCCATCGTTACACAGTGCGTAATCATCTTCCAGGACACATCTTTGGCCTATGTAATCGGTCTTAAAGAATTCTTGAGGCGCGTGAGCCTCAGCGATCAGCGGGAATTTCGATCGGTCGAGCTATACTTGTTTGCCGCCCTGGTCTACCTCGCGATATGTTCCATTGGGGCGGCCCTGAGCAGCCGTCTGGAACGGAGCAAAAGCGACTATTCGAAACGATATGGAGGCCGAATCAAGAGAAGAGCTCTGGTGGCGGCACCATAACCGGTCTACGTTTCCGGGGAGAAGGCGTCGCTTTTGAGAATACAGGCGGGTTCACTTATCATCAATCGCAAAAAACAGGCCACTCAGTTCCGCAGGGGGGAGATTGAGAAAGGCATTAAGTCCTTTCCCCAGGTTCCTTGCGGCCCTTGTGGATCGTCTCCAGCAGCCGAAATAGCTTCCTATAAGCCGGGGATTTCTTAGAATTGAAGCCAGAACCAGCAAGATCTTGACCTGCCCTCGGGCATTGCTGATCGCAGCGGGATCAAAATCGATCTCGTCTCGAAGTCCATCGCTGACAGCACGAAAAGAGAGGAAGGGCAAGTTCATCTGACGGCAAGACTCCGCCAGGAAATAGCTTTCCATATCCACGATTGCCGGGGTATTCTCATACTGCTTGCTCAGCGGCTCTTTGGGTGCAGACTGGTTCACGGTAACCATCAGCATCCGTCGAATCCGCTGTGTATCACAGAATTGAGCCAGGCGGATCGGGATTTCCAGGACAATCCTCGATGCGGTCTCGCCATGAGATCGCAAATCGAGTGAAGCAAAGACCTCCCCGAGACATACGTCTCCTACAACCAGGTCCTGCGTGAGGCTTCCGGCAAAACCCGAGGCGACGACGAGGTCCGGGCGCACCTTCCCGAGTATCCATCCCAGGGCCTCGATCATCCGGTCCCGGCCCATTCCAGTCTCAACCAGCAACAATTCTTTGCCTGGAACACGATGAACCAGGCTTTTAAACGGATCTCGTGTCGAGAGGCCCCACGGACCCACAAGCTGTTTCATGCCCGCATATTCCTGGGGCAGGGCAAAGAGGAATACGATTCGGATCATGTATTGAGGGACTCTTTTTCTCTGCCGATGATCGGGCAAAGGAGCTGAGGAAAGTCCGTGAAGATTCCGCCCACCCCCTTCCTGACGAGGGACCGCATGCCGGCTTCGTCATTGACAACCCAGACGAGAACATGCTTGCCCTGTTCGCGCAGGATATGGATATCCGCCGTCTTCAGAGCGAAGAGGCGTGGATGATAGCAATCAGCTTGCAGACTCTCCAGCAGTCTGGCAGGGTCCCAATGAGGCCGATCCACGAGGACTCCGGTCGGCAACGAAGGATTAGCAGCCTTTACCCGTTCCAGGTAACTGTGATTAAAAGATGAAATCAGAACGCGATTGGTCATATTCAACCTTTCTACCGCCTCAACCACCTTTTCGACTATCGTTTGGTGTCCGGCAATCCCTCGCAGGTCCTTGATCTCAACGTTGACATACCATTTGTGTGCGAGGGTGAACTGCAGTGCCTCCCGGAGGGTGGGTGCCGGTTCGCCTTCATAATCCTTCAGCTCGTTCTCGGTTACCACACCCGCTGCAATTTGGCCGAAGGGGTCCATCGCCTTAAACCAGGAACCGAAATCCAAACGCCGAATCTCCTCGAGCGAAAACTCATGCACCAGCCAGGGCCGACGAGACGGGAAAACGCTTTCCACGTTTGATGTACGACTCAGGTCCTTGTCGTGAATGACAACCGGCTCCCCATCCGCCGTCATCACAACATCCAATTCCCACAGATCCGCACCGGACTGCAAAGCCTTGAGGGCAGCAGCCAGGGTGTTCTCCGGAGCGATGGAACGCGCCCCGCGGTGCGCGATGTTCAGGGTCCGGCCTTCAGAAATGCTGGAGAGCAGCGAGTGCATGGCACAGGCTCCATTGAGACAGGTCACATGGCGGAGTCTAGCACATAGGATATGGTCCAGGCAAAACCCTTATCACTCCCCTCTTTGCAGCGGTGGAAGTCCCTCAGCCTGCCGGCGGATTGAGAGTGACTTTTTGATGATGTTGGTATAGAGAGGCAGCATCGAATTCCTTTGAAAACATGGTGCCTGCACCGCCGAGACTGGTTTAGGAGGAGCAACGATGATGCGCAGCGTGATAGCAGGAATTGGAAGCTATGTACCACCAAGAGTGGTGAGTAACGATGACCTCTCCAGGTTGATGCCGACAAGTGATGAGTGGATTCGAACCCGCAGCGGCATCGAAGAACGCCGTTTTGCCGATGAAGGCGTCTATTGCTCGGACCTGGCGCTGGAAGCGGCCAAAAATGCCCTGTCGGATGCTCGTATCGAAGCTTCTGACTTGGATTTTATCATTTTTGCCACATTGAGTCCCGATCATCATTTTCCCGGCACCGGCTGTTTCCTTCAGGCAAAGCTTGGGGTTCCTTCCATTGGATGCCTGGATGTGCGCAATCAGTGCACGGGTTTCCTATATGGCCTTGCGGTAGGCGATGCTTTTATCCGTGCCGGCGTGTATCGCCGCATCCTGGTTGTTGGGTCGGAAATTCATTCCAGCGCCCTTGATTTCTCGCGTGAGGGTCGAGATGTCTCCGTGCTGTTCGGGGATGGGGCAGGGGCCGTGGTTTTGGCCTCCTCATCCGATGAAGAGCGTGGCATACTCTACACAGAGCTCCATGCCGACGGCCGGTTCGCAAAGGTCCTTCATATGGATGTCTGGGATATTTCCCGAAAACCGTTTCTCACCCGGCAGAATGTCGACACCGGAGAGATATGGCCCCGAATGGATGGCAAGACCGTTTTCAAGCATGCTGTCACAAGGCTCTCTGAAATGGTGGGAAATGCCATGAGCCGTTGCAATGTGCCATTTGAGGACGTTAAGTACGTTATTCCCCATCAGGCAAACCTGAGGATCAATCATCTTGTTGCGGAGCGCTTAAGTTTGCCCAAGGAGAAGTTTCTCAGCAATATTCATAAGTATGGCAATACAACCGCGGCATCGATTCCCCTTCTCCTGGATGAGACCTACCGGGCCGGCAAATTGCAGAAAGGGGACCTTCTGCTGCTCATTGCCTTCGGTTCAGGCTTCACATGGGCTTCAGCCCTATTGCGATGGTAGGGTGTTCAATAGAAGAGATCATGTTCGGGAAGCTGGTATAGGCGGCGGACATAAGAGATCAGCGTATCCGGGAGATACCTCCCGGATAGTTTGATGGGCAGGCGATCGATGCGTATCTGTGGGCTGAATCCCACTGCAAAGAGATACTCAAGCAGGAATTCGACGTTCATTGGAATGTAGCCCTGATAGATCCTGCTGTCCCTCTGGGCAAGGATCCTCTCCTCGTGAATGCTGTCTCCAAGTTCGGACTCAACCAAATCGGGAAAGGTTGAAAGCATCACTTCCACATTGATCTTATGCTTCGGATCCCGAACATGAGACTCCAATCCCTTCACGAGATCGCTTTCGGGAATGCCTCGATTCAGATACCTCTCCCAACACCCGCCATCCCTGTATTTTCGGAAAACCTGTTCAGCATCCCAGGGACACTCCACTATCAGACTCCTCGCCCGATAGGACCCGTGAAAGCTTTCCCTGGACAGAACCTGCAGGTTTGGATCGTGGTAGAGGGAGTTTTCCAGGGCCAGCAATTGCCCATCGTCCGCTATGATCTTGATGCCTCCAACATCGTGAATGGTGAGGGCGTCCCGATCGAATTTCAGGCTGCCGTCAAGAAAGCCCTGACAAATGGCCTTTTCAGCGTCAATGAATTCCCCGGCCATCTCCGATTCGGGGGTGAACAGAAATTCAAGGGGGACCCCAAACCGCTTTGCACGTTCTGAAGCCATTTGCAGGGCTTTCTTTTGCACCACACTGAAGATCCAATTCGCAATTTTGCGGTTGGCTTTTTCAGCAATCCTTCTCGCTCGCTTCACTCGATACAGGCCAACAAGCTTGCGTTCGCCCTCAAGACACATAACACCGTCGATCGGTGCTTCACGATAATAAAAGTCGGGGTTCTTCCAATACTGCTCAAACAGCTCCTGCGCTCTTTCGGTACCCGCCCCAGCACCCCGACAGATTGCTTCCCTCAGCTCCCCTTTGAGATGAATCCGCTTCTGCTGGATGGGCTCATGACAGA
This sequence comes from uncultured Syntrophobacteraceae bacterium, assembly GCA_964441945.1. Classification (GTDB taxonomy): domain Bacteria; phylum Desulfobacterota; class Syntrophobacteria; order Syntrophobacterales; family Syntrophobacteraceae; genus JADGQM01. The sequence continues at coordinate 49,786 of CAYTWB010000010.1, forward strand.
TCCTCTGCAACAAGTCTTGTGCAACAGTCTCCAGGGTCTCCGCCAGGACGAAACCGTCACAGATAAGGATTTGGGTCAGTCGGAAGGCGTCATCCGGATTCAGGCGCCCGCAAAACCAGCGCTGCGCAATGTCGAAAAGCTGATCACGATGGATAAATGAAGTCAGATACACTGCCCTAATCTTCTCTTTGATTTTCAAACAGGATCAACTCCTGCATAAAGCCTTTCCTCTCGCATTCCGCTACGACCATGGCATAATCTTATACTCAATCCTCGGCTTTATACACCATGAAAAGCATGCCATAATATGTCCCAGGTTAAGGGACAGGTCATGGAGGGACAGGTGACAGAAGAAAAGATACCCATCAAGAGAGCGGCCGATATGCTCGACGTCTCTGTCAAGACCATTCACCGATACCTTGCAAAAGGTCGTCTTACAAGGGTAAAGGAAGGGACACGCACGCAACTCCTGCTGTCGGAAGTGGAGCTGTTGCGAGGCGATCCATCTTCGAGACAGGGACACACTCCTGCGACTGTCAGTGCAACCAAAGGGACAGGACAGGTCGGAGACACTGTCACTTTGAGCAGGGAGCGCTATGAAGGGCTGCTCCTGGAATTAGGTGAACTGCGGATGCAGAACCACGTCACCCGGGAGTTTAAGGGGTTGTTGCAGGCACAGGAAGAGTCCATAAGGCGGCTGGAGCTTGATGTTGATCAGTTGAGAGACCGGGTTCGAGCCCTGGAGATGAGAAAGCACAAGGAGCACCTGGATGCCGCTCAAGCTGCTCAAAAACCCGGAAATGAACCGGACGAGAGCAGGGTGAAGGGGGAAAAAAAGCCCTGGTGGCAGGCATGACCCCCTTTAGGGCTCTCTAGGTCTTGCATTCTGAAAGCAGGTCGTCCCGGTATTCCACTCCGTAGATGTAGAGCATGATCATCGCAAAGCTCAAGATCAGCGGGCCGTAGAGGATACCCACCAACCCGAAATACTGGACTCCTCCAATGATAGCCAGGAAGATATAGAATGGCGACATCCGGCCCTCACCTCGCATCAGGAAAGGCCGCAGGATATTATCGATGGAACCGGCAAGAAGCACAGACCACAAAACCAGAAAGAGCGCAGACTTCCAGCTTCCCAGCAGAAACAGATAGATACCGGCAGGAAGCCAGATCAAGGCTGTTCCGACGATCGGGATGAGTGAGGCAAACCCCATCACCGTTCCCCAAAACAGCCCGGGTATCCCCACAATGGCGAGGCCCACTCCACCAACAAGCCCCTGGCAGAGGGCCGTGAGAAAGGTCCCGAGCAGCACCGACTTGGCCACGACACGAACCCCGTTCAGAAGCTCATCCTCCTGCACTTTTCGCAAGGGGGAAAAGTACCGGCCCTTCTGCAGCATCTCCCAGCCGTCCCGAACAAGATAGAAGACAATGAAGATCATAATGAAGAAATGGGTGATAAGACTTGCCACATTCCCAAGCAGTGTCGCACCCTTGCTCAACAGAAACTGACCCAGATTCTTGCTGAGCTCCAGCAGGCTGGTCTCGATATCCAGCTTCTTCAGTTCCAGAAAGCCGAAGCGTTCCTGGAGCTTCACGGTATAGGCAATGATTCTCGGATCTTCCGTGATTTTCTCGAGATTGCCCGCTTTCAGCCAGTCATGAACCTTATTGATGGATTCCAACCCCTGGGTTACCAGTGCCGAAGCAAACAGAAATACCGGGATCACCAGCACGAAGGTGATGATGAAGATGACCGTCAGGGCCGCAAGGCTTTTCCTCCCGCGATAGATGCGCACAAAAAAGCCCTGCACGGGGTGGAATAACGAGGCCACAACTATGGAGAGAATAAGTGTGTCCTTGAATGGAGCAAGAATCAAGTAGACGAGGTATAAGGAGAAAAAGAGAACGACCAGAAGAAACGGACGATAGTTGTGAACCCTCACGGAGGCCCCAACCGCCTCTTTGTCCGCAGTATCCATCCGTTACCCACTCCTTGTTTTGGTCAAGTCGTCCTCAGAGCAGCCCCTTCCTCTGCTATTTCAGCTTCGATGCCTTCTGACGGTATGAATCCGATTTTGCGACGTTTCCCATTTCCTTGTATAGATCGGCCTGGAGCAGATAAGCCTGTTTCAATTTTGTGGAATCGCCCTGGAAGAGGATTTCGGACTTCTGAGCAAACTGGATGGCCTTCTGGCGGGACCCCTTCGACCGCCAGGCCCTGGCCAGGTTGAAGAAGGCTTCCCCATTGCGCTGATCGACCTGAATCGCCTTTTCCAGCAAGGGGATGGCAGAATCGGTTTTCCCTTGTGCCATGAGGGCCTTGGCTCGATTCACCAGTTGCATCGAAGCCTGTTGCTGAGGCGGTGGTTGAGCCGGCTTCTTTTCTATTGGTTGAGCGGGTTTCTTCTCCGGTGCAACGGCAGGGGCCTCAGAAGCAGGTGCCAGGTCGGTTTCTTTTATCACTGGGGCCGGTTTCAAGATGGCTGTCTCTTTGGGTACCGGTGTCGGCGGTGAGACCGGTTGCACGACAGCTGGCTGAGTTGCCGGAGGTGGCTGCCATTCAGACGGGACATAGACCGGCTTCTTGGATATGCAGGAGGAGACCATCATGAGCACCAGTAGCAGTACAACGACCGAAACCTGCGATCCGCCGGAGGCGGCAGCCTTTTCAACAGTCTTCATCTCACCGATCCTTCATCAATGCTCTGCAATAGTGAATAGTGGACACCAGCCGGGCCGAACCAGTCTCATACCATCAAAAGCATCCCATGTGAATCATGCTTTCCATCCGTTGCCCACAATCAGGCATCCCGCCCCGATTACCCCCTGCCGAAGATCTTGTCTTCATCATCAGTTGTGGATTGGACAATATCCTTTGGGAATCAGCTCATCGAGAAAGAACTCCAAACGTTGTTCTTTACAATGCCATGTTGCCAGCTCCCCGGACTTCAGGCAGATCAGGCGCTGTGCGATCCCAGGGGGAGGCAGAAACTCCTGTGGATGAATCCACGGCCGAACCTGGTTGAAAAATCTGGCCCAAATCCGTGCAGCCCCATCGGGGCCGTTGTTTCCCAAGGGCCGGCCGTCATCGTACCCAATCCAGACGAGCACCAGCAGATCGCTAGTGTAGCCGACAAACCAGGCATCCCGATTGTCAGGTGAAGTGCCTCCCATGACGGCACAAGGAAAATCTACCCCCAGTTCCTGAAGGGTGCGCCCCATTCTCTTCTTGACTACTCCCTCCAGCATGTTGGTGATGAGATAGGCTTTAGCAGGAGTCGTAACAGGGGAAAAATCGATGTGGCGTCTCCCCTGCACCTCACCTTCTTCTGTGACGACTTCCTTGATACTGAGGAGATGGGATTTGTGTCCGTCATTGTCCAAGACAGTGAAGGCCCCCGCCAACTCAAGAGGAGTCAGTTGGAACTCCCCCAGGGCCGCCGGAACAACAGGCTGGATTGGCGACTGAATACCGAGCCGGCGAATCATCGCAAGGATCTCTTCTGCACCCACCCGGGCTGCAAGACCGGCGGTGGCAGCATCCAGCGACTGTTCCAGTGCATCCCGAAACAGGACCTGGCTGGGATACCGATCTCCGACGTTTCGTGGTACCGAGCCAGGGCTATTGATTGCAGGGGGCCCCGGTTCATCTCTGAGCCAGCTGGACGGGGTGAGCTGATCCAGCGCACTCAGATAGACAAACGGCCTGATCACCGAGCCCGGTTGTCGATACGCGGAAAGAGCCCGGTTAAGACTGTCGGCCGCATAGTCCCTCCCGCCGATCAGAGCCAGTATGGATCCTGTTTTGGGCTGGACGGCAACAACGACACCCTGCAGCGTTCCAGGAGAAGAGGACGGGGTGCTTTGATCAGATAACTGCCGCTCCAATGAAGACAATTCGTCCCTCAAAGCCGTGTCGGCCGCGATAGCCATTTCCGGATGAAGAACGGTATAGATACTCAATCCCTCGGACTCCAGCACTTTTTCGTCATAGAGATCATGAAGCTGCTGCCGCACGTAATCCACATAGTAAGGAGCGATATCCCTTGGAAATTTGGCTGCTGAAACTCTCAAGGGCCCACTTCGCGCCTCCTCATATTCGATGGCGGAAATCATTCCCACATCGAGCATGCGCTTGAGAACGACATTGCGCCGATCGATGGCCGCTTCAGGATGCCTCAGTGGAGAGTAGTGGTTCGGGGCTTGAATCATACCTGCGAGCGCAGCACATTCACCCAGGGTGAGGTCCTCCACGTTTCTCCCGAAATACTGCATCGCCGCTTCACCCATTCCATGGATCGAAACGCTGTCTCTCTGACCCATATAGATTTCATTCATGTACATCTCAAGGATTTCATCCTTCTCGTAGATGACCTCCAACACAACGGCCATGGAAGCCTCCTGCAGCTTTCTCTTGAGGGTGCGCTCCGGTTCCAGGAAATAGTTCTTCACCAATTGCTGAGTGATCGTAGAGCCGCCCTGGACAACGCGCCCGGCAAGAATGTCGGTGTACAAGGCCCTCAGGACTCCCATCCAATCCACTCCCACATGTTCGTAGAAGCGATGATCCTCAACAGCCAACACGCCGTGAATCAGATAGGGAGGGACCTGCTTGATGTTGATGAGCAGGCGACTCTTTCGGTCAGATCCGTAAAGACGCGCAATCTCGACCGGCTCCAGTTCGAGCAGGGCCAGTTCAGTCCACCCGCTCACGATCTTGACGAGAGAGTTCTTTTGAAAGGTGAACTGGACCCGCTGTGCAGGAAGACTATGACCTGGAAATCGAAATTCCCGCAGATAGGCAACGATGCCGTCCCGCCCGGGCTTGTATTCCCCGGGCTGCAAGGGCTCTATGACGGCTTCCTTGTACCGGCGCCTTTCCAGAAGACCCTTCATCTGGGATGTGGAGAAGCTCTGACCGGGATAGAGAGGAACAGCTGTGGAAAAGACCCGCGCCGGAATGCTCCACCGCCGCGATTCAAACCGATGGGTCACCTCGAAATACAGATGGAAAAAGAAACCCGCCACAAGCGCAAACAGGACGGCAAGGACTGCAGGGATCGCCAAACGCCGAGAATGTTGAGAGAGCCTCATACCCTTCACTTTCTCTTCAGTTTGACCAGGCATTCAATATGAGGGGTATGTGGAAAGAGATCGAAAGGTTGTATGGTCTCAACCTGGTAGTGATCGAGAAGGACCACAAGGTCTCTTGCAAGCGTAGCGGGATTACAGGAGACAGCGATGATGCGGGAAGGATCGGCCTCGATGAGGGCCTTGAGAACGTGGGGATGCATCCCGGCACGGGGAGGATCCGTGATCACGACGTCGGGGCGGCAGTCCCGGGACAGGCTACTGCAGACGCCGGTAATCCTGTTCTTGATGTCTCCCGATACGAAGGTGCAATTATCAATCCGGTTGAGCCCGCAGTTCTCGTATGCATCCCTCACGGCTTCCTCACTGACTTCAAACCCCACTACTCGTTGCACCTGAGCGGCGATGAAGAGGGCAATGCTCCCTGTCCCGCAATAGAGGTCCCATACCGTTTCCCTGCCGGTGAACTCGCCCAGCTGCAAAATAGCGCTGTAGAGCTGTTCTGCGGCGAGGGGATTGGTCTGGAAAAAGGATTCGGGGGATATTCTGTAATGCAGAGGACCAAGACGGTCTTCGATAAAGCCCGGACCCATCAAAATCCGGCTGAAATCAGAGGCGGCGACTTGCGCTTTTCGATCGGTTATCGAATGGATGAAGGTGGTGATATGCGGGAAAGCGGTGCAGAGCCGGTTGGCCAGACGTTCTACCACGCCCGAATAATCCCCCTGACTTGTGGTCATGAGATTCACGAGCATCTGACCGCTGCGCTTCCCCTCCCGGATGACCAAAAAGCGCCAGAATCCTTGATGAGTCCGGGTGCTGTAAGCCGGCAACCCGGTTTCTCGACACCACTCCCGCACCCCTTTCAGGACCTCGACAGCCCGCGGTGATTCCAGAAAACAGTCCTCAATATTCAGCACCGGCTCAAAAGACCTGCGAACGTGGAGTCCCAGCGCAAGGGGTTCCGACTTACAGCGCTCTTTTGAATCGCCATCCAACCGCTCAATCCAGCTGCGATTGGAAAATGAGAACTCCATCTTGTTCCGATACCAGCAGGTCTCGGGCGAGGGAACTGCAGGGAGCACCCCTGCCCCGTTCACTCCCGCAAGGTGTTCGAGGGCCTCCAGCACCTGCAGATGCTTCCATCGCAGTTGCTCTTCGTAGCGCAGGTCCTGCCAGCTGCATCCGCCGCAGACCCCAAAGGAAGGGCAAAAGGGTTCCACGTACTGGGGCGATTGTGACAGCACCTCCTGAACAAAACCTTCGGCAAACCGGCGTTTCTTCGCGGTGATTCTGACCCGGGCGCGCTGCCCGGGAACCGCATGGTCCAGAAAGACGACAAAATTTCCCACTCGTGCCAAGGCTCTGCCGCCGAAGGCCAGTTTCTCAACTTCCAGCTCAACTTCCATGCCTTTTCGAATATCAATCAAGATTTCCCTCTGTGCCCCTTTCCTCCAGGTTCTCTGCAAACCGAACGCTTCTTCCAATGATTGACAAGATATGCTAATACAAAATCGCACGGATGAACAGGGAAAGGCCGAAAGACGGGCCGGAGCACGTGGTTTTCCGAAAGGAGAGAGTTTCTTGTGGTGCTGATGAATCAGATGCTGATCTACGGTCGATTGATCAAGTTCAGCCACACCGTTTTCGCCCTCCCCTTTGCCCTGGCTGCAGTGCTGCTGGCACATCGCCAATATCCCGTCCGATTCTCGACTCTATGCTGGATTCTGGCTGCAATGGCCTCTGCACGTTCTGCGGCAATGGGTTTCAATCGCTATGTGGATTACGAATACGACCGCCGCAATCCGCGTACCGCCATGCGTCCGTTGACCGCCGGCCAGATAGACAAGAAGTCCGTCCTCCTTTTTGTCTTGATTTCCTCCTCTCTGTTTCTCTTCAGTGCGGCCATGTTGGGGCGGACCTGCCTGGTGCTCTCAGTCCCCGTTCTTTTGGTGCTCTTTGTCTATTCTTACACCAAACGTTTCACCTCGCTGTCCCATCTGGTTCTCGGATTAGCCATTGGCCTCGCACCGGCCGGCGCGTGGATTGCCTGTTCCGGTGGCCTGGATATGCGTATATTGCCCCTTTCTCTGGCCTTGATGACCTATATTGCGGGCTTCGATATTCTCTATGCCTGCCAGGACATAGAATTCGATCGCAGAGAAAGGCTCTGTTCCATTCCTGCGCGCTGGGGGGTTGAGCGGGCGCTTTGGATCTCGTCCGTTCTCCATGCCTGCACCTTTGTTTTCCTGCTGGCTGTCTATTCTTTTTTCCAACTGGGCCCCGTCTATCTCGGCGTCCTGTTGCTCATCAGTACCCTGCTCGTCCTGGAACATATGCTGGTTCAACCGCGTCAACTGGAAAGAGTGAACTTTGCGTTCTTTCACATCAACAGCGCCGTGTCTGTGCTTCTCTTTCTGGCGGTTCTCCTGGACGGGTGGATTGCCTGACCTTTGTGAGTCTGTCGAATAGAGGGTTTTGCTTCCTATGAAATGCTCCTACCAGAACCTCCAGGAATTTGTGGCCGAGTTGGAGAAGGCTGGTGAATTGCAGCGGATCAAGGCCCCAGTTTCGAGAGACCTCGAGATCACGCAGATCACGGACCTTGCTTCCAAGAGTCCTGGAGGGGGGAAAGCGCTGCTGTTCGAGCAGGTGCTCGATTCTCCGTTTCCGGTTCTCACCAATGCCTTCGGTAGCCGGCGCCGTGTCTGCATGGCCCTCGGCGTTCCGGATTTGAATACATTGGCCGAACGCCTGCACCGCTTCATCGGGATGGGGCCTCCCAAGTCACTGAGTGGGGCGCTGCGCCTGCTCCCATTGGGCATGGATATGCTGCGCTTCTTGCCAAGGACCGTAAAGAGAGCGCCCTGCCAGGAAGTCGTAGCACTCGGGAAACAGATTGATTTGTCCCGGCTACCGGTATTGAAGTGCTGGCCGCAGGATGGGGGCCCATTTGTGACCCTCCCGGTTGTGATTACCCGAAGCCTGGAAACCCGGCGGCGCAATGCCGGTATGTACCGTCTCCAGGTTTTTGATCGCAATACTACGGGTATGCACTGGCATATTCACAAAGACGGGGCACACTATTTCCAGGAGTATCGAAAAAGGGGCATGCGAATGCCGGTAGCCGTCGCCATAGGGACCGATCCGGCAACCACCTATGCCGCTACAGCCCCCCTGCCCCGCGGCGTGGATGAAATGGTTCTTGCGGGATTCATCCGCAGAAAACCCGTACCCCTGGTCCGATGTCTCACGGTCGACCTGGAGGTCCCCGCTGAGGCCGAGTTTATTTTGGAAGGATATGTCGATCCCGATGAGTTGCGGATCGAGGGGCCGTTTGGAGATCACACCGGCTACTACTCCCTGGTTGGCGAATACCCTGTCTTTCACCTCACCGCCGTAACCCACAGAAAAAACCCGGTCTATGCCGCAACCATCGTCGGGCGCCCTCCTATGGAGGACTGCTACCTTGCCAGGGCTACGGAAAAGCTTTTTCTGCCTCTTTTAAATGCTATGCTCCCTGAGATTCGGGACTTCTGGATGCCGTGGGAAGGGGTCTTCCACAATATCACGATCGTCTCCATGGAAAAGGAGTATCCGGGCCATGCCCGTCGTGTCATGAGCGCCCTCTGGGGGCAAGGGCAGATGAGCTTCTGTAAGGCCTTGGTTTTAATGGATTCTGAAGTGGATCTGAGCTCACCTCAAAAGGTGCTTGAGACCCTGCTCAACGAGGTTGACCTCGAATCGGATCTCTATGTTTCCGAAGGTGTTCTCGATGTGCTCGATCACAGCGCTCCGGATCCGCTTTTTGGGGGAAAGCTCGGGATCGATGCTACACACCGTCTTCCCGGCGAGAAGGATCGCCTGCGTGTTGAGGCAGCCTTGCCCCTTCCCTCTCCGGCGCTCATTGACCAATCGTTGCGGGAGATTTCCGATCTTTTGGTGAGATTCCTCGTGCCGCCGCTGCCGGTCAAGAACAGGCTGCTCCTCCTGAGTTTCCGAAAGGACGGCATGGTTTCAGGTCGAAGCCTGGCCGACAGACTGCTGAGCCACCAGGTTCTCAAACCGTTTTCCATCATCATCCTGTACGATGCTTCCATTGATCTGCCGGATGCATCGTTGTTGTTGTGGAAGCTTTTCAATAATGTGGATCCTAAACGGGACCTAGTCAGAACCGGAAGACGGATCGTTATTGATGCAACCAGGAAAGGACCCGAAGACGGACATCATCGACCCTGGCCGGATGATATCGTCATGGGTCCCGCTATCGTTGCTGGAGTTGCCCGACGTGCGGAGGAATTGGGTATTCCGGACCTCGTTTCACCGGACTCCGTAAAGACCACCTCTTCAACCCCTCAAAACCCTCTGCCACCGATAAGAGGAATTAGTTGATATGACTGATGATCTCCCGGAAGGACTCTCTGCCAGTCTGGAGGACTATCTTGAAGTCATTTACCACCTGGAGCAGTCCAACCGAGTGGCCAGAGCCAAAGACATTGCGGATCAAATGAGTGTTCAGCGTGCTTCAGTGACCGGTGCGCTCAAGGCACTGGCCGGTCGAGGACTCATTAATTACAGCCCGTACAGCTACGTCACTTTGAGCTCAGCAGGGCGTACCGTTGCCAGAGACATCATTCGTCGTCACGAAACGCTCAAAGAATTCTTCATCGCTGCGCTGCAATTGGGTCCTGAAGAGGCTGAAGCCAATGCATGCCGGATTGAACATGCCATCGACCCCATCGCTGTGGATCGACTGGTGAGCTTTCTGGAATTTATCAAAATCTGCCCCCGTACAGGTCTGGATTGGTTTGATGCATTTGCGCGATACTGCCAGAGAGGTTCCCAGACCTCCGATTGCCGAGATTGTTTGAGGGTCTGTCTCGACAAAATCGGTACCCCCCCCGATTCAAACGAGTCATATTAGAGCTTTATGGGATCTAGGGCCCGAGGAGGATGTGTACTGAACCTGGAAGCTACGGAAATCACTCCGGCTGAAATTCTTATCGTGGACGATATCCAGGAGAATCTCAAGCTGCTGACAGATATCCTGACCGGGCAGGGATATCGCGTCCGCCCCGCAACAGGGGGACGCCTGGCCTTGAGGTCTGTGGCACTCCGCCAGCCGGATCTGATCCTTTTGGATGTGAAAATGCCCGACATGGATGGCTACGAGGTGTGCCGGGCCTTGAAGTCGGATGAAAAGACCCGGGAAATCCCGGTCATCTTCATCAGCGCTCTCCGCGAAACCAGCGAGAAGGTCAAAGGACTCGATGCCGGGGGTGTTGACTTCATTACGAAGCCGTTTCAAGCGGAAGAAATGTTGGCGAGAATCGAAACGCACCTGACCTTGCGGCGTCTGCAGAAGAGACTGGAGAATCAAAACACTCGACTTCAACAGGAGATCAGCCGGTGCAATCAGGCTGAGGAATGTCTGAGGAAACAAGAAGAGGCATTGAGTCACAGTGAAGCCTATTTCCGGTCGCTGATCGAAAACGCTTCAGACATGGTTGCGACGCTTAACGTCGACGGCATCATATCCTACTGTAGTTTTTCTGTTAAACATGTTTTGGGGTATATGCCGACAGAACTGATTGGCCGAAGTTTTCTTGAACTGCTTCACGCGAACGATCTGCCTTCCGTGAAGGACTACTTCACCCGTATCATCCGCAACCCAGTGTGTTCAATCCGAACGGAACTGCGCTTCCTGCACAAGTGCGGGTCATGGCGCGTCCTTGAAGTGATTGCCCGGAACCTTCTGGGCAATGAGGCTGTAGGAGGCATTGTCGTCAATTCCCACGACATTACAGCACGCAAAACAGCAGAAGAGGAGCTGATTGGGGAAAGAAATCAGCTGAAAACGCTTCTGGATTTCTACCGCAAACCCGATGTGCAGGTCGCTGACATAGTCGGCTTCGCCTTGAAAGAGTGTATAGGGATGAGTGGAAGCCAACTGGGGTTCTTTGGATTCATCAATGAAGACGAGACCCTGATGACGGCTCATTTGTGGTCCGAAGAGGCGATGAAAGGTTGTGCGATAGACTTTAAACCGGTCGAGTTTTCGCTCGATCATGCCGGAATCTGGGCCGAGGCGATACGGAGGCATGAGTCACTCATCGTAAATGACTACCGGAAGCCCGACCCTCGGAAGAAAGGATATCCGGAGGGGCATGTCCCGGTTCAGCGCCTGATGAGCCTTCCCATCATCAGAGGGGGCAAGGCGGTCGCCATCATGGCTGTTGCGAACAAGCAGGATGAATACACCCAGAACGATATCCTGCATCTAAGCCTGTTCCTGGAAAGTGCGTGGGGCATGATTGCCCGGAAGAAGGCGGAGGAGCAGATCGAAGAGCATGCTTCGAACCTCACCATAACCAATGAACAGCTGCGACAGGAAATCATCCTGAGGGAGCGGGCCGAGGAGGAACGCCGAAGATCGGAACAGCGACTGCAACAGGCCGAGAAGGCGGAAAGCCTTGGTCGAATGGCTGGAGCTATTGCCCATCATTTCAATAACATGCTCGGGGTGGTGATGGGGAATATCGAACTGGCCCTCTGCCAGCTGCCGGAAGAGACTGCTGCCTGGAAAAACCTTGCAGATGCCATGGGGGCCTCGCATCGGGCGGCTGAAATCAGCCGTTTGATGCTGGCTTATCTCGGTCAAACTGCCGGCAAGATGCAACCGATCGATCTCGTAGTGACTTTGAATGAAGCGGTCCCTTTGCTGATGGCAGCGATGCCCAAGGGAGTGCATCTCAGGATGGAGCTTCCGCAAGAGGCGCTCGTCATAATGGCCGATGCAGCGCACGTGAAACAGATTCTCACAAATCTCGTCACGAATGCCTGGGAGGCCATCGATGGGCCGGAAGGCGAGATCACTGTGGGATTGAGCACAGTGCCGGTAGAATTGATCGAGAATGCACGATTTTTTCCCATCGACTGGAAACCTGAGACCAAGCGCTACGCATGTCTTTCAGTTTCCGATACCGGTTCCGGGCTTGGCGAAGCGACCATCGAGAAGATCTTTGAGCCATTCTTCTCTACCAAGTTTACGGGCCGTGGCCTGGGCCTTGCCGTGGTTCTCGGGTTGGTGCGGGCACATGAAGGGGCGATCACGGTTGAGAGCGAGTTGGGTTGCGGTGCCGGCTTCAGGGTGTTTTTCCCACTGCCGGAGCACGAAATTCCGGTATCCCGGGCCCAGGCGGGGCCAATCAGCAGAGCGCCCACAGCGGGGGGTCTGATCCTTGTAGTCGATGACGAACCGATGCTCCGCAAAATGGCTCAGACTATGCTGAACCGCATGGGCTATGAAGCGATCACAGCCGGCGACGGCATTGAGGCAGTGGAAATCTTCCGGGAGCGCAGGGATGAATTCCGACTTGTCCTTCTCGACCTCAGCATGCCCCGGATGAGCGGTTGGCAGACGATCGAGGTGCTCAGGGCGCTACGGCGCGATATCCCGGTAATCCTCGCCAGCGGCTACGATGAAGCCCAGGTGATGCAGGGGTATCACCCGGAGAAACCTCAAGCCTTTTTGCACAAACCCTACCAGATGAATGATTTGAAAGCGGCCCTGGGTGTCGCAGAGAAAGGGTAGTCCTGAAGCTTTTCACAATCCCTGCACCCCATCACCCGGCCTCTTTTAGTCGGCTGTTGTTGGAGGACGACCGTGCCAATTGTACGGAGAAATCCAGGAGCGCAGAGCTCTCTTCGAAAGCTGACTCACAGAAATCCTTGAGGTGCAGGGCACTCCTCCTGAAATCGGCGACAAAAGCATCGAGATCAGCCTTGTTGTACCATTCTTCATAGCATTTCAGGCCCGACCGGAGATGATTGAGGACCTCCCCGGTATAGGGGTTCATCTGAGTAATGGCTGAGTAGAGATTGGCATTTTGAGCAAAGATCCGACCAAGGAGATTCATTTCCAGCCGGTAACTGGGGCTTGTGAATTCCATCGTTTCCGCAACATCCACTTCAAGCTCCCGAAGCACCCGGCCGGTCAACATGGTGGTCACATGAAACAACACCTGGATGATACTCATCATGTGATCATGTTTCTCGGGAGTACATTCCTTAATGCGCATTCCCTGTCTTTCAAACAGCCCGCGCAGCCCTTTCCAGTGCGATGATTCTATGCGGACCGGGCAGGCGACCATCGTTTGACCCGCGAAGGATGAAATGCTTCCGCCAAACATCGGATGCAGTCCCACGACGGATGACGGGGAGCGCAGCATGGCCTGAATGGGTTCGACTTTCAGGCTGCTCAAATCCATGAGCAACTGTTCGGGGCGAGCATCCCCAATGACCTCCCGGATGATGTTCACCGTCTGGTGAAGCGGTACGGCAAACAACACCATGTCCGAGAGCCCCATCAATTCCCGGTTGCTCCGGTCGGAACGAGGATCTGCAACAACCACTCGATATCCCTGGGCTTCAAAGAAACGCGCAAACAACTCTCCCATCTGGCCCATACCGCCGATGATTCCTACTGTTTTTCCCGGACCCCAACGCTGCAAATCGTCATGTTGCCTATCAGGCGTGGAAAGGCTGTTCTCTTGCTGTTTTTGCATAGATCTTCCTTCGGATTATGTTGTTCAATGACCGCCATGAGCTGTCCCGCAGGGCTACATCGTTCGTCCTATTGCGCCGGCAACCCGACGGCACCCTTCCATCATCTCCGCAAAATCCTTTGGGCGAAGAGACTGCGGACCATCGCTGAATGCCTCCTCCGGCCTCACGTGCACTTCTACGAGCAGACCGTCAGCACCGGCTGCAACCGCCGCCTTCGCAACCGCCGAGACCAGGTCCGCCCGGCCGACCGCATGGCTTGGATCCACAATAACCGGTAGATGGGTCAATTGTTTGAGCAAGGGAATGGCACTGATGTCCAGGGTGTTGCGGGTTTCCGTCTCAAAGGTTCGAATTCCCCGTTCACAGAGGATCACTTTTTCGTTGCCCTGGGCCAGGATGTACTCCGCGGACATGAGAAGCTCCTTGATCGTGGCACACATCCCACGTTTCAGGATCACCGGCCTCTCGGTATTGCCAACCTCGGTCAGCAGTCTGAAATTCTGCATGTTCCGAGTTCCAATCTGTATGATGTCGGCATATCTGCTGACCAGAACCGTATCCCGCGGGTCCATGAGCTCGGTCACAATCATCATTCCCGTTCGTTCCCGCACACCATCCAGGTACTTGAGACCCTTCTCTCCCCACCCTTGAAAGGCATATGGGGATGTGCGCGGCTTGAACGCCCCTCCTCTCAGGAAATGAACACCGCAAGGCAGCAACTCCCCTGCGATTTCCTCCAGGACATCCCGGCTCTCTACGGCACAGGGCCCTGCAAAAACCTGGATCTTTGGGCCGCCTATTTCCTCTCCATTCACCCTGACAACGGTATCTTCGGGCTTGAATTCCCTACTGACCAGCTTGTAAGGTTTGAGGATGGGCAACACCGATTCGACACCGGGCATGGATATGAGTGGGATTTCCCTCAAAATGCGTTCATCGCCGATGGCTCCTACTATCGTCCGGTGTTCGCCCTTTGAGATGTGGGCACGAAGCCCCAAGTCTTCAAGACGTCTCACCAGGCGATGAAGATCCTCTTCCTCGTGACCGGGTTTCAAAACGATAATCATGAGATGCTTACCTCCTTCACAGGGTTCCAGGGCCCTCTAGCTCAAGATGCCCTGGTCAAAAAGAAAGGCCGCCAGGAAGTCGATTCCCGCGGCCCGGAGTTTTCATTGAAGCTGAAAACAAAAGAGCCGTGGGATCACTTTGGGATACCCACGGCTCCTGTATACTCATTCAAAGCAAGCGGCAGCCTCACATATCCCCAGCGCCCCCCCAGGACCCGCTCCAATAATAGCAGTAAAATCGAGAAAACATCTTCTCTTCCTCTCTAGTATTCGCAGGAAGAATAACGAAAACCAAAACAGACTGTCAAGGACTTTTCCGGTTGTGCGCCTGGCGTTTGACCATCAGTGAAGGATTCATTTACTTGCCCGACTGGTAAGGGTCCCACTCACATCCCCAAAGTTCGCTGTTGAGGGGCACCTTGTAGTTTCTTCTGTCCTCGTAGGAGGGATATCTTCTGTCCTTTCCTTCGCCCGCAAGCATGCGGACCGGGAACTTCGGTGCGAGGAGCCCATGTTTGCGCGCTTCGCTTTCCAGCCACTCCCGATCGTCCGGATGGGCAATGGATATCAAGGCGCTTGCCCTTTCGTAACCGCACAATCCTCTCAGGTTTACCATGCCGTACTCGGTGCACACGTAATTGGCCAGTTGGGCAGGGACATCCACCGTTGACCCCTCAGGCAGGAAGGGAACAATTCTCGACGTCCCATGCTTGCTCCTTGCGGTCATGGATGCCACCCCTCTGCCGCCCTTCGACATAGCACAAAAGCTGACAAACTGGAAATAGCCTCCGGTGCTGGAAATAGGCCGCTTCTCGTAGAAGCCGGTACACTGCTGACCCAAAAGATCCACGGCCACGCAGTTGTCAATGGCGATCATGTTGTCTATTCTGCTCAATATCTGGAAATTGTTTGTATATCCAATATCATAAGCTGCCAGGTGCTGGTTCCGGTGAACCGTATCGTAATACCATTGCACATCCACTGGAAAGGCGAACGTCCACACGCTCTTCCCCCGATCAATGGTCTTGTAGGCATTGGTCACCTGACCGGATTCGATCAACCCAATGAGACCGTAATTGAGCATTTCCGTATGGATACCCAGGTCTTTGAATCCGGCATCCACCATGGCGCTGACACATGCGGAAGGGAGTGATCCAATGCCCAGCTGAATCACATCCCGGTCTCTCATGATACCCATGATATGCTGTGCGATGGCCTGTTCTTCCGGCCTGGGCTTCATGGTCCGCTCGTCGATCTGGGGCCATTTGTACTTCTCGCAATCCACCTCAACCCAGTAGTCAATTTCATCAATGTGAATGGTATTGAAACGCCCGCCTTCCGCCCATGGGTAATCCGACCGGACTTCGAAAACGGTCTTCTTGGCGGTCTGCTTGAAGATGTTGGTGTTGTTGGTGCCGTACGACATGTTGAAGAACCCGTGCTCATCCGGAACCGTCGCTGCGTTGAACCACCAGTCGAGGCCGCGCTTTTCTCGAACCGCGTTGACGAACCGGTAGTGGTGGGCCCACATACCGAAAGCCCATCCCCATTGTGCCCAGTCGGATACGTTATTGATGTCCCTGGCTTTGCGGTTCCACGGAAAGAAGAAGTATTCATGAATGCAATGATATTGCTGCAAGGGATCGATTTGCTGCAGCTCGGGGTGGGGGTAGAACGAGGCGTACAGCCAGAACTCTATGTCCTTCAATTCCCCGGGGCCAGGTCCCAGCCTCTTGGCGACAGCTTCAGTGCAGACCGTCGAATCCCCGCCAACGCTGCCGTTATTGATCCAGTCACCCGGCTTCACCATGTCTGCGATCTGCTGTGCTGTTCTCTTCTTGTCCCGAATCTTCTGCTGAACAGGTGTCGTCATGAATCCTTCCTCCTCGTATCCGTAAAAGGTTTGCTATTTGATCCCGCGCCGACCGGCTGCAATCCCTGTTCGATTGGGCTAACGACCGGCCTTTCTGGCAAATTCTTCCCGTGTCAACTCGCGGGCAATGATCATCCGCCGTATTTCGCTGGTCCCCGCACCGATTTCATAAAGCTTGGCATCGCGCCAGAGCTTTTGCACCGGAAACTCAAGGCAGTATCCATACCCACCATGAATCTGGATCCCCTGATCGCAAACCCAGGTAGCAGTCTCCGCAGCGAAGAGAATCGCGGCCGCAGCCTGCCGGGTAAGCTCAGTGCCCTTCCCTCCCCTGGGCGACTTCTGGGCCACGTCCGCTGCACGGTATACCAGGAGTCTGGCCGCCTCAGTGCGGGTGTACATATCTGCTAGCTTCTGCTGAATCATCTGGAATCCGGCAATGGACTGCCCGAACTGCTCCCGTTCCACCGCATACCGGACGGAATAGTCCAGGGCCTGCTGAGCCATACCCAGTGAGCCTCCGGCAAGGACAATGCGCTCGATATCGAGCCCGCTTGTCATCACATGAACACCCATGTTCTCCTGGCCCACCAGATTCTCCGCGGGCACCTCACAGTCCTGGAAAATGAGCTCGGCAGTAGGAGAACCCCGCATGCCGCATTTCTTCAACTTCCGCGCTACGGAAAACCCTGGAAAATCCTTCTCGATAATAAAGGCACTGATCCCTTTTGCTCCCCGTTCAGGGTCGGTTTTGGCATAGACAAGGAGGGTGTCCGCCACGGGTCCATTGGTGATAAACATCTTGGAACCGTTGAGGATGTATTTGTCTCCTTTTCTTACAGCGCGAGTACGCAGACTCATGGCATCAGAACCTGCGTTAGGTTCCGTCAGGCCGAGGGCACCGATCTTTTCTCCACTGACCAGGGGCGGAAGATACTTCTCTTTGAGCATCTCACTGGCATTTTTGTAAATGTTGTTCGCACAAAGGTTGGAATGAGCCCCATACGTCATGGCCAGTGCCGGACAGATTCGGCTCATCTCTTCAATGGCCAGGGTCTGCATCAGCACATCCCCTCCCAGTCCCCCATATTTCTCGTCAATCGTAATCCCCAGAATGCCGATTTCTGCACATTTCAGGAAAAAATCCGGCGGAAACCAGTCCTCGTCATCAATCTTTTCCTGCAAGGGCCCCAACTCATTCACGGACCATTTGTAAACGGTTTCTTTAATCATGCGCTGCTCATCAGTCAGTTGGAAATCCATGGGTCATCTCCCTTCAATTCTGGGTTTCATAGTGGTCGTCACAGGCTGTCTCGTCCAGCTCTCACCCGGCTTAGACTGCGATGCAAGGATTCAGCGCTTACCAGTTGATTGTCGGCAACAGAACGACAGGTGACCGACCAGAGAAAGGCCCTTTAATCCTGGCACGGAGCACCCCTCCAAACCGTCGGTTATTGCTCAAGGCCGGTGTCCGGCAGCTGAATTCTTACGAAAAGGGCGGTTTATAGCATGAAATGGGGACCTCTTTCCAGCATTCTGTTGAAAATTTGCGCGTCTGGAGGTGGCAATGCCATCAAAGACTTCCCCATCCGGTGACAATTCGTGGCGTAAGTGCTCGGAGAGATGCATTCCCGGGAAGAGCTGGTTCTTCGCACCGCAAGTTCGTTTCCCGCTCGTTCCCACGCTCTGCATGGGAACGCACACACTGGACGCTCCACCTCCACTGGTTCAGAGTGCCCGAAGGCATGGGCCCCCACGCAGAGGGTGGGGACCAGTAAGGGGCGCCAGACGGGGGGAACGGATTTACGGCGCGATGACCTGGAGGTCGTCGCCCCCTCCCACGAGCTGACAATTACCCACACCTGCCCCCATGGTCGGGGAATCTGGGGGAGGGTGGA
>CAYTWB010000011.1:0-68032 GCA_964441945.1 uncultured Syntrophobacteraceae bacterium
CTGGACGACCTGGCGGCACTCCAGTATACCGGCGGCACTACGGGTACCCCCAAAGGGGTAATGTTGACGCACCGGAATCTTTTGTCGAATGTGGTCCAGTTGATTGCCTGGTGTGGGGATTGTCTGCGGTTCGGGGAAGAGAGGTTTCTCGCGATTCTGCCGTTTTTTCATGTATTTGGAATGACGGTTGCCATGAATTTGCCCCTCACGGTGTGCTGCACCTCCATCCTTGTTCCTCGATTTGAGATCGATGATTTCCTGAAGGTCCTGAAAAAAACCGGGCCCACCATCTTCCCGGGAGTCCCCAGTATATTTGTTGCCATCGTCAATCACCCCAAGGTGCGCTCCTATAATCTCTCTTCGATTCAACTCTGCATTACCGGATCGGCCCCCATGCCGGTGGAGGTGCTTCGGAGGTTTGAAGAGCTCACAGGATCGATCATCCTTGAGGGCTATGGCCTTTCGGAGGCGAGCCCCGTCACGCATGCGAATCCGGTTGCGGGGGTGCGGAAAGCCGGGTCCATCGGCCTTGCACTCCCCGATACGGACTGCAGGATTGTAGATTTGGATCTGGGAGTCGAAGAAAAACCTGTCGGGGAAGCCGGTGAGTTGTTGATCCGGGGACCACAGGTCATGCAAGGCTACTGGAGGCTGCCGCAAGAGACAGCCAATACGCTTCGTGACGGCTGGCTCTACACCGGTGACATTGCAAGGATGGACGAAGAAGGCTACGTCTATATTGTGGATCGGAAGAAGGACATGATCATTTCGTGCGGATACAACATTTACCCGAGAGAGATTGACGAGGTGCTCTACGAACATCCGAAAGTCCTCGATGCGGTCGCTATCGGAGTGCCTGATCCCTATCGCGGAGAGATGGTCAAAGTCTTCATTGTTCCCAAACCGGGCGAAAGGATCACCGAAGAGGAGGTCCTTCAGTTCTCGAGAGCCAGGCTGGCGGCCTATAAGATCCCACGGTTCGTGGAATTTCGGCAGTCTTTGCCCAAGAGCCTGGTTGGAAAGGTTTTTCGAAAAGAGTTGCGACAGGAAGTCTGCGACTCGACGACGAATGAGGGAACCAACTGACTGCCGGTGGCAGGCAGGATGTCGCCCCTTCTTTAGCACCATTACCGGGTACCATCCCATGATCCGCAGGCAACCGCACCAGGACCTCCAATCGTCGCAGCCCTTGTACCAGGCGTCCGTGGATTTCTTTTTCTTGCAGAATCACGGCTACCCGAGGAGATCCGCGCTCGAATGGGTGGGAAATCGCCACCGGCTGGGTAGCCTGGAGCGGCAACTCTTGCAGCGCGGTGTCTTCAGTCAGAGGGATGCCCTGCAGCGCATTGCCCGAAGGGGCCTGGGCGCCTCCTGGTCGAACGAAACCCTCGTGGTGGATGGGCACAATGTTCAGATAACGGTTGAGAGCTCCATTCTCGGGCGTCCGATCCTCAAGGCCAACGATGGGGCCATACGGGACCTGGCAGGCCAATCGGCGAACTTTCGCCTGACGGAGGCAAGCCGACTGGCTGTGGACCTCATTTTTCGTTTCCTGAGGCAGTTCCGGCCTGCCGGGGCGCTGTTCTTTTTTGACGCTCCCATCAGCCAGAGCGGCATCCTGGCTCAGTTCTATCGTCGAGAAATGGAGGCCCTCGGATTGCCGGGGACCTCCCGCGCAGTCCCTGTACCGGAGCGGGAGTTCCTCTATGAGGAAGCCATTGTTGCCAGCAGTGATTCTGCTGTTCTCGAAAAAGCATCGAGGTGGGTGGATCTGGCCGGCCTGGT
This sequence comes from uncultured Syntrophobacteraceae bacterium, assembly GCA_964441945.1. Classification (GTDB taxonomy): domain Bacteria; phylum Desulfobacterota; class Syntrophobacteria; order Syntrophobacterales; family Syntrophobacteraceae; genus JADGQM01. Next base: position 1,786 of record CAYTWB010000011.1, read on the forward strand.
CCTCAGCTTTGATCGGTCATTGCAGCTCAAGGTGGACTTCTCATCGATCCGGCTCACCAGAGTCGCCTGTCAGGATTCCCCGATACCCCCGTGGTTTTCCTGAATCCGGTCTGAAAGCGATTTCATCGCGCTTGTAAAAAGGGGGGAGCTGTGTTAGCAAGGAGCCCCCTCCTGTCCAGCGGACAGCCGGGGCGGTTTTGGGTAATAGACTTAGCTGAGTAATCGTTTAACATGAAGGCAAGGTAGATCATGGCGAAAATCGCCCCATTCTGTGGGTTGCGCTATAACGGCGAAAAACTTGAAAATCTGGCTGAGGTGGTGATGCCGCCTTACGATGTCTTGTCACCGGACGAACAGGAATTCCTCCACCAGATCAGTCCTTATAACATGGTTCATCTCGAACTGGGCAAGTCCACACCGGCCGACAGCGAGACTGACAATCCGCATACTCGGGCAGCGAAGTATTTGAGGGAATGGCAGCGGGAGGCGGTCCTGATCAGAGACAGGCAGCCTGCGCTGTATTACTACGAGCTCGACTATACGGTTGGACTAGGCCAGCGCCGGACTCGATACGGGTTCATTTGTCGCCTGCTTCTGGAGGATTTCAGCTCCGGGTCTGTCCGTCCGCACGAAAAGACCTTTCAGGCCGTGAAAGATGAGCGACTCAGCCTGATGACGGCCTGCGAAGCGAACCTTAGTCCCATTTTTGCCCTCTATTCCGATCCCGCCAGGGTGGTGGACCACATATTGAGGCTGGCCAGGGAATCCGTCCCGGTGATCTCCTTTACGGACAGAGAGGGTATGAATCATCGAATATGGCGGGTGGTGGACCCCGATGCGATTGCACAGGTGAAAGCCCTGATGCTCGACAAGGCGATCTTCATTGCCGATGGACATCACCGTTATGAGACCGCCCTCAATTATCGCTCCATTCAGCGCCGGCGTCTGAGAAACGTTCCCCCGGACGCCCCCTTTGAATACACCATGATGTATCTGTCCAACCTCGATCAGGGTGGATTGATGATCCTTCCAACCCATCGGTTGCTGAGAAACATGGACTCGTGGGGACCGGGCGGCTTCCTGCGCGAAGCCTCAGCCTACTTTGAGATCGTTAAGCATGAGCCAACGACGGGGGGACAACTCGCATGGCGTGAAGATCTGGAGAAGGGCCAATGCGGCGGTGAGACGCTCATCGGTCTCTACTGGCATAATGCCGATGCGTTTTATCTTTTGAAGGCCAGGCGGGAGGCCGTATCGTCCTATCTCGCCCGCTGCGGAGTGAATGAGGTCCTGCGGGATTTGGATGTGGAGGTCCTTGACCGGTTGGTGCTGCGACACCTTCTGGGACTCTCCGGTGCGTTTCTGACCAACGAGCGGAACATTCATTTCAAGCACGATCTCTTTGAAGGGGTTTCTGCGGTGCGGTCAGGGGCCTACAAGGCGGGGTTCTTTGTGAACCCGACCCGTATTCAACAGGTCCAGGATGTGGCCAGTGCCGGTCTGATCATGCCTCACAAGGCAACCTACTTTTGCCCCAAGGTCTGGAGCGGCCTGGTCGTCCATCCTTTGTGGATGGAATGAGAGCGCTTCCTGGGGGGATGAAACGGTTTTGCTGACTTGCGATGCGCTATTCAACGGAAATCTCATCCTCTACCAGCACAAAAAGGGGTATCGCTTCTCAGTCGATGCGGTGTTGCTTGCAGGACTGACCCAAGTGCGTTCCCATGATCGCATTGTGGATCTTGGGACAGGCTGCGGAGTGGTGCCGCTTATCTTTGCCTATCGCAACCTTGGCAGGCGGATTGTGGGTCTGGAAATCCAGAAGGAGCTATGGGAATTGGCCCAGCGAAACGTGGAGGTGAATGGCTTCTCTGAAAAGGTCCGGATGGATCACCGGGACTTTCGCGAAGTTGCTGCGGATTTCGGACCGGCCTCTTTTGATCTTGTCGTGAGCAATCCGCCTTATCGGCGCCTCTGCAGCGGTCGCCTGAACCCTGACGACCGGCGGGCTGCGGCCCGGCATGAGCTGAGCTCATCGGTGGCCGATGTTCTCCAGGTTGCGAATTCCCTTCTCGGGGATGGAGGACGGCTCTCAATCATCTACCCGGCAACGAGACTGGTCCATCTTCTGGCGACGGCCCGAAGCGGCCGCCTGACCCCGAAACAGCTCACGGTGATCTACTCCGATGCGCACTCTGCAGCCCGTCTGGTCCATCTGGAATGCAAAAAGGGAGCCGGGGAAGAGCTGCGTATTGCTCCCCCGTTCTTCATTTACGGGGAGGACCAGACCTATACGGAAGCGATGCGCCTGATGTACGGGGAAGATGAGGTGAAGAATGGGATCGGAAACACATGAAGAAGCACGAAAACTACTAGTTACAGGAGATATCAATGGACCTGGGTTTGAAAGGAAAGATCGCTTTTGTTGCAGGGGGAAGCCAGGGGCTGGGGAAAGCCGTGGCGATGGAACTGTGCCGTGAGGGGGCAAGGGTCGCTGTCTGTGCCCTTGATGATCCCGAGCTGCCCATGGCTGTTGAAGAGGTCCGCCAGGCGACGGGTGGAGAGATTATCGGGGTCCCGGCCGACCTGAGCGATGCCGAGCAGGCGAAGGGTTTTATCCGCCGGGGGATCGACTATTTCGGTTCTGTGGATATCCTCGTCAACAATGCAGGGGGACCGCCCGACAGGACTTTCCTCGAAGTGGACGATGATCAGTGGTATTTGGGGATCCGATTGAATCTCATGAGCACTATCATTATGACAAGAGAAGTCGTTCCCATCCTGACCGAAAAGCGTTGGGGCCGGATCATCAACATGACATCCATATCGGTGAAGCAGCCTATCGACGGACTCATCCTTTCCAACACCGTGCGCGCCGGCGTAATCGGCTTTGCCAAGACACTCTCCAATGAGCTGGCCCCGTACAATGTAACCGTAAACAATGTCTGCCCGGGCTATACGATGACCGAAAGGGTGCGTAAATTGTCGGTCGATGTCGCTCGGAAGAAGGGCTCAACGCCGGAAGCGGTCATCAAGAGCTGGGAGTCGTTGATCCCCATGGGACGTCTGGGTACGCCTGAAGAATTCGGCGCTCTGGTGGCTTTTCTTGCTTCCGAACGCTCCGGCTTCATCACAGGCGCCTCCATCCAAATCGATGGCGGATACTACAAGGGAATAATGTAGGAGCGTGGTCAGTGAAAATGCCAGTTAGACATGCTTTCATCCGGTCGGTCGGTCGCTATCTTCCCGAACGGCGGCTCACCAATCAAGACCTGGAAACAATGGTGGATACCACCGATGAATGGATCCTCAGCAGGACCGGCATCCGAGAGCGGCGCATTCTGGAACCCGGCCTGGGGAATTCCTATATGGCTATTCGTGCGGCATTGGAATGCCTGGAACGGGGCGGTACGGCCCCCGAGGAAGTAGATGCCATCGTTCTCGGGACGGTGACCCCGGACATGTTCTACCCCGCTACGGCCTGCCTGGTACAGGAAGGAATCGGAGCTACGCGCGCCTGGGGTTTTGATCTCTCTGCAGGCTGTTCCGGTTTCATTTATTCTCTGACCACGGGCGTTCAGCTGATCGAATCCGGTCGACACGAAAAGGTCCTGGTGATCGGCAGTGATGTGATGAGCACCATTGTCGACTATGAAGATCGCAATACGTGTGTGCTCTTCGGCGATGCGGCGGGAGCGGTCCTTCTCGAACCCTGTCCGGAACCGGAACATGGTGTTCTGGATTTTATCCACCGCGTGGACGGTTCCGGCGGCAAGCATCTGCATATGAAAGCCGGGGGAAGCCGGCGGCCGTCGAGTCTTGAGACCATTAAGAACAAGGAACACTATGTCTATCAGGAAGGCAAACAGGTCTTTAAGTACGCGGTGACGGAAATGGCGAATGTGTCGGTTAAAATCTTGGAGAAAAACGGGCTGACCGGGGAGGATGTGGCGTTCTTTTTGCCGCACCAGGCCAACCTGCGCATCATCGACGCCAGCGCCAACCGTATGAAAATCCATCCGAGCAAAGTGGTCAAGAATATCGACCGGTATGCCAACACCACGGCGGCAACCATACCCCTTTGCCTCTACGAAGTGGTGGCGGAGGAAAAACGCGTCAAAAAGGGGGACTACCTGGTGATGTCGGCTTTCGGCGCCGGTTTCACCTGGGGGAGCGTGCTCATCCGCTGGTGGGAGTAACCCTTCCCGCCGGCCCTCAGAAAAAGCCGGGTCTTAGAGCCCGGCCCTTTTCAGCAACTGGTCCCAGCGGTCATCCACTTCACGCTGGAAATCTGCAATCTGGTCAGCGGTCATCTTCCTGAAACGCCCCTGTAGCCGGATATATTCCTCTACCGGGCGTTTCCGGCCGCTCTGGGCCATATTGAACGTCTTGCCTGTCAGCCTCAATACCCCGTTTTCCACTTCATAAAGAAGGATAACTCCGGACTCGACCGCCAACCTCCCGACTTTTATGGTGTCTTTTGTTGGAAAGCCCCATCCCGCCGGGCAGGGTACGCTGAGATGGAAGAAACGGGTCCCCTTGATCTTCCTGGCCTTCGAGAACTTGTTGTAGATGTCCCCGGGATAGGATGAACATGCCGAGGCCAGGTAGGCCAGATGGTGGGCTTCCATAATCTGAAGGAAGTCCTTTTTCGGCTGCTCCTTGGGAACAACAGCGGTCGTTGTCGTCGTGGCCCCCGCGGGAGTGGCACTCGATCGCTGAACGCCGGTATTCATGTAGGCTTCGTTGTCATAGCAGACGTAGATGAAATCGGTTTCGCGTTCTGCAGCCCCGCTGAGGGCCTGTATCCCCATGTCGAACGTGCCGCCGTCCCCTGCCATCGCGAGGACGGTATAGTCATCCTGACCGGTGGCCTTCAGGCCCGCCGCCAGTCCGGATGCGGAAGCAGCAGTGCTCGCAAAGGTGTTGTTTACGGCATTGATGGCAACGGGGGTCTTGGGGTAGATGCCGTGGAGAATAGTCAGACAGCACGCTGGATGGGTCATGATGGTTTTTGGCCCCAGGGCCTTGAGTATATATCGGTAGGCGATGGGTAGACCGCATCCGGCACAGGTGCGTGTTCCGGGTTGGATATACTCTTGTTCGGGCAAGTCCAGAATCGCAGTAGTCATGGTTCCCTGCACTTCCTTTTGTGGTGGTCAATTCATACTCCGGAGCCGATCCAGTGCGGACATCCCTGGGGCTGTCCGTTTTCGAAGCCCTGCATGGTTGCCCTGGCGGCTTCCAGAAGGTCTGAGGGCTTGACGTCTTTTCCGCCCAGGCCAAGGATGAAGTTGTATACCAGCGGCCGATTGCTGTTGTGGCTAAAGAGCGCCGCTTTCAGTTCACTGGCCAGGGCCCCTTCATAGCCATAGCTGATGGCCTTTTCGAGAACGATCAGCCCTTCAGCGCCCGCAACGGCCTCGGCCAGGGCCTGGGCAGGAAAGGGACGGAACATCCGAACTCCGACCACCCCTATCTCAATCCCCTGATCTCGAAGAATGTCCGTTGCCTGACTGGCTTCGCTGGCCAGCGAACCCATGGTGACAAAGAGGAACCTGGCATTTTCGGGACCGTATCGGTAGAGTGGGGCTTCATAGGACCTGCCGAATGCTTCCCCAAAATCCCTTCCAACAGAGGCGATCAGGGGAGGAGCCGCCTCAAGTGTTTCCTGCAGCCGCCTTCGGAACCCCATGTAACTGGGACAAAGAGTGCCGTCAGGGCCGGGCAGCGAGTCGGTCATCACGACCGGATTGATGTTGATGGGTGCTTCAGGACTGATTTGATACGGCAGGCGGTACGGGGGAAGGAAAGCATCCACCTCTTCCTGCGACGGCACGGTTACGGGCATCATGGTGTGGGAAAGCCTGAAGCCGTCAAAGCAGACCATAATCGGAGCCATCACCTGTTCGGCGACGCGGTATGCCAGGATGATATAGTCGAGGATTTCCTGATTGGTCATGCAGTAGAATTGCAGCCATCCGGTATCGCGTTGCGAGATGGTATCCTGCATATCGTTGAGAATGGTCCAGGGGGCCCCCAGACCCCGATTGGCCACCGGCATGACAATGGGCAGCCGAGCCCCGGCCGCCCAATGGAGCTGTTCGTGCATATAGGCAAGGCCGTTTGCCGCAGTCGCCGTAAAGACTCTTGCGCCCACCAGAGAAGCTGAAATGCAAACGCCCATGGCAGAATGTTCACTCTCAACCCGAACGAATTCCGCCGGCAATTCTCCCCGTTCCACATATTCCGATAGAAGTTCCGGTATTCTTGACTGGGGGGTGATGGGATAAGCAGCAATGACCTGAACGCGGCAGAGCTTTGCTGCCTGTGCGGCTGTCTGATTTCCGGTAAGAATATGTGTTTCTCCCACGATTGCGCGTTCCTTTCTCGGAAGCCTTGCCTTTCCCGGCAATGCAAGCATTCCCGGGTCCTATTGATTGGCGCGGTGCGATGCCACGAGACTGCGAATTGGCGGCTGCAACCATCTCAGAGCAAGTATCCATAACGACCCGGAGGAAAGAAGTCAAATAAAATAAGGAAATCGATGGTGCACGAAATGGCCCGGATGTGCTATGAGCCGTAATGAAGAGGGAAAAGAGAAGGAGGAAAAGGGACCTGAAGGTGAGAGCAGGGCTTCGCCGTTCAGAAGATCTTCAGTAAAGCCTGCTCTCACAAATCAGCCGGAATCTACTTCCGTTTGGTACTCCGTTTGGATGCTTTGAGGGGATTGATTTTGACTTGCTGCTGGCTCTGTGACTCAGACTTTGAATGGGTGGCGAAGTTACACTGGCTTGTTTTCCATTTGATGGAAGGATTCGGGAAGCTGCTGCAGTACTTCCCCGAGGGCAGAACGATAATCTTCTGGCACCCTTCACACTGCTCCACGATGGGATGACAAGAGCCTCCACTAAAGCCGCAACCGCTCTTGGTCATGAACGCGCAATCCGTCCCCGCCTTTATTGTGGTACAAATCATGACAACTACCTCCAACTTTGATAATATGCTAAGTTCCCCATGGGGGAATTCGGAGCGCATATTAACCAGGATTCTTGAGGAGTCAAGGGCATTTTTGCTTCTTTGGTCTGTATTCATCAAACAAAACCTGTAAGATTGCGTGGAATCGGCCAAGGCCAATCCATGGTCGGGCTCGAACGTTGAGAGGTGTCCTGTGGCGGTAAAAAAGATTGGGGAATTGCTGCTTCAGGAAGGACTGATCACAACGGAACAGCTCAACCGTGCTCTCGACGATCAGCGGCAGAGCGGGGAGCGTCTTGGGGCGGTGTTGATCAGACTGGGGTATATCAGTGACGATGTCCTGATTGAATTCCTCTCCAGGCAGTTCAATGTTCCGTCTGTGAATCCCGCCTCTCTGACCATTCAAAAAGATATCGCCGGTCTGATTCCCCCGGAAATCGCTCTCAAGTACCAGGCGGTTCCTTTCGGCCTGATCGGGCACACTCTGAATGTGGCCATGGCAGATCCCGGCAATCTGTTCGTCATCGATGATATCCGGTTTCTGACAAGAAAGAATGTTCAGGTCCATGTGGCTTCTGAGAACGCCATCAAGAAGCTCCTGGGCCATCAACAGGGCGGTGATGACAATATCGATGATGTGCTCGGTCTCTTGAGAGAAGAGGCGGATGTGGACGTGGTCGAGTCCACTGAAGAAATGGACATGGCTTTCCTGGAGGGTGCTGCCGAACAGGCCCCGGTAGTAAAACTGGTGAATCACATCCTTATGGACGCCATTCGGAAACAGGCCAGCGATATTCACGTCGAGCCTTATGAAAAGACGATGCGGGTTCGGTTTCGCATCGATGGAGTGCTCCATGAAATCATGCGCCCTCCGCTCCAGTTGAAAAACGCCGTGGTCTCCCGTCTGAAGATTATGAGCCGCATGGACATCGCCGAACGCCGTCTTCCCCAGGACGGCCGCATCAAGCTCAAGGCCAGGGGAAGGGAAATGGAATTCCGGGTTTCCGTTCTGCCGACCCTCTTTGGGGAAAAGGTCGTGCTGAGACTGCTGGATAAAACCGGGTTGCAGCTGGATATGACCAGGTTGGGATTCGAGGAGGGCCAGTATCGTGCATTTCGGGAGGCCATCAATCTGCCTTACGGCATGGTGCTGGTGACCGGGCCGACAGGAAGCGGCAAGACCACTACGCTCTACAGTGCTCTCTCCGAGTTGAACCGGGTCAGCGACAATATTTCAACGGCGGAAGACCCGGTTGAATACAGTCTTGCCGGAATCAATCAGGTGCAAATCCATGATGCCATCGGACTGAACTTTGCGTCGGCCCTCCGGTCGTTCCTGCGGCAGGACCCGGATATCATCATGGTCGGTGAAATCAGGGATTTTGAAACGGCTGAGGTGGCCATCAAGGCAGCGCTGACCGGGCACCTGGTGCTGAGCACGCTTCATACGAACGATGCTCCAAGCACCATTGTCCGGCTTCTCAATATGGGAGTGGAATCGTTTCTGGTCTCTTCAGCGGTCAACCTGGTGCTCGCGCAGAGGCTTGTCCGACGCGTCTGCACCGAATGCCGCGTCGTTGAAGCGGTACCTCCTGAGGCGCTCATAGACCTCGGGGTCCACGAAGGCGAAATCGGTTCCTTTGTCTGCTATGCGGGGAAGGGTTGCCCGGTGTGCAATGGGACCGGATATCGAGGGCGCGTGGCGTTGTATGAAGTCATGAACATGGATGAGAAGCTGAGGGAGATGGTTCTGATCGGGGCCTCTGCTGCCGAAATCAAGAAAGAAGCCATCAGTCAGGGGATGCTCACCCTTCGCAGAAGCGGGATCGGCAAATTGAAACAGGGAATGACCTCGATCAGCGAAGTCATACGCTGTTCTGCCAAAGACTAGATAAGCGAGGAACAACTATGCCCATTTATGTTTGGAAGGGAATGGACCGCAAGGGGAAGAGGCAGAGCGGTGAGCTGGAAGCCGACAATCCCGCTATTGGCCGTCAGCTCCTGGTCCGCAAGGGTATCAATGTGACCGCATTCAAGCCAAAGCCTAAGGACCTGATGGAATATCTCCCTTTTCTCGAAAACAGGGTCAAGGAGAGAGACCTGGTGATTTTTGTTCGGCAGTTTTCCACCATGATCGATGCCGGTCTGCCGCTTGTCCAGTGCCTGGATATCCTTCAGCAGCAGCAGGAATCGAGGGCCCTGAAAAGAATTCTCAAGGAGGTGAAAAAGGACATCGAAGAGGGCTCCAGCTTCTCCGACGCAATCAGGAAGCATCCCAAGGCTTTTGACAATCTTTTCGTGAACCTGGTTGCTGCGGGGGAAATGGGAGGCATCCTCGATGTCATCCTCAACCGCCTGGCTGAATACATCGAGAAACTGGCAAAACTGAAGAAAAAGGTAAAAGGAGCGCTCACCTATCCCGGCATCGTTGTTTTCATTGCCGTGGCGGTCATGGCGGTGATCCTCATCTACGTCATTCCCGTCTTCGCCAAGCTTTTTGTGGATGCGGGGGTTGCCCTGCCACCGTTGACGCGCTTTGTCATGTCATTGAGCGATTACGCCGTTCGCTATTTTATCTGGTGTATTGTAGGGGTCGTTCTGCTGGTCCTTCTCGTCAGCCGGATTCGCAAGAATCCTAAAGGCAGAATGGCAACGGATCGGCTCCTGCTCAAGGCCCCTGTCTTCGGAATGCTCCTTCGCAAGGTTGCCGTGGCCCGCTTCACTCGAACCTTGAGCACCATGCTGGCAAGCGGGGTCCCCATTCTCGAAGCGATGGATATTGTCGCGAACTCTGCCGGCAACGCGGTGATTGAGCAGGCGATCCGCGAGGCCAGGGCTGCCATTGCCGAAGGTCGTCCCGTGGCGGACCCGCTGCAGGAAACGAAGGTATTCCCCTCTATGGTAACGCAAATGATAGCGGTCGGCGAAGCCACCGGAGCGCTCGATACGATGCTCGGAAAGATCGCGGACTTCTATGACGAAGAGGTCGACATAACCGTGGAAGCACTGACATCGCTCCTTGAACCGCTTCTGCTGGTTTTCCTGGGAGTCACCATCGGCGGATTGCTGGTTGCCATGTATTTGCCGATTTTCCAGATAGCCGATGTTGTGTCCAGAGGCGTATGAGAGCATGAGCATCGAGGGCTCCCCTGCACCCAAGCCGGTGACTTCTGCAATGGGAGGTCCGGCCTCTCCCGAAGAGGCCTCCATGAGGCGAAAACTGCAGGGGGTCTTGTTGTTTCGCCTGCTTCTTGCGGTCCTGTTCCTGGTTGTCACGTATTACGTCCAGATCCGCCGCGCCGAGGACCTCCTCTCGGCCCAGATCCGACCGCTCTATTACTTTTCCCTGATTCTCTTCTTTTTTACGATCATCGCCGCATTGAGCCTGAACCGGGTCCGTCACTTCAAGCGATTCGCCATCTTTCAGCTGCTCTTCGATGTGGAAGCGGTGACCTTTCTCATCTATCTTTCGGGTGGGGTCGAGAGCATCTTTTCCTTTCTCTATATGCCGGCGATTGTCAGCGGGGCCATACTCCTGGATCGCCGGGGGAGTCTTCTGGCTGCAACCGCATGCGCCCTCTCCTATGGATCTTTGCTGGACCTTCAGTACTTCGGCTGGCTTTCTCCAATGGAGGTTTTCAGGCGGTCCTTTCAATCCCGCGACATCGGGGCCTATTTCTACAGCATCCTGATGAATATTGCAGCCTTCTACCTGACAGCCTATCTGAGCGGCTATCTGGCAGAGCAGTTGCGGCGGTCCGGTCTCCAGGTTCGAAAGCACGAAAAGGACTATCAGCGGCTTGAGTTCCTGCATCGCAATATCATCCAGAGCCTGAACAGCGGTTTGCTGATGATCGCCCCGGATGGGCGTGTCCTCTTTTCCAATGACGCGGCACAGAAGATTCTGGCCCTTGGACCGGACCAAATCGATGAGCAGCCGGTGAACGGCATTTTCCCTGCCCTGGATGTTCTCACCTGGCCTGGCGATACCGCCACGGCCCTCCAAAGCGCTCCCTCGATCCTTGAGCGGGGGGAAACGGTCTACCGGCGCCCCGATGGGGAAGAGCTTTGCCTGGGCTACAACGTCTCGCTTCTAAAGAAGGAGGGTGCGTGTAACCTGGGGTGGGTCTTTATCTTTCAGGATTTGACCCGTCAAAAGGCGATGGAGAAGCATCTGAATAGAATGGAACGCATGGTTTTTGCCGGAAAACTGGCAGCGGAAATCGCCCATGAGGTCAGAAACCCTCTGGCTGCGATCAGCGGGGCGGCAGAGATGCTTCAGACCGAGATGGCCCAACAACCGTTTCATGCAAAACTGATGAATATCGTCTCTCGAGAGGTGCAGCGCATCGATGACCTGATTACCGATTTTATGTGGCTGGCAAGGGATTCCCAAAAGCCGGAAAGAATGAAAGAGATAGCGGTTTGCGATACGATTGACGAGGTGCTTTCTCAGTTGAAGGCGATGGGAAAGCTTGTCAACGGCCATCAGCTGGAGAAGCAATTCGAGGCCTTGCCGGTCTTCTCCATGGACCCTCAGCAGCTGAGGCAGCTCTTGCTGTACGTCATGACAAATGCCCTGGAGGCCATGCCTGCCGGCGGGACCCTGACGGTTCGGGTCGCAGCGTCAAACAGGGAGGATTTTCCTCGTCTGAAAACGGTCATCGAGATTGTCGACACGGGTTCAGGGATTCCCGATCAGAATCGGGAACGGGTCTTCGAGCCCTTTTTCACCACCAAGAAAGACGGCACGGGCCTGGGATTGAGCATTGTCTACCAGATGATGGAGAACATGGAAGGACGCATTGAGCTCCACAGCGACGGTCAGTCCGGTACCTCCGCTTCACTTTTTTTCCCCTTTGATCCCGCTTTTCCTCTTGCCAAGTAACCTCGCAGTGACTATAAGCACTCATCGGAAGCGAGTGCTAACAGCATGGTCCGGTATCTCCGGGATGTCTGGAGTCTGATGATTCCCCAAAACCAGTTATGTAGAAGGAAAGGAGTTGGAACGATGAAGCTCAAGCCGCTCAATGATCGTGTGGTAGTGAAGCGAATCGAAGAGGAACAGAAAACAGCCGGGGGTATTATTATTCCTGACACGGCGAAGGAAAAGCCCATTCAGGGTGAAGTGATTTCAGTCGGCAGCGGCAAACTGATGGAAGATGGAAGCAGACGGCCTCTTGACGTCAAGGCGGGAGACCGGGTGTTGTTCAGCAAGTACGCGGGAACGGATATCAAGGTTGAAGGCGATGAGCTCCTCATCATGCGAGAGGATGACATTCTCGCCATTATCGAACAGTAACCGATGTTGGATGGATGAGCCGGAAGCCGAAGTGACACTCCAGAGACGCTCAGACCTGAAAAGAGTCGAAACATTCTCAGACCGATCCAAAGGGAGGAATGCCTCATGGCAGCAAAGCAGTTGATTTATGACGTAAAAGCCCGGGAAGCACTGCTCAAGGGCGTAAACACACTTGCCGATGCAGTGAAAGTGACCTTGGGGCCGAAGGGCCGCAACGTCGTGATTGAAAAGTCTTTCGGTGGCCCGACGGTGACCAAGGACGGCGTGACCGTGGCGAAGGAAATCGAACTGGAAGACAAGTTTGAAAACATGGGCGCCCAGATGGTGAAAGAAGTTGCCAGCAAGACCAGTGACGTCGCCGGTGACGGTACGACCACCGCCACCATCCTGGCCCAGTCCATCTATTTTGAAGGGTCCAAACTGGTGGCTGCGGGTGCCAACCCGATGGCCCTCAAGCGAGGGATCGAGAAGACCGTTCAGGCGGTGATCGATGAGCTCAAGAAGATCAGCAAACCCACCAAGGACCAGAAGGAAATCGCTCAGGTCGGCACCATCTCCGCCAATAATGACGCGACCATCGGAAACATCATTGCCGAAGCGATGAACAAGGTGGGCAAGGAAGGGGTCATCACCGTCGAAGAAGCCAAGGGCATGGAAACAACTCTCGAGGTCGTCGAGGGGATGCAGTTCGATCGCGGCTACATCTCTCCCTATTTCGTCACCGACCCGGAAAAGATGGAAGTCCTTCTGAATGAGCCGTTGATCCTCATCAATGAGAAGAAGATCAGCAACATGAAGGACCTCCTGCCCGTGCTGGAACAGATCGCGAAGATGGGAAGACCGCTTCTCATTATTGCTGAAGATATTGAAGGAGAGGCCCTTGCCACCCTGGTGGTCAACAAGCTTCGAGGGACGCTCCAGGTTTGCGCCGTCAAGGCCCCCGGTTTCGGTGACCGCCGCAAGGCCATGCTCGATGATATTGCCATCCTGACAGGTGGTGAGGTGATCAGCGAGGAGAAAGGGATCAAGCTCGAGACCGTCGGCTTGAACGATTTGGGACGGGCCAAGACCATTCGCATCGATAAAGACAACACCACCATCGTAGACGGTGCCGGTGACCGGAAGGCCCTGGAGGGTCGGGTTCGCCAGATTCGGACTCAGATCGAAGAGACGACGAGCGACTACGACCGTGAAAAGCTGCAGGAACGTCTCGCCAAGCTGATTGGCGGTGTGGCCGTGATCAGTGTCGGTGCCGCCACGGAAACAGAAATGAAGGAAAAGAAAGCGCGTGTGGAAGATGCACTGAACGCCACCCGCGCCGCCGTCGAGGAAGGGATCATCCCCGGTGGCGGCGTGGCCTATCTTCGCTGTCTCCCCGGTATCGAGAAGCTCAGCCTGGAGGGAGATGAGAAGCTTGGCTTGAACATTGTCAAAAGGGCCCTTGAAGAACCCGCTCGCCAGATCGCTTTCAACTCCGGTGAAGAAGGCTCGGTCATCGTTCAGAAGCTGAAGACCGAAGAAGGGGCCTTCGGGTTCAATGCTGAGACGGGTGATTTCATCGACCTGTACGAGGCCGGTGTCATTGATCCGACCAAAGTCGCCAGAACGGCACTCCAAAACGCGGCCAGCGTTTCGGCACTGATGCTCACGACGGAATGCATGGTTTCCGAGGTCCCGAAGGAAAAAGAACCGGCCATGCCTCCCGGAATGCCGCCCGGAGGCGGAATGTACTAGCGGTTATGAATCGTGGTCATTGCTTCACCCCCAGCGGCAGCAATCCCCCCAACCCCCCTTTTCTAGAGGGGGCAGGGGGGATTCTGACGGTAATTGACATGTCGGGGTGGCAACCCTGAACCATGAAAATCAGCCCTTGCGTCCCCTCTTTCGTAAAGGGGGAAAGGGGGATTTTCTATGTAAGTTCAACGCTGCACAATAGGGTGACCATTACTGCAAGTCGTCGTTCCGGCATGTTTCCGGCCGGAACCCAGAAAAGCTTCTTCGAGCCCTCTTCTCCCGGCTGCAGGCCGGAAGAGGGCTCTTTTTGTTCGTAATCCACGTTCCAGGGCCCCCTGGTGATCTACCGCCGAGAGGTTGTCTGAAAACTGGCTCCCGGTGCCCTCAACGTCATGCCGGTGAAAACCGGCATCCAGGAATCACGCGGCTTTCAGGATACCGGCTCCCGGCTTGATGCATGCCGGGACAGGCTTCGACGGTATGACGTATGCGGGTATTCTCAGACGGCTTCTAAGAACTTGACATGTCGCCATGGTGTGTTAGTAGAAAACACTTTCACGGTTCCATTTTAGTCAGCAAGCCATGAGGTTTGGAGGTTGTGCACTATATATGCGATCCCCCCTGCCCATCATCGGTAAAGAGGGGCAGGGGCAATGCGGTTCACTTAAGATGAAGTCCGTTGCTTCAAACCGTCACCCCGGCAAGCTCCTGGCCGGGGTCCAGGGATATTCTAGAAGCTGGATTCCGGCTAAAAACATGCCGGAATGACGCTCAGGGGGTTCGAATCGCATCCAGAGGGCCTTACCGTGGAAATCCCCCCTGCCCCCCTTTAGAAAAGGGGGGTTGGGGGGTTGCTGCCGCTGGGGAGTGAACCAGTGCCCACCGTTCATGACCGTTAAGTGAACAGCATTGGGGGGGTAAGGGGGATTTCATTCTTCGTTGTGACCCTCGGGGTCATGGCGGTTAAGGGGATACAAAGATGGATTATAAGGCGAGTCTAAACCTTCCTCAGACTGATTTTCCCATGAAGGCGAACCTTGCCGGGCGGGAACCGGAGATGCTTGCCCGATGGGAAAAAATGAGGCTCTACGATCTGCTGAGAGAACAGGGCAGGGATCGGCCCCTCTATATCCTTCATGACGGCCCCCCCTATGCCAACGGGCACATTCACCTGGGGACGGCCCTGAATAAGATACTCAAGGATATGATTATCAAGAGCCGCCAGATGAGCGGTTTCAATGCGGTCTATGTGCCGGGCTGGGACTGCCATGGGCTTCCCATCGAACACCAGGTGGATCGAGAATTGGGAGAGCGCAAATCGTCCATGTCTCTGGTCGAGATTCGCCGCCATTGCCGGCGCTATGCAGAACGCTTCATCGATATTCAGAGAAACGAGTTCAGGCGCTTGGGGGTCCTGGGCGAGTGGGACAATCCCTACCTCACCATGTCCTACGATTACGAAGCGACCATCGTTCGGGAGCTGGGGCGGTTTTTTGAACGTGGCAGCGTGATCCGGAGTAAGAAGCCCGTCTATTGGTGCGCTGAATGCCGAACGGCCCTGGCGGAAGCCGAGGTCGAGTATCAGAACCATGTGTCGCCGTCGATCTACGTCAAATTTCCCCTGGATCAACAAAGCCGTACGCGTTTCCCGGAATTGTCGGGAAAGCCCGTCTATGTGCTCATCTGGACCACAACCCCATGGACCATTCCGGCCAACCTCGCCATTACCCTCCACCCCGATTTCGAGTATGTGGCCGCGGCGGTCGACGGTGAGGTCTGGATACTCGCCGAAGGGCTCCTCGAAAACTGTATGCGTCTTTTCGGGGTCGGGAGTTTTGAGATCATACGGCGTTTCCGTGCTTCGGAGCTGAAGGGCCTGGTCTGCCGCCATCCGCTCCTCGACCGTGAAAGCGTACTCATTCTTGGGAATCACGTCACACTGGAGGCTGGGACGGGATGTGTGCATACCGCCCCGGGTCATGGGCGTGAAGACTACGATATGGCGCTCGAATACGGCCTGGAGGTCTATTCTCCGGTGGACGACGACGGGTGTTTCACCCGGGACGTCCCGTTCTTTAGTGGCCAGTTTGTTTTCGATGCCAACAAGGCGGTCAATGCGAAGCTTCAAGAGATAGGGCGGTTGATCCTGCAGACGGATATCGAACATAGTTACCCGCACTGCTGGCGATGCAAGAAGCCCGTGATCTTTCGGGCTACCGAGCAGTGGTTCATTTCACTGGAAAAAAACGATCTCCGGCAGAAGGCCCTCACCTGGATCGATCGGGTGGAGTGGATCCCGAACTGGGGCAGGGAAAGGATCTACAACATGATCCTGAATCGCCCGGACTGGTGCATTTCCCGGCAGCGCTCCTGGGGCGTCCCCATCACGGTCTTTACGTGCTCGGATTGCGGGAAACTTCTCGCATCCCCACAAACCTTCGATCATGTGGCGGCCCTCTTTGAAAAGGAAGGGGCCGACTGCTGGTTTGAAAGCGATGCAGGCGCGCTTCTGCCGCCTGGAACGGTATGCCCGGAATGCTCGGGGAGCAACTTCCGGAAGGAGATGGACATCCTCGATGTCTGGTTTGACTCCGGGGTGTCGTATTCCGCGGTGCTGGAGCATCGGAGCTACCTCAACGCGCCGGCTGACCTCTATCTTGAAGGAAGCGACCAGCACCGGGGCTGGTTTCATTCGTCGCTCCTGGCTGCGGTCGGCACCCGCGACACGGCTCCCTATAAAACCGTGCTCACCCATGGGTTTGTGGTGGACGGCCAGGGCTACAAGATGTCCAAGTCTTTGGGCAACGTGATTCCACCCGAGCAGATCATTCGCCAGTACGGGGCTGAGGTCCTTCGCCTCTGGGTATCGGCGGAAGACTATCGCGACGATATCCGCATTTCCCCGGACATCTTGAAGCGCCTGACCGAGGCCTATCGACGGATTCGCAATACCTGCAGGTTCCTCCTTGGAAACCTGGGAGACTTCAACCCGGTTTCAGATGGGGTGCCGGTCCACGAAATGGATGAGCTGGATCGGTTTGCCCTTCTGCAGCTCCAGGACCTGATCCAGCGGGTTCGCAACGCTTATGATCGCTATGAATTTCACCGGGTCTACCATGCTCTTCACAACTACTGCGTGGTGGACCTGAGCTCCTTTTATCTCGATATTTTGAAGGATCGCCTGTATGTCTCCGCAGCCGGGAGCAAGGCGCGCCGTTCGGCTCAGACGGCGCTCTATCGAATCCTTACAGCCGTATTGCGGCTGATGGCCCCGGTCCTTTCATTTACGGCCGAGGAAGCCTGGTGGCAGCTGCCGCATCGCTCGACTGAGTCGATCCATCTTGAAAGCCTTCCCGAAGCCGACCCGGACCTTCAGGACGATGAGCTGAACCGGCGCTGGCAGACCATTCTGGCGCTTCGAAGCGATGTCACGCGATCCCTGGAAGGAGCGCGTCAGGCAAAGATCATCGGCCATCCCCTGGATGCTGTGGTGAAACTGGCCCTACCGGAAGACATGAGAGAGGGCTTTGCCGGCCGGGAGGAGCTGCTGCGCTCGGTTTTTATCGTCTCGGGTGTTGTTTTTGCTCCGGCCGCGGAGCTGGTGAATCCCGTCGATGGGATCGAAATACAGGGACTTCAGGTTCAGATTGAACCCGCCACGTGGAACAAGTGTGAGCGATGCTGGGTGCGTTCGCAGGAGGTCGGCCGATTCCTGGATCATCCGACGATCTGTGGACGCTGCCATGCCGTGGTAGGCGGGTGATGCGCAAGGTCGCGGGAAGGATGACGCCATGACCAGCTTGTTTGCCGTTGCGGGGATAATCATTCTTTTGGACCAGGTTTCCAAGCTTCTGGTTCTCCATTTCCTGCCGCTCTTTTCCGCAGTCGAAATCATACCCGGATTTTTCAACCTGGTGCATGTCAGGAATACGGGAGCGGCCTTCAGTATTCTGGCCGGTGAGCCTTCCGTCTGGCGTCGGGTCTTTTTCGTCGGACTGACCCTTCTCGTGGTGGCGATCATTGTTTTTGCCTATAGGAAGGTCCCTACTGAGGATCATTGGAGCAGGACGGCCTACGCCCTCATCACCGGCGGGGCCTTGGGAAACCTGATCGATCGGGTGCGCTTCGGCGAGGTCGTCGATTTCCTGGACTGCTATGTCGGCGCCTATCACTGGCCGGCTTTTAACGTGGCGGACAGCGCGGTCACGGTGGGGGCGCTGATGCTGCTCGTATCGCTCCTGAGGGGAAAATAGTAGTCACCCTTCGGGGTAATCGTTCACGCCCGGGTGTGATTCAGGACTGTTGGTTTGGGTTTCAAGTCGCATGCCATCATCCGGTTCTGGTGGGCACAAGAAGACGTTCCCACCCTCCTTTGACGACCAGCTCATCCTTTCCTTAGATAACAGAAATGAAGGCTGTTCAGTGGACTCCAAATCTCAAATCCATATGCATATGGCCATTACCCCCGCGTGGTTTGTTGTCCGACCGCATGGCGTTGGCCCCTGGACTTTCCTTTCCTTGAAGAAGCCGGTACGTGGCGGTGTATTGTCTTCAATTTATCCTTTTCAGAAAGCTGTGCGTGATAGAGGTCCCATCTGAGTTGCATGTTCATCCAGAAGTCAGGTGACATGCCAAAGAACTTGGCCAGGCGCAGGGCTGTAGCAGGGGTTATTCCGCGGCGGCCATTAATGATCTCATTGATGCGCTGATATGGAACGTGAATAGCATTGGCTAGCTCACGTTGGGTAACCTCCATCGGGACCAGGAACTCCTGAAGGATCATTTCACCAGGATGGGTAGGAGGACGATCTGTTGGAATACGGATCATGGTGTTACTCTCTTCAATGTTTAGTGATAATCCACAATCTCAACTTGCTCGGGACCAGACTCAGACCACCTCAAACAGATGCGATACTGATCGTTGATACGAATACTATGCTGCCCACTGCGATCTCCGGCGAGTGCTTCCAGGAAATTACCTGGAGGGATACGCAATTCATCGAGTAGTGTGACTGAGTCGAGTTGATCGAGCTTTCGGGCGGCAATCTTCCATAACGACTCCGGGCAGGTTTTGCGTGCTGCCTTCGTGTTCTTGCCGTTGAAGATGTCTTCTGTGCCCTTGTTCTTGAATGTCACGATCATGCTGATATGATAACATGGAGTTCATGCTATGACAATTGTCGAAATTGCCACGGAGTAGGAGGCCCAACAAGGAGCTCTCGAGCCTTCTGCCCGCTTTTGGCCGATGAGCACAGACCAGGGCATTACAGAAGGCCGAAGGCGAATCGGCTAGGGCAATCGGACAACCGTATTTTGAAGCCTCTCCTGGAATCCTGGCGACTTTAAATGGGAATATCCTTATGACGTATCACAATGAAAGCTCAAAGCGCGCTATTTCCAAAAGCCATCCGGATGAGGTTGTCAATTTCCTGGACTGCTATGTCGGCGCCTATCACTGGCCGGCTTTCAACGTAGCCAACAGTGCGGTCACGTTGGGGGCACTGATGCTGCTCGTATCGCTCCTGAGGGGAGAATAGAAGTCACTCTTCGGGCGACTGACCTGGTTGGCGGCGCTGCCGCATCTCGAGCCAGAGATTGGCCAGGTCAAGTTCCAGCTCCTGGAACGGCTCAGCTCTCACCTTGTCGTTTTCCGACCAGGCGTCCAGTAGAGACCACCGGCCAGACTCAAGCCGAAACACCTCCAGGGTCATAAGGGCTGGATCGATCAGCCAGGCATATCGTACCAGGCTCCCGGCAAAGGCATGCATCTTCTTGATCCTATCAGTGCGGGCTGTGTCGGGCGAAAGCACTTCACATACCCAATCCGGAGCCACTGAAATCCAGTTGTGATCTTCGGATTCCGGAAATCGCTCTTCCCTCCAGCCTGCCAGGTCGGGAACAACGATGTCCTTTCCCAGTCCGATTTCCGGTGTGATGATAAAGATCCATCCGCCGGGCCCACCCCCTTCTCCAAAAGAGTAAGGAGGGGTTATTCTGCTTCCCAGCACTGTCGCGGTAAATCCATGTTTCCTCGACGGCCTGGGAGTAAGGATGAGCTCACCGTCGATGATCTCCCCGGTCATATTATCGGGAATATCGCAGAGATCTCCGTAAGTCGCCTCTTTCTTGACCGGTTCTGACATAGGGGGTCACCTATCTGAATCCTGCTTTGACTGACGATATTTCTGTGAGCCTGTCCGATAATCAGGCCATAAAGCACTTCCTCACTTCTCCTTCCGTCATTGAGGCGCTGGTTGTAAGCCGGAACCCAATCTACCACCCCCTCTTATGTAACTACATTGCCGGAGAGGCCCTTGCAGGGCTGTCAAATTCCATCACCCCAGCAGGCCCCCGGCCTGATGCCTGTCGGGACAAGCTTTGGCCGGGGGTCCACAACATTCATAAAGGCCTGGATTCCGGCCGGAAGCATGCCGGAATGACGGGCTGAGGGAATTCCTAAACAGGCTCTAAGACACCCCATTTTTCATCAGGATATGACCGCTGAAAAGTTTTAGCCTTGCCAGTCTTCGATTAGCAGAGCATCCACTCTCCCGAACTCCCTGCTATTGTGAGTGACCAGAGTAACTTCATTTGCAAGTGCGATGGAGGCAATCATCAAGTCATTCGGTCCTATGGGTATTCCCTTGGATGATAATTCAGCGCGGATTTTCCCATAGACACGGGCGGCGCTATCGTCGAACGGCAAGCTTGTAAACAGGTTCAAGAATTCCTCGAGTGCAGCAAGGGTCTGCGGCTTTCTGTAGCTCCTGTTGGCACCGTAATAGAGCTCTGCCTTCACTATTGAACATACCAATACGTCAGCCGGATGCATGCGCTCCATTCGGCGACGGATAGGGGAATCCGGATTGTTCAGGTAGTGAATGCAGGCATTGGTATCCAACAGGTAAGTCATGCCATGGGTTCCCTGTACTCATATTCACCCTGGTCTCCCCGGTCCAGCGGCTCTTCCCGGAAAGCACCGGCAGTGGAGTCAAAAAAACCTGGTGGCCAAAGGTTGCCCCTTGTGGTGCCACGCGTCTGTCGAGAAACCGGATTCAAAACCACCAGTACATCCAAATCCTGATCTCGCAGATCCAACGGGACCTCCAGGCACAAGATGCCGTCTTTACCGACGCGTGATGTTAGCTCGATCGTCCTCATGCTTCACCTCCAGAACTTCTTCGCCGCCAATGTGCTTATTCCCATTTCCGTCTTCATCAGCCCCGGCACTCCTGAGTTGCTCTGTCTGGATCGAACCCTACCCGCAATTCATTGGCGAATGGATGGATTCTATCCTACTCGTGGCTTGCCCGCCCACCCTACTTGGGCTCTTCCTTCTTCAATTTCACCACAAAATTCAAGGGCTTCATCCGCTTGGCCTTCCGGTCCCAGAACTCCTGCTGGATGACGACGCGATCGTTGAAGATCTCGGTAACGACACCGTTTCGCTCACCTACCGGAGTGCCGACGTTCACGATGTAGCCCTTGCCTGCGGAATCCTCAACCAGCGCCCTGCGGCCCAAGTCTCCCCAAACAATGGCCTTGAGGCCCTTTTCGACCTCTGCAAGACTCATTTTTTGAAGCGGAGTGAGAGGACGTTGCGGTTCCGGCGGAAGATCGATCTCTTCGTCACCGGTAGCAGGAGGTGGCGGGGGAGCCTCAGCCGGGGCAATGAAACTAACAAAAGGGTCCACCATGGTGTTCTGTTGATAGGAAAAGTCTTCTTTCAGCAAAGCCATGAGGACCTTTTCCCGGTTGGGAACAGGCTGGGGTTCACTGGCGGATGGGGCCTGAGACGAAGGCGGGTTCAAATCAACGGGAGGGACCGGTGGTGCTGCTCCTGGTTCACCGGGTGGAGCGGCATCAGGCTGGGCCGCCGGTGCTTCCTGTTGGGCCGGGTTCGACCCGGTGCCTTGGGCGAGCAGCGGTGTGCTCAGCAGCATCATTCCCACAATACAGCACCCGCCCAGGATGCTGCCCCTTTTCAGCGCTCTAAGACATTGGATCCTCATCGCTTTATCCCCTGATCAATATTCCTTCAACAAAGAGCAATGCAAAGACCATCGAGGGTCCCTCATGATTCTTGAAGAAACTGGTGAAAATTCTCCCTGTTCAACCTGGCGATCATTCCCACACCTCTTCAACTGACACGATCTGTCAGCGAGCTGACAAAATCTGTCCATGAGGGCCCCCGGGGTCCTATCCTCCTGAAGCCGCTCGATTTTCGACCGTATAATAATAGCAAAACTGGTTTTTTCACAACAAAATGATGAACGAGGACCCTGTTTGAGAACACTATGGAGCTCAAGAAGAAGAAGGTAAGATGAAGAGCTTGCGACGCCAAACTGATGCCGGCATTCAGGCATGCACCCCTATGCGTCAAATTAAGGGTTTTCACTGTGGTACTGAGAGACTATCTCAAAACGGCATAAAGGCCGTTGAACGTCATTCCGGCATGTTCTTGGCCGGAATCCAGGTTCGTGAGAGTCTTTCGGACCTCGCCGAAATCCTGTCCCTGCCGGCATCGGGCCGGGAACCTGCCTGGGTGACGATGTGTGTTACCAGCTGGAGCCCTGACTACTTGAAAGTACACTTGAATTCTCCCAAGTTGACGGGCATTGGAATGTACCTGGCCGGAATGCAGCCACGCCGTGAGCTTTCTGGATTCCGGCTAACAGCATGCCGGAATGACGACGATGTGATGAACCCTGGTTCTTTTCACCGTAGGTTCGCTCCCCCCTCGTTCCCACGTTCCGAGTGGGAACGCACAGGCTGGACGCTCCGCGTCCACTGGCGCAGAGCCCGAAGGCATGGGCTCCCACGCAGAGCGTGGGAGCCGGTGAGGGGGCCAGATGGGGGAACGAATTTTATGGCGCAATGATCTTGAATCATTTTCTTTAAAGCTCGAGCGTCAATTCAAGGAAGGTCCTGGACATGCAGACCCGCTGTGTGGTGGCTTCCCCGTGGCCCGAAGGGCCCGAACAGTCCAGCCCGGGGCAACGCCCTGGGATTCGAACCCGTCACCCAGGCCTGAGCCCTGAAAGGGCGCAACAATTGGGGCTGACCGCATCGCCCGGTACCCCAAAACCGGGAGAGATTGCAGAGGGTATGGACATGATCGGTAGTCCCTCCTGTTCGGATGGCCGGAGATTGGCATTGTTTAAGGATACCGGCAAGATAACTCTAGAGTTCACGGAGAAGATATTCGGTAAACACAGAAACCCGGTTTTGGGTGTTAAACACATTATGGATGAAGACCTTGGCTTAACGGTCATGAATCGTGGTCATTACTTCACCCCCAGCGGCAACAATCCCCCCAACCCCACTTTTCTAAAGGGGGGCAGGGGGGATTTTCACGGTAAGACGGCGGCATTGCGTTGTTCTTTGTTTCGCCCTTTCAGGGCTTGCATTGAGTGGTGATTGGTGCATTTCCCCAGGGCGTTGCCCTGGGCTGGCATGTTTTGCCCCATTCGGGGCTGATAAGGCCCGTTTGCTGTGCGTAGAGCTTAGACAATAAACGTCACGGATCTCCTCCTCATGTGGGGCAGGCTGAAAAGCCTGCCCCACAGCCACACAGGACCTGAAATTGTTTTCCTAAAAATAGTACACCCGAGCCTCCTGCAAAAATCCTTTTCACCCTTCGATACCTCAGGGTGAACGGACTTCTGCCCTTGTAACGTACTGAACCTCCGTTCGTGGTAAGGTATCGGACCACGAACCGGGACAGTTTTGTAAGAGGCCCACCCGGGCGCAATTCCCTGGCCGGTCCAAACGAGGTATGAGCCGCGGTTGTAGGGGCGACCGACCGGTCGCCCCTGCGGCTGCTGTCGCGATAAGGAATTCTGCCTGGCTATAGCTGGCTGATCCCTGCTCTGGCAGCAGGTCGACATAACGAGGCGGTGGCACAAACATTGCTAGCTAATCACTGCGAATTTTGAGTGAGGTGGAATCACAGAAGCAGAATGGTTGGAGGCGATTTTATTTTCCATTCCATATAGAGAAAGGGGGTCGGTTCCAGATAAGAATTAGTGTTGACAGTCAAGAGATTGTAAAGTCGTATGGTGTGAAACAAATTGAACTGACACAGGAGGATTGGAAATGTTGATCAAGATGAGAGAAAGCAAAGGTTTTACCCTGGTGGAATTGATGATCGTCGTGGCCATCATCGGCATCCTTGCCGCCGTGGCGGTGCCCTTCTATCAGAGATACGTGCAGAAAGCGAGATTGACGAGTCTTGTATTCCCAGGGATGCATTCGATCGAGACCAATATTGCAACCTTTTTTGCTATCAGGAATACTTTTACTGGCGTCGTAATCGGCAATATGACAAGGGATGCGGATTTGACTTGTGTTAATCCTGTGACATTCACAGGCAAAACATTGTCATTGACCATCGACAGTACAAACTGCAACCAACTCGAGCAGCTTAATGGCAAAACACTCACAGCCGCGGCAAGCGTTTCAGCCGGAAAGATTAAAACGTGGGTTCTCGGTGGGGACATAGCCAATGAACTTGGCTTACAATAAATAGAATCGATTGTCAGAAGGGAGAAGATTGTGTTGGTGCCGACACAATCTTCTCCTTTTGTTTCTGCGGAACCCCATGATGAAATTGCTCTATTTGGGCAGATTAGAGCGGAACAAAGGCTGGATTCTCGGTACCTGTTTGTTTGGTTTTCTGCTTTCCGTGGGTTATTCAAACACCTTTCAATCCCCGCCTGTCCTGGATGATTTCCATTCCTTCATCGACGAGCCGTTGACCAAAGTCGATCACTGGTCCACAGAGAGTATTCTGTCATTGAGTCAGACCAAGTTTGGATGGGCCAGATGGATACCCATGCTATCCTTTTCCTGGGATATCTGGTTCGGCAGGGGGGAGTTCTTTTATCTCCACCTGACCAATATGGTGATCCATTTTCTTTGTCTTCTTGCCGCCATCTTCCTGGTCAACAAGATCCTCGAAAGCAATCCTTCAGGGAATGCATCCTGTGATTCCTTGTTCTCACCGATTGAAATCGCCTGCTTCATCTCAGCCATTTGGGCGTTGAATCCCGTCCAGACAAGCACTGTTACATACCTGGTACAGCGGATGACATCGCTTATGGCTTTGTTTTACCTGCTCAGTATGGGTTTTTATTTTTCAGCACGATCAGCCTATCGGAAGAGCAGCACGATTGACGGCAGGGTTGGGGTTTATGCCGGCCTTTCACTCGCTGCCATGGTCATGGCGTTGCTTTCAAAAGAGAACTCCCTGATGCTTCCCTTTATGATGATCTGCAGCGAGATTTGGCTCTTTCAAAACGGCCTGCACAGAAGGTTGATTGGCGCATTTCGCCAACATAAACTGCAATCGGTGATCGCTTTACTCCTCCTTGCTTCAGCCGCACTGATGATCCTGTTGCACATGAATGGTGGCTACCAGGGGCGGAATTTCACCATGCCGCAGAGACTCCTGACCGAAGCCCGTGTTCTGGTCTGGTATCTGTCATTGGTAATCTGGCCTGATCCCGGCAGGCTCTCCGTTGAACACCACGTGGCAATTTCGACTTCTATCCTCAACCCTCCGACCACGTTCTTCTCGATTGTGTTTCTCGGAGTTCTCCTCTGGTGGACCATTTCAAAGCGCAAAAGATACCCCGTGGTCAGTTACGGCCTTCTGTGGTTCTTCCTCAATCTGCTGATCGAATCGACAATCGTTCCGCTGGAACTGGTGTTCGAACACCGCATGTATCTTCCCTCCCTGGGATTGATCCTGAGTTTAGTCGTCCTCTTGCATGGTATTGTTGAAGAACGCTTCCGAAATAGATCGGCAAGGGACTTGAGGATTCTTGGTTGGTGCATGGTTCTCATCCTTTCGTCCGTCCTCACTCTGGCCACATTCGATCGGAATGAGACCTGGAGCGACCCTGTTACCCTGAACAGAGATGACGCCCTGAAACATCCTCAAAGTCCCAGAACCCATGGGAATCTCGCAGTAGCACTGGCCAGGACCGGTCAGCACGAGGAAGCCATTCGGGAAGCATATTTCGCAATTCATCTGGGCGAAAAGAACTACGAGGTGTATACCGTCGCTGTTAATACGATCGTAGCGAGCAAGCATGAATCGGGAGATTACCAGGGTGCAGTGGATGAGGGGGAAAGGCTTCTACGAGAAAGACCGGATTATGTAAACGCATACTCCCTACCGAGCATTTGTCTTAATATGGCGCGGTCCCATATGGAACTGGGGAATTTCGATCTCGCTCTCAAGAGCGTCCAGCAGGCACTCATCTACAACCAGCGCCTCACAATGAGAATGCCGGAACTGGAGTCGGCATGCGTCAGAGCTGCGGAGACCATTCTGAAAAAGGCTCAGGAGAAAGGGAGCACCCTACTGGGAGACGGCATTCAACCCGGGCAGCCAGGCGTAGCTAAAAGATGGATTGCGGTGACTCTACTGGCCATGGGTGATCGAAACAGCGCCAAGAGAGTGCTGCTGGAAGCTGTGGATGAAGAACATGACAATGAGAGCAAAGCGGTGCTGGAGGCGATGGCACAAGAGGGTGACCTGAACCGCATACAAGAAAGCAAAAGGAGCTTTTGGGCAAATTACGTCCTGCATCCCTTTTCCAGGTTCAACGTATGCATGGCTGTGGCCTATCTGGCTTGGGAGCGACCACTGCCGCCTTCTCTTATGAAGGTCGGCGAATCCTTTTTGGATTATGCAGCAAAGCTGCAGCCCGAATCAGCCGATGTCCATCTGCTGAAGGGTTGGTATTACTATCAAAGAAAAGACGCCCACGAAGCAGTGGCTGAAGCCCGGCAGGCTCTCATGCTCGATCCCGAATACGCCAGGGCATGGTTGGGACTGGGATTCTTCCTGGCAGAAGCCAATAACCCACAAGAAGCCATCAACGCCTTTCAAAAGGTTCTTGAGCTTTATCCTGGTTATCCTCAGCGGTTGGCCATCATGGATATTATTGCAGATCTCAAAACCAAGTCATCTTCGCTGGCCCAAGATGAGAACGTGCGAACGAACTAGCCTGCTTCTGGCTCCTTACCGGATTCCGAGGGGTTACGACGGTCTGAGCTGGCTTTCCAGGATTCCCCGCGAACCTCCCATAGCTGGTACCATGGTGTGTTCAGGATTACAGGGCGGAAGTAGTCCTGTGAGCAGGTGTGGCGAAAGAAGAGCTTGTTGAAGACGGATTCCGCGATCTCACGGTGCATCATGGCCCCCGTCCGGTTTGGATCGGATGCTTCGAATACCACGTCGCTCGGGTGATTGAATCGTTTGACCCGGCTGTTCTTTCCGTCCCAGACGGCGATTCCCTGGAGCGGAATGGTCTGGTTTCCCATAGCGGCCTTGCCGGTACGCGTGTCAACGACAAGACCATCCCTGGCGATGAACCGCCCGTCTTCCTCCCGCAAGTCATCGAAAATCCTGTAATCGGCATGGGTCCCATCCTGTTTGCGGACATCCCAGCTCCCGAACCAGAACCACCAGTAGCTGGTTCGAGTGAGGAGCTCATCCAGGAAAAGGTATACCGGGCGCGGATTGGAAGGGAAGAAGAACTCCAGCCGGTCTTCGGTCGTTTCCAATCCCGGTCTGGGCTGAAGCGGTGTCTCGCGCAAAATGGCGCGGGCCTGTTCGGGACCGGCCGAAAGGACCCTTTTGATAAATAGAAAGCTTCGGGCTTCGTCGTTATCCATCGCGGCAAAGACCTTGTTCAGGCCCTGTACGCCGCGGGCAACCCAGAAATGCATGAGGTTTGCCGCGAGCCGTTCATCACCGGTGGCCAAAGGGATTCCGTTGAAAACCGTCCGGTCTCCGGAATGAAGGGCCCCGTCATTGACCGATGCCCTCCTGGCCCAGTACGGGATGGTATAGCCATGGTCCCACCATGCCCAGATAACGGCGTCGCGGGGGGTCTTCTTTTCCGCCAGCGCCAGTCCGGCAACCAGATTCGGCTGTTCCTTGGGCCAGTACGTCTGGGCGTGGTTGATGTCGATCATCGGCCAGATCAGGAGGACCACAAACGGAGGAACGACATAGGTCAGGGCCCTGAAGCGGGCTCGGAGCCTCCACATTTCACTGATGAAAAATCCTATCCCCAGGGCGGTTACGGGAGCGCAAAATATCGCAAATCGCCTGGCATAAAAGAAGGCCAGCACGCAAAGACCCAACAAAGCCCCGAGAAAGAGGCTCTCTTTCCAGTGTCGCCAGATGAGCAGGACAATCCCGCACAGGGCCGCCACAAAGGTCAGGAAGCCGCCGGTCGATATCGCCGCCATCGAATCCAGGGACGGCCTGACCTGCTCGCTGATGGAGACCCCGATATTGGGAAAAGCCCCGGCGGATTCCTTTGCCAGATAGGCGTGCTTCAATCCGAGGAGGGTCATGAATTGAGAAACCAGACCGGTGCCCTTCCACAAAAGCAGGAGAAGCAATCCCACGAAGAGTGCGCCGAGGAAAAACCATCTTTCCCGCCCCGAAGGCCTGTAGAAGACGACGCCGACGGCCGCCGGGACCAGGCAAATGACTGTCACCGCCTCGGGTGTCTGGTCCCACCACCACAAGAAAAGGCCGTAGGTGATCATCCCTGCGAGAAAATGGTAGTAACGGCGGGTCCCCGGCGTGACTCCAAACATGAGGAAGAAGTAAGCCGCCGCTGCGGCGAAAGTCACGTTCAAGACGTCCGTGTCCAGCCATCCGAACCCGCTTCGATAGGCGTAGTAAGGAGACAGCAGGGCGAAGAGTGCCGCGACGGTCCCTGTTATCGGACCTCCGAAGAACCGGCCCAAACCGTACACCGGCAGGAACAGCCATACACCGAGAAACGCCGGCAGGAGGACCGCAATCCAGTTCAGTGAAATGGGGACCACTTTGGCTGCGGCGGCAGTGAGGCAGGAGATGAGGGGCGGCGGAGTGGGTCGTGTGGGGCAATCCGGGACTGCCCTTTTGTCATCGATGGGTTGATAAGTCCCTTCGATGAGGTCCCGGGCAAGCGTCAGGTAGAAGAGGCCGTCCAGGGCCGTCAGCAGAGGCTGACCAGCGTAAAACGCTCTTCCCGGTTCCCTCTGCCAGGCCACGAGGTCTTCAAGTCGCACCCAGAGGCCCAGCAGGACCACGCAGATGAGCACTAAGACCTGGACCCAGAGGGGTTTTGAGACGGGTCCGGTGGGTTGTTCGGCGGCGGGTTGTGGAGCAGCGGGGTTTTGATCGTCCCGGCTTCGGGCGGCAGCCGCAGCCCTTTCAAACGCATCGGGGGATTTTGCTTTTTGAGTCGAAGACGGGCGGCGTTTCTTCATCGAAATGGAAATCCCGGCTGCATTGCGGCAATTGTCTCCGGACGGCCTTCCGGTCCTTCTGTCGAGCGTGTGAAACTCGATGCGCTCACAGACGGGCCGTGCTATACTCACAGAGGTTCAAAAGCTTCATTCTCACGCAGAGGCGCAGAGGATGCAGAGCTTTTGCCAGGGGGCGTTTCTCTGCGTCTCTGCGTCTCTGCGTGACGCAGAATATCATTCCGCCTCGACCTGACATCGGACGGATGCTCACAGTAATGAAAGCCAGAAAGAGCTGCAAGAACAAATGATCATTCTCGGTATTGAAAGCTCGTGCGATGAAACGGCTGCTGCGGTGGTCGAAGACGGCAGGAGGGTCCTCTCCGATGTGGTCGCCGGCCAGATCGCGGTGCACAGCCCGTATGGCGGGGTGGTACCTGAACTGGCCTCACGAAAACACGTCGAAGCCATTCTTCCGGTTATTGCGCAGGCCCTGGACGATGCGGGGATCGGCCCCGGCAAGCCGGACGCTGTAGCCGTGACTCAGGGGCCCGGTCTGGTCGGCGCTCTTCTGGTGGGGATCAGTGCCGCAAAGGCCCTGGCTTATGCTATCGACCGGCCCCTGATTGCGGTGAGCCATCTCGAGGGGCACATGCATGCGGCATTTCTTGATCGAGACCCCCTCGATGAGCCGTTTGTCTGCCTGGTGGTATCCGGTGGCCACACGGCCCTCTACCGGGTCGACCCCGCCGGAGAGAGCCGGTTCCTCGGCTCCACACGGGACGATGCCGCCGGAGAAGCCTTCGACAAAGTGGCTAAGCTACTGGGTCTTGGGTATCCGGGTGGGGTTGTGATCGATCGCCTTGCCGCCGGCGGGAATCGGCAGGCCTTCGCGTTTCCCAAAGCGTACCTGGCTCACGATTCGCTGGAATTCAGCTTCAGTGGGGTCAAAACGGCGGTGGCCAATTTCGTACGCCGCTTTGGACCCCCTATCGGCGAGGGTGAAGCCGGCTCATACCGTCTGGAAGACCTGGCAGCGAGCTTTCAGGAAGCCGTCGTCGATGTCCTGGTCGGCAAAACGCTGAAGGCGGCACATGTCTGCGGCGTGAAGCATGTGGCCGTGGTGGGAGGGGTTGCCGCAAACAGTCGCCTGCGTGAACGGTTGCGCGAGGAGGCTGCCTACCATCGCCTGGACCTGCACATGCCTCCGCTTCGTTTCTGCACCGACAATGCGGTGATGATTGCGTCGGCAGCCTACACGGTCTGGCGACGTTCGGGCTTCTGCCGGGACCCGCTGGACCTCGATGCGGTTTCTCGGTGGTTTTGAGGTGGTTTTGAAGGGGTGGATGAACGCCCCTAAGAATAGCCGCAAAAAGGCGCAAGAAGCGCAAGCCTGCTGATCGTGTCAAAGATGGAAATTCCCGGACGATTGAATTCAGGGCTGGGCTCAAGGGGAGAAGGGGAAGATTGCCGGGGATCGCATCTACGGGGTGTTTGGGGGGCTGGAAGATCGGAGAGGGTATGATATAAATTATGAAAGATGGATATGAAATACTACCCATTAGGAGGCAGGCAATGGTTAGAAAGACGGTTCTCCTCAATGATGAGCTCGTTCGGGAGGTCCTCCTGCTGTGCAAAAAGGAAGATTGGGGCTTTTCCAGCAGCCTGAGACACGCTCTTAGAATTGGCCTTTTAGCGATCCAAAATCCAGAACTGACGGCGGAGGAAATCAAGAACATTCTTGAAGCGAAGGCAGAACAGGAAGCCGGCATGTTCAGGGAGCTGAATTTTGAAAGTCTATGAAACCTCCAAGTTTGAACAACTCAGAAAGAAGCTGGGGAGTGATCGTGAGAGAGAGGCTCTCAAGCAAGCCGTTATTGTGGTAGCGGAGGACCCTTTGACTGGGAAAAAACTTAAAAGGAGAGCTCAAAGATTACCGGCGCCACAGATACTTTGTGGAAGGGCAAGAGCGGCGGCTGATTTATAAAGTTGAGAAAGACAAGATTTACCTTCTCTCCTTTGGTCCTCGGGAAGGGGTTTAGAGATAGCATTCAATTTAGCCTCCTGCAAAAGTCTCAAATTCCGTCACCCCGGCATGCATCTGGCCGGGGTCCAGGGACCTTAAAGCCTGGATTCCGGCCCAAAAACCCTGCCGGAATGACGCCCTGAGGGACTTCTGCAAGAGGCTCAATTGTAAAGCACAAGCCGTTCCCGCAAAGAACGAAGAGCGTGAAGATTTGTGACCGCGCACAGGATAGCTGTCCGATATGGCAATAGAAGACCTCGTAAGGGCCAAGAGATGTGTTTGTTTCTCCTCAGGAATATTATCGCGAGCAGGGTGGGAGTCCGAGGAAACGGTTCGGGCAGCACTTTCTGATCCAACCGAAGACGGCTGAACGGATCGTTGCGAGTGCCGAACTGATTGCATCGGATGTGGTGGTGGAAGTCGGCCCCGGTCTCGGGGCCCTGACACGATTCATCCTGCCCAGGGTCCGGCGGCTGCACCTGGTCGAGCTGGATCGGGACCTGGCGGCTTTCCTGGAAAGGGACCTTCCCGCCTCGGAGTGTCATGTTTCCTTCTACCGGGAAGACATTCTGAACGTCGATCTCTGTGCACTCGGTCAAGGGCGGGAGGATCACCTGGTCCTGTTGGGGAACCTTCCCTACAACATAAGCTCGCCCCTGGTTTTCCGGTTGCTTGAATCCCGCCGCTGCATCAAACGCGCGGTCTTCATGATGCAAAAAGAGGTCGGTGAGCGACTGGCAGCCCATCCGGGGGGCAAAGAGTATGGTGTCCTGTCGGTGCTGCTCGGCCTCTACGCTCGCGTGCAGTCTCTCTTTGTCGTCGGACCCGGTCAGTTCTATCCTCCACCCAATGTGGACTCTCTAGTGGTATCAATCGATTTCAGGGACTGCCTGTCGCCTGAGACCCCATCCTTTGAGTTCATGAGGCAGCTCGTCAGCACCTGTTTCCAGAAGCGCAGGAAGACCTTGTTGAATTGTCTGAAAGGCCTGACGGGGCTTAATGCTGCATCGCTTGCAGAAGTGTTGGCGCTCAGCGGCATCGATCCCCAAAGACGACCGGAAACGCTTTGTCCCGAGGAGTTTCTTCTCCTGGCCAAAAACCTGGATGCATGGCGATCAGCCCGCTAATCCTCGATCGAGGCCTTCTCCGACCTCCTGCTCTTCAAAATGCTGTGCTGCCTCTTCTCTTCAAGACGTCGCTCTTTAGCCGCCCGGCTGACTCCTCTTCTCCTTCTGATTGGAACGCGCTTCAATGCATCTTGCAGCAGCTCAGTGAAGCGCAATATGGCCCGTTCGCGGTTGGCCGCCTGGCTGCGGGTCGATTGTGACACGACACGAAGGACTCCGTCTTTCCCGATCCGGCTCCTGAGGCGGCTTTTGATGAGCGCTTTATCCTCGTCGGAAAGGCTCGGCGAGTTGTCGAGGTCGAACCAGAGAATGACCTTGCTGCTCACCTTGTTGACATGCTGACCGCCCGGGCCGCTGCTCCGGGATGCAGTGAAATCAAGCTCGTCTTCCGGAATCGAAATTCGCTCGTTGATTATGAGCATCGAGGACCTCTCATTCCACCATGTGCATCAAGCCAACTTCTCCCCCCTCACTGGCTCCCACGCTCTGCGTGGGAGCCCCTGCCTTCGGGCACTCTGCGCCAGTGGACACGGAGCGCCCAAGGTGTGCGTTCCCACGCAGAGCGTGGGAACGAGGGGGGAAAGAACTTACGATGCGAAGAACTAGATCAAAGTGATGTCTCCGGAAACGATCCGGTGTCGTGCTCCGAGATCGTCCGTCAACAGGAGGACCCCGTCTGTGTCGATGTCGAAGACCTGCCCCGTGAGGGTCTTTCCGATCATTTCAACCCTTGTTCGCCGCCCGATGATGCCGGAGAGGTCCTTCCAACGCTTTCTTATCGGTTCAAACCCCTGATCCTGAATGATCCGGTAGTAGATTTCGAACTGTTCGAGAAAGGCCCGAACGAGTCTCGATCTCGCCAGGGGTCCTCCGGTCTCGATCAGGACAGAGGTCGCTATCTCCCTTATGTCGTCACCGAGGTCTTCCCTGGGGATATTGACATTGATCCCGATCCCCACGACGACGTAGTCGATCCCGTCCATGTCCGCACTGATTTCGGTCAGAATGCCTGCGATTTTCCTGCCGCCGACCAGGATGTCATTCGGCCACTTGATCCGGGCATCGAGCCGTGTCAGCAGGTTGATGGCCTCGGCCGCCACGACCCCCGTCATCAGGGTGATCCCCGGCGCTTCACTCGGGGTCATGCGGGGGCGAAGAATACAAGACATGTAGATGCCGCCTTCCGGCGAAAACCAGCTCCGACCCTTCCGGCCCCTCCCACCCGTCTGCCTTTCGGCAATGACGACGGTCCCTTCCACCGCACCGAGGGCCGCCAGCTCTTTAGCCCTGAGGTTGGTTGAATCCGTTTCCGGAAGATGCACGATGTCCTCGGCGCCAAAAACCCGGGTGGCCAGCCCTTCCCGGATTTCGGCGGGAAGCAGAAGGTCCGCCGTCGCTCCAAGCGAATACCCCTTCTTTGTCGAGGTATCGATCGTGTAGCCCACCTTCTGCAGATGACGGATGTGCTTGTTGACGGCTGTCCGGCTGACACCAAGCATCCGGCTCAGCCATTCGCCGGAAACCCAATTGCCTCTCTTTTCCTTGAGATATGAAAGCAGCCTGTCCCTGGTCGTCTTCACTCCAATCCCACCGTTTCCAACACGTTCAATTCGGTCGAAGATGCCGGCTTCAGGCGGCACGTTCCATAAGAACCAAACCCTCTTCGATAACCAGCTCTGCCTTGAGGGAAAAGCATGTCCGATTACGGTATAACTAACACAGCGAAACGGATCTTGAAAGGACCCGAAGACGCCTGTCATCATGCTGAGTACAGACTCCCCCGCAAATGAGTGGGATGCACCAGATCTTTTGGAACAACGATGAGAAGTGAACCCGGAGGGTTCAAAGCCATTAGCCGGTGGTTGAGCCCGCGACAGCGGGCGATACCACCGGGATACGAACAGGATAACCTTTGCACCCCGGAGGG
Organism: uncultured Syntrophobacteraceae bacterium; assembly: GCA_964441945.1. Classification (GTDB taxonomy): domain Bacteria; phylum Desulfobacterota; class Syntrophobacteria; order Syntrophobacterales; family Syntrophobacteraceae; genus JADGQM01. The sequence goes on from CAYTWB010000011.1 coordinate 36,147, forward strand.
GTGCCGGCAAGGGTCACCGGTGCTTTCCACCTATCTCAGTCTTCATTATCATCTCGAAGTCATTCCGCCTGCGAGGAATCTATCGGGCCCCTGGAAAAAGCCGGTGTTGAATACGACCCGAGGTATCTTGATAGATGGAGCTGCGACCCCCTCCGGGGTCGGCTTGTTTCCCTCCGTTTTCCGGGGGTGTCGGCCTACGGCCTCAACCCCCGGCTAATCGCTTATATCCCTCCGGGATGATGAAACCCTACTCCCGACGGGATTCCGGCTGTTCCTCCTCGTGCGGGAATCCACGTTGGTCCGTGATTCGCAGCCCATTGGGGCGTTGTTCCAAAAGACCCAACTGAGTGCCCATAATCTGTGGCATGGGCGTCCCGCCCATGGTTCCCACAGGCTGGAAGCCTGTGCCACGGGATAAGCCATGTGGTCCCTTTCAGGCTTTTCCTCCTTATCCTGCTGTGGTATTGGGGGCATGAGGGTCTGATCTTTGCCGAGACCTTTCCCTGCCTGTTCGGCAGGGGAGCTTCGAAAGAGTCGCCTGGAGTGTGGATGCGCATCGGAATGGGCTCAAGCCATCCTTTCACGGCTGTCGAGGCATGCTTTTGAAACGGACGAGCCCGGATCTCCTGAGAGAGGTTGGCCATGGCCGTATCGAGACTCATCGCCTGTCCTGACTGCGATCTGCTGCAACGCCTGCCGGACCTTGCGCCGGGAGCGTCGGCGCGCTGCCCGCGCTGTGGCCATGTCGTATCCTCCAGGAAACCGGACTCCCTCAATCGCACCCTGGCCCTGACGGTCGCAGCCGCGATTGCCTTTGTGCTGGCGAACACCGTCCCCATGCTGGGGCTCTCGGCGGCCGGGCGCGAGGCCAGTACGACGGTCCTCGGCGGCGTTCAGGTCATGTGGCAAGAGGGTGAGCTGGTGGTCTCCGTCATCATGCTGATTGCCGCGGTGGTTGCTCCCGCCCTCGACATCGCCTTGATGCTGATCATTCTTCTGGCTGTGCGGCGGCCTCCCACACCCTGGTGGGTGGGAGCGCTGCTCCGGTTTTCCCGGACGATCCGCCCGTGGCGGATGGTCGAAGTCATGCTGCTCGGGATCCTCGTCTCGCTGATCAAAATCGCGGAACTGGCGACGGTGATCACCGGCATCGCTATGTGGGCGGTGGCGGCGCTGATTGTTCTCCTGGCGGCCATGGCGAACTGCTTCGATCCGGACGAGGTCTGGAGTCGCGTGGAATGGGCCGAAAGGCGGGCTGGAGGCCATGGCCTGCAATGGGGAGAAAAGTTGTGAGCGCCGCCTGCCCGTCTGCGGCAGAATACGGCCTGCTGAACTGCGAGCATTGCGGGCTCCTGTCGCATGCCGCCGCAGGCATGCATGAAGGGCGCTGCCCGCGCTGCGGCGCCGGACTTCACTTCCGAAAGCCCAACAGCATCCAGCGCACCTGGGCTTTAGTGATCGCGGCAGCCATCTGTTACATCCCGGCCAATCTGCTGCCGGTGATGACGACGACCACGCCCTTCAGCAAATCGTCGGACACCATCATGGAAGGAGTGGTGCTCCTCTGGTCGCCGACCTCATGGCCGCTCTCGGTGGTGGTCTTCGTCGCGAGCGTCACCATCCCGCTGGCCAAGCTCATTGCCCTGGCCTACCTGCTGATCACCGTCCAGCGCGGTTCTCTAAAGAGCAACCGGGAGCGGACGCGGCTCTACCGCATGATTGAGTTCATCGGTCGCTGGTCCATGCTCGATGTCTTTGTCGACACCTTCGTCGTCGCCCTGGTGCAGCTCCAACCGCTCATGGTGGTCGGGCCGGGCCCGGGGGTTGTGTTTTTTGCAGCGGTGGTCGTGCTCACCATGATTGCGGTCGAAACCTTTGATCCCAGGTTGATCTGGGACCAGCGTGAGGGAAGCCATGCCCGATATACCTGAGAAAAACGGTCTTCCTGAAATCCCCGAGGCGGCCGCTGTGCCGAGGAGGCAGCGACGTCTCTCCGCGGTTTGGATCATCCCCATCGTTGCCGCCGTCATCGGGGGCTGGATTGCAGTGCAGAAGGTCTTGAGTGAAGGCCCGACGATCACCATCCGGTTTCACAATGCGGAAGGACTGGAAGCCGGGAAGACCAGGATCAAGTACAACGGTGTGGAAATCGGTACCGTCTCGACCGTCACCCTGTCCAAGGACCACCAGGGGGTCATGGCGACCGCCGAAATGGCAGCCGAAAGCCGAGACATGCTCGTCGAAGACACTCAGTTCTGGGTCGTGCGGCCGAGAATATCCGGCGGTACCGTATCCGGCCTTGGCACCCTGCTTTCCGGCTCCTACATCGGGATGGAGGTCGGAACATCCAAAACGAAGCGTCTCTCCTTCATCGCCCTCACCGCTCCGCCGGTGGTGACCGGAGAAGTACCGGGGCGGTTCTTCCTGCTCAAGGCGGAGGACCTCGGTTCTCTCGACTACGGCACACCCATCTTTTTCCGGCGCATCCAGGTGGGACAGGTCGTGGGCTACACGCTCGACCCGGACGGCCGCAGCATCACGGCCAACATGTTCCTCTACGCTCCCTATGATCAGTACGTCAGCCCCGAAACGCGGTTCTGGCAGGCGAGTGGAATCGATATCTCCATGGCTGCAAACGGGATCAGCGTGCATACGGAATCGCTCGTTTCCCTTCTGATCGGCGGCATCGCCTTCGAGACCCCGCCGACCGCCCCGATTCTGCCGCCTGCAGAACCCAATACGGCCTTCAAGCTCTTCGATAATCGTGCCCAGGCCATGAAACCGCCTGCGGGTGAGCCGCGCACCTACGTCCTGGTTTTCAAGGAATCGGTTCGCGGCCTTGTGGTCGGGGCACCGGTGGAGTTCTCGGGGATTCAATTCGGCGAAGTGCTCTCGATCGGATTACAGCTCCACCCGGGGACCTATGATCTTTCCGTTCCCGTCACCGTCAGGGTCTATCCGGAATTGATTGTTGAGAGAGTGGTGGGAATCGATCCGAAGGTCTTCCGTCCCGAACGCCACCATGTCGCCGAGAGGCTGGTCGAGCTCGGGTTCCGTGCCCAATTGCGCATGGGAAGCCTGATTACGGGGGCCCTCTATGTCGCCTTCGACCAGTTTCCGAATGCCCCCAAGACAAAGGTGGATTGGTCGCGGGAAACCCCCGAGCTCCCGACGGTCCCAGGCGAATTGCAGGAGATCCAGCAGAGCCTGGTGCGGATTGTTCAGAAGTTCGACAGTCTGCCTCTCGATGCCATCACGAAAGACCTTCGAAAAACCCTTGCCACCCTTGACCAGACGCTCAAAGATTTGGGCAGCCTGGCGAAACGAGTCAATGCCGACTGGGTGCCGGAAGGCAAGAACGCGCTTGCCGAAGCACGCCGCACCCTGGAGGCGGCCGAACGCGCGCTCGGCTCCGTGGACAAGACGGTCCTCGGGCCCGATGCCCCCGTGCAGCAGGAACTCCGTGATGCGCTGCAGGAGTTTATCCGCGCGGCTCGAGCCTTTCGCGACCTGGCCGACAGCCTCGACCGTCATCCCGAATCGCTTTTGCGAGGCAGGAAGGCATCACCCTTGCCGACTTCGGGGGCCCATTCCGGGAAGAATGGAGGAAAATGAACCCGATGAATCCGAACGTATCCCGCATCGTTTATGGCCTTCTGGGGGTTTTGATGCTCACCGCCTGCGCCTCTCCCCCTTCGCACTTCTATGCCCTCAATTCCACCCAGGAAGCACTCGCCGGGCTTCCCTACCCGGTCAGTATTGCCGTGGGGCCGGTGACAATCCCGGAGACGGTCAACCGTTCGGAGATCGTGGTGCAGGCCGGACCCAATCGAATCGGGTTGGACGAGCTCAATCGCTGGGCAGCGCCTCTCCAGTCCGACATTCAGCGCGTCATCATGGAAGACCTGGTGCAACTGCTGGGAACGCCGCGCGTATCGCGATACCCGCAGGGGCCGGTCACAACGCCTGACTTCCGGGTTCAAATCGAAGTGCTCCGCTTCGAGTCGATGCCGGGCGATGCGGTGCTGCTCGACGTCATTTGGACCGTTCGCGCAAAGACCGAAAAGGACGAGAAGACCGGCCGCACAACCCTGCGTGAACCGGCGACAGGGCCGGGCTACGACGCGCTCGTCGCCGCCCACAGCCGGGCGCTTGGCACCCTTAGCCGCAACCTCGCGGAGGTGATTCTCGAAGGGATCGGGCGATGACTAAGTACAGCTCCGCACAAATGAGTGTCCGAATTCCCATTCGTCATACCGGCAGGTTTTAGGCCGGTATCCAGGAAGTATTTCTGGATTCCGGCCAAAGGCATGCCGGAATGACGGCCAGGGTTATGATCACTTCATTCTGCGACGTGTTCCTGAACGAGAGCCAGGATCGCCTCCGCGTAAGTCTTCTTGAGGGAATCAAGGTAGGCCCCGTCTATCTTGCCCTTCCAGGTCTCGATTTCCAGGAAGCGCTTGGGGATTGCCACGGTGCGCGGGTCAAAGCCCGTACGGAGGCGGGTTTGCCATCGCAGCTTCTGGACATGGGCTGAAACGGTGCCGATGCTCTCCGCAAGCGCGGGGGAGCCGACGGAGCGCAGGCACTCCGAGAGGGTCGAGTCCCCATAGACCCCTCTGGCGAAAAGACAGCTCACCATGGAGGTGAGCAGCACCCTGGCCCGCTCATCCTGAATCAGGAACCGGACCGCCTCGGCGACGTTGGGTCCTTTGCCTTTCTGGTCCCAGGAGTACCCCCCTGCGTCGAGGTGAGAGTGCCGAAGGCCGAGCGCCTGGGAGACGAAGAAGACCTCACCGGTGGCATACCCGGCCATTTCCTGGCCGAGCACGCAAGCAAACTCTGCGCCCCCGTAATACTCAGCCGCTTTCAGCGTTCCCTGCCCGAGCAGCCGGTAGAACTCGTTGGAAGCCGCCCCAAGGTGGTGGACCGCCTCCTGATAGACTTTCTCATCACCGAACTTGAGGGGAACGAGGGTCTCCCGGGTGGAGATGATTCCCTTCTCGAAAGCCTCCGTGGCCCATGCCAGCGCGACCCCCGCAGACATGACGTCCAGCCCTTCCCGTTCCATGGTATCGAGGAGCGAAATCACGGAGAAGGAATTGGTCACCTGGAGCATCGCTCCGGCGGCAAAGATCGGTTCATGGTCGTAGGAAGCCTGCCGGTAGAGGTAGCGGTTTTGCTCCATGAACCGCTCCCTGACGAACCCGATGTGAATGCACCCGACGGGGCAGCCGGCGCAGGCGGCGTTGCGCAGCAGGGTGTCCCGCGCGAAGGTCTCACCCGAAATGCCTTCCATCCCGGGGTCGGTCGTCTTCTGGAGGTTCCGGATGGGAAGGGCGCGGAGCCCGTTCAGGACCGCCATATTGATGGGTGTGCCGATATTGTGGTACTTTTCCATCATATCGGTGTCCGTCATCTTCCGATATACGTCCGTGAAGAGTTTCGGATAGGCCTTCCCCTCGGGAAGCGGGAACGAGCCGTCACCCATGATCACGATCCCCTTGAGGTCCTTGGCGCCCATGACCGCTCCGCAGCCGAGTCGGCCGAAGTGGCGGTAGGTGTCCACGTTGATGCAGGCCATGGCCGAAAGGTTCTCGCCCGCAGGCCCGATCCTCAGGATGCTCCGATGTCCCGCCCCTGGGTACATGCGGCGGAGCATCTTGCCGGTTTTCAGCAGGTCCATCCCCCGGAGAAAGTGGACGTCCTGAAGATCGAGGTGTTTGGAGCCGATCGACAGGCAGGAGGGTCTCGCCGCTTTCCCCCGAATAACGAGGGCATCGTAATCCGCAAAGCGCAGCGCAAGGGCGGATCGCCCCCCGGCGTGGCTCTCGGCATATTGATTGTGGTAGGGAGACTTGAAGGCGCAAACGGTCTTGCTCATGAGCGGGAAATATCCCGTGAGCGGGCCTATGGTGAAGATGAGCGGCTGTTCCGGATCGTCCCATGGCCGGTCCGGGAGCCCGTATTGGTCGAAAAGCATAGCCGCCAGCCCACTTCCGCCGGCAACGGTGTCCCGCCCATCGAGATCGGCCGGGCCGCCCCGCCCGGTTGCAAGGTCGACAATGAGTACTCGGAAATGGTCCCGGATCATGACTGACTCTCCCGAGCGTCACCGTCTCCCGCTCCTCCTCCGGTTCCCACGTCCGTCAGTTCAAGGCAATGGTGCGGACAAAAGGCGACGCAACGTCCGCAATGGATACACACAAACGGCTCTCCCGAAGGATCGACAAAAACGGCATCCACCGGACACGCCCGGGCGCACTCGCCGCAGCGGATGCAGAGGTCCTTTTTCACGATCACCCCGCCGCCTTTGCGCTGGGCGTACGCCCCGGTGGGGCAGGCTGCTACGCAGGGGGCAGGCAGGCAGGCGAGACAGGTCCTCGCTTCGAAGCCTGTCGAGAGCCCCCCGGACGAGGAGATCCGGATTCCTGCCCTGTCCCACGACAGGCACTTGTGGACCTGCCGGGCACAGGCCAGGGAGCACGAATGGCAACCAATGCACCTCTCCATCCGAGGTGCGGTGAGGATTTTCATGGAAGCGTCCCCTCGTCCTTTCTGAATCTCGGTTCAGTGAACGAATGCTTTCTTCCCGGCGTACACGGCTGCTTCCCCCAATTGCTCCTCGATGCGCATCAGCTGGTTGTACTTCTCCAGCCGTTCGCCGCGACAGGGAGCGCCGGTCTTGAGGTGACCGGTACCCATCGCCACGGTGAAATCTGCGATGAAGCTATCGACCGTTTCGCCCGAGCGGTGAGAGACCATGGCGCCCCATCCGGCCTTGCGGGCCATTTGGATGGCGGCGATCGTCTCTGTGAGCGTGCCGATCTGGTTGAGCTTGATCAACACGGCGTTGGCGGAACCTTCAGCAATGCCCCGGGCGATGCGTTCGACATTGGTAACGAACAAATCGTCGCCCACCAGCTCGATCCGGTCACCCAGGGTCTGGTTCAACAGCTTCCAGCCTTCCCAGTCATCCTCGGCCAGACCGTCTTCGAGGACCGAGATGGGATACTGCTTCACCCATTCCGCCCATAATCCGACCAGCTCGGCGGAGGTGATTTTGCGGTTTTCGGTGCGAAGGTGGTACAACCCATCCTCGAAGAAGCCGCTGGTCGCCGGGTCGACGGCGATCACGACCTCTTCTCCGGGCTTGTAACCGGCCTTTTCGATAGCGCTGAGGATCAACTCCACGGCTTCGGCATTGGTCTTCAAGGCGGGGGCGAAGCCGCCCTCATCCCCCACACCGGTTGAATGCCCCGTCGATTTCAGCACGCTCTTCAGCGCCTGGTAGACCTCGCTGCCCCAGCGCAACGCTTCGCGAAAACCGGGCGCGCCGATCGGTGCGATCATGAATTCCTGGAAGTCGGTGCCCTGCCAGTTGGCATGGACACCGCCATTCAGGATATTGAACATCGGGACCGGCAGGACGGTGGCGGACACCCCTCCGAGGTATCGATAAAGAGGGAGGCCGACCGAATCCGCCGCGGCGCGGGCAACGGCCAGACTGACACCCAGGACGGCGTTCGCCCCGAGCTTGTTTTTGTTGGGCGTCCCGTCCAGGGCCAGCATGGCATGATCGACAGTGCCTTGATCGAGCGCGTCCAGCCCGACGACCGCCTCGGCAATTTCCTTGTTGACATGCTCGACGGCTTTCAGCACACCCTTCCCGCCGTAACGGGATTTGTCCCCGTCTCGCAGCTCCAGGGCCTCGTGCACCCCCGTCGAGGCACCGGAAGGGACCGCAGCCCGGCCGAAAGCGCCATCCTCAAGGATGACCTCGACCTCAACCGTCGGGTTGCCTCGTGAATCCAGGATTTCTCTTCCAATCGTTTCGATAATTATCGCCATTGTTCTTCTCCTTTTGAATCTCTTTCACCGTGCCGCAACAGCACGGTTTATTGATTGGTTACCTCCCTTTCATTCCTGCTACCGGCGACCCAGGTCCACGATCTCGAGCCGGTTGTTGGTTTCGGGATGGCTGGTCGAGGGTCCCTCGGTCACCACCGCCAGGTTTCCCTCCATCTGCTCGGCCTCAAGCCACTCGGCGACGTAGGTATTCCAGTTCTCGGGATGCTGAGTCTCAAGGACCGGGTAGACCCCCGAAGAGAACTGCAACTGCTGACAGGTGGCTTCCTGGGAGCTGACGGCAATGATCCAGCTGGGCAAACGAAAGCGTGCAATGCTTCGCGCGGTCTCGCCGCCATGCGTGGGAACGAAGACGGCGACCGGGTCACTGTATTCGAATACCGTTTCCACACTCAGGTCGATGAGCTTTGCCGGGGGCATCCTGCCCTTGAGATCGATGCCTTTGAAGAGTTCCCGGGTACTGATCACGGTGCGGTAAGGCTCGATAGCGGCAGCGATCTTAACCAGCATGGCGGTCGCATCCACGGGGTAGCTCCCCATGGCCGATTCCCCGGAAAGCATGACGGCATCGGTCCCGTCCAGGACGGCATTGGCCACATCGGTTGCCTCAGCACGGGTCGGACGGCGGTTCGATGTCATGGACTCCAGCATCTGCGTCGCCGTGATCACCGGCCTGGCAAGCATATTGGCTTTGCGCATGATCTGCTTTTGCACGACCGGAATCTGCTCGATGGGCAATTCCACCCCGAGGTCGCCTCGGGCGATCATGACGGCGTCCGCCGCAGTGATGATGTCATCCAGGTGGCTGAGCGCCCGCGAGCGTTCGATCTTGGCAATGATGAAAGGACGGTAGCCCAGCGCTGCCGCCGCGTCGCGAACGGCCTGGATATCCGCCGCACTTTCGACAAACGACTGGCTCACGGCGTCAACACCGTTTTCGAGCGCGAATTTCAAGCAGTCATGGTCGTGTTCGGTGAAGGCACTGATCCCCAGGTCGATACCCGGGAGGTTGAGCCCCTTGCGCGAGCGCAGCTCTCCCCCCACCATGACGCGGCAGCGGACATCATTGCCCCGGACCCGGTCCACATCGACCTGGATCAAGCCATCGTTTAGATATAGCGTATCCCCGGGTTTAACCACCTGGGGCAGCCGGGCAAAGGTGACAGAGACTCTGAACGCATCGCCCGTCACATCGTCGGCCGTGAGTGTGAAAAGATCGCCCGGTTTGAGCTCGATGGGTTCGGAATCGAACTTCCCGATGCGCATTTTCGGACCGGGCAGGTCCGCCATGATCGCCAGACGGCGCCCGGTGGCCCGGGAAACAGCCCTGAGGTCCTCGATCACCTGACGGTGACCCGAAAGGTCCCCGTGGGAAAAATTGAGCCGGGCGATATTCATGCCGGCCTCCAGCAGCTGTTCCATCACCGCTCGGGACTGGGATGCGGGCCCGATGGTGCATACGATCTTCGTCTTATTGACAGGCAGCGTCATAGTTGTCCTCCATGCTCGGCCTTCCTAGGCACCGCGGGCGCGGCGGATGGTCTCAATCGTTTGACGTGCGATCTCAAGCTCCTCATCGGTCGGAATGACGAGGACCTTGACGCGGCTCTCTTCACACTGGATTTCCGCAATCCCCGATGACTCCCTCTCGTTTCTGCCGTCGTCGAGCAAAATCCCCATCGCCGCCAAACCTTCGCAGGATGCTTTGCGCACACGGGCGGAATTCTCCCCGATGCCCCCGGTGAAGACGATGGCATCCACCCGGCCAAGCGCCGCATAGTAGGCGCCGATGTATTTCTTGATGCGATAGCAGAACATCTCGACGGCAAGCTGCGCCTTCTCCTCGCCCTCTTCAGCACTCCGCTCAATCTCCCGCATGTCGTTCACGCCGCAGAGGCCTTTGAGTCCGCTTTCTTTGTTGAGGATTTCTTCAATGGCCACGAAGGGTTTGCCCGTTTTCCGTGCAAGGTAAAAGGGCACGGCGGGATCGAGGTCCCCGCAGCGCGTCCCCATGATAAGGCCCTCGAGCGGTGTCAGCCCCATGGAGGTATCGATGCTCCTGCCGCCCTCCAGGGCAGTGGCGCTGGCGCCGTTGCCCAGATGAAGGGTGATCAGGTTGAGTCGATCGATCGGGACCCCAAGATAATTCGAGGCTTCTTTTGCCACGTAATGATGCGATGTTCCGTGAAAGCCGTAGCGGCGGACATGATGTGCCCCGTAGCATTCGTGCGGCAGGGCATAGTGAAACGCCCTGGGCGGCATGGTCTGATGAAAGGCGGTATCGAAAACCGCCACATTGGGAAGATCGGGGCGCAGGGCGCGCACCGCTTCGATCGCCTCAATATTGGAAGGGTTGTGCAGGGGTGCCAGCGGGATGAGGTCCTTGATTTGCCGGATCACCTCGTCATCGACAATCACCGGCTCCCGAAAGACCTCTCCCCCGTGAACGACCCGGTGGCCGAACCCGAAAAACGCTCCGGGGGCGACACGGGTGGTGGGGTAGCGTACTGCGGCATCGAGGAGAAACCGGAAGCCTTCATGATGGTCGGCAACCGGGCAGGTTTCGTTGATCTCCTCCCAGCGGCCATGATCGTTGAGCCAGCGGCGTTTGAACCGGGCGTCAGGCGTCCCGATCCGTTCGAGTATGCCGTCTACCACTACCGTACAATCATTCAGAGCAAACGTCTGGTACTTGATGGAGGAACTGCCGGAATTGACAACGACAACCCTCATGGAGCGCCTCCTTCTCTTTAGAAACCACCTCAAAATGGCACAACGGCTGCTGCACGTCATCCTGGAAAAGCCGGAATCCAGGTTTTCTTGGGTGTTCCGGACCCCGGCCTTCGCCGGGGGGACGGTGTGAGCGAGCTCTGAGATCCTCTCTAAGCTGACGCCAACGTGGTGCCGACCCCACGGAGCGCCGTAACCGCCGCCTTGACCCGCTCCGCCATGGCGGCCTCAGCCAGACCCAGGTAGACACGGGGGTCATATTGCTTCTTGTTCCCTACCTCGCCGTCCACCTTCAGCACCCCGTCATAGTGCCGGAGCATGTGGTCGGCGACAGCCCGAGTGAAGGCGTATTGCGTATCCGTGTCAATGTTCATCTTCACGACTCCGTAATCAATCGCCTCGTGAATCTCTTCGAGGAGCGAGCCGGAGCCGCCGTGGAAGACGAGATAGAACCGGGCATCCCTGCCGTACTTTTTTTCAACCGCCTCCTGCCCGTCCTTGAGAATCGCCGGTTTCAGCTTGACATGTCCGGGTTTGTAGACGCCGTGGACATTACCGAAGGTAGCGGCAAAGAGAAACCGGGCTCCCTTGACCGCACTCAGGCTGCGGGCGACTTCCAGCATGTCCTCAGGGGTGGTGTAGAGCTTTTCGGCGGGCGCCCCTTCCGCCTTGATGCCGTCTTCTTCACCGCCGACCACTCCGGCTTCGACCTCCAGGACCAATTCACTGCGGTGGCATCGTTCGAGCAGCGGCACCGCTATGTCCAGGTTTTCCTTCAAGGGCAGAGCACTGCCGTCGAACATATGGCTGTTGAAGAGGTTGGGAAGCCCGGCCCGGCGGCGGCGTTCCGTTTCTTCCACCAGGGGAATGAGAAAGCTGTTCAGGAGCTGTGCCTGGCAGTGGTCCGTGTGCAGGGCGACGTAGATGGGGTAACGGTCGGCGACCCTGTGGACATGCGTGGCTATGGAGATGGCCCCCAGCACCATGTCCTTAACCGATGATCCGGAAGCGAAAGCCGCACCTCCCGTCGAAACCTGGATGATTCCGTCGCTTCGGCCCTCGGCCAGTCCCTTCAGAACAGCGTTGGCAGTGGTGAGGGAGCTGACATTGATGGCCGGGTAGGCAAAATGGTTTTCTCTGGCTCTCTCGAGCATCCTGCAGTACATGGCATAATCGGCTATCGGCATGGGACCACTCCTCTATTGTGAGTTCAAAACGGGAAGCGCAATACGGGCGCGTTTCGAACGGGACCTCGATCTCCCCGTCGGACCGAGTCCATCACATCACCACCGGCTGTCCGGTCGACTCCAGGACGGTGCTCCACAGTCTCCCGTTGGGATCGATCTGTTTTCGGCGGGAGACGGCCATTGGAATCGGCACGTGGGTGAATTCTCCACCCCAGTCGCCCACCACAATATTGGTTCGCCCCGCCATCCCGGCATGGACCGCATTGTGTCCGAGCAGCAGGCAAAATGCAGCGTCATGGGCATTGGCCTGCACACTCCGGATCGTATAACTGGGGTCGATGTACTTGAGGTTCAGCTGTGTACCGAGTCCTTTAAAGTGGGCATTGATCCGATCGCGAAGGAACAGACCGATGTCCCCGAAACGGATATTGCCCGAAGCATCCCGCTCCTGCGTTCTTTCCATCAAGTCCTGCCCTGCCCCTTCCCCTGCAACAATGACCGCATGCCCCCTTCTTTCGATCCTTTCTTCAAGGGCCTTGAGGAAACCTTCGAGCGTGAACGGTATCTCGGGGACCAGGCAGATGTTCACATCGTTATAAGCCAGGGTGGCAAAAGCCGGGATGAATCCCGATTCGCGCCCCATCAATTTGACCAGCCCCACGCCGTTTCTTGCGCCGAAGGCTTCGGTGTGAGCCGAAATGATCGCTTTGCCCGCCTCCGTTACCGCCGTTTCGAAGCCAAAAGACCGCTGCACACAAGAGATGTCGTTGTCGATGGTCTTCGGAATGCCGATCACCGCAATCTTCAGGCCACGCTTTCCCGCTTCCTCCGAGATCGCCTGCGCCCCGCGCAACGTTCCGTCGCCACCAATGGTAAACAGGATGCCCACATTCATCCGCTCCAGTGTGTCAACCATTTCCGAGACATCCTGAGGACCCCGGGAAGAGCCCAGGATCGTACCGCCCTGCTCGTGGATCCTTGCCACCGAACCGGGAGTGAGCTCGAGCGGTACGTGTCTGTAGCGGGGGGAAAGCCCCTCGTAGCCATACAAGAAGCCGAAAACGTTCCGAACTCCATAGTGATGGAAGAGGCTCAGCACGATGGAACGAATGACGTCGTTCAAACCGGGGCACAGCCCTCCGCAAGTCACAATCCCGCATTTCAGCTTGGAAGGGTCGAAATAGATCTTCTCCCGGGGACCGGCCTTTTCGAAAGAGGGGGGGCGCTTTCCCTCCTGGAGGAATGCTTCGACCTCCTTGCGGCTGTTGTGATATAGAACATCATCACCATCCGCCACATAGTGTCCTTTCGACATGGGAGAGGGGATGCGACATTCCCCCAGCTGCGATATGGCACAATCCAGCTCGGTTGGCTTCATGGTCGGACTCCTTGACGCTTCCCAACGGTTCTTTCAAACAGAAGGCCCAGGGATCATGATGGATGAAAGCGCAATCATGGTCAACACAGGAAGATGCGATCCCCGGCCATCCACAGCAGACTCACCGGCAGTGTACCTGCTCGGGCTGCTTCTTTCCAGTTGATTGTGCAGGGGCCTCCCTTTCTGCCGGCAGGAGACTTCTCAGTAACGCTCCGCATGATAAAGTGACCTCGTTGCTCATCCGGTGGTACGGGCTTCGAGTCCGTGGCAGTCATGGGCGGGGGACAATGTTGTTGAAGTAAGGTACAGGACCTCCCTGCTGAAGCCCAGTGCGTCATTCCGGCGAAAGCCGGAATCCAGTGATTTCAATATCTTCTGGACCCCGGCTTTCGCCGGGGTGACGGCGCCGCGCAGGGAAGTCCCGCTTAATTCAACAGCCTTGGCCCCTGCCGGCCTCATGTCGACCGTTTTGGGCATTCTGTTGGAAATAGTTCTTGCGGAACTTGAGGTTGATCTTATGATAAGGTGATAGGTGAAAACGCCCCGGCGGCGACCCCCCTGAACTTGAGTTACTTCCTGAAAGAGAGGGGAATAGGCTGGAGGAGGACAGGTCGATGACAAAAACAATACATGTTGGGGCGGACAATCAGGCCAGGATCGTTTGTGATTGCGGACAGACCAGGACCCTGGACCTTTCGCAGCATGAAAAAAGGATAATGGAAGCAAGAGTCAAGTGTCGATGTGGCAGGACATACCTGATTACGTTTGATTACAGGCAACAATATAGAAAGTTTGTTGACTTATACGGTAAGATCATTCTGGAAAATAACAAGAGCTATGATGTACAGATTACTGATATATCTATGACTGGAATTAACTTAGATATTCTGGGAAATGAATACATTATGGGCAAGAATGAATACGATGATATTAGGATTGGAGATTATATTAAGATCGTTTTCAGATTAAATGATGCTAACAAATCCAGTATTAATAGAACTGTTGAGGTCCGAAGAGTTAAGGGTAAAAATATTGGTGTTGCGTTTTGTGATAATGTTTTCGATAAGAACCTTGGATTTTATCTTTTACAGTGATTCCAGCCGACCACAGCTTTTCGTTGTGATTTTCCTGTCGCGCAGACGGGAAGAAAACTGTTTATCCTCAAATAGCGTGAACGGGTCATGGTGTTATGATCATTTTGCCGTTGATGTTCAAGAGCAAGGACCGCCTGCTCATGAATTGGCGGGGGGCGCATTGAGACGCGGAGGTGCCTGCCATGGAGCAAGAAATGGCGCAATGTTCGTCCCTGATCCGCGAACGGCTCAAGACCCCGCGCGCCGCGGCGATCGCCGGAATTCTCTTCTCGCTTTTGCTTTCGACCACTCTGGTTCTCCTCCGAATTTCAATACGGGCGCCCTCTCAGGAGACGCAAGTATGGATGGTGACCAGTCCGGACAACGTAGTACTGGCGTTGAACCTGGTGCCGTTCGCCGGGATTGCCTTCTTGTGGTTTATCGGCGTGGTGCGCGACCGCCTGGGGGCTTATGAGGACCGCTTTTTTGCCACCGTCTTTCTTGGCAGCGGGATTTTGTTCCTCGCCATGTTTTTCACCGCCGCCGCTGTGGCAGGGGCAACCGTTATCGCATTTCACTCGGCGCTCAACCCGATGATCGAGCCCGAGACCTACATCTTCGGCCGTACCGTCACTGCCCGGATCATGAATGTCTATGCGCTCAAAATGGCGGCGGTATTCATGTTCTCCACCGCCACCATCGCCATTCGCACGCGCATTCTCCCGCTGTGGATAGCGATCCTTGGGTATGCTCTGGCAGTGTCGCTTCTTCTGACCAGTCATTTTGTCGACTGGCTGGGCCTGGCATTTCCCCTGTGGGTGCTCATCCTGAGCACACACCTGCTTATTGAAAACCTGCGCAGGCCGAGTGCCGGTGCAGAAACAAACCAAATGTGGGAGAGTATCTAGAAGCTTGTCCGAGAATCCGGAATTACCATAAGGAGGCAAACATGCAAGCGCTGGAGAACTGCGAGGAAAAGAAACGCCTGGATGAAGCACGCGAAGAGGGCGCTCAATGGAAGAAGTGGGGGCCCTATCTGAGCGAGCGGCAGTGGGGAACCGTGCGCGAGGACTACAGCGAAAACGGCGATGCCTGGAACCATTTTACACACGATCACGCCCGCTCCCGGGCCTACCGATGGGGTGAAGACGGCCTCGCGGGAATATCCGACACCAGGCAGCGCCTCTGCTTTGCCCTCGCCTTGTGGAACGGCAGGGACCCGATCCTCAAGGAGCGCCTCTTCGGACTCACGAACAGTGAAGGGAACCATGGTGAGGATGTCAAGGAGTACTACTTCTATCTCGACAGCACACCAACCCATTCCTACATGAAATAC
This sequence comes from uncultured Syntrophobacteraceae bacterium, assembly GCA_964441945.1. Lineage (GTDB taxonomy): Bacteria > Desulfobacterota > Syntrophobacteria > Syntrophobacterales > Syntrophobacteraceae > JADGQM01. The sequence continues at coordinate 51,720 of CAYTWB010000011.1, forward strand.
CTCTACAAATATCCCCAGACAGCTTATCCTTATGCTGACCTGGTGGAGACCAACCGCCGGCGTTCACGCCATGAATTCGAATATGAGCTGCTCGACACCGGTGTTTTCGAAGACAACCGCTACTTCGATGTCTTCGTGGAATATGCCAAGGAATCGCCGGAAGATATTTTAGTGCGGATCACCGCGGTCAACCGGGGACCGGAGGCGGCCGAACTGCACCTGCTGCCGACTCTCTGGTTTCGCAATGACTGGGCGGAATGGGTGGCCAGCCCGCTGGCAAAACCGATGCTCAAGCGGGTCGAGGGACCGAAGGGATCGGAAGCGATCGTCGCCGAGCATGCGATACTGGGTGAGTACACTCTCTACTGTGAAGGCGATGTGCCTCTCCTCTTCACGGAAAACGAAACCAACAACGAACGCCTCTTTCCTGACTACCCCAATGCCGCCCCTTACGTCAAAGACGGCATCAACGATGCGGTTGTGCATGGCTGGGAGGGTACGGTCAATCCTGAGATGACGGGAACGAAAGTGTCGGCCCATTACCGCCTGAACATCGGTCCAGGGGAATCGGCGACGGTGAGGCTGCGCCTGGCCGACCGCGCCCCTGCGGCGAAGGGCACAAAGGCCAAAGCCGGCGGTTTCCCTTTTGGACAGGCCTTTGAGAAGACGCTGGCCGCCCGGATTCGGGAGGCGGATGAGTTCTATCGCTCTGTGACCCCACCCTCCGTTTCGCCGGATGCCGCGAACGTGATGCGGCAGGCCCTGGCCGGCATGCTTTGGAGCAAGCAACACTACTTCTTCGACGCCGATCACTGGTTGGAGGAACACCGCGCCCATCCCCTCGATCGTGAGAGCCGCGACTTCCGAAACCGGGATTGGTTCCACATGGTGAACGACCATGTGATCTCCATGCCGGACAAGTGGGAGTACCCCTGGTATGCGGCCTGGGACCTCGCCTTCCATACCATCGCTCTTGCCATCGTTGATCCCGATTTTGCCAAGGAGCAGCTGGACCTCATGCTCCGCGAGATCTACCTCCACCCGAGCGGGCAGATCCCGGCATACGAATGGAACTTTAGCGATGTCAACCCACCCGTGCATGCCTGGGCAACCCTATTCCTGACCCGGACCGAACAGGCGCTTCGCGGGAAAACGGATATCAGTTTCCTGAAGCGCTCATTCACCAAGCTTATGCTGAACTTCACCTGGTGGGTCAACCGCAAGGACCGTTTCGGCAAGAACGTGTTTGAGGGGGGATTTCTTGGCCTGGACAACATCGGAGTCTTCGACCGGAGTGCACCCCTTCCCACCGGGGGCTACCTGGAACAGGCCGACGGCACCGCCTGGATGTCTCTCTTCTGCCAGAATATGATGGAGCTGAGCGTCGAGCTGGCGGCTCACGACCCGGACTTTGAGGACCTGACGATAAAATTCGCGGAACACTTTCTCTGGATTGCCGCCGCCATCAACCGAACCGGGGGCGACGGCATGTGGGATGAGGAGGACGGATTCTACTACGACCTGCTGCGCCTCCCGGACGGCAGTGCGACAAGGCTGAAGGTACGGTCCATGGTGGGGCTCCTGCCGATCTGTGCGACCTCGGCCATAGAGAAGTGGCAGCGGGAAAAGGTGCCCAAGGTTACAGAACACTTCCTGGCGCGTGTGAAGCGGATGCCCGAACTGCGCCAGTACATTCATGCGACAGGCCCCGGGCATCAGGGTGTCGCGGAGCGGGGCATCTTTGCCCTGGTCAACGAGCAAAGGCTGCGGCGCATTCTCTCAAAGATGCTTGACGAGAACGAGTTTCTCAGCCCATATGGCATCCGGGCACTGTCCCGGTATCATCTGGAGCATCCCTATATCTTTTGGGTCAATGGAGAGGAATTTCGGGTCGCCTATCTTCCTGCCGAATCCGATTCCGGCATGTTCGGCGGGAACTCCAACTGGCGCGGCCCCATCTGGATGCCGGTCAATCTCCTCATCATCCGGGCACTGTTGTCGTACTATCTTTACTACGGTGACGGCTTCAAGATCGAGTGCCCCACAGGTTCAGGCCGGATGATGAACCTCTTCGAGGTGGGCAAGGAGATTGCTGACCGTTTGACGAAGATTTTCCTCCGTGACGAGCAGGGCCTGCGCCCGGTGTACGGCGGCACGGAGAAATTCCAAAACGACCCTCACTGGCGCGACCACATCCTGTTCTACGAATTCTTCCACGGCGACAACGGGGCAGGACTCGGGGCGAGCCACCAGACGGGCTGGACGGGGCTTGTGGCAAAGCTCATCCAGCTTTTTGGATATCTCGATCCGCAAAAGGCCCTCGAGGCCGGCAAGGCTGCGGCGTTTACCGGGAGGCAATGAGGAGAGAAACATGAAACGATGGCCGAAATATCCTTTGATCTATGAAATCAACACCTGGGTCTGGCTCCGCGAGTTGGGCCGGAAATATCAACGCCCCGTTACCCTGGCCTCGGTGCCCCCTGAAGAATGGGACGCACTGGCGTCCTTCGGCTTCGACGCAGTCTGGTTCATGGGGGTGTGGGAACGAAGTCCGGCAGGGATTCGAATTTCCATGAAGAACGAGGGGCTGCTGGCTGATTTCCGCCGGGTGCTTCCCGACTTCACGGAAGAGGACAACGTCGGTTCGCCCTACTGTGTACGCCGCTACATCGTTGACGCCGGGCTTGGCGGCAGGGAGGGACTGGCCTTTGCCCGTGAACAGCTCGCCCGGCGGGGCATGCGCCTCATCCTGGATTATGTTCCCAACCACGTGGCACCCGACCACCCGTGGGTGCTCGAACACCCCGAGTACTTCATCCAGGGCACGGCGGAGGACCAGGAGAAGGACCCAGCCGCCTTTCTCGAAGCCGGCGGGGAGATCATCGCCTGCGGAAAAGACCCGTATTTTCCAGCCTGGCCCGATGTGCTGCAGCTCAATGGTTTCCATCCCGGTCTGCGCCGGGCGGCCGTCGAGACCGTTATGGAAATTGCTTCCCAATGCGACGGCATGCGGTGCGACATGGCCATGCTCCTCATGAACCCGGTCTTCGAGCGAACCTGGGGGGAGCGGGCCGGGTCGAAGCCTGAGGCTGAATACTGGCCGGAGCTCATCGGAGCGGTGAAAAGAGAGTATCCGGCCGTCCAATTCATCGCCGAGGCCTATTGGGACCTCGAATGGGAATTGCAGCAGCAGGGATTTGACTACTGCTATGACAAGCGGCTATACGACCGCATGGAGCAGGAGCCGGCGGAGAGCGTGCGGCTCCATCTCTGTGCCGACCTGGGCTATCAGGAGAAGCTGGTGCGGTTCATCGAGAACCATGATGAACCGCGGGCTGCCATAACCTTCTATCCCCCGAAACACCTCGCTGCAGCCCTCATGGTGGCGACTCTGCCCGGCGCCAGGCTTCTGCACGAAGGGGAGTTCGAGGGGCGGAAGGTGAGGCTGCCGGTTTTCCTCGGGAGACGCCCCGAGGAGCCCGTTGATGAAACGCTTCAAGCCTTTTATCGGAAGCTGCTCCGGGCGGTCGATTCGGACACCTTTCGAGAAGGGGAATGGCTCCTGTGCGAACGAGAAGGGTGGCCGGACAATCAGAGTCATTACAACCTGGTGGCCTGGTGCCGACGTCATGGCGAGGAACGGTATCTCATCGTCATCAACTTCTCGGGTTATCCCTCACAGGGATTGGTGCGAGTCCCCTTCGATGAACTGGACGGCCATGCCTGGCGATTGACCGATGTGATCACCGGGGAAGAATTCGAGCGGGACGGAAGTCAGATGATCAGCCCGGGGCTCTATGTGGACCTCAGCCCCTGGCAACGGCATTTCGTGAAGTTGGAGAGGCCGTGAGACCTTTTGCCGTCTCGGTTGCCGTAAAAGACCCGCCGGAGCAGGAATAACTCTCGCCGGCGGGGGCCGTGAGGTTCAGCCGGGACGCCTTTTGAGGAAGGAAGCCTGATGAGTGCCCGGAGAAGTGGAATCCTTCTGCATATCAGTTCCCTGCCGTCACCGCACGGCATCGGGGATTTCGGTCCGGAGGCCTACCGCTTCGCGGATTTTCTCCATGAAGCCGGACAGGGCCTCTGGCAGGTACTGCCCCTCAATCCGACGGAAACCGTCTATGGGAATTCACCCTATTCGAGCTTTTCGGCATTTGCTGGAAATCCCTTGTTCATCAGCCTGGAGAGACTGGTGGAGGAAGGACTGCTGGCCGCAACCGACATAGAAAGCGTTCTTTCATTTTCAGCCGAAACCGTCGATTATGAGGCTGTAACCGCCTGTAAAATCGAGCGTCTTCAGAGAGCGTGCACCGGCTGGTGGGAATTGGACCATGCGAAAGGCCCGGGGTTCCGGTCTTTTTGCCGTGCAAACGCCTGGTGGCTGGACGGGTATGCCCTTTTTGCAGCCCTTAAAGAACACTTCTCCGGTGCGCCGTGGTACGAGTGGCCCTCGGAATTGAGGGACCGGGAGGCGGGCGCCGTTTCGGAGATGCGTGAGATGCTTGCGGAGAAGATCTCTCAGGAGATGTTCTTTCAATACATCTTTTCCAGGCAATGGAAGGAGCTCAAAGAGTACTGTAATCGAAAGAGCATCCGGGTCATGGGCGATATGCCCATCTATGTGAGCCCGGACAGTGCCGACGTCTGGTGCAACCCGGGCATCTTCAAGCTCGACGACAGGAAGAGCCCCCTCTTTGTAGCGGGAGTACCCCCCGACTACTTCAGTGCGACCGGTCAGCGTTGGGGAAATCCGGTCTATGATTGGGATGCTCTCAAAAGGAACCGTTATGAATGGTGGATCAAGCGGTTCGAACACACCCTGAAACTCTTCGACCTGGTGAGGGTCGATCATTTCAGGGGATTTGCAGGCTACTGGGAGATTCCCGCTTCCGAGGAAACGGCGGTCAATGGGAAGTGGGTGGAGGCACCGGCTCGGGATTTCTTCAATACGCTCTTCAGGCACTTCACTCTCCTCCCAATCGTTGCTGAAGACCTGGGGGTGATCACACCGGATGTTCGCGAAGTCATGCGCTTGTTTCGATTCCCGGGGATGAAAGTGCTCCAGTTCGCCTTCTACGGTGATGTGGCCGAGAACCCTTATGCTCCACACAATCAAGTCAGCGACTGCGTGGTCTATACCGGAACGCATGACAACAACACGACCAGGGGATGGTTCAGGCAGGAGACGAACGACTCGGACAAGGCGCAATTGACGGAGTATTTGGGCCGATCGATGGATGAAAACGATGTGCACTGGCACCTGATCCGGGAGGCCATGGTCTCTGTTGCGAATACCTGTATTGTTCCCCTGCAGGACTTTCTCGGCCTCGATGAAACAGCGCGGATGAATCTGCCGGCAACCGCACACGGGAACTGGCGATGGAGGTTCCGCTGCGAAGATCTGGCGCCGGATCTGGCCCCAAGGATTTTCAGGCTGACTCACATGTATGGGAGAGCATAGCACCTGTGGAAGGGGCCGGGATCGAGTCGGAGGGGGGAGTTACCCAATAAGGGTTTAGAGACTATCTCAGAACTCGCTCACACCGTTACCCCGGCGAACGCCGGGGTCCAGAACACCTAATAAAACCTGGATTCCGGCCAGAAACATACCGGAATGACGTTCAACGGCCTTTGTGCCATTTTGAGATAGTCTCTTAGTACAGTGCCTCAGAAACAAGTGTCCGAATCCCCGTTCGTCATACCGGCGCAGGCCGGCATCCAGGAAGTTATTCTGGATTCCGGCCAGAAACATGCCGGAATGACGGCCTGCGATAATGGTCACTTTATTGGGCAGCGATGTACTTAGTGACGATCATCTATCGAGGGAGTGAGAGATGTTCCGGTTGAATCGATTCTTCAAACCATCAATCCTTTTGCTGGCGGTCCTCCTCGGCCTGCTTTGGGGAAGTGAAACGGCAGTCGCCAAGGACAAAAGCGCGGTCATGCTCTTCTCTTCCTCTGGATCGAAAAAAACCCAGGAAAAATCCGAGAAGGCCCTGCCGGAGGTCCCGGAGAACCTCAGTAAGGAGAAGATTAACGAGATCGTCGCCGGTCTTAGCGACGACCAGGTGCGAAGACTGCTGATCCGCGAACTGGAGCTGGCAGCGGAAGCGGCGGCTAAGGCCGGGAAGGAGACGGCTCCTGCACCCGGCGGTGTTGCCCGACTGGCTCAAATGGCGGAAGAAAACATCAGCCTGTTCAATAAACGCCTGGCGGATATCCGCTCGGGCGCCGTAGCCGTCCCTGATTTCTTGCCGAAAGCCTACGCCGATCTCAGAGGCAAGGGAGGAGCGGAAGGGACCTTCTTGATGTTTGCGGCGATCCTGGCACTGCTTGCGGTCGGGGTCGGTGCCGAATGGCTGTTTCGACGCGCTGCGGGTGACATCCGAAGCCGGCTCATCGCGTCGCCTCCCGATCATTGGATGGTCAAAATCAAGCGTCTCCTGCTGTGGGGCCTGCTCGAGAGTTTTGCGATTTGCGTATTCTGCACCGCCACGCTCGGTCTTTTCTTTCTTTTTTTCAATCGCGGCCCCTTTGCCAGGCTGGTGCTAATGATGGTCCTGATCGTCGTGCTCGCAGTACGGGGAATCAGTCTGGTCCTGCGTTTTCTTCTGGTGCCCGACAGTCCGTCACTGAGATGGGTGCCGTTGGAAGACAGCGCTGCCCCCACACTCTATCGCTGGATCATGGCGATCGTACTGGTCGTCGCTGTGGGCTTCCTGATCAGGGGGCTCCTGGAACTGCAGGGGATCAGCGAAGAGAGTGTTGTTTTCATTCGTTCCGTGAACGCCGCCATCGTCCTGGCTATGCTCGTTTACCTGATTTTTGACAACCGGCAGCCGGTTGCCCGAATCATCCGTCATGGTGCCGGAGAGCGGTCTTCCGGCAAGGATCTCCTGCGCTCGCAGGTGGCTGCATTCTGGCACTGGCTGGCGCTTCCCTATCTTGTGCTGATGTGGTGCCTCTGGGTGTTCTATCTTTTGGTGGGTCAATCCGATCTCGTGATCCCAATGCTTGGCCTCCTTTCAAGCCCCCTGCTTTTCATCCTCTTCAACGGGCTTGGACAGAAGCTTCTCAGTACCCTGGTCGGTTTTGTGGATCAGCCGGAAGCGGAGCAACCACCATGTGAATCTGGAGAAGGATCGGGTGAGCAAGGGGCTGCAGCCCCGGCCGACCGGAAAACAAGCGGCGGTCCTGCTCACGTGAGTCGCGTGGTACCGGTTCTTCGCTCTCTTCTGAGTTTTTCCATCGCGGGACTCATTTTCTTCTGGATGCTCGGACTGTGGGGAATTGAGGTCCACGTGGGAGAGGAAGTCATGGGGGCGGCTTTGAAGGTCCTGCTGGTCATCTCAATCGCCTATGTTGCCTGGCGGGTCATCGAGGCGGCGATCAACCGCAAGCTCAAGGAGGTCCAGGGGAGTTACGAAGCCGATGAGGATTCCGACGCCGGCGGCACGGGTGGGAGCCGCATCGGCACTCTCCTTCAACTCTTTCGCAAGTTCCTGCTGGTGGTTTTGCTGGTGATCGTGGCTTTGATCGTCTTGTCCGCCCTGGGTATCGACACCAAGCCGCTGCTGGCCGGCGCCGGGATTCTCGGCCTGGCTATCGGTCTGGGAACGCAAAATCTCATTAAGGATATTGTTTCGGGCCTCTTTTTCCTCATCGACGATGCCTTTCGCATCGGGGACTATGTGGAGTCAGGCAAAGCCAAAGGCACCGTGGAAGGAATCAGCGTCCGATCCCTCAAGCTCCGCCATACGCGAGGCATGGTCCATATTGTCCCCTTCAGCCAGTTGGGCTCGGTGACCAACTTCTCTCGAGACTACAACATAACCAAGCTCGACTTCCGTGTTCCCTTCGATACCGACGTCGACAAGGTTCGAAAAGTCGTAAAGAAGATCGACAAGGAGATTCAGCAGGATGAGGAGATGGGCCCGAACCTGCTCGGACCCATAAAGTGCGCCGGCGTGCTGGCTCTCGACGATTCCGCCCTGATCATGAGAGTGAAGTTCAAATCCAAGCCGGGCCTCCAGTTCATGATTCAGCGCCAGGTCTTTAGACGGCTGAAGGAGCTCTTCGATGAGAAGGGTCTGGAGTTCGCTACCCGGCACGTCATGGTGCGGTTGCCGGAAGAGGCTGCTCCCGAGAAGCAGAGTACAGGCGGAGAGTCGCCTCCGGAGACGAAGGGCGGCTCCAGGAAAGGGCCGCTTTCTGCGGCTGCAGGAGCCGCCATTGCATCCGCGCTGGCACAGGAAGAAGCACAGCGGAAACTCATGCAGCAGGATTCGGAGGAATCCTGAGAACTGGAAAGGTGAACAAGAAGGGGATTCAGGCCTTCATCAAGGTCCTGGGGTCTGGAAGGCTTCGGAAATGGGTTGAACGGAAAGGAGCATACGGTTTATAGAATTCAGGAAGGGCTCTTTATTCAACAAACGGAGAAGAGGAGGCTATCTATGAGAAAGTGGTTTTGGTTAGGATGTATCTTCATACTGTGTGCCTGCGCATCTGTCGGTCCTGTGGTGGACAGCAAGTTCGTTTTACTCTCCAGTACGATAGGTCCGATTGATGCGGGTATCGTGGGCGCCCTTGAGACGGCCTTTGAGAAAGATACCGGCATAAGGGTGCGCCATGTGGGTGCGGGGACGGGCGCGGCCCTTAATATTGCCAAAAAGGGCGATGTGGACCTTGTCCTGGTTCATGCGAAGGCCCTTGAGGAAAAGTTTGTGGCTGAAGGCTTCGGCACCGAGAGGATCGACCTGATGTACAACGACTTTGTCATCATGGGACCCACCAAAGATCCAGCCGGGATCAAGGGCATGGCGAGCGCGGCCGAAGCGTTGAAAACAATTGCTCAAAAGCAGGCGCTTTTTGTGACCAGAGGCGACAAATCCGGCACCCATATGGCCGAGACGGCATTGTGGGAAAAGGCCGGAATCAAGCCGACGGGGAGCTGGTACAATGTCTTCGAAAAGGGGGCCACGGGGAATGTGCCGACCCTCCAGTATGCGGACCAGAAGGAGGCCTACACCGTAACGGACCGGGCCACCTTCCTCACTCTCAAGGACAAGATCAAGCTGGTTATCCTGGTGGAAAAGGATGAGGCGCTCCTGAACTATATAAGCCTCATTCCGGTGAACCCGAAGAAGTTTCCCAGGGTGAACTACACATCCACCATGCGTTTTGTCGAGTGGCTGACCTCTCCTGAGAAAGGGCAGAAGATCATCAGGGACTTTGGAAAAGAGAAGTACGGCAGTCCCCTCTTCTTCCCCAATTCAAAGGAGTGGAGGCAGACTCAGGGGAAAAAGGGCTGACATTCTATCAAAGGAGGGTTTTCTGTATGAAAAGGATTTCTTGTAGGCTCTGTTTGTTTAGTGTGATCGTGGCCGTGGTGCTTCTGGCGGGGACATCCGTCCTGCAGGCTCAGGAAAAAACGATCATCCTTGCTACAACCACTTCGACCGTGGATACGGGGCTTCTTGACTATCTGGTGCCGATCTTCGAGAAACAGGCCGGCTACCAGGTGAAGACCATTTCCGCCGGTACGGGCCAGGCCCTGGCGATGGGCGAAAAGGGGGAAGCCGATGTCTTGCTGGTGCATGCTCCGGAAGCTGAAAAGAAGCTGGTGGACAATGGCGCGGTCATCAATTACCAGCTCGTGATGCATAATGACTTCGTTATCGTCGGTCCGGCCGCCGACCCTGCGGGAATCAAGGGAAAACCGAGCGCAGAGGCTTTTAAGGCGATTGCGCAGAAGGAAACGGCCTTCATTTCTCGAGGCGATGATTCCGGCACCCACAAGAAAGAACTCTCCATCTGGAAAAAAGCGGAAGTCACACCGGCTGGGGCCAAATGGTATCAGGAATCCGGGCAGGGAATGGGCGCAACCCTGTTGATGGCTTCGGAGAAGGCGGCATATACCCTTACCGATCGCGGGACCTACCTGGCACAAAAGGCGAATGTCAAACTGCAAATCCTCTCCGAAGGCGACAAAACGCTGCTCAACATCTACCACGTGATGCAGGTGAATCCAGCCAAGTTTGGCAAGGTCAACGCCGCCGGGGGCAAAGCCTTCGTTGAGTTCATCGTTGCACCGGAGACTCAGAAGAAGATCGGGGAGTTTGGAAAAGATAAGTACGGCTCACCGCTTTTCTTTCCTGACGCCGGCAAACAGATGTGAGGAATGCAGGACTTCTGAAAAGAGGCCGAAGTCTCGCAACGAGCTCGATTCTAGGTACAGCGCCTTAGAGACAAGTGTCCGAATTCCCGTTCGTCATACCGGCAGGCTTCAAGCCGGTATCCAGGAAGTAATCTGGATTCCGGCCAGAAACATCCCGGAATGACGGCCTGCGATAATGGTCACTCTATTGGGCAGCGATGCATAAACGAACCTTAGTGAAAGGAGACGATTCATGCGCAGAACAATTGTGATCCTTGGGCTGTTGGTCATGATGGTATGGACTTCAGGGGCTTCGGCCGGAATGTTGGACACCGTCAAAGCCAGAGGGCAGGTCGTTGCAGGGGTAGCCGGCAAAGTTCCCGGGTTTTCCGTTCCGGACGACAAAGGGGTCTGGCGCGGACTGGATGTGGATTTTTGCCGCGCCCTGGCAGCCGCTATCTTCAATGATCCGGAAAAGGTCAAATTCGTTCCCACCACTACGAAAGAACGTTTTACGGCACTGCAGACGGGCGAGATTGACCTGTTGGCTCGCAACACCACCTGGACCTTCGAGCGCGACGTGCAGCTGGGCCTCGATTTTGCCGGGGTTATTTTCTATGACGGTCAGGGGTTTATGGTGAACAAGAAGCTCAATGTGAAGAGTGCCAAGGAACTGAATGGGGCGAGCATCTGTATCCAGATCGGCACCACCACGGAAAAGAATGTTTCGGACTATTTCGCCGCCAATAACATGAAGTTCAAGCCCGTGGTCTTCGAGAGTGCCGACGAGTCGGCAGTCATGTTTGATACCGGACGCTGCGACGTCTACACAACGGACGGTTCGGGATTGGCCGCCCGACGGGTGACCCTGTCCAAACCCGAAGACTATATCATTCTCCCGGAAATCATTTCCAAGGAACCCCTGGGGCCCTCGGTTCGGCAGGGTGACCAGCAGTGGAGCGATATCGTGCGCTGGACGTTGTTTGCCCTGATCAATGCGGAAGAACTGGGCGTCAGTTCCAAGAACGTCGACGAGATGCTGCAGACCAAGGACCCGGACATCATGAGACTGCTCGGCACGGAAGGGAACTATGGCGAGCAATTCGGCCTGACAAAGGATTGGGCTTATCGCATAATCAAGCATGTGGGCAATTACGGGGAGGTCTTCGATCGCAATGTGGGACCCAAAACCGCCCTCAAGTTGGAGCGCGGGCAAAACGCTCTCTGGACAAAGGGCGGCCTGATGTATGCTCCCCCCATCCGCTGACAGGCGGATCAACCCACAGGGTCACACCTCGATAGGGGGGTGACCCTGTTTTTTCTCTGTTAACTTCTCTTCCAGGTTGTGCAGACCCCTACAGGAGGCCAGGAATGCCGGGACCTTCCCACCGGCCCGTACCGTCACCCGCTGATCCGCCTCATCGTGAACCGGTATCAGGCCTGCTCTATGATCCGAGGTTTCGTTCCTGGTGCATCCAGGTTGCTGTTTTGGTCGCTATTTTAGTGACCCTATCGCTGGCCGCCGTCAACACCGCCTACAACCTCAAGAAGGCCGGTATCGCCTCGGGCTTCGGCTTCCTTGCGCAGCTGGCGGGGTTTGATATCAGTCAGTCCCTCATCGCCTACAGCCGCACTTCCAGCTACGGTCGGGCCTTTTGGGTGGGGCTCCTCAATACCCTGCTGGTATCGGGAGTGAGCATCGTCCTTTCAACCCTCCTGGGGTTCCTCGTGGGCGTCCTGCGGCTCTCGGGCAACTGGCTGGTGAGCCGCCTGGCCTATGCTTACATCGATGTAGTCCGGAACATCCCGCTCCTCTTGCAGCTGCTCTTCTGGTACATGGCCATCCTCAATCCCCTGCCCGGCCCCAACCGGGCACTGGCTCTGCATGGAACGGTTTTTCTCTGCAACCGGGGATTGATCGTTCCCAGGCCGATCTTTGGCCCCGGCAGCGAGGTGGTGGCGCTGGCTGTGGTGCTGGCCGTAATCATTGCCGCAGCGGTGGTGATCCTGGGAAAGCGCCGTCAGAGGATGACGGGAAAGCGTTTTCCCGTTCTATGGGGGTCTGCCGCAGTGCTCGTCGGGCTCCCCTTTCTGGCTCTGGCGGCCACCGGCTTTCCGTTTCATTGGGAAGTGCCGGTCCTGGAAGGGTTCAATTTTTCGGGCGGGCTGACCCTGCTGCCTGAATTCACCGCGCTCGTACTGGGGCTGACTCTCTACACGGCGGCTTTCATCGCGGAAAACGTCCGGGCCGGCATCCAGGCTGTGCCGAGAGCACAAATCGAGGCTGCCCGGGCGCTCGGTTTGAGACCCTCAATGACCCTTCGCCTGGTGGTCATACCCCAGGCGTTGCGGGTGATCATTCCCCCTCTGACCAGCCAGCACCTCACGCTGGTAAAGAATTCATCGCTGGCCGTGGTCATCGGCTATCCCGACCTCATGTCCGTGTTTGCCGGGACCGCTCTCAATCAGACCGGCCAGGCGGTCGAGATCATTGCCATCACCATGCTTGTTTACCTCACCGTGAGCCTCACCATTTCGGCCGTTATGAACTGGTACAATGCCAGACTGGCCATTCGGGAGCGTTGATCCATGTACGTCAAGACCACGCGCACCCCCGACAGGCCTCCTCCCCGTACCGAAATCGGTGTGATCGGCTGGCTGCGACAGAATCTCTTCTCCTCCTGGCTCAATACCGCCATGACGGCCGCCGGCCTGGCCCTGCTCTGTTGGGCTTTGCCTCCCTTTCTGGAGTGGGCCGTTTTCAAGGCCAACTGGATCGGCGACTCACGCGCTGCCTGTAGTCTGCCCGAAGGGAATCCGGACGGCGCCTGCTGGATCTTTGTCAAAGTCCGCCTGGGGATGCTCATGTATGGCTTCTACCCGGAATCGGAACGCTGGCGCATCGATTTTGCGTTCATTCTCCTTGCGGCCTCGGCTGGGCCGCTGCTGGCAGGCCCCCTTGTGCCCCCGTCCTGGAATCGTAGCTGCTGGCCCCAGAGGGTTTTCTTCGTCGCCGTGATCTGTCTCATTCTGGGCGGCTATGGGATCGGCCCTGCCGCCGTCGCCGTCGCTTATCTTGCGGCCCCCAAGATCCTCGCATGGTTCCATCGCGGGTCTCAGAGCCATGGGCGTTCTACCGTCCACCCGGCAACAATAATGATTCCGGCGGTTCTTGCCTGTGGGGGCATCATTTTTCTGGCCCGCCGTCTCGGCTACCAGATGGAAGAGCTCCTAGGCCTGACCGGAGCGGCGCTGCTCATTCTTTTTATCACCGTGAAAAGCAGCTCCGAGAGGAGCTGGCGGTTTCTGCTGCTCCTTACCGTTTACCCATGCATCGCCTGCTCGTGTTTTCTCGGTGGGGTTTTTGGGCTGAAGCCGGTGGAAACGGACCTCTGGGGAGGGATGTTTCTCACCCTGGTCCTGGGAGGAGTAGGCATCAGCGCGTCTCTTCCCATCGGTATATTGCTCGCCCTTGGAAGACGCAGCAGCATGCCGGTGATCAAGGCGTCGTGCATCGGCTTCATCGAATTCATCCGGGGCGTTCCACTCATCTCCGTACTCTTCATGGTTTCCGTAATGCTTCCGCTGACTCTGCCCGAGGGGATGAACATCAATAAACTGCTGCGCGCCCTGGTGGGAGTATCCCTGTTCTATGCCGCCTACATGGCGGAGGTGGTACGCGGAGGGCTTCAGGCGATCCCTCGGGGTCAGTATGAAGCGGCGGAAGCCATGGGACTCCCCTACCGAAAAGCCATGGGACTAATCATTTTGCCCCAGGCCCTGCGTCTGGTCATCCCGGGACTCACCAACACCAGCCTCGGGCTGGCCAAGGACACCACGCTGGTGGCGGTGATCAATCTCATGGACCTCCTGGGAATCCTCAAGAGCGCCCTGGCGGATTCCAACTGGCTTGGTTTCACCAAGGAAGCCTACGTTTTTGCAGGATTGGCCTTTTGGGTGATCTGCTTTGGCATTTCCCGCTACAGCATGCGTCTGGAAACGGTGTTGCAGCGGGAAAAGCATCACACCGGAGTTGACCATGGTTGATTCGAGTGGGTCCGACCGGCGTCCGCCGCTCATCCGCATCGAGGGGCTCAATAAGTGGTTCGGCAGTTTCCACGTACTGAAAGACATTGACCTGGAAGTGGCCGGGGGCGAGCGCGTCGTCATCTGCGGCCCTTCCGGTTCCGGAAAATCAACCCTGGTGCGCTGCATCAATCGCCTGGAAACATTTCAAGAAGGCCGCGTTGTGGTGGACGGTATCGAGCTCACCAACGATCTGAAGCGCATCGACAGGGTGCGCCGTGAAGTCGGTATGCTCTTTCAGAGCTTCAATCTTTTTCCCCATCTCACCATCCTGGAAAACTGCACCCTGGCACCCCTCTGGGTGAAGGAGATGCCTCTTAGAGAAGCCGAGCTGCTGGCCATGCGCTATCTGGAACGGGTGCGGGTTTCCGAGCAGGCGGGCAAGTATCCGGGGCAGCTTTCGGGAGGCCAGCAGCAAAGAGCGGCCATCGCCCGCTGTCTTTGCATGAGCCCGAAGGTCATGCTATTCGATGAACCGACCTCGGCCCTTGACCCGGAGATGATCAAAGAAGTCCTGGACGTGATGGTCGACCTGGCCGGGAGCGGAATGACCATGCTCTGCGTCACCCATGAAATGGGCTTCGCCCGCACCGTCGCGGACCGGGTTATCTTTATGGACGAAGGGGAGATCCTGGAGATCAACACGCCGGAGGTTTTCTTTCGATCCCCCGGCTCCGAGCGGGCAAAGGTTTTCCTGAGCCGGCTCCTGCGGCAGGAGACAAGCGGCGGACAGGAATGAAAGGCAGGCGATGCGGCAGGAGTGCTCATTATCTCACCGCAGAGGGTTCCGAGAGCACAGAGAACGAAGCTTTCATCATCTTGGCGGAGGATGAGTCCCCCTGTGCTCACATGATCCGTCAACCCAGGGAGAGGAACTCATGAGAATTGGCATTCCTAGAGAAATCAAACCCCAGGAAGGCCGCGTGGCCTTCCTGCCCGGGCATGTTGCAGTGCTCACCGGCAAAGGGCATGAAGTGCTGGTGGAGCAGGGGGCAGGGGTACAATCCGGAGCTCCCGATGCCGCCTACGAGCAGAGCGGTGCCGTGATTGCGGCTTCGGCTCAAGAGGTTTTTGGCGCTTCAGAGATGATCGTGAAAGTCAAAGAAATCCTGCCTGAAGAATACCCCCTGCTGCGGCGCGATCACATCTTGTTCACCAATATCCACGCCGCCCTCAACCGGCCCCAACTGGACCGGTTTCTGGAAGTGGGGCTGGCCGCCGTTTCGGCTGAAAACACACACCCTTTTGGGTCTCCCAACTGTGCCCTGGCGGGCGAGATCGGGGCTTTGGAAGCAGTAAGGCTCTGTCTTGCCCCGTATGGCGGGACCGGCCGCCATTTCATGGGCCATTTTGGCGCGGCCCCCTTGAAGGCCCTCGTTTTGGGGCTGGGAAACGTAGGGCGGGGAGCCCTGCGAGTGCTGTTGGGTTTGGGGGCTTCAGTGGTGGGGCTCGACGTTTTTGCGGGGGCCCGCAGGGCCGCCCGGCTCGACTGGCATGACCGCAGCCTGGTGGTGAACGATATCTCCGCTCTGTCAGATCATCTGCCGACCGTCGACGTGGTGATCAACTGCGTGCTCTGGCCCAAGACACGTACCGACCACCTGATCACCCGCCGTATGCTCACTGATATGCAGCCGGGGGCACTCATTGTCGATATCTCCTGCGATACGGCAGGGGCCGTCGAAACCAGCCGGCCCACGAACTGGAGCGATCCGATCTACATCGTTGACGGGGTGCGGCATTTCTGCGTCGACAATATCCCGGGGGCGGTACCGGTGACCGCTTCCGCCGGCTACGGTGAAGCCATCTTGCCGAAGGTCGCGGCCATTGCCTCCATGGGGCTGACGGCAGCGTGCCTGGCCGACCCCTGGTTGGCACGCGGTCTCACGTGCGTCGACGGGGAGCTCCTGCTGGCGGAAGCCGCTGAGGTACAGCAGCGTCCCTTCACGCCGGTGGAAGACTGGCTGGCCCGCCGGCAATAAAAGGTGGATAAGTGATAGTTCCTTTCCCCCCTCGTTCCCACGCTCTGCGTGGGAACGCACACGCTGGACGCTCCGCGCCCACCGGCGCA
>CAYTWB010000012.1:0-65059 GCA_964441945.1 uncultured Syntrophobacteraceae bacterium
CGATACTGCACTTTCACGCCGCCCCTTTTGGTGCAGTTCACGGTCGCCGGTGAGAGAAACTCTCACTGCCGACTGAACCACATGACGATGACGGTGGCAAGGACCCCAAATAGGAGCTGAGCGACCAGGGTCGTCAGAATGAAGGCCGGTCCGTGGCCTCGCTCGCTTTTGAAAACCACCCGGTCGACAACATGCCCCACGACCCGGGACAGGAAGATAACGAAGGTATTGACAACCCCCTGAATCAGGGCCAGAGTCACCATATCGCCGTTGGCAATATGGCTGATCTCATGTCCCAATACCCAGATGTAGAATCAAGCCAAGACTCGGCGGCATGTGCTGGAATGCCTCCTTCCCGAAGAGTGCTATTTCGAGCCGATGGCAGGCAGGCAACCTGTTGTGCACAGCGTGTTGATTCTTTGCCTTTCTAACCCGACTTTTTTCGAGATGACAAGAAGAAGCCCTCAGAGAAGCTGCGGGTGGAACCGAAAGAGGAGCGGGACTGCCCGCATGGGCAGCCCCCAAAAGATATGAGGTTTCATTTTCCTTGCGATATCGGTGCGTTTTCCAGTGGATTCAGACCAGGGTCACCACACTTCAATAAAGGCTATGCTGGTGTACATGTTCTCAAGCTTGGCTTTGTGGCCTTTTTCCATCCGGGCGAGTGCCCCGAACATCTCCTTCTGTTCCTTGTCAAGGCTGCGCTCGGCCAGTTCTGCATACATATTCATGGCTTCTTCTTCGTTCTTCATTGCCAGGGCCAAGGCATCAGCAGGCTTCATGCTCATACTGAGCTTCGGCTTGTCAACCGTTTCAGAAACCTTGTAGTCCTCAACCTCATCAAAACGCATTGGCTTTGCCTCTGAGAGCAACCCCTGCAGTAGCTGCCTGTGGTTCTTTTCTTCAGCAGCCAGGTCACTGAAAACAGCCTTCAAACTGGCATCCTTAACCTTTTCGCCAACAGCTGTGTAGAAATCGTATGCCTCAATCTCATTGTCTACGGCCATGGAAATTATTTTCTTATACTCGTCCATTTTCATCACGCTTCCTCCCCTATGGTTCGCTGCAAATCTTCACGGCAATGTGTTATCTTTAGCACATTCCTCCCGCTTTGTCACTTTCCAACTTCACCCAGAACATATTGCCACTTGATCCGAAATTGATTATAAAATTCCACTCAGGACGAGGGTGGCTCGTGGCAGCTTTCATCAAGAATTAGTCAACGGCTTGTCATGGCCTTCTGGTCATCAGATATCGAAAGAGCGGACATCCGTTAAGGGCGGGACACGGAATTCCAAGATGTTTTGCCTGCTGTGAATCAGCAATCGCTTTTTCTGGTCGTGACGGAGCAGTTTGGCAATGAGAGCCGACGTATCCTTTGAGATTTGTGGCTTTGATGAGGAGACAGTCAAGATGCCAAAAGATAAGGCCTACCGGGGGCAGATGATTCAGTCTGAGAGAGATGGGAGGAATCTCGCAAACCCTATCATGTGTAAAGAAGGTAGAGGGGTCAGGAATTTTGCCTGCCAGTTCTACGACTCTTGTCTCGATAAGGCGGCAAAAGGCATGTGGAGCGGCTTCACTTGCAAGGAATGTGCATGGCACTTCCAGAGAGAGGAAGAGAAGCTGACGTAGTGCTGGTTCGCCCTCTATGCAAGAGACAAATCTTCAGGTAAAAAAACAACCCGCAGACGCGGGTTGTTTTTTGTTCTGACAATTGAGGTGCCTGAAAACCGAAAGCCCGATGATTCGTGGACTGAATCCCTGCTCCGGTCTTACTCTTCACCTTCCCGGGTGGGGGACTGCTGGACGGCATCCGCCTCACGTCTTTGCTCGACCTGAGCAGTGTCCTTCTGACGCCCCTTTTTACTTGGAGTCTTCGTATCTGTCACCAGCTCAATCAGGCACATAGGGGATGCGTCCCCTCGCCGATAGCCGGCTTTGACAATACGCGTATACCCCCCCTGACGATTCTGATAGCGTGGGCCCAACTCTGCGAAAAGCTTATGAACGGTGCTCTTGTCACGAATCGTTGCAAGCGCCTGGCGCCTTCCGTGAAGGTCTCCCCGTTTCCCGAGTGTAATCATCCAATCTGCCCAGCGACGCAACTCTTTTGCTTTCGGAAGAGTCGTGAAAATCCGCTCATGCTCCAGCAGCGAAGTCACCATGTTTCGAAACATGGCTGACCGGTGACTTGTTGTCCGATTCAATTTCCTGCCGATAACTCCATGACGCACGGCTACTCCTGCTCCTTTCTTCGCTGCTCAATATCCGGACGGCTTGGGAAATTATCGAGCTTCAATCCCAGCGACAGTCCCATTTCTGCGAGAATTTCCTTGATTTCATTAAGAGATTTTCGGCCGAAATTCTTCGTTTTCAGCATTTCAGCCTCGCTCTTCTGAACCAATTCACCAATATAGCGAATATCTGCATTCTTCAGACAGTTTGCCGAACGAACCGACAACTCCAGCTCATCAACACTGCGAAAAAGGTTTTCGTTAAATGCTGCTTCCATCTTTATTTCTTCTTCGGGCGCCTCAGCCTCCTCTTCAAAATTGATAAAGATGCTTAGCTGATCCTTGAGGATTTTGGCAGCATAAGCGAGTGCATCGTCAGGCTTGACACTGCCGTCTGTCCAGATTTCCATGGTCAGCTTGTCGAAATCGGTAATCTGACCGACCCGGGCCTGCGTCACACTGTAGCTGACCTTCCGAACAGGAGTGAAAATGGCATCGATCGGTATGGTCCCAATAACCAGGTCCTCGTCGGCACTCCGTTCTGCGGGCTGGTAGCCTTTGCCTTGCTTCACGACCAGCTCCATGCGCAGCTTAGCATCTTTGGCGAGCGTGCAGATGTGTTGTTGCGGATTCAATACTTCAACCATCTCACTCGTCTGAATGGCTTTGGCGGTAACTTCCCCTTCGCCTTCCTTCTCAATAACCAGCAATCGCGAGCCCTCTCCGTGCATCTTCAACCGGATCTCTTTCAGGTTCAAGATGACATCGGTTACATCTTCAAGAACCCCGGGGATGGTCGAAAACTCATGAAGCACACCATCGATTTTGACGCTGGTGATGGCTGTACCCTGAAGTGAAGAGAGAAGAATGCGTCGAAGAGCGTTCCCCAAGGTAATGCCAAACCCTCTTTCCAGCGGTTCACACTTGAATTCGGCATAAGTGTTTGCGCTGCCCTTGTAATCCACTTCCAAGCGCTTGGGTTTGATTAGCTCGCGCCAGTTTTTTTGCATCTCATTTCCCCATTAGAAAAGAGGCTCAGACTAGGCCTTGATCAACATTGGAAAGGCAGTCCTGTCATGGCTCAGAGATCCCCCGAAACCCCTCAAGCCAGGCGAGAGGCTGTAAAGAAAGAATACGGCCATTTACTTGGAATAGAACTCTACGACGAGCTGTTCCTGTACCGGCAGATTCATTTCTTCCCGAGTTGGAAGAGCTCTAACGATGCCTTCGTATTTACCCTTGTCCACTTCCAGCCAGGGCCCGAGCCCCCTGCGCGCAAGGGCCTCAAGGGCGTCGTTGATGCACACCAGGCTCCTGCTGCTTTCTACGACGCTAACGGTATCTCCCGGACGCAGCAAGTACGATGGGATGTCCACTTTCTTGCCGTTAACCAGTATGTGCTTGTGCCGGACCAGCTGCCTGGCTTGATCGCGAGAATTAGCGAAACCCATCCGGTAAACAGTATTGTCTAAACGGCGTTCGAGCAGGATCAGGAAGTTCGTACCGGTGATACCCTTCTGGCGATCAGCCTCTTTGAAATACGTCTTGAACTGCTTTTCAAGCAGGCCATACATCCGCTTAATCCGCTGTTTTTCGCGGAGTTGGAGCCCATAGTCAGAGAATTTTCCACGCCCCTGGCCATGTTGCCCAGGTGGAAAGTTACGTCGTTCAACAGCGCACTTGTCGGAATAGCAGCGATCACCCTTCAAATAGAGCTTCATCGTCTCTCTTCGGCAAATCCTGCAATTCATACCGGTGTAGCGAGCCAAAGTTATCTCCTCATTTCAATGGTCTAGTCATAAAATCCTGATGCATGGGTTCAAGTGCTTTGATTAAACCCGCCTGCGCTTGGGAGGCCGGCATCCGTTGTGAGGAATCGGTGTGACATCCTTGATAACGGTGATATTGAAGCCGGCAGCCTGCAAAGCACGCAACGCCGCTTCACGACCTGATCCCGGTCCCTTCACGTACACTTCTATGTTCTGAACCCCATGCTCCATCGCCTTCTTGGATGCAACCTCAGCCGCCACCTGAGCAGCAAACGGAGTGCTTTTTCGAGACCCCTTAAAGCCCTGACTCCCGGAACTGGCCCACGCAAGGGCATTGCCGCTTGCGTCGGTAATGGTGACAATGGTGTTATTGAACGTTGAACGGATGTGGGCCACACCATTCAAAATATTCTTGCGCTCTTTCTTCTTGCGCGAGGTGACTCTCTCTCTTGCCATGATTCCTCCGTGTTATGCCTTCTTGCGCTTGCCCATAACCGACCGACGCGGTCCTTTCCGGGTACGGGCATTCGTGTGGGTCCGCTGTCCACGGACCGGTAATCCTCGCCTGTGCCTCAGGCCACGGTAACAGCCCAAGTCCATCAGACGCTTGATATTCATGGATATTTCAGTGCGCAGGTCGCCTTCCACCTTGAAATGGGAATCTATGATCTGCCTGATCGTGTTGACCTGAGACTCCGTAAGATCGTCACTCTTCGTGTCCCAGTTGATGCTGGCCTCATTGAGTATCTTCTGGGAAGTCGGGCGCCCTATACCATAGATGTAGGTCAAAGCGATCTCTATGCGTTTATTCTTTGGCAAGTCAATACCGGCAATACGTGCCAATGTGAGCTCCTCCTCTTAGCCTTGTCTCTGCTTGTGTCGTGGATTTTCGCAGATAACCCGCACTGTGCCATGACGGCGAATGATCCGACACTTCCGACATACTCTCTTAACCGATGCTCGCACCTTCATGCCACCATCTCCTTCTTCCTTCAAGCCACAAAAATCTGCTAGGATTTCGATCTGTAGGTGATACGGCCTCGGCTCAAATCATAGGGCGATAGCTCGACCGTCACCTTATCTCCGGGAAGAATTCGAATGAAGTGCATCCTCATTTTACCCGAAATGTGAGCCAGTATCCGATGACCATTGGGCAACTCGACACGAAACATGGCATTGGGAAGAGTCTCAACCACCGTGCCCTCTACTTCGATGACATCTTCTTTTGCCATGCGTTTGACTTTCTCCTTGAGTCCGATTGACCTCTAAAACCGTAATAATACTCCAGGAAACGCTCCTTGTAAATAGCCGCTTATCTTTTCGTCAAAATATCTGGTTCGTTTTCCGTCACCACAA
Source organism: uncultured Syntrophobacteraceae bacterium (assembly GCA_964441945.1). Lineage (GTDB taxonomy): Bacteria > Desulfobacterota > Syntrophobacteria > Syntrophobacterales > Syntrophobacteraceae > JADGQM01. The sequence continues at coordinate 5,363 of CAYTWB010000012.1, forward strand.
TCGTGTGCTCAAAATGGGCTGAAAGCTTTCTGTCAACCGTAACAGCGGTCCATTGATCCTCAAGGATGTCCACTTCAGCGCAACCCTGGTTGATCATCGGTTCGATCGCAAAAACCATCCCCGGCTTCAACATGACCCCTTTTCCAGCCGGACCGTAATTCGGAATCTGCGGGCTTTCGTGCAGCTGAGTTCCGATCCCATGTCCAACAAATTCCCTGACGACTGAAAACCCATGCGCCTCGACATACTCCTGAATGGCGTGTGAGATGTCTGAGAGCCTGTTTCGCACGAGCGCCTGTCGGATCCCCAGGTACAACGCCTCTTCGGTTACCCTGCAAAGCTCTCTGGCTTCCTTGCCGATCATCCCCACCGGAACGGTGATGGCTGCGTCACCGTAATACCCATCGACCATCACACCGAAGTCAAGACTGATAATGTCGCCTTCCCTCAGTTGGCGATGCTTGGACGGCATTCCGTGGACAACCTGTTCATTGATCGAAGTGCATAAGGCGAAGGGATATCCATGGTATCCCTTGAAGGCAGGCGAAGCGCCTCGCTTTGCTGCCAGCTCCTCGCTCAGGCAATTCAGGTCCCAGGTGGTGACACCGGGCTGAATATGTTCTTTCAGAGACTCCAAAATCTCAGCGACTATAAGACCCGCTTTCCGGATCTTCTCGATTTCACGCTGAGATCTCAATACAATCAACTATCACATCCTCTATCCGAGCAGCGCCGTGATGCGAGCAAGAATACTGTCCATCGTGCCCGTTCCGTCGATACAACGGAGCTTCCCTTGCCTCTCATAAAAGTCGATCAAGGGCTTCGTAGCAGCTTCATAAACCCTGAGGCGGGATGAGACCGTCACTTCATTGTCATCATCTCGCTGGTAGAGACATCCACCACACTTGTCACAGGCCCCCTCAGTTTTCGGGGGATCAAATAGAACGTGGAAGCCTGCCCCACAGTCCCGGCACGTCCGTCGGCCGGTCAAACGCTGAACCAGCTCGTCGCCAGGCACATCAACACTGATAACGCAGTCGATCCTCCGGCCGATCCGGTCAAGCACCTTGTCGAGGGCCTCTGCCTGGCTCACGTTACGAGGAAAACCATCCAGCATAAATCCTTTTACACAGTCTTCCTGCTGAATCCGCTCCTCGACCAACCCTATGACAACGCTATCCGGGACGAGCTCCCCCTGATCCATGTATCTTCTGGCTTCAAGCCCCAACGCCGTACCCTTCTTGAGGGCTGCCCGAAGCATGTCACCCGTTGATATCTGCGGGATACCATATCTGCCTGTCAGACGCTTTGCCTGTGTTCCTTTGCCTGCACCGGGCGGCCCCAACAGGATGATGTTCATCTAACCCTCATGGCTTTCTCTGCGCTGCAACCGGGTCTTTCTAAAACTTTAACCCGAAGGCGGTCCAAAACCGGTTGCTCTCGCTCATACCATACCGCTATCGGCAGTCTACTACCTGCGTCCACGAATACGCCCTTTTTTGAGAAATCCTTCGTAATGCCGAGAAAGCATGTGCGCCTCAATCTGGCCCAGTGTATCCATCGCCACACCGATAACGATCAACAGGGCTGTTCCGCCAAAATAAAACGGCACCCTGAACTTCTGAATCAGAATAGTGGGCAAAACACAGACTGCCGAAACGTAAATGGCCCCTCCCAGCGTGATACGGCTCAACACCTTGTCAACGTATTCAGCCGTTGGGCGACCGGGCCGGATACCCGGAATAAAGCCTCCGTACTTTTTCATATTGTCGGCAACATCCACCGGATTGAAAACGATCGCGGTGTAGAAGAAGCAGAAGAAGATGATGAAACCGACATATAGAGCAGAATACAACCAATGCCCGGGGGTCAGGTAGTTGGCAAACGATTGGACCCATGGGACGGTTATGAAGTTTGCCACTGTGGCGGGGAACATGATAATCGATGAAGCGAAGATCGGCGGAATAACGCCGGATGTGTTGATCTTTAGAGGAATGTGCGTATTCTGCCCCCCATAGACCCGCCTACCGACCACCCTTTTGGCGTACTGCACCGGAATGCGCCTTTGGCCCCGTTCCATATAAATGATAAAGGCCACCACCACCACCATCATGACGAGGAGGAACAGGACGATGAAAATGCTCATCTCGCCAGTATCGAGCAGGCGCATGGTATTGACAAGCGCATTTGGAATCCCAGCAACAATGCCGGCAAAGATGATCAGCGAGATGCCGTTCCCAATCCCATGTTCGGTAATCTGCTCACCGAGCCACATGATGAACGCCGTCCCGGCGGTGAGGGTAATAACCGTAATCAGCCGAAAACCCCAACCGGCATTGATAACGACCATTTCACCGCCTGGGGCTGTCATCCCCTCGACTCCGACGGCAATGCCGAATCCCTGGATGATACTGAGCCCAACCGTGGCATAACGAGTGTACTGGGTGATCTTCTTACGTCCGGCGTCTCCCTCTTTGCTGAGGCGCTCCAGGTGGGGAATGACCACGGTGAGGAGCTGGAGGATGATGGACGCACTGATATAGGGCATAATGCCCAGTGCGAAAACAGACAGTTGACTCAAAGCACCGCCGGAGAACATGTCAAAGAGCCCAAGAAGTGTTCCCTGGACTGCTTTGAAGAAGGCGGCCAGAGCATCAGCGTTGATACCGGGGGTTGGGATATGGGCCCCGACACGATAAACCGCCAACAAGGCCAAAGTCATAAGAATCCGGCGCTTGAGCTCCGGAATCCTGGAAATGTTTTGAAAGGCTGCAAGCACCCCTTAGTCCCTCTTCAGCTCGGGGATCAATTCAACCCGGCCACCCGCTGTCTCCACTTTGCTTATTGCAGCAGCGCTTGCCTTGTTGACCCGAACGGTGAATGGACGGCTGATTTCGCCATCGGCCAGTAACTTAATCCCCTCATTCCCAGCCTTCACAAGCCCACTCTGGAGTAATTCTCTTGGTCCGATCTCGCTGCCGCTGTCAAACTGCTCGAGGTCGCTCACGTTGACAATGCGATACCGCTTCTTGAACAGATTACAGAATCCTCGCTTCGGTATTCTGCGCTGAAGAGGCATCTGACCACCCTCGAACCATGGCGGCGTTCCGCCTCCAGAACGCGACTTCTGTCCCTTGGTCCCACGCCCCGCGGTTTTACCGAGACCAGAACCCGTACCTCTCCCAATTCGTTTTCTGCTTTTCTTTGCCCCTTTTGCGGGTGCCAGATTTTCGAGTCTCATGATCCTCTATATCCAAATGATTGCGAATGGTTCCGCTCTCTAGATTTCGTTCACTTCAACGAAGTGGATAATCTTGCGAATCGCCCCCATAATGCTTGGGGTGGGAAACAAGGTTACCGTCTTATTCAGATAGGTAAGCCCCAGTGCCTGGAGGATTTTCCGATGCTTTTCAGGGTGGCCAATGGGACTTCGAACCAGCGTGACCTGAATCGATTTTGCCATGTCAATTTCCTCATACTACTCAGATTGATAATCCCCACGAACCCGATCACTATCCAGGAGGAACGCCCCTGCCTTCATGATCCGGCGGTTGACTCTTCAGCTCTTTGCATCAGGCCCGGATTTCGTGAATATCACGCCCACGCGATTTGCCCACCTGCTCACCGCTACGTAGCTGCCTCAACCCCTGCAGCGTGGCCTTTACCACGTTATGAGGATTTCTGGATCCAATACATTTGGTTAGAATGTTATGAATGCCTGCAGCTTCCATTATGGCGCGCACCGAACCGCCCGCAATCACACCGGTCCCCGGCGATGCCGGTTTCAGAACAACGGATGAAGCACCAAAACGCCCCAGGATTTCATGGGGGATCGAATCATCCACAAGCGGGACACTGAACATGCTTCTCTTGGCAGATTCCAGACCTTTCCTGATAGCCTCAGGCACTTCATTGGCCTTCCCTAGGCTGAAGCCCACCCGTCCATTGCCGTCACCCACGACCACTATTGCACTGAAAGAGAATCGCCGGCCACCTTTGACTACCTTGGCCACTCGACTGATGTGGACAACCTTGTCGATCAACTGGAGTTGACTGGATTCGACAGCTAACAATTGCATGCCTCCGTTAGTAAAGATTGACTGAATCTAAAAGTCTAAGCCAGCCTGACGGGCAGCGTCAGCGAGAGCTTGCACCCGGCCATGGTAGATGAACCCATTGCGGTCGAAAACCACCTTGGTAATACCCTTGTCTCTGGCCTTGCGAGCGATGAGTTCCCCAATCCGTTTCGCAGCTTCCACCTTGCTCTTTGATGCTTCCAGCTGTTTGTATTCCGGTGAGAGCGTTGAGGTAGCCACGAGCGTTGAACCAATGGTATCGTCGACAATCTGAGCATAAATGTGCTTGTCGCTACGAAAGACAGTCAATCGAGGCCGCTCAGAACCTCCGGTCAACTTCTTCCGGATTCGCTTCTTGCGCCTGATGCGCGCTACTTCCCGAGAGTTGGTTATCGAAGCCATTCTTTCACTTTCCTTATATGACCCTATTTTTTGGAACCGGCCTTACCCACTTTGCGTCTGACCTTCTCCCCCGAGTATCTGATGCCCTTCCCCTTATACGGCTCAACCGCTCGCAGAGCGCGAATGCGGGCAGCTGTCTGTCCCAGCAACTCTTTATCGATTGCCTCCAACCGGATAAGGTTTTGCCGTTCAACAGTGGCTGTCACACCCTCGGGTAATTCAAAATTGATGGGATGAGAATAACCAAGGCTCAGATTCAGGACATTTTTCTGCACATCGGCCCGATAGCCTGTTCCCTGAATTTCGAGGCTCTTGGCAAAACCCTGACTCACCCCCTGGACCATATTGAAGACCAGCGCTCTCATCAACCCGTGGAGGCATCGAGACGCTCGGGAATCATCTCTGCGCTTGACTTGGATAGACTGCTGTCCCACTTCGAGATCCAACTGTTCCGGCACTGGACGAGCCAGAGTACCCTTTGGTCCCATTATGGTCAACATGAGCTGTTCCTGGGAGATTTGCACTCCCTGAGGAATAATGATGGGCAACTTTCCCACGCGTGACATGGTTCTGCTCCTGCATATCAAAAGCGCACCCCATGGTAATGAGCAATCAGCGGGGGGCCTTTTCGAGTCCCCGTGAACGCTCCCTACCAGACAGTGCAAAGCAATTCACCGCCAACAATCTCTTTTCGAGCCTGCCGATCAGTCATCAGACCCTTTGATGTAGACAGTATGGCAATTCCCATACCGTTCATGACCCTGGGGATTTCATCATGCCCCACATAGACGCGGCATCCCGGCTTGCTTACGCGTTTTGCACCGGCAATACCCCCTTCGCGATTCTCACCATACTTCAATTGGACGCGAAGCACTCCCTGTTTGTTATCCCTGATGAGCTTGAAATTCTTGATGTAACCCTCTTCTTTCAACAGCCGGGCGATGCTGGCTTTCATCCGGGAGGATGGAATGTCCACTTTTTCAAAGCGGGCCTTCTGTCCATTTCTTATACGGTTAATAAAATCACCAATTGGATCCGTTACTGCCATAAAACTCGCTCCTCTAAGATATCCTTATCGCTACCAGCTCGATTTGATGACACCGGGCAGTTCTCCTTTGAGCGCCATGGTCCGGAAGCAAATACGACATATGCCGAATTTCCTTATATAAGCCCTCGGTCGCCCACAGAGAGGGCACCGGTTGTATGTCCTCACACCAAATTTCGGCTGACGCTTTGCTTTTGCAATCAGTGATTTCTTTGCCAAGGATGCCTCCTCTTCCTCTTCCTATGGTTTAAACGGCATACCCATCAGCGAGAGTAACGTTCGAGCTTCATCATCTGTTCGGGCACTGGTGACAATGGTGATATTCATCCCTTTGATCTTATCGATCTTGTCATAATCAATCTCAGGGAAAATGATGTGTTCTTTGATGCCGAGAGTGTAATTGCCTCGCCCATCAAGAGCTTTGGAAGAGATCCCACGAAAATCACGGACTCGCGGCAAGGCAACATTGACCAGTTTGTCAAAAAACTCGTACATCCGGTCACCACGCAGAGTAACCATACAGCCAATGGGCATTCCCTTACGGAGCTTGAACGCTGCGATACTCTGGCGCGCCCGGGTAATGACTGCCTTCTGGCCGGTGAGTTGGGCAAGCTCCTCAGCGGCCGAATCCAATATTTTGATATTCTGAATTGCCTCTCCAAGGCCCATGTTGACGACTATCTTCTTGAGCCTCGGAACCTGCATGGGACTCTTATATTGGAACTTCTCCGCCAGTTTGGGAGCCACTTCGTCTTGATACTTTTCTCGCAACCGTGCCATGAATCGCCTCCAGTCCCGACCAACCAATCGACCCGGGTTCCCCCTAGTCGATCACCTCGTTACATTTTTTGCAGTAACGGACCTTTCGATTATCTTCCAGAATCTTGAAGCCAACTCTGGTCGGGTCAGTACACTTTGAACAGATCAACATCAAGTTGGATATGTGAATGGGAGACTCCCTTTCGAGTATCCCCCCCTGCCTGGTTTGTTGGCTCGGCTTGAGGTGGCGCTTGACGATGTTCAGCTTTTCGACGATAGCCCGATCCTTCTTGGGTATGATCCGCATCACCTTGCCGCTCTTACCCTTCTCCTTACCAGCTATAACCATCACAGTATCATTCTTCTTTATACGGTATTTCCTGCATTCTTCCATGGAAGCATGTCCTCGTACAGATCTAGAGCACTTCAGGAGCAAGTGAGATGATCTTCATAAATTGCTTGGCCCTCAATTCCCGTGCTACAGGGCCAAATATGCGTGTACCGATGGGCTCTTTTGCAGCGTTTATGAGAACGGCGGAATTATCGTCAAATTTGATATAGGACCCATCCGGACGTCTGACTTCTTTCTTCGTACGTACCACCACAGCCCGAAGCACATCCCCCTTTTTCACTTTAGCATTGGGGATAGCTTCTTTCACTGAGACTACAATGATATCACCAACCGATGCGTAACGTTTTCTTGTACCGCCCAGGACCTTAATGCAATACAAACGCTTTGCTCCGGAATTGTCGGCAGCATTCAGTTGAGTTTCCGCTTGAATCATATATTACTCCGTCTTCACACAGCGAATCAGAAGGTCTCAAAGACTGAGATTTCGATCCGCAATCCCCATCACAGGACCGCTTTCTCTAGAGTTCTCACGACAACCCAGCGTTTGGTTTTGCTCAGAGGGCGGGACTCTTCGATGAGCACTCGATCCCCCACCTGACACGCATTGTGAGCATCATGGGCCGTAAACTTGTTCTGCCGCCGAATGAACTTGTGGTATTTGCTGTGATGCACCAAACGCTCTACTCTGACAACAACGGTCTTCTCCATCTTATTGCTGGTCACCGTTCCGATGCGTGTCTTCCTTCCCGACTTCTTTCCTTCCATAGCTGGCAGCCTCATACCGTGGTCTTATGGTCCAATTCACTTAGGATGGTCAAAACCCTTGCAATAGCCTTGCGCGTCTTATCGAGCTGTGCCGTATTCTCCAGCTGGCCGGTTTTGTGCTGGAAGGAGAGGTTGAATAGAGCCCCTCGAAGCTCGTCCAGTTTCTGATTCAGTTCATCCCTTGTCATATCTCGCAGAGCACTGGCTTTCATAGAACATCCTGCCTCGACACGAAGCGTGTCTGGATGGGGAGTTTGTGTGCAGCCAAGTTAAGTGCCTCCCTGGCGATCGCCTCAGGAACTCCCTTTATTTCATAGAGAACACGTCCCGGCCTGATAACCGCCACCCAAGCTTCAGGAGACCCTTTGCCTTTGCCCATACGAGTTTCGGCTGGTTTCTTGCTGATCGGCTTGTCCGGGAAGATCCGGATCCACACCTTGCCTCCACGCTTCACATGACGTGTTATGGCTATACGGGCCGCTTCAATTTGTCGAGAGGTTGCATAGCCGTTCCCAAGAGCCTTCAGACCAAAATCGCCGAAACTCACGTGATTGCCCGTGGCAGCCATTCCCCTCATACGGCCTTTTTGCTGTTTTCTGTGTTTGACTCGTTTGGGTGCTAACATTACTGCATCTCCTGTTTCTCATGGCTTGTGGCCGGTATCGCTTGCTAACACCTGCCCCGAGCCAACAAAGCGCAAACCCCGACTCCAGCCCGTCCAATTATTCACGTTGCAGCTCTCTCTTGGACTGAACGGCATCCACCGCTTTCAGCTGTACTGGATCAGGGAAGAACCTCTCCCTTGAAAATCCAAACCTTGACTCCGATAACCCCATACGTAGTTCGAGCCAGAGCCGTCCCGTAATCGATATCTGCACGGAGCGTGTGAAGCGGAACTCGCCCCTCACGATACCATTCTCTTCTAGCCATTTCGGCACCACCCAGCCGTCCTGCAGAGGCTACTCGAACCCCCTTGGCCCCGAATTTGAGAGCAGCACTGACCGCGCGCTTCATGGCCCGTCGGAAGGCCACCCTGCGAACAAGCTGAAGTGCGATGTTCTCACCGACTAATGTGGCGTCGAGCTCCGGCCGACGAACCTCCTGGATATCGATGAGGATTTCACGCCTGAACTTGCTCTCCAGATCCCGTCGTAAGGCTTCTATTTCAGCACCCTTCTTACCGATTACAATCCCGGGACGAGCTGTAAAAATGCGGATCTTGGCTTTGTTTGCTGCCCGCTCAAGCTCCACTCTCGCAATACCCGCATGAAAGAGGCGATCCTTGATATAATTCCGGATCATAAAATCTTCCTGAACCAGCTTCGCGTAATCCTTCGCTGCAAACCATTTTGAATCCCAAGATTTGTGAACGCCCAGACGGAATCCGGTTGGATGAACCTTTTGTCCCAAATTACACCTCCGTTTGTTATTGCCGGGTTTCCATGAAATGGAGAAAGCCCTGCCTACTTCTCAGCAAGCACCATCGTCACGTGGCTCGTACGTTTCAATATTCGAGTGGCCCGGCCCATTGCGCGAGGACGCCATCGCTTCAGTTTGGGCCCCTCATCGACATGGATGGCCTTGATAAACAGCGTATCGACATCAATAGTATAGGTATTCTCGGCATTGGCAACGGCGGAACGAAGGGTCTTGTTGATCAACCGGCCACTCTTCTTCGGCAGGAATTTCAGGATGGTCAAGGCTTCGTCAACCTTTTTTCCCCTTACCAGATCAGCAACGAGGCGGACTTTATATGGAGAAACGCGTAGGTATTTGCCAACCGCTCGCACTTCCATCACTTCTTTCCTTTCACTTTCGACTTCTTATCCCCAGCGTGACCGTAAAAGGTTCGGGTTGGCGAAAACTCACCGAGTTTATGCCCCACCATATTCTCCGTAATAAAGACGGGAATGAATTTCTTTCCATTGTGAACGGCAAGCGTCACCCCAACGAATTCCGGGATAATGGTAGACCTTCTCGACCACGTCTTGATGATTCGTCGATCGCCCGTATCCTTTGCTTTGAGTACCTTCTCCATGACGTGCTCATCAACGAATGGTCCCTTTTTTAGCGAGCGAGGCACCTTTTCCTCCTTTTCATATCCAAAATGATCCGCACCCGAGCGCCAATCCAAAACATGCAGATCAGCAGTTCATCCTACTTTCTGCGGCGAACTATGAACCTGTCACTCTGTTTGGATTTCCGAGTGCGGTAGCCCTTGGTGGGAACTCCCCAGGGCGTGCATGGATGCCGCCCCCCTGAACTCCTGCCTTCGCCACCACCCATGGGGTGGTCCACAGGGTTCATGGCGACACCGCGAACATGAGGGCGAATGCCCATCCAGCGTGTCCGCCCCGCTTTGCCCAAAGATCTATTTTCGTGATCAATATTTCCCACCTGCCCGACAGTCGCCCGGCAACTGATCGGCACCATTCGCATTTCACTGGAGGGCAAACGCAGAATGGCATGATTGCCTTCTTTGGCAATCAATTGGGTGCTACAACCTGCAGACCGCGCCAGCTGCGCACCTTTACCGGGCTTCAGTTCAACATTGTGCACCACCGTGCCCAACGGGATATCGGAGAGGCGCAGGCAGTTTCCCGGCTTGATATCGGCATCCCTGCTCATGATCACCGTGTCACCCACCGAAAGCCCCACAGGGGCAAGGATATATCGCTTTTCACCATCCCTGTAGTTGAGCAGGGCGATGTTGGCGGAGCGATTTGGGTCATATTCAATGCTGGCAACTTGAGCGGGGATGTTCTCTTTGTCTCGCTTAAAATCAATCACCCTATAGCGGCGCTTGTGCCCTCCACCCCGATGCCAGGCCGTTACACGCCCCCGGCTATTACGTCCTCCAGTCTTCTTCAGAGGTTGCAGCAGGCCTTTGAAGGGCTCGGCGCGGGTGATCTCATCAAAAGTACTGTAGGTTTGAAACCTCCGCCCAGGAGATGTTGGATCTACTTTTCTAATGCCCATTTGCGCCCTCTCTCCAATCACACGCCTTCAAAGAATTCCACACGCTGCCCGGGTTTGACCGTAACCATGGCTTTTTTCCAATCCGAACGCCTGGTAAAGTAGCGGCCGACGCGTTTCTTCTTCCCACGGACAGTCATGGTGGTAACATCCAGAACATTGACCTTGAACATCTGCTCGACCGCTGATTTGATCTCAATCTTGTTCGCTCGCCGATCCACTTCGAAGACCAGCTTGTTGCCCCTATCTTTTTCAATTGTGCTCTTTTCGGTGATAAGAGGACGCTTCAGAATCTCATACGCATTCCTGTTCATGGTCCCAGTGTCTCCTCTATTTTCCCAATGCATTCCTGAGTCAACAGCACATTGTGGTAATCAAGGAGATCGTAGACGTTCAGCCCCTCGGAGCGCAGGACCTTGACGTTGGGGATATTGCGAGCAGACTTTTCCACTGTCTCATCCCGATGGGGCAGAACCACTAAGGTCTTCCTCAGATCAAGCCGGCTCAGCACCGCCACAAAGTCCTTTGTCCTGATCCGTTCCATCTCAAGCTTATCCAGGACTGTCAATTCTTGATCCAGCAGCTTCTGACTCAGAGCCATCTTCAGGGCCAACCTGCGAACCTTTTTGGGGACCCGCATCTCATAGGACCTCGGGTGTGGACCATGGATCGTCCCTCCCCCTCTCCAAACGGGCGATCTGCTTGTTCCCGCTCTTGCCCGTCCAGTTCCCTTTTGACGCCAGGGTTTCTTCCCACCGCCCGCGACATCGCTTCGCCCCTTGGTTTGCACGGTCCCCGCCCGGCGCTTGGCCAATTGATACAGCACGACCTCATGCATCACCTGGGGCTTCACCGGCACGGCAAAAACGTTGTCACTCAGCTCCAACTGGCCGATAATCGTTCGATCAATACTATAAATATCCACTGTTGGCATAGTGTTCCCCAAATTCTCTCGCACCCGACCTCGATAGAGATCATCTAACTCGGTTGTTTTTTCGGATATAAACGATCCCGTTGCTGGAACCTGGGATGGATCCCTTGACAATCAGCAGATTCTCTTCCGGTCGAATATCCACGATCTTTAGACCCATGAGTGTAACACGCTTGTTGCCCTTCTGCCCAGGCATCTTTTTTCCTTTGATGACCCGCCCGGGGTAGGTTGCATTTCCGGTGGAACCGGGTTCCCGAACGTTCTTGGATCCATGGCCCGCAGGCCCCCGCTGGAAATTCCAGCGCCGGATGGTACCCGAGAAGCCCTTTCCCTTGCTCGTTCCCGTAACGTCGATGACTTCCCCGATCTCAAACGAGTCCACTGACAGCTCCTCGCCCATTTGGAAGTCGCCGATCTCGTCGGTCCTCACCTCATGCAGGATTTTAAAATAACCCTTACCCACTTTATCCAGGTGCCCCTTTTGAGGCTTGTTGACATTCTTGGGCTTGGATTTCCCAAAACCGATTTGCAGAGCAGAGTATCCGTCTCTTTCCGGCGTTTTGATCTGGGTCACGACACAGGGCCCTGCCTCGATCAAGGTCACGGGCAAAACCGAGCCGTCGTCTGCAAACAGTTGGGTCATCTCCAGCTTGCGTCCAATGATTTCTTTGACCATGAGATCCGCTCTCTTTCAAAAAGCAATTTCCGCAAAAGGTTACAGCTTAATTTCCACATCAACTCCCGCAGAAAGGTCCAATTTCATCAGAGAGTCAACCGTTTGCTGGGTTGGGTCCAGAATATCGATCAGCCGTTTATGAACCCGGATCTCGAATTGTTCTCTGGACTTCTTATCGACATGCGGCGATCGTAGAACGGTGTAGCGGTGAATTCTCGTTGGCAGCGGAATCGGCCCAGCTACGCGGGCCCCCGTTTTCCTTGCCGTCATAACGATCTCATTGGTCGATTGGTCCAGCAGTTTGTGGTCGTACGCTTTAAGGCGGATGCGAATTCTTTGATTCGTCATCATAAATATGATTCCTGCATGTTCGAAATTGTGAGCTTGTATTGAGGACCCTTCAATGCCCTGAGTCTCTGCGGTCCGCTAAGCAATGATTTCCGTGATGACACCGGCCCCGACGGTACGTCCCCCCTCGCGAATGGCAAACCGGAGCTCTTTCTCAAGCGCCACCGGGGTGATCAGCTGAACCTCTGTGCTGATGTTGTCTCCGGGCATCACCATCTCAACCCCTTCCGGCAACGTCATCACACCCGTAACATCCGTCGTCCGAAAGTAAAACTGCGGCCGATATCCCGGAAAAAACGGCGTGTGCCGCCCACCTTCCTCTTTCTTCAATACATACACTTCCGCTTTGAATTTCGTGTGCGGCGTGATGGAGCCCGGCCTGGCCACAACCTGACCCCGCTCTACATCATCTCGCTTCGTCCCACGCAACAGCACCCCTACATTGTCCCCCGCAATCCCTTGATCCAATGTCTTGCGGAACATCTCCACGCCCGTACATACCGTCTTGAATGTGGGCTTGAAACCAACAATCTCCACTTCCTCACTTACCTTGATCACTCCACGCTCTACCCGACCCGTTACCACCGTCCCACGTCCGCTTATCGAAAAAACATCCTCTATCGGCATCAGAAAAGGCTTGTCAATGTCCCGAACCGGGTCCGGTACGTACTCATCTATCGCACTCATCAACTCATATACGCATTGCGCTTCGCCGCTGTCCGGATTGTCCGTCTCCAATGCCTTCAGCGCCGACCCCTTGATGATCGGAATATCATCGCCCGGAAACCCATACTTCGTCAGCAACTCCCGCAACTCCAACTCCACCAGCTCGATCAGCTCCGGATCATCGACCATGTCCACTTTGTTCAAAAATACTACTATGTACGGGACCCCCACCTGCCGAGCCAGAAGAATATGCTCCCGCGTCTGCGGCATCGGACCATCATCGGCCGCCACCACCAGTATGGCCCCATCCATCTGAGCGGCCCCCGTGATCATGTTCTTGATGTAATCGGCATGCCCGGGACAGTCCACATGAGCATAATGACGACGATCGGTCTCATACTCCACATGAGCCGTGGCGATCGTGATCCCCCTCTCTCGCTCCTCAGGGGCCTTGTCTATCTGATCAAAAGGCACAAACTGCGCCTTCCCACGCTTCGCCAACTGCTTCGTAATGGCTGCCGTAAGCGTCGTCTTCCCATGATCTATGTGACCTATCGTCCCCACATTCACATGCGGCTTCGTCCGCTCAAACTTCTTCTTCGCCATCGTTCTTCCTCCTCACCCAAACTCAAAACCGTGGTTGCCTGACCCCACTTTCCATGTTCGTTGATCCCGGCCAGATCTACAACAGACCTACCCGCGCCGCTTCTTTCCGGTGGTTTCGGCTTCAGCTGTGATTCTCATTCATGTCACTACCATCGGTAGTGGGCAAAAGCCTTGTTTGCTTCAGCCATGCGGTGGGTGTCCTCACGCTTCTTTACCGATCCACCGCGGCTTTGTGCAGCGTCAAGCAACTCACCGGCAAGCTTCTGAACCATAGTCTTTTCGGAACGTTGTCTGGAGTAGCTGATGATCCAACGCATTGCCAGAGCATCCCGCCGTTCACTGCGAACCTCTACCGGTACCTGGTAGGTTGCTCCCCCTACACGCCTTGATTTTACCTCTATAATGGGTCTTACATTGTCCAGGGCCTTGTGGAATACATCCAGGGGATCCTGTTTGCTGCGCTGTTCAATGAGATCCAAGGCTCCGTAGAATATCTGCTCTGCCAGGCTCTTTTTTCCGCGACGCATTACATTGTTCATGAACTTGGCAACCAGTTTGCTGTTGTACTTCGGATCCGGAAGAACGTCTCGTTTTGGAACTTCCCTTCTTCTTGGCATCTGTTTCCTCGACCCGCAAAGAAATTAAAAAGATAAAGAGGGCCATGACTGAAGATCCCAAGCCATGGCCCCCAAAGGTTTGCCACAGTCATCTACTTGGGTTTCTTGGTACCGTATTTCGACCGCCCCTGTTTCCGGTCGGCTACCCCCAGCGCATCTAATGTACCACGAATGATATGATACCTGACTCCAGGCAAGTCCTTGACACGCCCGCCGCGGATCAGAACCACGGAGTGCTCCTGAAGGTTATGTCCGATACCAGGGATGTACGAGGTGACCTCGATCCCATTGGTGAGGCGCACCCGCGCGATCTTCCGTAAAGCGGAGTTGGGTTTCTTGGGAGTTGTCGTGTACACTCGCACACACACTCCTCGTTTCTGAGGGCAACTCTGAAGGGCCGGTGTGCTCGATTTCTTCCGGATCTCCTCTCTCCCTTTTCGAACAAGTTGACTGATCGTGGGCATTACTCATTTACTCCGTTCAATTCAAGAATCCCTCTTCCAAGGCTTTATTGTTCCCATGCCTTCCGTTCCAAATCTGCTCCTTTTACAAATCGGCAATCCCTTTGTCAAGAGCTTATTGGAACTCTGAGCACCGATTTCATCGGCGCAGGTCGCGATAGGGTCGCAGCCCGGTACCTGCGGGGATAAGCCGGCCCATAATGACATTTTCTTTAAGTCCAAGCAGGGAGTCAACCTTGCCGGCAGTAGCGGCATCAGTGAGGACCTTGGTGGTCTCCTGGAACGATGCTGCCGAGATGAAGCTTTGAGTACTCAGTGAAGCTTTGGTTATTCCAAGCAAGAGCGGTTCTGCGGCAGCAGGCCGCTTTCCCTCACCCTGCAGAGCCTGATTGATCTCTTCGAAGATTGCCTTTTCAACATGCTCTCCCATCAGGAATTCCGATTCACCCGGGTCGGTAATTCTCACACGTTTCAACATCTGACGGACGATCACTTCAATATGCTTGTCATTGATCTTTACGCCCTGCAGCCGATAAACTTGCTGCACCTCGTCAACCAGGTATTTTGCGACTTCTTTCTCCCCCAGCACCGTGAGTATATCGTGCGGGTTCGGAGATCCATCCATGAGTGGTTCGCCGGCACGAACATAGTCGCCTTCGTGGACACTGATGTGTTTTCCCTTGGGTATGAGGTAGTCCCTTGGGTCACCCACATCCGGCGCGACGGTGACCTTGCGCTTTCCCTTGGTATCCTTTCCGAAGCTGACTGTGCCGTCGATCTCCGTAATCACTGCATTTTCCTTAGGCTTTCGAACCTCGAAAAGCTCCGCCACACGCGGAAGGCCGCCCGTGATATCCTTGGTCTTCGTGGTTTCCCTGGGAATTCTTGCCAGCACATCTCCGGGGAAGGTCTGATCCCCTTCATTGACCATGAGGATCGCTCCAAGAGGCATGAAATAGCGGGCAAAACCTCCGCCCTCACCCACACGAGCCGTCTTGCCCTTTTCGTCCTTGATCGAAATACGGGGACGCACATCGGCATCGCGGTATTCCACAACGACTTTGCTCGACTTTCCCGTAACAGGGTCGAGCTTCTCCTGCATGGTCTGGCCTTCAACGATGTCTCCAAACTTCACATGCCCGGCGACATCAGTCAGAATAGGCATGGTGAAAGGGTCCCATTCTGCAAGGAGTGAATCCGCTTCAACCTGTTGGCCGTCTTCCACCTTGAGTTTTGCCCCATAGTTGATGATATAGCGCTCCCGCTCCCGCCCGGTCTCACTCATAATGCTGATCTCACCGTTGCGGTTCATTGCCACCAGATCACCCTCACGATTACGCACAGTGTTCAAGTTTAAGAACCGGACCATTCCTGGATAGCGGTTATTAATAGAAGTCCTTTCAATGCTCTTGCTGGCAGTTCCACCGATGTGGAAGGTCCGCATGGTCAGCTGAGTGCCGGGCTCGCCTATGGACTGAGCGGCAATGATGCCGATGGCTTCACCGATCTGCGCCAGCTGTCCTTGAGCCAGGTCGCGACCATAGCACATCGCACATATTCCACGCTGACTGCGACAGGTCAATGCGGACCGGATGACCACGCTTTCGATACCGGCGTCTTCGATTCGCTGAACCCCTTCCTCATCAATCTCGGTGCCGGCGGCGAGGAGCACTTCACCCGTTACAGGGTCCGAGATGTCTTCATGGGCGATTCTCCCAAGAATCCGCTCTCCCAGCCGTTGAATGACCTCTCCAGCTTCAAGAAGAGCTTCCACCTTGATGCCATCCATCGTTCCACAGTCCGGCTCCGAAATGATGACGTCCTGTGAAACGTCTACCAGGCGCCGAGTGAGGTATCCGGAATTCGCGGTCTTGAGGGCCGTGTCAGCCAGGCCTTTCCGGGCTCCATGAGTGGAAATGAAGTACTGCAACACGGTAAGGCCTTCACGGAAATTGGCTGTGATGGGGGTTTCAATAATTTCCCCGGAAGGCTTGGCCATCAGACCGCGCATTCCAGCCAACTGGCGCATTTGGTCTTTGCTCCCTCGAGCACCCGAATCCGCCATCATGAAAATCGGGTTAAACGCCTCAATCTGCCTGGCTTCACCGTCAGCAGTCGTGACCTCAGCTGTGGCGATCTCCTTCATCATCTCGGCAGCAACGTCCTCCGTAGCCTTTGCCCAGATGTCCACAGCCTTGTTGTATTTTTCACCTTCGGTGATCAACCCTTCATTGTACTGACGCTCGATCTCCGTGACTGCATCAAAGGCATGATCCAGGATTTCCGGTTTTCGATGGGGTATGACCATATCGTTTATGGATATCGAAAGCCCCGAACGCGTGGCAAACTCATAGCCCAGGTCCTTAAGCTGGTCTGCGAGAATGACCGTTGCCTTGACGCCTGCTTTGCGATAGCAGATATCAATCAGCTGTGCCAAAGCCTTCTTATTCATAACCCGGTTGATCGCCGAGAAAGGCAGGTCCTCAGGGAGAATTTCGGACAGCAATACCCTACCGACCGTCGTTTTAACCCGTTCTTCCCCGATGCGAACCTGAATCCTCGCATGCAATTCCACTTGCCCTGCATCATAAGCACACCGTACTTCCTCGCGATCTGCAAAGAAACTGTTCTCTCCTTTGGCAAAGGGTTTGTCGCGTGTCATGTAATAGATCCCAAGAACAATATCCTGGGAAGGGACGATGATCGGGTCGCCGTGAGCGGGGCTGAGTATGTTGTTGGTGGACATCATCAGCACACGGGCTTCCACCTGAGCCTCGATGGACAGGGGAACGTGAACCGCCATCTGATCGCCGTCAAAATCAGCGTTGAAGGCCGTGCAAACCAGGGGATGAAGCTGAATGGCCTTGCCCTCGATCAAGATCGGCTCAAAGGCCTGGATGCCCAAACGGTGGAGAGTCGGGGCACGGTTCAACATGACCGGGAATTCGCGCACAACCTCGTCGAGGGTATCCCAGACCTCCGGGGTTTCGCGTTCCACCATCTTCTTGGCAGCCTTGATGGTGGTGACGTAGCCCTTCTCTTCGAGTTTATTGTAAATGAAGGGCTTAAAGAGCTCCAGGGCCATCTTCTTGGGCAGCCCGCACTGATGCAGACGCAAATTGGGACCAATCACGATGACGGTACGACCCGAATAGTCGACACGCTTCCCCAACAAGTTCTGCCGGAACCGCCCCTGTTTGCCTTTGAGCATATCACTGAGTGATTTCAGCGGGCGTTTGCTCGCCCCCGTTATGGTCTTGCCACGCCGTCCATTGTCGAAAAGCACATCCACCGCTTCCTGGAGCATGCGTTTCTCATTGCGGATAATGATATCCGGAGCATTGAGCTCCTGCAGCCTTTTGAGCCGGTTATTCCGGTTGATAACCCGCCGGTAGAGATCATTGAGGTCACTGGTGGCAAAACGGCCGCCATCCAGAGGAACAAGAGGCCTGAGGTCAGGGGGCAGCACGGGGATGACATCCATGATCATCCATTCGGGCTTGTTTTCCGACTCACGGAATGCGTCGATGATCTTCAATCGCTTGGCGAGCTTCTTGCGTTTTGCCATGGAATTGGTCTTGAACATGTCCTCACGGAGCTCCGAGGCGAGAAGGTCCAGATTCAGTTCGCTCAGGAGCACCTTGATCGCCTCGGCACCAATGCCCGCAGTAAAGGCACTGGGGTAGTCCTGCATCATCTGGCGGTATTTTTCTTCCATCAGGAGCTCACCGCGACTTAGAGGCGTATCGCCGGGATCCAAGACAATGTAGGAATCAAAGTAGAGGACCTTTTCCAGTTCCCTCAGGGTCAAATCCAGGAGATTGCCGATCTTGCTCGGGAGACTGCGAAGAAACCAAATGTGAGCGACCGGGGCAGCCAGTTCAATGTGGCCCATCCTCTCACGCCTGACTTTTGACTGAATGACCTCAACGCCGCACTTCTCACAAACGACCCCGCGATGCTTCATTCGCTTATACTTGCCGCAGTTGCACTCGTAATCTTTAGTCGGTCCAAAGATCCTGGCGCAAAAGAGCCCGTCCCGTTCCGGTTTGAAAGTGCGGTAATTGATGGTTTCAGGCTTCTTCACTTCACCATACGACCATTCCTTGATCCGCTCCGGCGAGGCAATCATGATTTTCACCGCATTAAAATGCAACGGGTCCTTGGGCTTCATGAAAAGACTATAAAGCTCTTTCAAAGGAACCTCCTTGTCTAATTCCCTTCGTCTTCTTCCAGTAGTCTGACATCGAGGGCCAGTGCCTGCAATTCCTTCACCAGCACGTTGAAGGATTCGGGCAAGCCTGCCTCAAGGGTATTGTCACCCTTGACGATCTTTTCATACATCCGTGTACGGCCTGCCACATCATCAGACTTGACGGTCAGGAACTCCTGTAGCGCATAAGCGGCACCATAGGCTTCCATAGTCCAGACTTCCATTTCGCCGAGGCGCTGCCCTCCAAACTGAGCCTTACCGCCCAGGGGTTGCTGAGTCACCAGGGAATAAGGACCGATGGAACGCGCATGAATCTTATCGTCCACGAGGTGATGGAGTTTCAACATGTACATGACGCCGACTGTAACCGCACGGTCGAAGGGCATGCCGGTACGTCCATCATACAGGGTGATCTGACCGCTTTCAGGAAGTCCTCCTTCTTTGAGAAACAATCGTATCTCGGCTTCTTCGGCGCCGTCAAAGACCGGGGAGGCCACATGAAGCCCTTCTTTGAAATCGCTGGCCAAAGCTTTGAGCTCCTTGTCGCCCGCATCTTGAAAGTACGCATCGAATTCCAGCTGATTGTAGATGCGCTTGAGTTTGTCCTTAAATGCCTCTCGTTTCTTTTGTGCTTCAAGCATCTCGGCCAGCTGCTGCCCCAGCCCTTTGGCTGCCCAGCCCAGGTGAGTCTCCAACACTTGCCCGACATTCATTCGAGACGGAACGCCCAAAGGGTTTAAGACAATATCCACCGGCGTTCCATCGGGAAAGTACGGCATATCCTCAATCGGTAAGATGCGGGAAACCACACCCTTGTTGCCATGGCGACCCGCCATCTTGTCTCCAACCTGGAGTTTGCGCTTGACGGCCACATAAACCTTGACCATCTTGATCACCCCCGGCGGAAGCTCATCACCTCTCTTGAGCTTGTTGACCTTTTCTTCAAAAAGCGATTTGACCTGTTCCACCTGTATCCGATAGGTTTCGGAGATGGTTTCAATCTCCATCGGGATAGATGGGTCTTTGGCCGCACCGATCTGACCCCAGAGAACACTGGGAAGCTTCAAAAGGAGGTCCTCGGTAAACTCCTCACCCTTCTTCACAAATATCTTCTTGCCGTCTTTCACGGCGCTGTCGCTTGACTTACCTTCCAGGAGCTTTGCCAGTCTCCTCACCGTGGTCTTGCGGATGATCTCCACTTCATCCCGCTGATCTTTCATCAGTCGTGCAATCTCCTGATCCTCGATCACCCGGGTCCGATCATCCTTCTCAACACCCTTTCGCGAAAACACCTTGGCATCAATGATGATACCCTCTACACCCGGTGGGACCCGCAGTGAGGTATCCTTAACATCACTGGCCTTTTCTCCAAAGATGGCTCGCAGAAGCTTTTCTTCCGGGGTCAACTGCGATTCGCCCTTCGGCGTCACTTTCCCCACCAGAATGTCATTGGGCTGGATGTAGGCCCCAATGCGAACGATACCGCTCTCATCAAGGTCTTTCAGGGCCTCTTCACCAACATTGGGGATATCCCGCGTGATGTCCTCTTTGCCCAACTTGGTATCACGCGCTACGACCTCAAATTCCTCGATATGAATGGAGGTGAAAACGTCTTCTTTGACAATCCTTTCACTAACCAGGATGGAATCCTCGAAATTATACCCCCCCCAACTCATGAAGGCGACCATCACGTTCCTGCCCAGGGCCAGTTCTCCATGATCGGTAGAAGGTCCATCGGCAAGGATCTGGCCCTTCAGTACAAAGTCGCCCTGGTATACCAGAGGCTTCTGGTTGATACAGGTGTTCTGATTCGAGCGTTTGAATTTGATCAGTTTGTAGATGTCTACAGCGCTTTTGGCTTCGATCTCTTCTTCAGTCACCCGGACAACAATTCGAGTGGCGTCCACATACTCGACAATCCCGGCTCTCCTGGCAACAATGGTCACCCCGCTGTCCTTGGCAACAATCCGCTCAATTCCCGTGCCCACCAGGGGCGATCGCGTCTGGATAAGAGGCACCGCCTGACGTTGCATATTGGAACCCATGAGCGCCCGGTTGGCATCGTCGTGTTCCAGAAACGGAATCAAGGATGCAGAAACACTGACCAGCTGATTGGGTGAAACATCCATGTAACGGATCTCTTCCGGTGGGACCATGACGAATTCACCTGCCATACGGGAAGAAATCTGACCGCTCGTGAATCGTCCGTTCTCATCCAGCGCAGCGTTAGCCTGAGCAATGGGGTATTCCTTCTCGTCCATGGCGGTGAGGTAGTGCACCTTACTCCCTGCCCTGGCGGCCTCAACCTTGCGATAGGGGGTCTCGATAAAACCGTAGGGATTCACCCGGGCATAAGTCGAGAGTGACACGATCAGTCCGATGTTGGGACCCTCAGGCGTTTCAATGGGACAAATCCGACCATAGTGCGTGGGATGCACGTCACGGACCTCAAAACCGGCACGCTCACGCGTAAGGCCGCCGGGGCCCAGAGCACTCAGCCTCCGCTTGTGGGTGATCTCCGAGAGAGGATTGGTTTGATCCATGAACTGGGAAAGCTGGCTGGTGCCGAAGAATTCTTTCACCACTGCAGAGACCGGTTTGGCGTTGATCAGGTCGTGGGGCATAAGCGCCTCGACCTCCTGAAGGGTCATGCGCTCCTTGATCGCGCGCTCCATCCTCACCAGCCCGATACGGTACTGATTCTCCAGCAGTTCCCCGACGGCCCGAACACGACGGTTTCCCAGATTATCAATATCGTCGACAGCCCCTTGTGAATCCTTCAAGCGAATGAGGTGCCTTACCGCCACCAGGATATCTTCACGACGTAAAGTCCGGTATTCCAGGGGCACTTCAAGACCCAACTGCAGGTTGAGTTTGAATCTTCCAACCTCCGAGAGATCGTAGTGGTCGGGGTTGAAGAACAGGTTGTTGAAGAATTCGGTGGCCACCTCAAGGGTAGGCGGATTGCTCGGGCGCAGGCGCCTGTAGATCTCGATGAGTGCGTCCTCCCGCGTATTCACCTTGTCCATGAGCAGTGTATTTCGAAAAGAGGGGCTTATATCGTGCCCTTCAAGATGCAGCAGTTCCAGATCTAGTACCTGACGAGCCAGAAAGTCGGCCAGCATCTTCTCGCTGATGGTGTCGTTGCACTCTGCAACGATTTCGCCCGTGCTGTAATCCACGACATCCTGCGCAAGAACTCGCCCGACCAGATCACCGGTTTTCACAGGCAACCTGCGGATTCCGAGTTCCTGCAGACGCTTGAGCGTCTGTTTGCCCAGTTTTCGATTCTTCTTGATTACGACTTCTCCCGTACCGGGATTGACGATATCCTCCGTGGCACGGCTGCCAATAAGAATATCCGCGTTCAATTCCTTTTCTGATAAGGTTTCATTGCCGATGATGATTTTTTCACTCGGATAGAAATAGTTCAAAAGCTCTTCAGTACTGTATCCAAGCGCCTTCAGAAGCACGGTTACCGGGAACTTGCGACGCCGGTCAATACGGTTGTAAAGAATATCCTTTGGATCGAATTCAAGGTCAAGCCAGGAACCGCGAAGAGGGATTATTCTGGCCGAGTATAGGACCTTTCCGCTGGAATGCGTCTTCCCCCGATCGTGATCGAAGAAGATACCGGGGGAGCGGTGCAACTGGCTCACGACGACCCGCTCGGTGCCATTGACAATAAAGGTCCCATTGTCTGTCATGAGCGGCAATGTTCCGAAATAGATCTCCTGCTCTTTGATATCACGAATGGAGCGGGTGCCGGCTTCTTTGTCGACATCATACACGACCAGACGGACGACAATCTTCAGGGGCGCCTCATAGGTCATGCCTCTTGCCAGGCATTCTTCGACATCGTATTTGACTTCACCAAAACTGTATTGAACGAACTCCAGGGAAGCCGTACCACTGAAATCGTCTATGGGGAACACGCTCTTGAAAACCTCGTGAAGCCCGTGATCACTCCGTGCTTCCGGAGGGACATCCCGCTGCAGAAACTGCTCGTAGCTTTCCTTCTGCATCTGAATCAGGTTGGGAATGTCAACAATCTTTTGAATCTTCCCAAAACTTTTCCTTAGCCGATATTCGTGAGTTAGGGCCGTTGGCATTTTGACTCCTGCAACTTAATAACTGCTGAGCAAAGAGTGAACGGTTCGACTTCCTGCATCCAATCCCGAATCCACACACTCCCGACATTATTAAGGTGCTGAAAAATTGAAATCGGAAACCGGCAGGAGAACGACTCCCGCCGGTTTCCGATGCACAGACAGGAAATAGCAGCTTATTTGATTTCGACGGTGGCACCTGCCTCAGTCAGTTGTTTGGCAATCGCCTCAGCTTCCGGTTTCGGAATTCCTTCCTTGACCACACCCGGGAGCTTTTCCACCAGGTCCTTTGCTTCCTTGAGACCCAGGCTGGTTATCACCCGTACCTCTTTGATGACATTGATCTTCTTGTCTCCCACCCCGGTAATCACTACTGAAAACTCGGTTTGTTCCTCCACTGGAGCAGCCTCAGCCGCAGCCGCTCCCGGCATGGCAGCAAAAGCCATCGGGGCAGCAGCGCTCACTCCGAAACGCTCTTCCAGTTCCTTCACAAAACCGCTCAACTCCAGGACCGTCATGTTTTCAATAAACGTGATGACATCCTCTTTACTGATGTTGGACATTTCTTGCTTCCTCCCTCGGAACTATGCCTGTTCCTTTTGATTCTGAATTGCCGCCAGCACACCAACAAATGACCTTGTTACACCGCTTAGAACCGTAACCAGACCGGTAGGCACTGCTTTGAAGGTCCCAAGAAGTTTGCCAAGAAGCTCTTCTTTCGTCGGCAAATCCGCCAGGGTGGCCACTTCGTCGACACTCAGGAGAGATTTCCCCAGCGCTCCGGCTTTGACCTTCAGCTTTTCATTCGCTTTGCTGAACTTCTTGATGATCTTTGCCGGGACTGACGGGTCTCCATAACTGATGGCAACCGCACAAGTACCCGCTAAAATGGGCTGCAAAACAGCGGCACTGGTATCCTGGCTTGCCAGACGCATGAGCGTGTTCTTGATCACACAGTAATCGACTTGCTCTGCCGCCAAGGCGTTGCGCAGGTCGGTGATCTCTGCGACTGTCAACCCTTTGAAATCGGTGAGAACAGTCGCCGTAGCCCGCTGCAGCTTTTGGTGCAGATCAGCAACCACTTGCTCCTTTTTGGCTCTTTCCAAAGTCTTTCTACCCTCCCTTCTTCTGCCGGTGCGCTTTCGACTCTATTCTGTTGCTCTACCAGAGGGTGGGAGCACCAGAGGATGGATCACTCGAGGCCGCGAGCCTGATTGGGTTCCTTCACCCATCTCGGTAGGTTCCCCTGAATCGAAAGGGGGTTTAAACACCATTCACATGTACCTACGGTCTCAGACAGCTGAAAGCACCAAACGGCAGTCTCTGCATTAGCTCCAATAGATTCCCTTCTGAGGGAATCAGGACATGATCGATTTCACGGCCAGCGGATCGATCTGAATCCCAGGCCCCATCGTCGTTGAAATGGCAATGCCACGCAAATAGGTTCCTTTGGCTGCAGATGGTTTTAGCCGAATGATTGTGTCCAGGAAAGCGGTGATGTTTTGAATCAGCTTCTCCAGGCCGAACGACACCTTGCCCATGGGTGCATGAACGATACCGGTCTTCTCGACTCTGAAATCGACCTTGCCGGCCTTGATTTCCTTCACCGCTTTGTGAAGGTCAAAGGTGACCGTTCCGATCTTTGCGTTGGGCATCAGGCCGCGAGGTCCAAGGACTTTGCCGATCTTGCCAACCGCTCCCATCATATCAGGCGTGGCCACTGTCTTATCAAAGTCAAGCCAACCTTCCTTGATCTTCTCAACGAGTTCATCGCCGCCGGCATAGTCGGCCCCGGCATCAAGGGCCTCCTTTACCTTTTCCCCTTTGGCAAAAACCAGTACCCTGACGGTTTTGCCCAGACCGTTGGGCAAAACGACTGTACCACGCACCATTTGATCGGCATGGCGTGGGTCGACTCCCAGCCGCACCGCAATATCCAGGCTTTCGTCAAACCTGGAAAAGGTACATTCTGTCGCCAGTTGGACGGCTTCATGAAAGGTGTAACGCCTGCCAGAATCCACCTTGGCATGCGCAGCACGATATTTTTTCCCGTGTTTCGCCATCTTCAACTCTCCAAAAACTTAGCGGTCAATACGCCCGCAATAACGTTTCCCTATTCCACTTCAATTCCCATACTTCGGGCAGTCCCCTCGATGGTCACCATCGCCGCCTGCAAGTCCCGAGCGTTGAGATCCGGCATTTTCAGTCTGGCGATCTCCTCAACTTGAGCCCTGGAAATCTTTGCTACCTTAGCGCGGTTTGGTTCACTGGACCCCTTGGCGATCTGTGCTGCTTTTTTGAGGAGAATAGCAGCCGGCGGAGTCTTTGTGATGAACGTAAAGCTGCGGTCGGCATATACAGTAATGACCACTGGGATGATCATGCCCTCCTGCCCCTGGGTCCGTGCATTGAATGTCTTGCAGAATTCCATGATGTTCACACCGTGTTGGCCTAAGGCGGGGCCAATTGGAGGAGAGGGATTCGCCTGACCGGCGGGAACCTGCAATTTGATGTTTGTTACAACCTTTTTTGCCATCCTGTATTTGACTCCTGATCTGTACCTGCTCGCTTCCGATCCTAGTGACGATTCACCTGGACGAAATCAAGTTCTACCGGTGTTGATCGTCCAAAAATACTGACGAGAACCCGCACTTTTCCTTTTTCCGCCATCACCTCGTCCACGGTCCCGTTGAAATTTGCAAAAGGACCATCGATGACGCGCACCTCATCACCTTTCTCAAAACGATACTTCGGGCGGGGTTTCTGAGCGCCTTCCTGCATCTGGAGAATGATGCCCTCAGCTTCTTCGTCGGAGAGCGAAATGGGGCGCTCCTGACTCCCTATAAAACCGGTGACCTTGGGAGTGTGACGAACCAGGTGCCACGTCTCATCGTTCAATTCCATGTGTACCAGAATGTACCCCGGGTAAAATTTGCGGGATGAAGCTTTACGCTGTCCCTTCACGAGCTCGATCACCTTCTCTGTGGGTACGAGAATCTGACCGAACAGAGCTTCTTTCCCCTCACTCTTGATACGCTCCTCCAGGGCCGATTTGACCTTATGCTCAAAACCCGAATATGTATGAACGATGTACCACTTTTTCGGCACGAAATTACTCCGCTGAAACTGGTGTTCAAACCGAACGCCGCATCCTTCTCAAGCGAATTGAACGCCCTCTATCCGACAAATAGCCGTATCAAGCGGCTCAGAATTGCATCCACAACCCCGAGGAATATCCCACAGATGATTACGATCACCAAAACCACTGATGTCGATCCGATGGTCTCCTTCCTCGACGGCCAGACCACCCTGCGCAATTCATAAACCACCTCACGAAGATACTGGCGTGCACGCTCCCACCAGGGTATTGCAGGTTCATCCGTTTTCTTCGGTGTTTTCTTGACCGGCTCCGCTCTTTTCACTTTCGCCGGCTTTTGAATCGCCCTTTTAGAGGATTCGCCCTTTTGTACTCTGCCCGAGAGCTCGCTACCCTCATCATTCTTCTTCTGAAACAGCCGCTGTAGGTTCATCTATTCCATCTGCTTCTTGTCGGTTCAGGTTTGATGCAAGGGAAGAAAGCCATCCTTTTTCGGTTTTTCAAAGACTTGGACCATCGAAGGGTTTAGCTCCCGGAGTCCCTGCGTCACGTTCCGAACCGGGGTCACTTCGTCTCTTTGTGCTCGGTATGAGCATCACAGAATCTACAATATTTGCGAAAAGATAGCTTTTCAGGCGTGGTTCGTTTGTTTTTTGTCGTAGTGTAATTCCGCCTTTTGCATTCCGAGCACGCCAGGGTTACGAGAACTCGCATGATCCCTTATCCTGTCCTTTGATTTTGCCGCTAAGCAATGATTTCCGTGATGACACCGGCCCCGACGGTACGTCCCCCCTCGCGAATGGCAAACCGGAGCTCTTTCTCAAGCGCCACCGGGGTGATCAGCTGAACCTCTGTGCTGATGTTGTCTCCGGGCATCACCATCTCAACCCCTTCCGGCAACGTCATCACACCCGTAACATCCGTCGTCCGAAAGTAAAACTGCGGCCGATATCCCGGAAAAAACGGCGTGTGCCGCCCACCTTCCTCTTTCTTCAATACATACACTTCCGCTTTGAATTTCGTGTGCGGCGTGATGGAGCCCGGCCTGGCCACAACCTGACCCCGCTCTACATCATCTCGCTTCGTCCCACGCAACAGCACCCCTACATTGTCCCCCGCAATCCCTTGATCCAATGTCTTGCGGAACATCTCCACGCCCGTACATACCGTCTTGAATGTGGGCTTGAAACCAACAATCTCCACTTCCTCACTTACCTTGATCACTCCACGCTCTACCCGACCCGTTACCACCGTCCCACGTCCGCTTATCGAAAAAACATCCTCTATCGGCATCAGAAAAGGCTTGTCAATGTCCCGAACCGGGTCCGGTACGTACTCATCTATCGCACTCATCAACTCATATACGCATTGCGCTTCGCCGCTGTCCGGATTGTCCGTCTCCAATGCCTTCAGCGCCGACCCCTTGATGATCGGAATATCATCGCCCGGAAACCCATACTTCGTCAGCAACTCCCGCAACTCCAACTCCACCAGCTCGATCAGCTCCGGATCATCGACCATGTCCACTTTGTTCAAAAATACTACTATGTACGGGACCCCCACCTGCCGAGCCAGAAGAATATGCTCCCGCGTCTGCGGCATCGGACCATCATCGGCCGCCACCACCAGTATGGCCCCATCCATCTGAGCGGCCCCCGTGATCATGTTCTTGATGTAATCGGCATGCCCGGGACAGTCCACATGAGCATAATGACGACGATCGGTCTCATACTCCACATGAGCCGTGGCGATCGTGATCCCCCTCTCTCGCTCCTCAGGGGCCTTGTCTATCTGATCAAAAGGCACAAACTGCGCCTTCCCACGCTTCGCCAACTGCTTCGTAATGGCTGCCGTAAGCGTCGTCTTCCCATGATCTATGTGACCTATCGTCCCCACATTCACATGCGGCTTCGTCCGCTCAAACTTCTTCTTCGCCATCGTTCTTCCTCCTAAAGAAATGTCCTAATTTTTCGCTATATGATCTATCCCCCAAATACCAATTTCCCCAGACATCATAAAAGAGGGGCCGATCCAAAGGAAGCATCTCAGCCGAATCTGCCTTCTCGAATAGATTTGGGTAAATGGAGCCCACGACCGGGATCGAACCGGTGAACCTCTTCCTTACCAAGGAAGTGCTCTACCTACTGAGCTACGTGGGCTGATGAGAAAGCTGCCAGTATTGCAAGGAAAGGTCCATTGTATGATGTGGGAACCCTGATATGGAGGTCGAATAGCCTCAGTGCTCGTCTGTCCGCACTCTCAGATCTTCCAGAACAACCCGTATGTAGTTCCAACGACAATGACCTCTTACGTTTGATGCCACCATCTCCTACCTGGAATGACCGGTGGTGGAGAGGGGAGGATTCGAACCTCCGAAGGCTTCGCCGGCAGATTTACAGTCTGCTCCCTTTGGCCACTCGGGTACCTCTCCACAATTGATGACGACCGTCACCGCCAGCTCATGGCTTCACCATGTGCAAGCGTGATTGTTTAGCATACAAGAAAATAAAAGGCAATAGCTTCGTGAAGAAAATTCAAAACGGCCCCCTGTTTCCCTCCACGCGCCCCAAACAGCGGCTCAACCGCGCTATGCTACTCCTTCAACCCTTTCGCACAAACCTGGAGGCCCTCCGAAAACACGTTCGCCATGGCCCAAATCGTATCCGGATTTTGAAGCTGAGAACTGATTGTACTGTCGAATCGGATGAGCATCACCGGTTCAAACTCATCATCTGCCTGCCAAAGGGCCAGGACCACCGGGATTCTGGGAAGCACGGGAAACTGAAATGCAAAATCCCCTATCTTTGCAGGCATGCAACCCATCTTCGCCGCCACAGTCTTGAAAACGCTCGCCCGGTGCCCGAAGAGCGCCGTCAGCGACTCGATGGGAAGCCTGTGAATGCCACGAAAGAAGAGCTCCCCTCCAGGGATCTCCCTCTCACTGATCCATCTGCCTGAAAGCTGAATCGCTCGGGCTTCCAGCAAATAGTGGAGGACCACCAGATAGAATTGAAAATCAGGCGTAGTGAAAGAGCACCCCGTGTGGAGACGAATGCTTTGCTGTTCAGGAAAGCAGAGGAATTCCGCGTTAAGGAAAGGAACGATATAGGCGGCAAGTGCCGAATCGTACCCGACTAGAGCGTCTCGACAAATCGTCTCGGGATTCGCTTTCTTGAGACGCTCCCAGAGCATCGGGTCGACTTCTTCTGGATTGACATAGACAGTCTTCGCCTCTGCGTTGTCAAGCAGAAGCTTTATGATATCGAGTGCCTGCGAAGAAAGCTCTTCAGGCACCATAATCCATCCCCATCCGCGCTGGCAGACAAAGAGCCCGTCGTAGGCCGTTTCCTCAAAAGTCCTGAGATAGGTTGGTATCCCTTCTTTCTTGAGCGCGTCCAGAAGAAGATCGCCCTCAAAGCGGTTGGCAAGGGTGTGAATACACATAAATCGAGTCGAAGGACCCGAAGTGGTCTCCTGCATGATTCCCTTCCCTTCCACGACGCCTCCCCCAAGGACCTCTCAAAGAGGGAAACAAAAATGGTCAAGAGATTCCAGGATGTGCCATCGCCGAATCTGAAAAGATGTGTGATTGACAAAGGCTAGCCGATTGATTATATGCTTCGATTGAATTTCAAAGTAAATGGCAAATTCTTAGCCGCTAGAGAGTAATCGTCTGCATCGAAGAGAGGAGCTGTTCCGATGGCAGGGAAAAATTATGTTGAGATTAGTGACGGCACTTTTGAGCAAGAAGTCTTGCAGTCGGATGTTCCGGTCCTGGTGGATTTTTGGGCTCCGTGGTGCGGCCCCT
This sequence comes from uncultured Syntrophobacteraceae bacterium, assembly GCA_964441945.1. Taxonomy (GTDB): domain Bacteria; phylum Desulfobacterota; class Syntrophobacteria; order Syntrophobacterales; family Syntrophobacteraceae; genus JADGQM01. The sequence goes on from CAYTWB010000012.1 coordinate 35,270, forward strand.
GCCGGGCAATTGCTCCTGTTATTGATGAATTGTCGGGGGAATACGCCGGCAAGCTGAAAGTGGCCAAATGCAATGTGGACGATAACCCAAAGACACCTTCCCGCTACGGTATCCGCGCCATTCCCACCCTGATCATCTTCAAGCATGGGAATGTCGCCGAGCAGATTACAGGCGCTGTTGCTAAGTCGCAGATTACTGCTGCCATTGACAAAGCCGTTGGCTAGCAGGGGTCATCACCGCAGATCGTCCTGAATGAAGTTCACGATGGACCAAAGGTCCGATGTCTTTTCTCTTTCAGATTCTTCTTGGTAAACATGAGCGTTAGTGAATCTTATGATGTTGCGATTGTGGGAGGTGGTCCTGCAGGGCTGACGGCAGGCCTCTATGCGACCCGTGCACGTCTTAAGACCATCCTTCTTGAGAAGATTGGATTTGGCGGCCAGTTGCTCTCCTATGAAACGGTAGAGAACTACCCCGGGTTTCCTGAAGGGGTTGGCGCCTTCGACCTGGCGGAATTGATCCGCACCCATTCTCTCAAATTTGGCCTTCAGGCCCGGAATGCTGAGGTAGGCCAGCTGCAGATTGGGAATCTGATCAAAGAGATCCATCTGGCTGACGGGAACATATTGTACTCAAAGACGGTTATCCTGGCCAGCGGAGCTTCCCCGAACAAGCTCGGCGTAAAGGGAGAAACCGAGTTTACGGGTAGAGGTGTGTCCTATTGTGCGGTATGCGATGCTCCCTTCTACCGCAATCAGGAGATTGCTGTGGTGGGGGGTGGCGACACGGCACTTGAGGAGGCCATCTACCTGAGCAAGTTTGCAGATAGAGTGCATGTGATCCATCGCAGAGATCGCCTGCGGGCCATTCCTATCATTCAAAACAGGGCTGCTGAAAACGACAAGATCTCTCTGGTGCTCAATGCTGTCGTCACAGAGATTCAAGGGGGCCCTCAGGGAGTCGAAGGATTGATCCTCCGCGATACCAAGGACTCGAGGGTGTGGGAATTTCCCATTAACGGAGTCTTTGTCCTGGTGGGGGTCCGGCCCAACGGGAGTTACCTGCCTCTCGAAATTGACCGCGATGCACTGGGTTTCGTCAGAACAGATCAGGAGATGGCGACGTCGGTCCCGGGTGTTTTTGCAGCGGGAGACCTTCGTCAAAAACGCCTCCGCCAGATTGTGACCGCGGTCGGTGACGGGGCCACGGCTGCCTTCAGTGCCGGACAGTACATCGAGGAACACTTTCACCACATTTCTTAATGTCAGGAACCGCTATGCGCCATTCTCCCGGACCGGTAGTGAACCATCTGCGAACCACAGTTCTGCTCCTGCCTCTTCTGCTGCTGGGATTCACCGGCTGTGATTCCTATCTGGTAAAGTTCTACTTCGGTGACACCTTTGGTAAGGGTTCTTCTTCCATAGTGGAAAAGAGTGCTGAGCAGCTCGTTATAGAAGGCACGCAAGAGATGCAGAAGAAAGATTATGACGATGCCATCAAAGCCTTCCAGCAGCTGAAAGAACGTTATCCTTACAGCAAGTTCGCGATCCTGGCGGAACTCAAGCTTGGTGACGCATATTTCTATAACAGGGACTACACCGATGCAGCGATCGCATACGAAGAATTTGCTCGTCTCCATCCGCGCAATGAGGTGGTGCCCTATGTGCTGTATCAAAACGGCATGTGCCATTTCCTGTCGTTTACCTCTGTCGATCGGGACCCGGAAGAGACCCGGCTGGCCATCGAGGTCTTCCAGCGTCTGATCCAGACGTATCCGCAGTCGGAATATGCCCTGAAGGCAAAGAAGCAGCTCTTCGAATGTGAAAAACGGATAGTCGCTCATGAATACGACGTCGGGCGGATCTACTATGTCATGGGTGAGTATTACGCGGCCAAGGAAAGACTGGATCTGATCAAGCGCAAATACCCGCAGGCAGTCAGAGACCTGGGCTACGATGACGAGGTTGCTAAAATGCTGGCAGCTACTGAAAAGCGCCTTAACGAAGGGGGAAAGAAACCGAGCATCTGGACGCGAATGGGTTTTTAAACCAATGCTTGTTCCAAAGCTTTTTGTTTAAAGTCGATCCCAATCCCCGTCAGCATCTTTCTGAACCGGTCGAAATGATATCATGCCTGCTGCTGCCCGCAAGAAGCCTTGAGAATGATTTCGATCTGCGAGTTAAATGTGTTGACAAATGAAAAAACTCATTTAAAGTTAGAGACGCCTTACCGGAGCATGCCAAAAGGGCTTCGGCGGCGACCCCAACAACAAACCGGGTAGCACCCCTGGCAGAAAAAAATTATTGAGACTAGCACCAATTCCCCGCGAATGCCGCTTCCTCAAAACCATCTTGCCAGTGTGAGACGTATCATGGCCGATAAATAAACAGGTTCCGGACGCTTGGCAATTCACCAACCATGGAGTAACCCAATATGGCTCAAGCTTCACAAACCAACCAGGACACTTCCCCAAAACAAGCCAAAGACGTGGAAAGCCCTGAACAACCCCGCAACGAAATGAATCTCGTCGAGTTGAAAAGCAAGAACATCAGAGAGCTGATGACCATCGCCAAGGCCCTCAACATTGAGGGGGCCAGCGCCATGCGCAAACAGGAACTGATCTTCTCCCTCCTCCAGGCTCAGGCTGAAATGAGCGGGCTGATCTACGGAGAAGGAGTACTGGAAATACTTCCGGATGGTTTCGGTTTTCTACGAAGCCAGAATTATAATTACCTCCCCGGCCCGGATGATATTTATGTATCGCCATCTCAGATCCGGCGCTTCAGCCTGCGAACCGGTGACAGTATCTCCGGGCAGATTCGTCCGCCCAAAGACAACGAACGCTACTTTGCTCTGCTGAAGGTCGAAGCAGTTAACTATGAAGATCCTGATGTTGCACGTGACAAGATACTGTTTGACAACCTCACTCCGCTCTATCCGGACCGGCGCGTCAGGCTGGAGACCCTCAACGACAATCTCTCCACCAGGGTTATGGACCTGTTAACCCCTATCGGTTTCGGTCAGAGGGGTTTGATCGTAGCCCAGCCCCGTACCGGCAAAACGATGCTTCTCCAGAATATTGCAAACGCCATTTCGGTCAACCACAAGGAGGCTTACCTGATCGTCCTGCTGATCGATGAGAGACCGGAGGAAGTCACCGATATGCAGCGCAACGTGCGGGCCGAGGTGGTCAGCTCCACCTTTGATGAACCTCCGCAGCGTCACGTCCAGGTGGCCGAGATGGTTAGCGAAAAGGCCAAACGCCTGGTGGAGCATAAGCGGGACGTGATCATCCTTCTTGACAGCATTACCCGCCTGGCCCGCGCCTATAATTCGGTGGTGCCACCCAGTGGGAAGATCCTCTCCGGTGGATTGGATTCGAATGCACTCCATCGCCCGAAGCGGTTCTTCGGGGCAGCTCGAAACGTGGAACAGGGTGGAAGCCTGACGATCATCGCCACAGCTTTGATCGACACCGGCAGTCGCATGGACGAAGTGATCTTTGAGGAGTTCAAAGGCACGGGCAACATGGAAATTGTCCTCGACCGCAAACTTGCCGATCGCCGCATCTTCCCGGCCATAGACATCAACAAGTCAGGCACACGCAAGGAAGAACTGCTGATCCCGCCGGATGACCTCAATCGTGTCTGGATTCTCAGAAAACTGCTCTCCCCGTTGAACCCCATCGATGCCATGGAATTTCTCCTCGATAAGATGCAGGGAACCAAAGGCAACGCTGATTTTCTGGCATCGATGAACCGATAGCGTACAAAGACCCAAACCGAAAGGGTAAACCCGAAGCGGACAAAGGCTTAAGCCATGCCCGACGGCGCGTGGGTTCTCGGCAGATGCCGGGCGGGAGTGGCCCTTGTCATCAACCAAAGAGGAAAGAACGAAGCACAGCGGTATTTTGTAGGAGAAAACGGTTGAGCAAATGCCCACGTTGGGTATAATACAGTTTTTAACGCTTTGGCAAAACTGAGGAGAATTGGTACCCATGAAAGAGAATATCCATCCCGTCTATCATCAGACCGTGATCCGGTGCGCCTGTGGCAATGAGATTCCCACCGGGTCAACCAAGAAAGAAATCAGGGTTGAAATCTGCTCCAAGTGCCACCCTTTCTACACCGGTAAACAGAAGCTGGTGGATTCTGCCGGCCGCATTGAACGATTTCGAAGGAAATATGAAAAATTCCAGACCAAGGAAGCCTAGCATCCGGATTCCGGACGATTTCCCTTACATAGAACTCACCATTCTTTTTTGCAGCCATGGGAACTGAGGGTGGCCCGGTACGGTTATGTTCATTCGCCTGGAAAGTGTCGAGCAAAGATATCTAAAGCTTGAGGAAGAACTCAGCAACCCTGAAATCCTGGCCAACCAAAAGGAGTACCAGAGGACCACTCGAGAACGAGCCGAAATTGCTCCCGTTGTCGAGATGTACAGACAGTACAAGAGGTTGGGGCGGCAAATCCAGGAGAATCAGGGCCTGTTCGAGGAAGAAGACGACCCGGAGATGCGGGAGCTGATCAGGCATGAAATCTCCGAATTGCGCAAGGGCCTGGATGCTTCCGAGGTTGAGCTCAAGCTCATGCTGGCACCCAAGGACCCCAATGACGAGAAGAATGTCATCCTCGAAATCCGGGCCGGGACTGGCGGTGAGGAAGCGGCGCTTTTTGTTGCGGACCTCTTCAGGATGTATTCTCGCTACGCAGAGCTCCGCAGATGGAAAGTCGAAATCCTGGATGCTCATCCAACAGGGATTGGCGGCTTCAAGGAAATCATTGCCGGGATCAACGGCAAAGGGGCCTTCAGCCGGCTGAAATTTGAGAGAGGGGTCCATCGTGTACAGCGCGTACCGGCAACGGAGAGCCAGGGACGAATCCACACCTCTGCCGTGACGGTTGCCGTCCTGCCCGAGGCTGAAGAGGTAGACGTCTACATTGATCCCAACGATTTGCGGGTGGATGTATTTCGTTCTTCCGGTCCCGGCGGTCAGAGCGTGAACACTACTGATTCCGCGGTGCGTGTCACGCATATACCCAGCGGACTGGTCGTGATCTGCCAGGACGAAAAGTCACAGCACAAGAACAAGGCCAAGGCACTGAAGGTGCTCCGCGCCCGGCTGCTTGATCAGATGCAGAGTGAGCAGGAAGCCAAGATCGCTCAGGACCGGAAGAGCCAGGTCGGAACCGGAGACCGGAGCGAGCGTATCCGGACCTACAACTTTCCTCAAAATCGCGTGTCCGACCACCGTGTCAATCTCACTCTCTACCGATTGGACGCTATTCTCGACGGAATGCTTGACGATATCATCGATCCCTTGACGACTCATTTTCAAGCCGAAGCCTTGAAGGGTGTGGAGTTGGGTCAGTAGCCCATCCATCCATCCTCCGCCGAACGATCCGAAGCCTGCCGGTTGGAACGACTCACACCATGGAATTGAAGGATGGAAGAGAAATGGACCGTTCTCAAGGTGCTCCAGTGGACGACGGAGTATTTTCACCAGAAAGGGATTGAACAACCTCGCACGAATGCCGAAGTACTTCTCGCACACGTGCTCGGAATGGAACGTATCCTCCTCTACCTCAATTTTGATCGCCCGCTGACTCCCGGCGAGCTGGCATCCTATCGGGGATTGATCCGGCGCAGGGCCGCACGGGAACCCACTCAATACATCACCGGCAAACAGGAATTCTGGTCTATCGAGTTGGAAGTCACTCCATCGGTCTTGATCCCGCGCCCTGAGACGGAATTGCTCGTGGAAAAGGCGATCGGCCTGGTAGGGGCAAAGTCAAAAAGCGTCCTTGATCTGGGCACGGGTTCCGGAGCCATTGCGATTGCTCTAGCCCACGCATGTCCGGCCCTGCGGATCGTTGCCGCGGACAGTTCCCTGGCGGCTCTCCTGGTAGCCAGGCGCAACGCCTCCCGTCATGCGCTTAACGCGCATATCACCTTTGTCGCAACCGACCTATTCAAGGGATTTTCCTCCATCGGCAAACCGTTCGACCTCATCATCAGCAATCCTCCCTATATTGCCGATAATGATTATCCCCTCCTGGCTCCGGAAATCACGGAATACGAACCAACCACCGCCCTCCTGGCCGGTGTCGACGGGCTTGTCGTTATTCGCCGGATCATAGAAGAGGCACCGGCTTATTTGAAAGCAGGCGGATCACTACTGGTGGAGATCGGTGCCGGACAGGCAGAAATACTGCGGGCTGAGCTGACTGCCAACCCTTTAATCGATCAGTTTGAGTTCATTCAGGATTATTCGGGTGTGATGCGTGTTCTGCACATTCGAAAGCATTCCATCTAGCATTTTCTGGAGAGGGTAATATGGATAAATTGGTAATAGAAGGTGGAGTAAGCCTTTCAGGGACAGTATCGATCAGCGGAGCCAAAAACGCGGCACTTCCTCTCATGGCTTCCTCGCTGCTGACCGCAGGGAAACACACGTTCGAAAACGTCCCTCGACTCCGGGACATTCGCACCATGCAGGTCCTGCTGTCCAACATGGGAGTCGTCTCTGAACACGGGGATTTGCTCTATCTCGACACATCGAACGTCAACAATTTCGAGGCCCCTTATGAACTGGTAAAGACGATGAGGGCATCGGTGCTGGTCCTGGGTCCTCTGATCGCCCGCTATAGACAGGCTCGCGTCTCCCTGCCCGGAGGGTGCGCTATCGGCGCCCGCCCGATCAACCTGCACCTGAAGGCACTGGCCCAGATGGGTGTAGAGATTGAGCTGGATCATGGTTATGTCATTGCCAGCGCTCCACGTCTGCGGGGTGCAGTGATCTGCTTCGACCAGGTGACCGTCACGGGCACCGAAAACCTCATGATGGCCGCGACCCTTGCCGATGGAGTAACCATCCTGCAGAATGCCGCTCAAGAACCGGAAGTCGTTGCGCTGGCTGAATACCTGATCGAGATGGGGGCCTCCATCGAGGGTGCGGGAACCCCGGAGATCAGGATTGAAGGTCTCAAGGAACTTGTCGCGCGTACTTTCACCGTCATACCGGATCGCATTGAAGCAGGCACCTATCTCGTTGCCGCAGGGATTACCAACGGACATCTGACGCTCGAAGCCTGCCGCCCCGACCATTTGGATGCCGTGGTCCAGAACCTGACACAAACAGGAATGTCGATTCATACCGGGCCGGGTATTCTCGAGGCAAGGCGTGTTTCGGGAATCCATAGTGTGAATCTGAAGACCTGGCCCTACCCGGCTTTTCCAACTGACATGCAGGCTCAGTTCATGGCACTCATGGCGCTCGGAGACGGTGTCAGCCTCATCACCGAACAGATTTTCGAAAACCGCTTCATGCATGTTCTTGAGCTCAAACGGCTGGGAGCAGACATCGAATTGGAAGGCCGCAGTGCAATAGTGAGAGGTGTCAAGAGGTTGTCCGGAGCACCGGTGATGGCCACGGACCTTCGAGCATCCGCATCGCTGGTGCTTGCCGCACTGGCTGCAGATGGAATCACGGAGATCCACCGGATCTACCACCTCGACCGGGGTTATGAGACTATCGAGAAGAAGCTCGCTACAGTAGGAGCCAGGATTTGGCGCGAAAAATCCTGACTCTTCTCTCAGAGCTTTTCCAACAAAGAATGCAGGCATCAGCTTCTCAACGGCAATGGTCTCGTCCTTTTTCATGGCTTGTTGTCGCCTTCTTGACCGGGATTACCGTTGAACACTGCTGTTCCCGGACCCCTGACACAATCTGGATATTCGTATTCGTTTTCTTTCTTCTGGGATTGCTCCTGGCTGGGACAATTCCGTCACGCCCGCTCTTGCGTTCTCCAATCATCCCCCTTATGCTCTTTTCCGTTCTCGGTTTCCTGGCAGGGCACCAGGCCAGACCCGATCTTCCGGCTCCGCCAGGCCTTGAACCCTTCTTCGACCAGCAGCAGACCCTTTTTCTTGGTGAAGTCAGCTCACCCCTGGATTTCTACCCGGAGAAGACCCGGCTCGTACTGCAATTGACCGCTGCTCTGCTTGAAGACCGCATCATACCGCTGGAGGGAGGCGTTCTTCTCACACTCAAGAAGACCCGTCATATGCCTTCGGACTGGTTTCCGGGGGACAAAGTACTGCTGCGCTTGAACCTGAAACACCTGCACAATTTCAATAATCCAGGTGGCTATGACTATGTACGCAGTCAGGCGGAACGCGGGACCTATGCCAGGGCATACCTGGCCGATGACCGGTTCATGGTCAGGTTGGCGCCCTTCTCCAACTCCTTTTTCCAATCGGTTCTTCAGGCAGTCAGAAGCGGCCTGGAGCGTTTCCGCCAGCGAGCGCTGCTCTGGATCCAGGGGAGTCTTCCGCCTGATGCCGCAGCATTCAACGCAGGGCTGCTGCTCGGCTACCAGAACCTTCTTTCCGATTCCTGGCGAAACCACCTCAATCGAGCAGGGGCGACTCACCTGCTTTCCATATCCGGTCTGCACATGGGATTGGTCAGCCTGCTGGTATTCTGGATTGTCAGGCGGCTTCTACGGGTGTTCTGCCCCTTCTTGCTGCACCGCGTTGCCGATCAGCGCATCGCCGTCTGGCCTGCAATTCTCGCCGCCGCACTGTACGCTCTCATTGCAGGGTTCTCGACCCCTGCCATCTGGCGTTCGATGATCATGCTCTCTATTTGCCTCGGTGCGGCACACTGGTACATCGCGGCAGACCCCCTTACGGTTCTCGCTGCGTCAGCCCTGGTGATCCTCCTTATTGATCCCAACAGCCTCTGGCAGGTCTCATTTCAGCTGACCTTTCTCTGCATGTTTGCCATCTTCATCCTCTATCCCAGGTCCCAGCGCTTCCACCTGACCCTCGGACATCCGGCATTCGCGCGAGACACCATCCAGGGGAAACTGCTTACCCCTTTTGAAGAAGCGTTCTGGCTCTCTATTGCGGTCAATATCATGGTCCTCCCGCTAACAGCTTACTACTTCCAGGGAATCTCTCTTGCCGGCTTCCTGGCCAACATCGCACTGGTACCGATCACCGGCTTTCTTGTTCTTCCGCTTGGGTTGGCCAGCCTGGGAGTTTTTGCGGTCAGCGAGACGCTCGCCCTGCCAATATTGAAGGTCCAGGGCTTTTTCATGGAGTGCTTTCAGGCTTTGCTGACATGGTTCAGTCAGCTCTCCTGGAGTTACTTTTGGGTCGGAGAAATCTCCCTGCTGTTTCTCGTGCTGTTCTATACAGGCATGGCCTTGTTGCTGAGCTCATGGCGACGGCAGAGCAAGGTGATCGGCACCGCACTGCTCATTCTCATCGGCTTCGGTGCTGCCCTCATGAGGATTTTCCCGGCCCAATCGGATGAACCGGGGAGGCTGCGTGTCACCATTGTCGATGTCGGCCAGGGAAGTTCGACCCTGCTGCGCTTTCCGACCGGAACAACCATGCTGGTCGATGGGGGAGGATATTATGATGAATCGTTCGATATCGGCCGAGCTGTCCTGGCACCCTTTCTGTGGCATTCGGGGATTCGAAGAATCGATTATGTGGTGCTTTCCCACGATCATCCGGACCACCGGAATGGTCTTCGTTTCGTGCTGTCTCATTTTGACGTTGGCTGCTTCTGGGAAACCGGGATCACCTTGGACCCTCGACCAACAGGTGAGCTTTCTGAGATTGCAGCCAGACGAAGGATACCCGTCAAATCGCTCCCAGAGATTCTCGGTACACACAGCATAGGCGGGTGTCGAGTCAGGGCCCTTCACCCCGATCCTTCTTTTATTGAAAGGGACTGGGACAGGCGGGATTTGAATAATGTGTCCCTGGTGCTACAAATCGACTTCGGGAAAACCAGTGTACTCATACCCGGGGACATTGACCAGACGGTGGAAACCCGTCTGTTTCAAAACACTCACGAACCCGAGCAACTGCTATTGATTTCCCCGCATCATGGCAGTGAACAGGCGAACCCAGCCCTTCTTTTCGATACCCTTCGCCCGCGGGCAGTCGTTTTTGCGTGTGGCTATGACAATCTCTTTGGATTCCCGTCTGTCAAGGTGCTGGCGGAGTGTGCAAAACGAAGCATTCCAATCTACCGGACGGATCTGCACGGGGCCATTGAAGCGACTTCCGACGGCCGGAAGTGGGACATCAGGCCGATTGGACATCATCCAGCCGGCCTGTGAATTCAACGGGCCAATCTGCGAGGGGACTCCTCTTGAGTAGGATCCCCCAAAACCACCTGCCACTATTGCCCTGATCGCCTGGCGCCCGCAAGGTCTGCCACGACCCCTTTCACGCTCCTGAAATCGTGTTTGAACCAGGTCTTCAGAAAGGCGTCGTCCGCGACCAGGGCCGGCGGATCCCCTGGTCGGATCGGCTTTTCAAGCACCTTGACCTTTGCTCGAAAAGCTCCTTCAACCGCCGCAAGCAGTTCCCGGACTGAAGTCCCCTGTCCGCAGCCAACGTTGGAGACAAGCCGCTCCCGTGAGGCGATCACGTCAAGCGCTCTGATATGCGCCAGACCCAGGTCCATCACGTAGACATAGTCCCTGACAGCCGTTCCATCCGGCGTGGGATGGTTGGTCCCAAAGAGCGTGAAGGTCCCACCGGCATCCACCGCGCGGATCAGGTTGGGCAGAACGTGGGTCTCGGGTTCGTGTCTTTCGTAGATTTCGCCATCCGGATCGTTTCCGATCACATTGAAATACCGCAGTGCGGCGAAGCGCAATCCAATGACCGGGGCCACTGTGGAGACCACCTCCTCACACTGCCATTTGGAGAGACCATACGGATTGGTCGGCTCCTTCGGATGGTCCTCTCGAATGGTGGGGGTCCTGGCATTTCCATAGGTTGCACACGAACTGGAAAAGACCAGGTGCCTGACCCCTGCCCGTTTGATGGCCTTCAGCAGGGCAATCGTGCCACAGACGTTATTGTCGAAGTACTCTTCGGGCAGCCTTGTGGATTCTTCCACATAGGCCCTGGCTGCAAAATGAATGACCGCATCCACTTTGAACCCGTTCAGGGCTTGATAGAGGGCTTCTTCATTTCGAATGTCTCCATAGACGAACGGTCCGAACTTTACCCATTCCGCCCAGCCATTGCAAAGATTGTCAAAAACAATGGGGGTATGCCCTGCCGTCTTGAGCAGCTTGGCGGTATGCGAGCCGATATAACCAGCACCACCCGTAACCAGGATATTCACACGTCCCTCCTACCTCATATTGATTCAAAGCCGTTCCCCAACGCACTCCCGCCACAATCCGACCATCCCGGACTTCACATCCCTCGATTTGTGACCGACACTCGCATTGCGATGCTCTCATACCACAGTTTGACTGTCGTGTGCACACCGATCTGCCCCACCATGAAAAGGCCCATCCCCCAGCCTTGACCGCAGAGTCCGTAACAGGCATTCATGACAGCCAGGAATGTCATTGCTTCGTTTCCGCCTAGGCCGTTATGGCGGCTCAATCCTGCAAAACTAATGGTTCCTCCGAGGAATCGCCTGTTCCCACTTCTTTTCCCGGACCAGCTTCCTCGCTTCGAACAGCTGGCGGACTGTTGTCAGGTTGAAGTGCTTCTCGTCCGAAGCCATGCGGAATTTGACAATGAGGCTGAGCTCGCGGCCGGGCGGCTGGATGGTGTAATTCGTCACCGCCTCGTAGATTGCATGAGCGGGGTCCTTGTCGTTCACCTTCCAGGTGTTCTTCTCCTGCATGTGGTACCTGGTGCGCCGGATTGTCATCTTCTGGTTGATCCCACAGGAATAGACCGCCTGCCCCGTTTCCGGGTTGTAGTCGATATGGGTGATTTCCCCCTCGTCCTCCTCCGTGTACGATGCGTCAGGCGGCCATTCTTCCGGCTCAGGCCTGGGAAGATCGCAGGCGCCGGTCAACGTGTTTTTCTCAACGATCGGTAATTCGACGCTCGTGTCAGGCCCCGGATAGAGTGTCGTCGAGCCTTTGTAAGGAGTCGGCCAGGCCATGGGGAATTGGGCGTTGCCAATTGCCAGACGGATTTTGTGTTTCGGCCTGAACCGCCAGGTCGTAAAGTGGATATCTACGGAAAGCCTTGTCTTTTCGCCCGGAACCAGGGGAGACGGCATGAGACGCGATTCCCGGTCGGCAGGGTTGATCAGTGTCCCGCTGACCAGCGACACCTTTCCGTCCGGCCATACGTCTTCCAGCCGGACCGACCACTGGTACACCGGAGCGTCCGCCGAAACGATCAGGTTGACCTTGGGAAGACCGATGATCTCGACAGACTCCTTCAGCGGTTCCGAATCGAAGACCAGGCTGCTTTGATCATCAAGAGACATATCCCCGCTCGTTTCGCCCCACCATCCGTGAATACCGGTTCCGGCACCGGCCTTGTAGACAAGAGTATAGGGTTTGGTCTCGCCCGGAGCGGAAGGACCCAGCTTCCGGTTCTCTCCCGGGTAGAACCGGCGCTCTTTTATTCCCATAATGGGCCAATTGCCGCACCGCCACTCTCCCGGGGTCGTCTGAATATCTTCAGAGGGTGGAACGGCGTCCCGGACAAAGACCATGAATCGGGGTTCGCGCATGATGCCGTTGTCAATCCCCTTCAGCCAGTAGTCCCACCAGCGCAGGACCTTCTTTCTCCATTCGTAGTTGGGGCCCGGCGAACCGGTGTCGGGCCATTCGTGCTTCCAGGGGCCGATATCGGCTTTGATCTGTTTGTTCGGAGAATTCAGCAACCGCACAACGGTGTCACGGTACCCATCGAGCAACCCCCCGACGATGTAGACCGGAAGCTCAACGCTCGGCTGAAACCGCGCGGACTCCTTGCGCCAGAAAGCGCTGTCGGAAAGATTCTCCTTCCACTTGAGGTGCCAGGGTGGCCGGTCGAAGCGGTTGGCGAAAAACTCCGGGGTAAGGGCATACGCTTTCGTATCCGGGAGGGCGTTGTAAGTATCGATCATCGCTTCCCAGACATCGGTGTGCATAACGCCGTCAATGAAATGAACGTCCTGATAGTAGAGGTCATCCGATGCGTGTGCGATCAGAATGGCTTTGAGTGCGGGCGGCTTGCGCCTGGCAACCATGAGGGAATTGAACGCCCCCCAGGAAAGGCCGTACATCCCCACCCTGCCGTTTGACCACTCTTTCATCGAGAGTTGACTGATGATTTCCACGCAGTCCGATAGCTCCTGTTCGGAGTATTCCGCTGCCGGAAGTACTCCGCCGCTGTCGCCGGTACCACGGAGATCGACTTTCGCGACCACATATCCATGCCTGGCAAAATAGGCGCCGACAGGGTAGTCCCACGACAGGTAGCTTAAATCGTCCTTCCGGTAGCCATTCAGTTCGAAGAAGACCGGGAATTTCTCGCCCGTTTTCTTTGCTTTGGGCATCCAGTAGGAAACTGCCAGTTTGACACCGTCCAGCATACTGAGAGTCCCCTTTTCCACCGTGAATGCCTTCCCCGAATCCGAGACAGCTTCGTCCCTGTCGTCGTCTTCGTCATCTTCCTCGTCTTCGTCATCAGCTTCGATCGTGGCCTCTGCCAGGTTTTGTTGTGCTGTAGTAGGGATGACTCCATGCCGAAACGGGAGAACGATGAATAAGATGGAAAGGATGAAGAGGGTCGAGAGGTGTTTCTTCATATTCGCTCCTCGAAAAGGACTGGCTCATTGAAACGTTGCACGCCAGCGGCTCAACAGCGGTGGCAACGCTCACGGTCCGGTTATCAGTGAGCCAACCCTGAGTGGCTCCGATCAGGTCCAGCGGTTAGTTGGTTGTTGGCGGTCCTTGACCTTTTGGTACTTCCGGATGAACGGCCCAATGAACCGGGCAAGCCGCCGGCCCGCTTGAATAGCCTTGAGATGGAACTCCATAGCCTTCTCCTGGTCGCCCTCCATCTCAGCCTGCTTTTTCAATCCAGTCCAGGTTTCCTCCTCCCGCCACAGGCGATGGTGCTCTTCTGATGGAATGCCGATCTCATATTCACATGTCCAAATGTGCCAATCAGAGCGATTCCGCACCCATTCCGGGCATGAGACAGACCGGAAGCCACAACCTTTTAACTCCCGAACAAGTTCCTCGTATTCCACCTCTGTAATGGCGAAGCTTTTCCACACACATCCTCCGCTCATCCCGGCGTCATAGCCGCCGGAGCCAAGAACCTCATTCATGACAGACATAGGAGGTATTAGATCGAAGACCAACAGGTACGGGATGCTCCGAACCAGGTCGGCTATTGATCCCATCTCGAACTCAAACGAGTCGTCAGGTCCGGTTGGAGGGACCTGTCGATATGTGATTGCCTTCATCCGTTTGTCACCAACGTCAAGGTGGCCGGCCGCGCCGCAACCGCACTTAATTTGACTTTCAGCGACGTCCGCTGATGGCTGTCCCCCATCTCCTATCCGGCATAAGACCTGTAAACAAGATGGACCCCGATAAGGGTAAGCACGAAGACAAAGACCTCTTTGAGCTGCCTTTCATCGATTTTGGTGATCAGCAGGGGGCCGAGTTGACCGCCGATAACAACCCCCGGTATGGCCCACAGCATTGCGGGGAGGCTGGGGCTGCTCCTCATCAGAGAATGCGCTGCCGCTCCCAGTATTGACATACCGCAGGTGATCATAACGCACGTCGCCACCGAATTGCTCATCCTGAGATGCATTCTTCTTTGCATCCATGGCACCAGCCACTCGCCGATATTGATGGTGAGCATCCCACACATCACTGCCATGACGCCTGCAATCCAGGAATGCCTGCAGGCATCCTTGAGCTCAACGCGTTCATTGCCTTCGTCATCATATTTCTGATTGGAAGAGACAAACAGAAGGGCTGTGCCAAGCGAAACCAAACCTATGATGAGCCCGATATGAGAGAGGGTCAGACGGTGGCCAACATACGATCCGATAACCAGGCCAGGCACTCCAACAACGAGAAGAAGCAATGCCAGCCGGACATCGGCCTTTCCATTTCGCACAAAGGCAAAGCTGCCGGAAGCCGTACCCGCAGTCTGGATCAGCAATGAGGTCAACAGCGCGGCTGCCGGATCAATTTTTAGCGCCATCAACAGGAAAGGCATCCATAGAATTCCACCGCCGAACCCAACAATCGTAACCATTGTGGCGATGCAGATGCCTGCCGGAAAAGCCAACCAGAAAGGAAGCATTTCGTTACCTCCCCATCCCGTAGAACCTGCAGTGCAGAATGATATTATTCATCAATTTCGTCTTGGAGTTCAGGCGATGCATCTTACCCTGCAGGCTTTCGGCCTTTCCTCGATCCATTCCTGCCGAGTCCAGCACATCTGATACCTCATCGGTAAGCTGATCGACCGCCGCACATAAGTCTTTGGAAAGCAGGATCATCTCCTGCAAGTTACTTGTCAGTTCATTGACGGTCTTGCCCATGTCCGCCAATTCGTTCTTAGCGCGAATGCTCACTGTCTGGCTCAGATCGCCGGCAGCGATCAGTTTGGAAGTCTCTATCATATGCTGCAAGGGTTCCGTTATGTTTCTGATGAACATCATAAGGAGGATCAAAACCACAACGAGGAATAAAGCGACTGTGAGTACGGCCTTGTCTCTGAGTGTCTGGATCGGTTGAAAAGCTGCATCCGGCTGCATTTCACCATTGGAGAGTCTCGTGAAGTTTTGAGTCAACCGGGTGCGCAGTTCTTTGCTGTGGATATCGTAGATGAATTCCGCTGCAATCAAGAAGGAAGCAAAACTAATCATCAAGAAGTAAATGATCATCGTTCGCTGCAAACTGCCCTTATACGCAATCTTCATTGTCTAACCTCGATCTTCAGGCAACAGCGCTTTGACACCGTGCCCTCCAGGGGATTCCCTCCATCTGCTCTTTGCACGAATCGTCCAAAAGGGTCAATATAACTGCGGACGAGCTTTTCTCCTGCAGGAGAGTGGGAAAACCGGGGGAAAGCTTGTGACAAATCATCCCCTCTTCCTCGCTCCTGACAAAAGCTGGCAGAATGATGCGCAATCACTATTCAACTGATTGCTGCCCGACAAAATGACAGAGGCAGGGGAAGCGATTACGGGTGACCCTGTCTTTTCAGGTTCTTGGGGGGACCTTCCGGGCATCCTGCAGAGGAACTCGATCACAGAAAAGAGGAGGGCACCGGGGAACCCCGCCAACCCTTTGAAATCCCTGGCAGGCCAGGAGGGATTCGAACCCCCAGCCCCCGGATTTGGAGTCCGGTGCTCTAACCGTTAGAGCTACTGGCCTGCAGGTGATGTCCTTATAGCGACTTGATATGTTGCTGTAAAGAGAAATCTCCTTCTTGCAGCACGCAAGGAGCAAGAAGAAGGCCCCCGTCAATTCGTTCATTGTCCTATACTGCAGCTGTTGATTAAAAAATTATTGTAGAAATACATGTGGCTTTTTTTATCGTTTCGTGATATTTTGTTCAAACTCGCTGCTCTTACAGCAACTCGTCTCTACGCATCCCTGTCAGCGCAAGCAACCGTGCGAGCTCCAGTCCCTATGCAGAATCTTTTTTGATGGCCGGCTTTCTGGCATGGCTATTGCTAACTCAAACAAGTATTAATGCTCATAGAAGCGGAGGGTTAGATATGAAGATCAAATACTGTGGCAGATACAAGAGATATGTTAGTCAACAGCATTGCGAGTTTTTCAATGAAGGCCGTACCTGCCCGCACTATAATCCGGCACAATGGAACAGCATCAAGGATCTCTTGCGTGACGAGAAGCGGCCTCAGCTGGATGTTCGTGCAGTCATCAAGCCATTTAACTGCAACCTGATGGATCGTCCGTTCCCCGGCACGTCCAATCGGAAACGTCGATATGGGGGACAGTGAATTTTCGGATGCATCGTGTCAATTCCTCACCGCAGTATATTTCTGTGTAGGGGTCTGGTCCGCTCTCTTCCCCAGCTTCCCGTGAAAACGCCTCATCCATTGATGTTTGACTCCCTTCTGTGCTAAGAGATTTATTTAATAGTCGCAATGGGTTACCGGCCATTTGGGGGCTGTCTGCAAAAGATGGCAATGCAATGGCTCACAGGGCCGGTTTTATCGCTTTGTCACATACAGATTCTGCAAAAGGGCTTGAGTGGATCACTTCATTGACCGTTTCCTGAGTCATCTTGCAGTCGAGAGAGGGCTGAGCACAAACACTTTGGTGGCCTACAGCGCTGATTTGCAGGAATTCAAGGGGTTTCTGGCGGCCAATGGAGTTTTAAACTGGGATGAAATGGGTCGTGACCATATTTCTGCCTACATTCAAAGTCTGGGCGGAAGGCTTTCAGATCGGAGCAAGGCCCGTCGTATTGCCGCCTTGAGGTCATTCTCCAAGCACCTGCTGGTGTTGGGAGTGATTCGCCAGGACCCTGCTGCGCGAGTCACCTTTCCGAAGACCGGACTGTCACTGCCCAAGGTCATTCCCGGGCCCGAGGTGGAAGCCCTGCTGGGACAGCCCGACCCCGACCATCCACTGGGGAAAAGAGACAAGGCGATGTTGGAATTGCTCTATGCCACGGGTCTGAGGGTGAGTGAACTGACGGATTTGCAGCTTCGCCAACTGCACCTTGATCCCGGATATCTGGTGGTTTATGGAAAGGGCGGGAAGGAACGGCTTGTTCCTCTGGGAGAATGGGCGGCGGAAGCGCTGAAGGTTTATCTGGAAGAAGGGAGGAAAACCCTTCTCAAAAGAGGGTCCAGACCGGAGATTTTCATCAACCACCGGGGCGGTAAACTCTCGCGTCAGGGGGTGTGGAAGATCATCAAACACTACGCCCTGCAGGCGAAGATCAAGCAGAATATTACCCCGCACATGCTTCGCCATTCCTTCGCGACCCACCTTCTCGAAAATGGGGCCGACCTGCGATCTCTGCAGACCATGCTGGGCCATTCGGACATCTCGACCACTCAGATCTACACGCATGTTGCCAGGGCCAGGTTGAAAGAGATTCACCAAAAACATCATCCTCGCGCCTGACAAGGGAATGGCAATGGAAGTGATCACAACGCATGTCAACGCCGATTTTGACGCTATGGGCTCGATGATCGCAGCGAAGAAACTCTATCCCGAAGCGGTACTGGTCTTCCCAGGCTCACAAGAGAGAACTCTGCGGGAGTTCTTTGTGAAATCAACCGTCTACATCTATGACTTCAAGCGCCTGCGTGATGTGGATATAAATCAGGTGAAACGTCTCATTCTGGTCGACACGCGTCAGTTCTCTCGCATCGGCAAGTTCCAGGAGATTGTGAACCGCCCGGACCTTGAGATTCACATCTATGATCACCATCCGGATTCGGAAGACGATATCAACGGGCAGGTTATGGAAATCAAGCCCCTGGGTGCAACGGTGACCATCCTGACACAGCTGATCCGGGAGCGGCAGATTCGGCTGACCGCAGAAGAAGCCACCGTCATGAGCCTTGGGATATTTGAAGATACCGGCTCCTTCACATTCAATTCGACCACCCCTGAAGATTTTGAAGCGGCAGCCTATCTGCGTCGGTGTGGGGCTGATCTGAATGTGGTGGCCGACATGGTGGCGCAGGAACTGACCGCAGAGCAGGTCAGTCTCTTGAACGAGCTGCTTCTCTCCGCCCGAACCTACAACATTCAGGGGGTTGAGGTCTGTATAGCCACGGTTTCGGTCGAAAAGTATGTCGGCGACTTCGCCGTACTGGTCCATAAACTCAAAGACATCGAGAACCTGGACGTTATCTTTGCCCTGGCTGCGATGGACGATCGCATCTATCTGGTCGCCAGGAGCCGCATTCCGGAGCTCAATGTGGGCTTGGTGGCAGCCTACTTTGGCGGAGGCGGCCACAGCACGGCGGCATCGGCGACCATTCGAGATATGACCCTGATTCAGGCCGAGGACCGCCTGGTCGAGGTCTTGCGCAGCCAGATCAATCCTTTCCCCATGGCCGAGCACCTCATGACCAATACGGTGATTTCCGCCGATGCTGATACGCCAATCGGAGAAGCGGCACAAACCATGGTCAAGTACAATATCAACGCCATGCCCGTGATGGAGAATGGGGCCATTGTGGGTCTGGTGAATCGCCAGGTCTTGGAGAAGGCGATTTTTCACGGACTGGATCAGGTCCTCGTGCGTGAGTTGATGAGCCAGGATTTCTTCACCGTGCAATCGACGGCCACTCTTCTTGAGATTCAAACCTACCTCGTTGAGAATCAGCAGCGAATTCTCCCCGTGGTGCAGGAGGACCGGGTTGTGGGAGTGATCACCCGCCGGGACCTCCTGAACTTTCTGGTGACCGACCGCTCCAATGTTCCCCGTGCTCTCTATGACGACCCGGCCCAGTCCCACTGGTCGAAGCGCAAGAACATCATCGGTATTGTGATGGAACAGCTGCCGAAGGAGGTCATCCGGACATTGAAGGATCTGGGGCAACTGGCGGAGCGTCTCCATTTTAAGGCCTATGCTGTTGGGGGATTTGTCAGGGACCTGTTGCTGCGGCACCCGAATCTGGACATCGATATTGTGATTGAAGGCGACGGGATAGAATTCGCAAGGGCCTTCGCCGAAGAACACCGGGTACGTGTCCGCGCCCACAAGAAGTTCAACACGGCTGTGCTGATCTTTCCAAACGACCAGAGAGTGGATGTGGCAACGGCACGCTTTGAATACTATCAATACCCGGCTGCACTCCCCATTGTGGAATTCGGCTCCCTCAAGATGGACCTCTACCGGCGCGATTTCACAATAAATACTCTGGCCATCGCTTTGAATCCGAACAGTTTTGGTTATCTCATCGACTTCTTCGGTGGACAGCGTGATTTGAAGGAACGGGTCATTCGCATACTGCATAATCTGAGCTTTGTCGAAGACCCGACCCGCATCTTGAGGGCAATTCGCTTTGAACAGCGTTTCGGCTTTCGCATCGGCAAGCAAGCCGTAGCGCTGATCCGCAATGCCGTTCGGATGGGATTGATTCAGAAGCTCGGCGGGCGTCGCATGTTCCATGAGATGCAATTGATCCTGAAGGAAGAAGACCCCAGCCCGGCGCTCAGAAGGATGGCGGAATTCGGAGTCCTCGCCGTGATTTCTCCCAAGATGCGCTTCGACCAGAAAATGGAGGAGCTTTTTCAGCGACTGAAAGAGCTGATTTCCTGGTATCAGCTCAGCTTTCTTGACGAACCCCTGGAGCGATGGTGGGTCTATCTGATCGGACTCTTTTCCGGGCTCACTCCTGACGCTCTAGCGGAAGTTTGGGAACGCCTGCAACTGCCATCCAACCAACAGGAACGGATACTCTGGACCTATGACAAGGTTGAGGAACTGCTGCGAGGGTTTTTCCAGTTGCCTGATCATCGACCCAGTGATATCTATCGGGCGCTTCAGCTGTTGCGGCCCGAAGAGCTCCTCTATATGATGGCCAGGGCGCAAAAGGAGGCGATTACGCGGGCGATAAGTCATTACTTTCATCGGTATAGCCATGTAACCACGGAACTCAGAGGAAGGGACCTCAAAGCGCTCGGAATCCTCCCCGGACGTATTTATAAAACCATGCTCGACGAGCTGCTCGATGCGCGGCTCAATGGGGATGTGAAGAACCGGCAGGAAGAAGTAGCCTTCCTGAAGGGCCGCTATCCTGAAATCTTGGAAGAATTACAGGACGAAGCGGCCGCTCCCTCCGCTGATCCGGGGGTCTATGGAGACACAAGGAACTGATGCTGCAAGATATCGTCGTTAAGGCAGCCCTCTATGCCATTCCCCTGCTTTTTGCGGTTGTGGCCCACGAAGTCGCTCATGGATGGATTGCAGAAAAGCTCGGCGACCCAACGGCACGTCTCATGGGAAGACTCACACTGAACCCCATCGAGCACATAGACCCCGTTGGGACCGTGATTCTCCCCGCTGTTCTCCTCATCATCCAATCACCATTTCTGCTTGGGTGGGCAAAGCCGGTCCCGGTCAACTTTGCCAATCTGCGCGGGGGACGCCGGGACATGGCCCTCGTTGCCCTCTCGGGACCGGCGACAAACCTGATCCTGGCCGCTGTCAGTGCAGGGGTCTATCACGTGATTCTGGCGGGCTTTCAACACCAATGGGTCATGGAAGGCGGCGCACTCTCCTGGGTGGCCGAACCCCTTCTGCTGATGGCCAGAATCTCGATCAGCTTCAACCTGGTGTTGATGGCATTCAACTTGATACCCATTCTGCCTCTGGATGGCGGGAGGGTCCTGGTCGGGCTTTTGCCGGAAGCTGTGGCGGCAAGGCTGGAGCCCCTGGAAAGATATGGGATGTTGATCTTTTTGCTCCTGATCGGCATTCCGGTGCTGCGCTCATATCTTTGGGGGTATTTTCTCAATCCGATTCTGAACACTTTTACGCGCCTGTTTCTCGGATAGTGCACCCTGCCCGTTCGGCGAACAACCCGCCGACAGCGATGCAGGGACCGGGATTCGCCTTCTCTGGGAATAAGCAAGCCTGGCGAAGCGTTTTGAAGGCTTTCCAAATACCATACGAGCCTGGAGCTGACGGGCATCAAGCAAGGAGTCGCGATAATGACGGAAAGAAAACGAATTCTTAGTGGTATGCGCCCCACTGGACGACTTCACCTGGGAAATCTCCATGGCGCTCTTGATAACTGGATTGAGCTTCAAAAACAGTACGACTGTTTCTTCTTCGTTGCCGACTGGCATGCCCTGACCACGGACTACGCCACGCCGGGCGATATCCTGCAGAATACCTGGGATATGATCCTTGATTGGCTCAGTGTAGGTCTCGACCCGGAGTATTGTACGCTTTTTATTCAGTCGGATGTCAAGGAGCACGCGGAGCTCTATCTTCTGCTTGGAATGATTACACCGCTGCCCTGGCTGGAACGCAACCCCACGTACAAAGACCAGCAGCAGCAGCTCGACACCAAAGACCTCTCCACTTATGGGTTTCTCGGATACCCTGTTCTCCAGGCCGCAGATATTATCATCTACAAAGCGCATGGAGTTCCGGTGGGGAGGGACCAGCTGCCCCACGTGGAGCTGACGCGTGAGATCGCACGGCGCTTCAATTTTATGTATAACCGTGAAGTGTTCCCCATCCCCGACGCACTCCTCACCGAAGTGCCTGTTCTGCCGGGCATAGACGGCCGCAAGATGAGCAAGAGCTACGGAAATGCCATCTTCATTACGGAATCCGAAGAAAGCGTGAAAGAGAAGGTTTCGGGCATGTTGACCGACTACCACCGAATCCGCCGCTCCGATCCTGGGGACCCTGAACTCTCAACGGTCTTTGCCTATCACAAGTTGTATTCACCCGCCTCCGAGGTGAATGAAATTGCCGATGGATGCCGCACGGCCCGGATGGGTTGTGTCGAGTGCAAGAAGCGCCTGACAAAGAACATGCTGGAGAGGCTGCGCCCCTTGCGCGAAAGAAGACTGCAGCTCGAAAGCAATATGGATCAGGTCAGGGAAGTCATTGCCGCCGGCACGGCAAAAGCCCGCAACGAAGCCGTGCAGACCATGAAAGTGGTCCGGGAGGTTGTTGGGTTAGGTTCATAGCATGGGATTCTAAGGAGATTGATGAGAGGGATTCGGCTTCAGAAAGCCCTTGCTCTGGCGGGTGTTGCCTCCCGACGGGCAGCCGAGGAGTTGATCCGGCAGGGGCGCGTTTCGGTGAACGGCCGGGTAGTAACCGAGATGGGAGAGCGAGTAGACACCCAGACCGACGAGATCTGCGTGAACCACGTTCCGGTGGCCGCCCCTCAAAAGAAGCTCTATCTTCTCTTCAACAAACCCAGACTTTGTGTTACAACGACCCGGGATCCACAGGGACGCAAGACTGTTTTTGACTTTATTCCCGATTATGGAGTTCGCCTCTTTCCGGTGGGCCGTCTGGATTATGATGCCGAGGGGTTGCTCCTGCTCACAAATGATGGCGCACTGGCAAACCGCCTGCAGCATCCCCGTTACGGTGTTTCCAAGACGTATGAAGTGAAGATAAAGGGGCATCCGGCTGCAAATACCTTGCACCGGCTTCGCACCGGGATCAAGCTCGAAGAAGGGACTACTGCGCCTGCTGACGTTCAAGTCTTGGGCAGTCTTGCACAGGCAACCTGGCTGAAGATCGTGATCCACCAGGGCTGGAATCGCCAGATCAAGCGAATGGGCGAGGCTGTGGGGCATCCTGTTTTGAGGCTGAGACGAGTCGCTTTCGGCGAGTTGACTCTGGGAAAAACCGCTCCCGGAAGTTGCCGGCTGCTGGACCCGGCTGAAGTCAGGCGGCTGTATCACACTGTCCATCTTGATGAAGAGTAGGTCGCAAGGAAATGGCAAAGAAGAGGCGTGGTAACTATCCCTACAGTATTGAGAGGTCATACCCGCAGCAGGCAATCAGACGCCCTCCCGCAAAGAAAAAGGAACGGCACACTTTACAAAATCTTGGGGTGGGCCTCCTGATCTTACTGATCGGCACTACTTTGGTCCTGGTCTTCAGTCCAACGGCTCGTGATACGGTCATGTCCATCATGCCATTCCCCAAGGAACTGGTGGCATTGCGCCTGCAGCACAACGGCAAGGAGGTCATCCTTATGCCCGGGTCGCAATGTGTCTTAAATCCTCGCGATTCCGTGCAGGTGCTGGAGATTCAGACTGACGGGTGGCCTTCGTGGGGTACCCGGGTGACCTCAGCGGCCGTGGACGCCTCGCAGATGAGCCAGGGACCCGTAGCGATCAAAGACCTCATGCCCCAGGAATCCTTTGAGACCCCCAAGACCATAGAAATTGAAGCCCTGTCGTGGGGGCGACCGATCGGCAGTGTCTCCTTTCTTGTGCAACTGGACGCCAAGGATTGGCTGCAAAAGGCCAATGCCGCATCGGATAGTGAGCACAAAATCGTCTACCTGGAAAAAGCCTTGAAGGAGAACCCGGGAAATGTTCTGGTCAAAACGCAACTGGCCGGCGTCTATTTCGAGAACAAGAAATACGATCCAGCTGCGCGGCTTTATGAAGAAATTGATGAATCAGGAAAATCCAAAACGATCCTGGAGCGGCTCCTTCTGGCCTACCAGGCACGGAATCGCGTGGATGACGCACTAAAGACCTACCTCGATCTATTCAAGCTTTCTGAAGAGCCGGAAGGATTCAAAGAATTTTTGCAGTATCTGCAGAAACATAAGTCCAAAGAAGAAGCGGCCAGGTTCCTGGAAAAGCACCAGCAGGCTTTCCCCAAAGCCTTTCAAAGCTCGGTGCTGCTCCTGCTGGCGGATCTCAGCGCTCAAACCAAGAACTGGTCGAAAGCCTCCGCCGCCTATGAAAACGCAATAAAGGCCGGAGTTAAGGACCCGGATGTCTTATACAATCTGGCAGTCACCTATCAGCAGGGGGACAATTCGGACAAAGCGACTCAGGCATTGGAGCGCTATCTTCAAAAGAATCCAAACGATATCAAGAGCTGGATGCAACTGGGTGGACTGCAGGAAAAGAAGGGTGCTGTTTCTCAGGCACGAACATCCTATGAGACCGTTCTTCAGAAGAATCCCCAGCACAAGGAAGCCCTGCTCAAGCTTTTGAGCATCCTCGAGAAGACGAAAGACAAGGCGGGACTGCAGGCGACCTATGAAAAACTCGCACAGATCCAGCCCAAGAACCGGACCGTGCAATACAATCTGGGTGTTCTCTACTACGAGGCTAAAAAGTGGGACAAGGCCGCCCAATCCTTTGAAGCCATCGCGGCATCCGATCCCAAAGATGTGGAGTCCAGGAAATACCTCCTGGATATCTATCGCAAGACGAAGAACGAAAAAGAAGAGGCGGAAATGCTGCGGGCACTCTCCGAGCTGGACCCGAAGAATACGAGTTATTACGAGGCGATCTTTTCCTCGTACGACGAAAAGAAAGACTACAAGGGGATGGTGGCTTTCTTCAAGAACGCGGTTCAGCGTCATGCTGATTCGGTCTCAGTGCACAACTATCTGCTCTATGGATATCTGAAGCTTGGCGACAATGGTGCAGCGCTCAAGCAGCTGGAGGAACTGGTTCGCCTCCAGCCAAAGGAAAAGAAGCACCTGCGGCAGGCCGCGGACCTGTACGAAACCACAGGTGATTATGCGGGGGCCTTGAAAAAGATCGGTGAGTTATTGAAGCTTGATCCGAAGAATAGAGAAGCCCAAGATGACTATCTGCGCATAAAAAGACTCTTGATGACCAAGAAGAAAACAGCTTGAGAATCGGCCTTGAACGGAGTGTAACACCAGGGCTTTTGCCTTGCATGGTTCATCTTTTTGAGCTATAAGAGCATCTACTGATGGGCGGGTAACTCAGCGGTGAGAGTGCCATCCTCACACGGTGGAAGTCGGAGGTTCAAATCCTCTTCCGCCCACCATGAAGACTAGACGCCATGCGGCTTTGCAGCCGGGTGGCGTTTTTGTTTGGGGTTGCAGCGGTGTATCAGCGAAGCGAAATGCTTTGGCTCAACACGGTTTAGTGGGGGACATGAGCTTTTCGCCCATCCTTGCACTCCGTTTCACAGACCAGGATGTCCAGACCATGGATTGAGGCGTTCGAGTAGACAGGGTATAGTACGTCCTGGATCAATTGATTGCCGCGCCAGAAAGGAAAGTTGCCGAGCCGTTTCAGGAGAGCGGCCTGCATGGGAGGGATGCGGACTTCTCCAAGCAAATCGTCAGGGAGTTGGCCCCCTCTCCAAAATGCGTCGCCGTCCGGATCGATCGGGTCGGCGGAAGGCGGCGCCTTCTCCATCACCGGGGCGCTATCCTTTCTCGTGCGCTTCGCTTTGCTTCCCTCTTCTTTCGATTCTCCCAGGCCGTCCAACAGCTCCTCCCTCTCCATTCCTCGAAGTTTGAAGAGAAGGAAAGGGTTTCTATCGAATTCCTCTCCAAGCAGGTAATAGACGGCTGCAATGTGCTTGCAGGGGTTGGACCAGTCGGGACAGGAGCAGTTTGTTTCCAGGTCCCTTAACCTGTCCGGAAAGAGAGAGAGTCCGGCCCCTTTAAAAGCCTGCTCTATGTCCTGGGGCATCTCACCCGACAGAAGCTTCGCGGTAAAAATGACCTGGCTTGAAAGCACCTTCGTGAGCTTCTTCCAATCGGCCACGGAAAGAGGCTTCACTTTGATGGAGATCTCATACGGCTTGGCCCTTGATCCCTGCACCCTGGCCTCGACCTTCCCTTTTTCGATATCGATGGAGAGGACCTGGCCGTTCCTGGCATAGGATCGCCCACGGCCAAGTCTGGCGCCAATGTTGAAGCTTTCGAGAACCGCGATCCATCGTTTCGCCCACCAGCTCTCTGCGAATTCGCCTCGTTTCGACTGGGCCTTGATGCCACCCTTTGCTGCTTTCGGGGTCGAACGGGGAAAATACCCGTGATATCGCCACGACATTTAGAGCGCTCCTTTCTGCCGGTTCAGGCCCTGTGACGCTTCTATTCCGCCACGGCATCTTTGCCTAGGGCGAAGAGCTCCTTGAGCTCAGTCGTCGACAGCTCGGTCAGCCATGCCTCGCCTGCTCCCACGACTCCTTCGGAGATTTCCTTCTTCTTCTCGATCATTTCATCGATCCGCTCTTCAAGCGTTCCGGCACAGACGAACTTGTGGACCTGGACATTCTTCACCTGCCCGATACGGAAGGCACGGTCGGTTGCCTGGTTCTCCACGGCCGGGTTCCACCACCGATCGAAGTGGAACACGTGATTTGCCCTTGTAAGATTCAAGCCCGTCCCACCCGCTTTCAGCGAAAGGATGAAGAGCCCGGGGGCTTTCTCTTCAGCCTGGAATCGTTCGACCATCCGGTCGCGCTGCGTCTTCGAGACCCCGCCGTGCAGGAAGAGCACCTCGCGGCCAAAGGAATCCTGGAGGTGACTGCGCAGGATGGCACCCATTTCGGTAAACTGCGTAAAAACAAGCGTGCGCTCCCCATTGTCGAGGATTTCCTCGATCATCTCACTCAGGCGGGCAAGCTTTCCGGATCGATTCGGAATGGAGGAGTTGTCGCCCAGGAATTGAGCTGGATGGTTACAGACCTGCTTCAGTTTCGAAAGTGCTGCAAGAACGATCCCTTTCCGCTGGATGCCTTTTGACGCATCGAGTGCTTCGGCTACCTCGTTCACGACCGCTTCATAAAGGGATGCCTGCTCTTTGGTGAGCGTGCAGAAGACCTTCATTTCCATCTTGTCCGGAAGGTCGGCGATGATGGCCCTATCGGTCTTGAGCCTCCTCAGGACAAAAGGCCCGGTGATGCGCTTCAAACGCTCCGTTGCTTCCCGGTCCCGATTGGCCTGGATGGGGATGAAAAAGGAACGCCGGAATTCGCTCTGCGAGCCCAGGAAGCCGGGATTCAGGAATTCCATAATGGACCAGAGGTCGCCCACGTTGTTTTCAACCGGAGTTCCGGTCAGGGCAATGCGATAGCCGGCATTGAGCGCTCGGGCGGCTTTCGCCTGTTTGGTCTCCGGGTTCTTTATGTTCTGTGCCTCATCCAGGACGACACCTGCCCAGGGAACGCCTTTCAGGACTTCAAGGTCGCGGTGCAGGAGAGAATAACTCGATATGACCATGGCATGTTTTTTCGCCTCGGCATTAAAAGTCTTCCCTCTGCTTCTCGTGGCGCCGTGATGAATCATAACGGGAAGATCGGGAGTGAACCGGGCGGCTTCCTTCCGCCAGTTGCTCACGACGGACATGGGGCTTATGAGAAGTACGGGCTTCCCGCCGTTCGATTCCCAATCCCTTTGGATCAGCGAAAGAGTCTGGATGGTTTTCCCCAGTCCCATGTCGTCTGCAAGGCAGGCCCCGAGCCCCAGTTGCCCTAGAAAGCCCAGCCACGAATAGCCCCGGACCTGGTAGGGGCGGAGCGTTCCCTCAAAACCGCGAGGCGGCGCGAGCTCTTCAAAGGGTGCGCGACCCTGGATCGAGGAGAGGACCTTCGCAATCCAGCCGGTTGCCTTCACTCCTTCGAAAGGGATCGATCCGGGTGTTCCATAAGCCCCGACCGCCATCCTCACCACCTGGCGCAGCGTCGTTTTTCCTTCCGCCTGGTTTTTCCAGAAATCGACCGCTGCCTGGATTTCGTCCGGATTGAGCTCGACCCACTGGCCGCGGACCCTTACAAGGGGGGACTTGAGCCGGGCAAGCTCCTGGAGCTCCTTGAATGTCACCGGTTCGCCACCGAGGGCGAGTTCCCAGTTGAAGTGCACGATGGCATCGAGGGTCAGGCCGGCTTTGGACTGCATTTTTGGGCCCTTCACAGCGGCGCGGGCGGAGAGCTTGAGCTTTGTCCCCTTGCGCGTCCACCAGGCGGGCAGCAGGACCCCGAAGCCCGCCTGTTCGAGCGCCCAAGCCCTCTGGGTGAGGAATTCATAAGCCCCCTGCGTATCGAGCTGATAGCCGGCGGGGGCGGGGCCTTTGAGGCTCGACTCAATGTTCGGGCAAATGCCGGAAGCCTGGCCGAGGGCGGAAAGGAGGTATTCCCGTGCCTGGAAATGCTCCCGTTTCAAGACCGCTGCCCTGCGGCCTTTGGCGGTCCAAACATACTCGGCCGGGACAAGAAGGCTCGGATCGTCCACCGCCTGAAGCAGGTAATAAACCGTCCAGTCCTCATGGGCCGGCGGTACCGCCCTGCCCCGCTTCTTTGGCGGTGCTTCTTCTCCCGGATCGGGCTCATCCAGCCGGAAGCAGAGTCTAAAATCGCTTGCCGCAGCGCTCGCAATCGGGCGGTGCCAGTCGTCAATCTGAAGAGCAAACCGGGCCAGTGCGGCTTCATCATCCTCCATCTTTCCGTCTGCGGAGCGCAAGGCATGAAGCCACTGATCGTGGATACTGTCAAAGACGGCGGTTTTCTTCCGGGCTTTTGCCGGGGCACGGTCGATCCGTTCCCCGGGAGCGGAAAAGCGAACCAGATGATCGACCATTCCGCCCACGAAGGAAGAAAGCAAGGTGAGGGAAGAAATATCGGGCGGCGCATCGGCCTTGCCGCTGACCGCCCTGCACACAGCCGGCATGGCCGCGGCGAGCTTCCCGAGACGATCGGCATCGGGACCGGAAAAGATGGGCCGCCACCTGGCAAAACAATCCTTTCCCGTTTTTCCCACTCCGGGAAGGAACTGCTGCCTTGCAACGAGCGCCGCGGCAAAGTGCATGGCTTTTGCGAGAAAGGCCAGATCATCTCCCACGATCAATCCGGGCGCAAGGATCGTCTTGCCCGAACAGCGGCAAAGCCATTCGATGCTTTCCGGGATACCTAAAGGAATCACCGCAATGGTCCACGGTGCAATACCCGAAATCTGCTTCACATCGGGAGGCTCGGCTATGAGCGGGCTGGATGCTAAAGGGATGTTCCCCGCCGTAGGCACCCAGACAAACATCCCGAGCGCTTCGGTCCTGGACCGTCTGACTACCGTTCCCGCTTCGGAAAGCGCTTCCCTGAGGGCTTCAAGCCCTGCATCGTAGGGGAATGGTTCAGGGACCGGCTTCTTCGGCTTTCTACCGGGCCTCCTTCGCGGTTCGACCTCGCCCTCGATCGGCCTCTCACCCCACAGGAAGAGCCCCGTTTCTCCGATTGCGCCATGAAAAACGATCATCTTGTTCTATCTTCTCTGGAGTAGCATTGACATTGACTTTGTTTGCATGGGTCCCCGTGAATTGGAGCCATTCAAAACATGGAGACGGAGATTGCATGAAGGTCCACCCCAAACGGTACGATCTCTCTCCCTGCTTAGATGAGAACACCTCTGACTTGCCTGTCCCCAGATAACAAATTCGCGGATCTGCCCCACACCCACACACAATTCGCAACTATTTTCCTGAAAACCTAGCCAAAGATATTTGAAATTTTAAAGACTTGCATTCCATCGGTCGTTCTTC
>CAYTWB010000013.1:0-64335 GCA_964441945.1 uncultured Syntrophobacteraceae bacterium
CCACCTCAGACATGGACCATAGCTATGGGGGCATGTGTGGGTAATTGTCAGCTTTACGAAAGGGGGGAAGTGAATGGTTACTGTCCGGGAGTTCGAGGTCAAGAGGAGTATCGTCGGTGCATTCCGAACCGATGAGCCCGCTTTGTTGCGATTTCGTACTCTACACAGACCCGAAGGAGAGAATCATGCAGGAGAGTCTTAGAGCATTCTGTTTGCAGCACCGGATTCACTTTGAAGAAGAACCCCGACTCCTTGCCTTTTCCCGGAATGCCTGGCTGATCAAGGACGTACTGGGAGAGCAGTGGGTCATCAAATCGAAAGATCCCGAAGATCTCACTCCCACCGTCCTGAAGAACTTCTCCGTTTTGCATCCCCCGTTCCGTTATCCGCAGCCCACCTCGGAAGCTGAGGACGCTTTCCTCTTATATCCCTTTATCGAGGGGAGTCTCCTGTCGGATGACGGTTTTGAGAAGCCGGAAGTGATCGAGCAGGTTGTGGAGGTG
Source organism: uncultured Syntrophobacteraceae bacterium (assembly GCA_964441945.1). GTDB lineage: Bacteria > Desulfobacterota > Syntrophobacteria > Syntrophobacterales > Syntrophobacteraceae > JADGQM01. Next base: position 504 of record CAYTWB010000013.1, read on the forward strand.
ATCGGCAGGGTGCAGGCTGCGATGCGTTCCCTGGTTTTGGTCCCTTTCTACCAGGAAACGATGGGTCTCAAGAACGAAGGGAAGGATGCCCTGGATAACCCGCTTGATCGCTTGAGCTTCAACAGGATTCAGGGGACGAGCGAACAGCAGAGGGCGGCCAGGCATAAGGAGATGGCTGAGTCGTACCGCTGGACGGAGGAAAATGTCGAGAAGTATTGGGGGGTTTTGCAGGCTTGCGGACTGTGGCCTGGATCGCCCTTCGAAGAATACCGTGAGAGGCTGCACAACCATTTTGCCTTGCATGTTCCGGTGTTTGGGACCAGTCTTGCTCACACCGGTCTGCACCCGGAACATCTGTTGTCATGCTCCGACGGACTGCTCGGAATCGTCGGCTGGCGGATTGAGCCCCGCCCACGCTTCTACATGAACTACACCTATCTGGCGTGGAGTCTCCTCAATTCCAGAAACCCCAATGCCGGGGATTTCTATCGGGACTATCTAATCCGGAACAGCAACAGGGCTTTCCACATGGAGCACCACCTCGTTTTCGCATTCTGTCTGGTCGAACAGCTTGCTCACCGGTGCGAAGAGGCAGGCGATCGAGGATTGTCGCTCGAAGTGCAAAGGATTCAAGAAGCGCAGGAGCTTTTCATCGAGTGCACCGAGAAGACCAGGAAAGATGAAGAGGGGGTGTTATAGTGCGTGAGCGCTCTGCAGCAAGCCGCGCAGAGTCATCGCGAGTTGCTCTGTTTTCAGGAGTCGATATGGAACTATTCCGAAGGAATGTCGAGGAGGCTGCTGCGTTCGTCCGGTCACAGCTGGAGGTCCGTCCGGAGATCGGCCTGATCCTGGGCACCGGGCTCGGTGGCGTTGCGGAATCCATTGAAAACGCTACGGTTATTCCCTATAGTGCGATTCCGCATTTTCCCGTATCCACGGTACTGAGCCACCAGGGTCAACTGGCTTGCGGACGATGGGCAACGAAACCCATCATCGCCATGCAGGGACGATTTCATCTTTACGAAGGCTACACCCCGCAGGAGATCTCGTTCCCGATTCGGGTTATGAAGGCCCTGGGTGTGCATTTGATCATCATTTCCGCAGCGGCAGGAGGCCTCAATCCACAATTCAAGGCAGGTGATCTGATGTTGATCTCGGACCACATCAACCTCACCGGGCAAAACCCGCTTCGAGGGCCGAATTGTAACGAATGGGGACCGCGGTTTCCGGACATGGCCGAACCCTACAGCAGAAGTCTCCAGGACCTTGTTGTGCGAACTGCACTGTCCGAGAAATTGCCCCTGCAGCGGGGTGTCTATGTCGGCGTGCCGGGGCCGAGCCTCGAGACTGCGGCGGAGACCCGGTTCCTGCGTGCTGTCGGCGCCGATGCTGTGGGGATGTCGGTCATCATGGAAGTGATCACCGCCGTCCACTCGTGTATGGATGTGGTGGGGATTGCGGTAATAACCAATGTGAATCTTCCGGATTGCTATCAGCCGGCAGTGCTTGAAGAGATCGTGGCGGTTGCGGAAGAGGCCGGACCGAAGCTCGTTTGCCTGGTGGAAAAGCTCCTGGAACAGCTCAGCGAAATGGACAGGAATGCGGGAACCGATGAATGAAATGAACCCTGGAACAAGCCCGGAATCAGTTGAAGTCGATCTTCTGCTGCTCAATGGCATGGTCTTGACGCTCGATAGGAACGATCAACGATTCGATCCCGGAGGGGTGGCAATCGCGAATGGGGAAATCCTGGCTGTTGGGCCTGCGGAGATGGTTCGGTCAGCCTATCATGCCTCCAGGACGCTCGATGTAGCCAGCTGTGTCGTGTTGCCCGGTTTGATCAATTCTCACACGCATGCCGCCATGACCATTTTTCGCGGTCTTGCTGATGATCTGCCGTTGATGGAATGGTTGCATGAGAATATTTTCCCTGCCGAACGAAAGCTGACAGAAGAATGGGTCTACTGGGGAACACTGCTTGCCTGTGCGGAGATGATCCTCTCAGGCACCACGACCTTCTGCGACATGTATTTGTTTGAACACAAAGTGGCGGAAGCGGCCAGGGTTGCCGGAGTGCGGGCCCTGGTCGGCGAGGTGCTCTACGATTTTCCGTCTCCCAATTATGGCCCTATCGAGAGGGGATTCGATTTTACGCAGGCTTTGATTGAGCAGTGGCGAGGAGATCCCTTGGTCAGGATCGCTGTCGAGCCTCACACCCTCTACACCTGCTCGCCCGCTGTATTGAAGCGGTGTGCTGAGATTGCCGAGCTTCACGAAGTCCCACTCATTGTGCATCTCTCCGAAAATGAAGCCGAAGTTGAGGAAATCCTCAAACGCTACCATTGTCGACCGGTAGCCCATCTGGAAAGCCTGGGGACTTTGAGCCCGAGGCTGATTGCGGATCATTGTGTGGCGCTGGACGAAAAGGACATGCAGCTTTTGGCTGATCGAGGGGTCCACGTGGTCCACAATCCCGAGAGCAACATGAAGCTGGCCTCGGGAATTGCGCCGGTTTCACGCCTGCTGGAGTTGGGAGTGAATGTTGCCTTGGGGACGGATGGATGCGCCAGCAACAATGATCTTGACCTCTTTGGCGAAATGGATACCTGCGCAAAGCTGCATAAGGTGGCAACCCTCGATCCGACGGTCCTTCCTGCCCGAACGGTGCTCCGGATGGCGACTCAAAACGGTGCGAAGGCGCTCGGGTTGGGGGAAAGGATCGGTGAGCTGTCACCCGGCAAGTGGGCGGATGTCATTGTGGTGGATTTTGACAAACCTCACCTGACGCCGCTCTACGAACCTGAAAGCCATCTGGTTTACGCGGCGGGAGGTTCGGATGTGCGCCACAGCATTATTCATGGGCGTCTCGTGATGGAAGACCGTAGGCTGCTGACTCTGAATGTCGACGAGGTGATGGACCGTGTCCGATCATTTGCCAGAGCTGTCCACCCCTGAGGGCGAAAATCCGGTCCCTCGCCGGGTGGATTTGCTGCTGACCAATATTTCGTGGCTCGTCACCTGTGATGAAGGCATGCGATGCTTACGATCAGGGGCGCTTGCCGTCGACAACTCCAAATTGATTGCCGTCGGCCCCACGGACTGGGTGCAGCGGCGATTCTGCAGCCGCCTTCAGGAAGATCTTTCCGGCTTCCTGGTGCTTCCCGGATTGATCAACACCCACACCCATGCGGCGATGAGCTGCTTTCGAGGGATTGCCGATGACCTGCCGCTCCTGAGCTGGCTTCAGGATGTCATCTTTCCTGCGGAAGCCGCCAATGTGAACCCTGAACTGGTCTACTGGGGGACCCTGCTTGCCTGTGTGGAGATGTTGAAAAACGGGGTGACGACCTTCTGCGACGGGTACTTCTTTGAGGAATCTGCGGTGAATGCGGCACTGGAGTGCGGTATTCGCGCGATTCTTGGCCAGGGTATGCTGGACTTTCCTACACCCGATGGACCCGACCCGCTTCGGTCCCGAGACCGGGTTGAGGCATTTCTCTGCTCTTTCCCGCGCCATGTGGCACGTCTCCGACCGTCCATCTTCTGTCATACTCCCTACACATGCGGTCCGGAGACTCTGCAGTGGGCCAAGGGCCTTTGCAGGGACCACGATATGCTCTTTCAGATTCATCTTTCGGAGACCGCTGCCGAGGTTGATGAGATCGTTCGCCGATACGGGGAACGTCCTTCATTCTATTTGGATCGGCTGGGGATACTTGACAACCGGACCCTTGCCTCCCATGCGGTCTGGCTCGACTCGCTGGAGATTGAGCTCCTGGCTTCCAATCAGGTGAGGGTCTCTCACAATGCGGAAAGCAACATGAAGCTTGCCTCCGGAGTTGCCCCCGTTCCCCAAATGCTTTTGCAGGGGATCAAAATCGGGCTGGGAACCGACGGGTGTGCCAGCAACAACAACCTCGATCTTTTCTCCGAAATGGGCAAGGCGGCCAAACTCCACAAAGTGATCCGTCGTGATCCGGTGGTTTGCCCGGCATCTCAGGTGCTGGGAATGGCGACTCGGGAGGGTGCGGTTGCCCTGGGTTGGGATGATATGATCGGCAGCCTTGAAGTCGGCAAGAGGGCTGATTTCATTGCTATTGACCTGGACCAGCCTCACCTGACCCCCTTGTACGACCCGGTATCGCATCTCGTTTATGCGGTCAAGGGGAGTGATGTCCGGCATGTTTGGATCGACGGGAAGCCGGTTGTCCGGGATCGCCGGGTGTTGACCAGTGATGAGTGCCGGGTGGTCAAGGAAGTGAAGACCCTTTCGAACAGAATCAAGCACCAATCGCGGGCCGGCCGGAGCATCGTTTCCGGGTGAAAGGGCTCAAACAGGAAAGGGGAAAACGATGCGGTTTGCCATAATCGACGCTCACGCCCATTGCGGAAAACAGGACTGCTGTCCACCACAAGGGTTCGAGGACTACTATGCACAGGTCAAAGGGAGCGACATAATGGGCGTGGTTGTGTTTCCGCCCGTTATGGAGGTCTATGACCGGTACGATCCGTCGTTTGAAGATACCGCCGAATGGCAACGAAGGAGACAGCGGGCCAACGATTACCTCTTGACCCTCGATGGGTGGGGGCTTGCGGTATTTCCCTTTTTCTTCATCTGGAACGATTTTGCGGTCGATCAACTCTCGGGGCGGCATCGTGGGATCAAGTGGCACAGGCATGCGGGCGAGCCGCAATACCATTACGATGATCCGAAGTGCAGTGCGGCGATTGAAGAGATTCGACGGCGCAACCTGCCCGTCTGCTATGAAGAGGAATGGCATCGGACCCTGTACTTTGTCAATGAGCTCGCATCGGATGTGAGGGTTATCATTCCCCACTGCGGTCTCCTGAATGGGGGGTTCGAAAGGCTCTGCCGATCCGGGACCTGGGAACGTCGCAATGTCTTCACCGATACCGCCCTGGCGCCCTCACAGGTGATCGCTGAGTATGTGGAGCATTACGGTCACACCAGGATCATGTACGGGTCTGATTTTCCTTTTGGCGACCCGGTCGAGGAGTACCGTAAAATTGTTGAAATGGAGCTGGCTGAAGCGGAGAAGGAAGCGATTCTGATGGGAAATATCCAGGCGCTTCTGTCTGATGCCAACAGGCCGGGGCGCGTTGGCTCGGTTTCCGGTGAATGAATGTGAAAAAAGTCCTTTACGTTTTCATAAAATTGTCCTAGCATGCCACCGTTGCAACAGGATAGTCCCTTTCAATCCGAGATGCTCATTGCTGCCCATTCTAGATGGATAAGGAGAAGCGATGGTACCTTCGGGTTATTGTGAAACAAATTGCTAGGATGGAGGTTGGACGTTATTGGGGTAGCTCGTTTTGAGCGTTGGTGATGAACACTTTTGAGCATGGGAGGTGGTACCAATTTCGAGAAGAGAGCGTTTTAGACCTGGTTGCAGAACAGTTATTCAGTAGATTAGAGGAGGAATAATGTACACCCAGACTGTAGCTCAAGCGAAAGAACCTGTACGAAATGATGCTGTGTATGATTTCCTGCAGATGTTCACCGGGGTAGCACTCGTGTTGTTCATGTGGGCGCATATGATCCTGGTGGCGAGTGTCAACCTTGATTTTGGTGGTGGGCGAGTGATGAATTTGATCGCTCATTTTTTTGAAGCCACCTATATGGCTCAACTTGGCGGTCCGGTTATTTTCCTGGTAATGGTGTTCCACTTCCTGATGGCGGCCCGCAAGTTCCCATTCCGTGCGGAAGAACAGAAGGCCATGTGGACGCACAGCGTGCGGTTCAACCATTTGGATACCTGGCTGTGGGTCATTCAGGCTGCGACGGCTTTCATCATCCTGCTTCTCGGCAGCATCCACATGTACTCGGTTTTGACAACCCTGCCGATCACGGCCGCCAAGAGTGCCGCGCGCATTCAGACCGGCTGGTGGTTGTTGCTCTATCTTGTCCTTCTGCCCTGCATCGAACTGCATGTGGGCATCGGCGCTTACCGCATCGGGGTCAAGTGGGGATGGATCAAGCGGTCGAACCGCGAGTATTTCCATGGCATCGAGAATAAGCTGTCGTTGGTGATGATTGGGATCGGTTTGATTACTTTGATCATGTTCTATTTCATCGTAACTCCCGAGCAGACCTTCATGCTAAACCCAGACATTCCACACAAGTAAGGAGCGCAAATTGGATACGTTTTATTCTGATGTATTGTGCGTCGGGGCGGGCTTGGCTGGAGAGCGGGTGGCCGTTGAGGCAGCGTCCCAGGGATTTAGTGTTATTTGTCTGAGCCTCGTCCATGCGAAGCGTTCTCACTCTTCGGCAGCCCAGGGCGGGATGCAGGCATCTCTCGGTAATTCGGCCAAGGGCGAAGGGGATAACCCGGATGTCCATTTTGCTGATACCGTCAAGGGTTCTGACTGGGGATGCGACCAGGAAGTAGCGCGCCTTTTTGCTGAAACGGCCCCTCTGGCTGTTCGCGAAATGTGTGCGTGGGGCGTTCCCTGGAACCGCGTTGTTCCCGGTAAGAGCACCTATTTTAAAGGCGGCCAGGAATTCGAAAAGGTCGAGAAGAAAGAGAACGAAGGGTTGATCACCGCCCGAGACTTTGGTGGTACCGCCAAATGGCGTACGTGTTACACTTCCGATGGTACGGGGCATACCCTGCTCTTCACCATGGATTACCAGGCGACCAAGTATGGGGTGCCGGTACATGATCGCGTGGACGTACTTGCGCTGATTCATGACGGTGAATCCTGCATGGGCGTGGTGGCAAGGGACCTCAGGACGGGCAACCTGCGTGCCTATATCGCCAAGGCCACCCTGATCGCCACAGGCGGTTACGGTCGGCTCTTCCGTGAAACCACCAATGCAGTGATCTGTGATGGCACCGGTGCGGTCATTGCCCTGGACACCGGTTTAGTGCCCATCGGCAATCCGGAAGCGGTTCAGTTCCATCCCACCGGGATCGTGCCGACCAACATTCTGGTGACCGAAGGTTGCCGCGGTGATGGGGGTACCCTGCTGGATGTTAATGAAGAACGGTTCATGCACATTTATGAACCGGGTAAGCAGGAACTGGCATCCCGCGATGTCGTCTCTCGCTGGATGACCCACCACATTCGCCAGGGCAAAGGCGTGAAGAGCCCTTATGGCGATCATCTGTGGCTCGATATTCGTCACCTTGGTGCTAAACACATCAAAACCAAGCTGCGCGACGTTGAAGAAATCTGCAATGAATTCCTCGATAGGGATCCCATCACGCAGTTGATCCCCGTTCGGCCGGCTCACCATTACAGCATGGGTGGCGTGCGCACCAACAAAGACGGTGCCGCATACGGGCTGAAGGGCTTGTATTCCGCTGGCGAAGCGGCCTGCTGGGATATGCACGGATTCAACCGCCTGGGTGGAAACTCCCTGGCTGAGACCGTGGTTGCCGGTCGGATTGTCGGCAAGAAGATTTGCGAATTCCTCGAGGGTTCCTCTGTTAGCTTGAATACTGCCGCGGTCGGCGCTGAGGTCAAGAAACAGGAAGAGCGGATTGCCGCCCTGAAGGCCAGCACCGGCAAAGAGAACGCTTATGAGTTGCGGAGCAAAATGCAGGATCTCACGTATGATTACGTGGGTATTTTCCGCAATGCCGGAGATCTGACCAAGGCCGTTGAAGGCTTACAGGAAGTCCAGGAACGATCCAAGAATATTGGACTTCGTTCCAGCAGTGCCGGTGGGAATCCGGAACTGGCTTTTGCTCTGAAACTCCCCGGCCAGGTACGTCTCGCCCTGTGTACCGCCTATGCTGCGCTCCAGCGCACTGAAAGCCGTGGCGCGCATTCTCGTGAGGACTTTCCCGAAAGAAACGATCGGGATTGGCTCCTGCGGACTCTGGCCAGTTGGAAGGAGGGTGATACCTTGCCCACGCTCAACTACGAGCGGCCTTCAAAGGTTTGGGAGCTTCCTCCCGGCTATCGTGGCTATGGCGAGGACAAGAGAATCGAATGCGAGGATCCTGAAATTACCGGGAAGAAATGACTGGACAAACTGGAGATTGAGAGGTGTTCTAAATGGGAAGACAACTAAAGTTTAATATATTCAGGTACAATCCCGTGGATCCTGCTTCTGTCCCTCACATGGAGACGTTCCGTCTGGAAGAAACTGAGGCCATGACGTTGTTCATCGCCCTCAACCGGATTCGTGAAGAGCAGGATCCGAGTTTGATGTTTGATTTTATGTGCCGTGCCGGTATCTGCGGTCAGTGTGCCATGTTGATCAATGGCCGACCCGATCTGGCCTGCCATACCAAAACCAAGAAACTGCCCGACGAGATCACTCTGCTGCCTATGCCGGTCTTCAAGCTGATCGGCGATCTCTCGGTGGATACCGGGACCTGGTTCCGGGAAATGAACACCAAGGTCGAGTCCTGGATTCATAGCGACAAGGCTGTTGACCCGGCTGCTCCGGAAGAGCGGATGGACAACGCCCTTGCCGACGAGATTTACGAGCTGGAGCGCTGCATCGAATGCGGTTGCTGCGTGGCGGCTTGCGGCAAGGCCAACATGATTCCGGACAAGTTCATGGGAGCCACGGCTTTCAATCGGATTGCCCGCTTCATGCTGGATCCGCGCGACGAAAGAACGCAGGACGAGTATTTCCAGGTGGTGGGTACCGATGACGGTATCTTTGGATGCCTCGGTCTCCTCGGCTGTGAAGATGTCTGTCCGAAGAAGCTCCCGCTTCAGGATCAGCTTGGCATGCTGCGCCGCAAACTCGGCTTCAGCGCCGTACAGCACCTGTTCGGCAATTTGTTCAGCAAGAAGAAGTAGTCCCTGAACCGGGTCATCGCCTTATCAGGGAGTCTCATTTGTCAACAGGCGGGGGCATGCGCTTCCGCCTGTTGAGCCTCTTCCAGTAAAGCCCTTCCCGTAGCTCGTGGCTCTTCCTTGGTGATTCCAGTCTTCTCTTGCCACTTACCAACAAATTGGGAACAAAGGATTTTCAGTTACCCTTCTTTGCGACTGTATACGCGATTGAGACAGTATCACAGAATGGCACAAGGGGTGCTCTGAAGGTCATTTCGGGGAACAGCAGAAGCGCAGGTGTCTTTATCGGTTTTCCCAAGCATTCCAGGGGAGCTCTCCAACCGTTCAATAGCTGCTGAACGAAGCGGTGGGGAAGTAAAGGAGATTGATCTTTCGGTCAACCCTGCTGGCCGCACCGCATCGCTTGTCAGCCTCTTATGTTGTATTCAGATCCAGGGTCGCAGGCAAAGCTTTAGGAGAGCAGGCTTTCACGGTCAGTCAACAGCGAGGAGCATCCTCATGGCCATATACAGGCCTGCCGATATCAGTGCGGTCACTGGAATGGTCAGTATCCATGCCCAGATGATGGAGGTAGCGATACCCCATCGGACAGCCGTAAGCCGTCTCGTTGCTCCCACTCCCATCACGGCACCGGTGATGGTATGGGTTGTGCTGACCGGAATCCCTCCCACCGAAGCCCCAATAATCGAGATGGCCGCTGCGGTTTCGGCACAGAAACCGCCAATGGGTTCCAGCTTGGTGATCTTTGTACCTAAAGTCTTGACGATACGCCACCCGCCGGCCATGGTCCCCAGGGCGATGAAGAGATAGCACAGGACCACCACCCACCAGGGGACATAGAAAGCTGAGCCGAGATAACCTCCGCTGAATAGTACCAGGCTGATGATGCCGATGGTTTTCTGAGCATCGTTCATCCCATGGCTGGTGCTATAGACTGCCGCAGAAAAGAGCTGCAATCGGCGAAACAGATGATCCGCCTGACGAACCGTACTGTTCCGGCTCAAATTGAGCACCACGATCATCAGAATAAGCCCAAGAAGCAAGCCGATCATGGGGGACAGAACGATGAAGGCAGCAGTTTTGGTGATCCCCTTCCAGACCAGCACCTCGGTCCCGCCTTCTACCATGCCCACACCAACGAGTCCGCCGATCAGGGCATGAGACGAGCTGCTCGGCAACCCGAACCACCAGGTGATCAGGTTCCAGACTATGGCTCCAAGCAGAGCAGAGAGAATGAGCGCATTCCCTACGATTTTGGGATCAATGATGCCGGTCCCAACGGTTATTGCGACATGAGCGCCACCCAGGAAGATGGCCAAGAAGTTAAAGCTCGCCGCCCATACGACGGCGTAACGAGGGGAAAGCACCCGCGTGGAAACAACCGTCGCAATGGAATTGGCGGAATCATGAAAGCCGTTTATGAAATCAAATGCCAGGGCGATGATGATGAGAAGAACGGTGAACAGCAGAGAATGACTATCCATGTTTTAAGACGATTCCTTCCACGACATTTGTGACATCTTCACACGTGTCGATGGCTTCCTCCACCAGCTCATAGACCTCTTTCATTTTGATCAGCTCGAATGGGTCTTTTTCATTTTGAAAGAGCCTGGCGATACACTGATGCAGAAGATAGTCACCCTGGTTCTCTATGGTGTGGATTTCAACACAGGCGTCAATAATCATCTTGGGATTCTTCATATCGCGCAGACCATAGATGACTCTTTTCACAACCTCGATGGCGTTATTGAGAATGAGGGCTAGCTCCACAATCTCCTTGCCTGGTTTTTTCATCCCATAGAGGTACATGCGCACAGCGGTGCCTTCGATGATGTCCAAAATACTGTCCATTCTGTTGGCCAGCGCATGGATGTCTTCCCGATCCAGGGGGGTGATGAAAGTCTTGTGCAGTTTGGCGTAAATGATGTGGGTGACCTGGTCTGCTTCGTGCTCGAGTTCCTTCAACGTGGACAGTTTTGCTTCTGAATGTTCGAAATTATTCAAGATATCGAGGAATAGCTGGCTGCCTTTTTCAATGGTATTCGCCAGCTCCTCAAAATGGTCGAAGAACTTCTGGTCTTTGGGGATAAACATCATATTCGACAGCTCGTTTTAACCGTTTAGAGTAATGGTTTGAGGGCGCGAAGACATCATGCAATTTGCGTTTTCTACCACACTACCTCGTTTTCGGTCAAGGGAGTGAGAGAACAAATCCTGGGATTTTTTCCCGGTAGGATCAAGTGGCGATTGAAGCTTTGGAGCGATTGCGGTATCAGTCATCTTCAGCAGGCTCGGGGGCCCTGCCGGGCTGGCTGCTGGTTGCCCGTATCGGCACTCCCGGCAAGTCAGGCAAACAGCCGTGTTTGGTTTGGCTACCGATGATCGCTGAGAGCTCAGGAAAAACCGGGCGAAGACCGCCCGCTTCCCCGGAGGTGAGACGCTATCGCTTCTGGGGGTGGAGAATGTCCCCAGGGAACACGAACGACTGTGGAGAATAGCAGATGGCAGATGGTTACGATCTCGAATTGACTCAGCTGGGCAAGATAGTCGACATCCCACGTACACCGGACGATGCTTTGCTGGAAACCTTCCATAACAGAAGTCCGGAAATCGACTATGTGGTTCGCCTTACAGCTCCTGAACTGACTTCAATCTGCCCAATTACCGGGCAACCCGATTATGCCACCCTGGTCATAGACTATGTCCCCGCCGGCCGGCTCGTGGAAAGCAAGTCCTTCAAGTTGTTTCTGGAGAGTTTCCGTAATCTTGGCATATTCAACGAAGACTGCACCATCTACATACACAAGCGGCTGACTGCAGCGTTGGAACCCAAATATATTCGTGTTGCAGGGCTGTGGAATGCGCGCGGTGGGGTCACAATCGATGTGGTGATAGAAAGCGGAATGCTTCCTCCAGGGTGTATCCCTTTGCCCCTGGAAAAGGTTGCCTACCGGGGGGGAAGGGTTTGATGCCGCTCCCTGTTTTGTATTTGCCGGAAGGCGCCGGCATGCTGTCACCATCGCTTGCCGAGCGGCGTTCTGATGTTTCGAACGAGGGATTGCACCTGGCCGGTTGATGATGGGATTTCTTTCGGCCCATTCGTGGTGCCCTGAGAGGATGTCCAATAAAGGCACAGGGTGCAGACCTTTTGGAACAACGATTGGAAGCGAACCCGGAGGGTTCAAAGCCATTAACCGGTGGTTGAGCCCGCGACAGCGGGCGATACCACCGGGATACGAACAGGATAACCCTTGCACCCCGGAGGGGTGCCGGCAAGGGTAACCGACAGCCTCCTAGAGCAGCTTCGCCGTCAAGTAGTCGATGGTGATAGGCAGGTCCAGTTCGAGCCGTGGAATGGCCTGGACGCCGATGGAAAGCCGGTTCAGCCGGCATTGGTCCATGTGTCCGCCGTGCCGGCGGTCATCGGTCAGGAAATGGAGATGGTACCCGGGATTGAGCAGGGATTTGATGAATCGCGGTGTGAAGAAACCGGCGAGAGTGCCTTTGACATCGTGATACTCAAAAACAGCGGGTTTTACTTCGGATATGGGGCGATGCGCTTCCTGCCTCGGCACGGACCACACCCGAATGAAGCTGAAATCGGCATCAATGCGGAGGGCAAAGAACATGTTCTCGGAAGGGATCAACCGGTCGAGAAGGTTCTTGAAGGCGGCATGATCCAGTTCCTGGTCGATCTGTTCGACCGTTGTCGGACTGAAGAAGGTTACGCAGGAGAAAGGAGTCTCGACCGTGTCACTCACTTCATGGGCAAAACCGTCTTCTTTCAGCTGATACACCGTGCCGTCCAACATGACCATTTCCCCGTCGAGATTATTGAAAGTACCCAGTCCGAAGTTGCCGTGCTTCTTCAGCTCCGATATGGAAGTGTTCTCCTCGTAGCAGCCCTTCATCAGCGCATCTACGGGAGCGGAAAGATAGACGGCGTTGTGTTGCGGACTGTGATAAAGGAATTGATGAATGGCCGCGTTGACGACCTCGGAGTGCGACATCCTCAGGCGCCTGGCCGCAATAGCCATCTGGTTCAAAAGCTCTTCCGACAGTGCAATGTCTGGCGTTAACGGGTCCTGATGGGTGCCTTCTCTCATGGTTTGCTCCTGTGGCAAGAAGAGTCGTCATGGTTATGCGGGAAATTGAGGTCCCGAGTGTTGAGCCGGTCAATAATGCCGTGGACTCCGCTTTAGAAAGGAAAACGGCCTGTTCCAGAAAGAGGCCCCGGAATCCGCCCTTTTGAGCGGTACCGGTTCAGGAACAGACACCGCCTCTCCGTGAATGATCCGCATGGGATTTTCTCGGACCATCAGAGAGGCCGTCTCTTCTCCCACGATCTTCGCAGCTGCCTCGAATGCACGAGAGAGCCGGGGAGGGCGCATGCCGGGTCCGTGGCTGTCGGTGGCGATGACATGAGCCATGCGGTGTTTTAAAAGCATCTCGGTGAATCCCTGCACCGTGTCTCCAAAACCACCCAAAAGGCTTGCTGCGGTCACCTGGGCAAGGACTCCCATTTCAGTCCACTTGTAAAGCCTTTCCGGTTCCCTCCACAGGGCTCGGTTTCGTTCAGGATGGCTGATGATCGGTCTGATCTGCTTCGTCTGCAATTCCCAAAAGAGATGGTCAATATTGAGCGGCAGGACCTCCGGGGTCAATTCCACGAGCACGAAACGTCCCGAATCATTGATGGTAAGGATCTCCCCTGCCTCAATAGCGGTGTGCAGATCAAAATCAAGCAGGATCTCTGATCCGGGATAAACTTTGAGGGGAACCTGGTGCGTTTCCAGCTTTTTCTTGAATGCTGCCACAGCCGAAAGGATGTCGTTTCGGTTGTTTTCGTAAAAGCCTCGTGCCCAGTGAGGAGTACACACTATGCCTTCAATCCCGTCCTCAACCGCTATCCGGGCTATGGCCAGACTCTCTTCCCAGTCAAGAGCGCCGTCGTCCAATCCGGGAAGGCAATGGTTGTGAAGATCGAACATTAACCGTTTCCTCGATTCATATCATACTGAGCTTTTTTTACCGCAATGCAATCCACTCTGAAGTCGAGTATTAGTATGGCAGCTTCAGATCCGGTTCTCAACCGATTTCCTTCTTCAATTTGTTCTTGCATTGTTGTGCAGGGCATGCTAGGTAGTATCCACTTTTTTCGGTCACCCAAGAATGAGGCGTAAGATCCGGCGCTCTTTTGGTTTGATCGCCTGATACAGGGTAGGTTGCTCCAAACTGAAGACGGAAATCAATGAAAACGGAGACGAAGGAGGAAAGATTATGAAGGTGTTTTTGGGTGGTATTGCCGCAGCGTTCCTGGGTATCATTGGCATGTTTGTTTTCATGGGGCCGTTTTTGAACCTTGTCGCCGGTGCTATCCCATTGGCGCTTTTAGCCGGCGGTGCCATGGCAGCTTACCTTGGCTACGATGAGGTAAAGGACAAGCTCCCATTCACCAGGAAGACAGAAACGACCGAGTCGCCCGTAAGCTCCGAGGCTCAGCTTCGCGAGGAAGCGGACAAGTATAAGAAGGAAGTTGACAGACTGAAAGCCGAGCTGGAAAAAGGCAAGGCATAATCATAAAAACTTGATGGCGATTTTCGCCATTCGTGGTTTCCAAAAGCCGCCTGCAAGACCGGGCGGCTTTTTTGCTTTTAAGATTGCCTGTTATTACGAATGGGCCTGGGCCCAATCCCTGCCCCACCCGAGATCGACCTTAACCGGTACCAACAGCTCACAGACCTGCTCCATTTTCTCGAGGATAAGCTCTCTTGCCGCATCCAGTTCCGTCTCGGGAACTTCGAAAACGAGCTCGTCATGAACCTGCAGGACCATGGTGGCTGCAGATTGGTGCTGCTTCAGCGCTGCATCGACATCGATCATCGCCTTCTTGATCAAATCCGCTGCGGATCCCTGAATGGGGCTGTTGATTGCCAAACGCTCCCCCTGCTGCCGTACGGTTAGGTTGCGGCTGCCCAGTTCCGGAACAGGTCGTCTGCGACCGAAGAGTGTCCTGGTATAGCCCGATTCTCGGGCTTCCTCGACTGCCTTGTCGATATAACGCTTTACCCCCTGATAGCGCTGAAAATAGCGTTCAATAATGCCTCCGGCCATCTGCCTGCTGATGCCCAAACGCCGGGCCAGCCCGAAAGCGCCCATACCGTAGATGATACCGAAATTAATGGTCTTGGCCTGCCTGCGCATTTCGGGAGTCACGTCATGATGAGGAATATTATACATCTCTGCAGCGGTTTGCCGGTGAACGTCGCTGTCGGTATGAAAAGCCTCCAGGAGATGTTCATCTTTGCTGAAGTGGGCGAGAATGCGCAGTTCGATCTGAGAATAGTCGGCGGAAAGCAGTACATGCCCCGGTGAAGGAATGAATGCTTCGCGGATCTTCCTGCCTTCCTCAGATCGAATGGGGATGTTTTGAAGATTGGGCTCGGAACTGCTGAGTCGCCCCGTTGCCGTTACCGCCTGATTGAAGCAGGTATGGATCCGACCCGTTTCGGGGTCGATCAGCCTCGGCAAAACATCGGCATAGGTGCCTTTGAGCTTTGCGAGAGTCCTGTAGCTCAGAATCTGTTCGGCTATGGGATGGAGCGCGGCAAGCTCTTCCAGGACGATCGAATCGGTGGAAGGGCCGCTTTTGGTCTTCTTGACGACAGGCAGTCCCAGTTTGCCGAAGAGAATACCGGCCAGCTGTTTGGGAGACTGAATATTGAATTCCTCCCTGGCCAGCTGGTAGATCCTCGACGCCTTCCGGTTCATCGCTTTTTCAAGATCAACCGAGAGGGATTCCAGTTTCCTGGTATCGACCAGAATGCCGCGATACTCCATGGCTGACAGAATGCCGATCAGCGGCAGTTCGAGAGAGAAAAAAAGGCCCTCCTGGCCTGTCTCTCTCAGCTGGTGATCCAGCACGGGAACAAGGCGCCAGATCCTTTCGGCACTGTCGCAGGCTGGCCCTGCGGTCGGCAGGGTATGCAGCAGGGAAAGGGGGTTTGGATCACGAGGTCCAGTTCGCGATTCTTCGTTTGGAAAAGCCGGTAGGGCCGCGCCCGTTGCCTGAGCCTGGTGATTGCTTCCGGTATCTGTCCCTGCAGAGGGGATGCCGTGTGCTTCTCCCAGATGCTCCCCGACCAACCGCTCGAGTTGATGAGTGTTCTGGCCCGGGTGCAGCAGATAGCTGGCAACCATGGTATCAAAGGCGATGCCTTCGATTTGAAAGCCGTGCTTCTTGAAAACGACCCAGGCCCTCTTGAGATCATGTCCGAATTTGCCGATTTCCGGCCGGGAAAGGAGCGACTTCAGGGCTTCCGTCTCGTGTTGAAAAAGTGCTGGGGCTTGACCTTCAACATCGGAAGGAGCCAGGGGAACATAAAACGCAGTATGGTCCCCGAAGCTAACGGCTACTCCTCTCAGCTGCGCTCGCATCGTATCCGAATCAGTGCAGTCGATGTGCAGCGCAACCTTCCGGTGTTTTTCAACCAGTCGATGCAGTTCAGCAAGGGTTTCCTGATCTCCGACGATCCTCAGCTCAACCGTGCAGGCAGGCGGTCCGGTGGGAGTCACTTCTTCCAATGGGCCGCATTCCTGCCGGAGTGTCTCAATGAGCTTCTTGAAATTGAGTTCGTTATAGAGCTTGAGTAAGTCCGACACGATGGGTGCTTTGGGGATGAAGTCTTCCAGGTGCGGTGAAATGGGCATATCGTCCTTCAAGGTCACCAGGATCCTTGAAAGATAAGCGGCATCCCGGTTTGCCTGTAGTTTTGCCTTGACGGAAGCGGAGGAAACCTTATCGATGTGACGGTATATCTCATCGAGCGATTTCCAGTTGCGAAGCAGTTGCCCCGCAGTTTTCTCGCCAATCCCTTTCACGCCCGGGATATTGTCCGAGGCGTCACCCACCAGGGCGAGGTAATCGACCATCTGTCGGGGTGCTATCCCGAATCGGCCTGCAACGGCCTCTTCGGTGAAAACGATATCCTTTTGGGGGTCCCACTGGCGGACCCATGGATCTTCAACCAGCTGGATGAGGTCCTTATCGCCGGAGACGATCACGACTTCCAGGTCGTGATCCCTGGCCCAACGCGACAGAGTCGCTATCACATCGTCGGCCTCGAAGCCTGCTCTCTCTATTTGCGCTAAACCGTGGACCTGCACCAGTTCCTTGATGTAGGGCACCTGAACAACCAGATCTTCAGGCATCTTCTGTCGGGTTGCCTTGTAGGCGGTGTACATCTCGTGGCGGTGAGTCGGGCCGGGAGGGTCGAAGACCACACAGAGGTAGTCCGGTTTCTTGTCCCGGATCACCTTGAGGATCATCTGGCTGAATCCATAAACCGCCTGGGTTGGCATTCCCCGCATGTTTGTCAGGCGGCCCAACGCGTAGAATGCCCGGTAGATGTACGAGCTTCCGTCAATCAGAAATAGAGTCTTGTTCGGATTCATAGGGTCTTGTTCCATCCTGTAACATTTTCGATGCGTAGTTGAGTGTTGGCCGGCCTCTCCGGCCGTCCAATGGGGGAGGCAGGTATGCCAGGTTAACATGGCTCATGGCGTGATAGATATTCCCCCGAACTTTGGGATTTCCCGCAAAGAGATGCTCCAGCATTTTGCGAATCTCCGTGCGCTTGTTTCTGTTTACCGACGGGCATGGATTAAGAATAGTCGGCAATCCAAGCCGCCGGCAGAGTCGCTCGATCTTCCCGGAGGGCACGAGCGCCAGGGGGCGGATGAGGCTGATTTTGCCGCCGAAAAAGGGCTGCTTCGGCATTATGGTCGCTGTCTGGGCGCTGTAGCAAATGTTGATGAAGAAGGTTTCGATGAGATCGTCCTGATTATGCCCCAGAGCAATTGTTCGACAGTTGAGGTCGCGTGCCTGCCGGAAGATGGCCGCTCGCCTGAGGCGAGCACAAAGGAAGCAGGGGTTTTCCCGGTTCTCGGCACTGTGAGCCCTGGGACCGTAATCTGTCCGAATGATCCGGTACGGGAACTCTTCCTTGAGGAAAAACGCCTCCAGACAGTCCGCAGTCTCCGTATCGAAACCCGGATCGACATGCACCGCTGTCAGATCGTAATGAATAGGAATGCGTTGCAACCGTTCACGAAGGAGCCAGAGCAGGAGCAGGCTGTCTTTGCCGCCGGAAACCCCAACCGCAATCCGGTCGCCGTCCTGAATCATCGAATAGCCGGAGATCGCCTTCCCAAGCAATCTTCGGACTTCGCGTTCAATGAATGCCATCGCCCGAAAGGACCTCCTTGTTCATCGATACAGAGTGTCTCCCGAAGATCTCACGAAATTGCCGATACCGGCTCAGTCCCACGCCGCAGAATAAAGTGACTATGACCCTGGCCGTCATTCCGGCATGCTTCTGGCCGGGATCCAGAAACGCTTCCTGGATACCGGCCTAAAACCTGCCGGTATGACGAATGGGAATTCGGACACTCATTTATGCGGAGCAATACTTAGACATCGATCTTGTCAGGCCCAGTTCCGGTTCTCAAATCGAAGGAGATTCTCCGGGATTTCTTCCAGGAAGCGGCTCGGCACGGTCATCTCACCCCTCCGACTCCGGGACAGGGTGAGATGCAGGAGATCGGAAGCCCTGGTCATGGCTACGTACATGAGTCTTCGTTCTTCTTCGATCCCCACGTCATATCCGGCATCGTTTTCTCCATTCATAGATCTGCTGTGGGGAAGAATGCCTTCTTCCATGGCTACGACAAACGCGATTCTGTACTCCAAACCCTTGGCCGCATGGATCGTTGAAAGCCTGACCCCCGCCCGGTTGTCGGAATCGTCCTGGTCTTCCCGCAACAGTGCCGCATCCTCAAGGTATTCAACAATCGAGTTCTTCCTGGAGGCATCGAATATCATCTGCTTTATGTTTTCGGAACGGCTGTCGAAGTCTTCCGCACTCTCGGCTATGGCTTCCAGGTGATCGGAATACTGCATTTCACGGAGTACTCTTTCCATTGCGGCATCGGGTCTTTCAGTCTCCAGGGTTTTCAGAAACTGGACCAGGCGCCACAGCCCATCAGCAGTCTTTGGCGGCAGGGACCGGCGTTGAAGGCAATTCAGGCAAGCTTCCTGCAAAGACATCTCTTTCTCCCTGCAGGACAGAATCTTCTTCATTGCGCCGGGTCCCACCCCCCTTCTGGGGACATTGATGATGCGTTCAAAAGCGATATCATCCCTCTGATTCACGGCGCTCAAAAGGTAGGCGTGAATATCCTGGATCTCCCTCCTCTGGAAAAAGCCCTGGGCCCCCGACATGCCGTAGGGGACCCCGGCGGAGCGAAAAGCCCGCTCAAACGGAAGAGAAGTGAACCTGGTCCGGTAGAGAACAGCGATCTCTTCAAGGGGAAACCTTTCATAGCGGGCGTATTCCCAACATTTGCCGGCCACCCACCTGGCTTCCGATTCGGCATCAGGAAAATCGTTGACCTGAATGCATTCGCCCTGGCGCCTGCTGAAGCAGGTCTTTCCCATTCGTTGAGTATTGTTGGCAATCAGAACGTCGGATGCCTCCACAATCTGGGCCGTGGATCGGTAGTTTTCTTCAAGCTTGAAGACCCTGGCACGATGGTATTTCTTGGGAAAGTTGATAAAGTGCTGAGGTTCTGCCCCGCGAAATCTATAGATACTCTGATAGTCGTCACCTACAACCGTCAGGTTGCCTTCACGGGAAAGCAGGTCAATGATCTCATTCTGGATGTTGTTCGTATCCTGAAACTCGTCGACCAGGATATAGTCGAAGGCATTCCGGTATTTTTCCCGGATCTCCGGGAATTTCTTCAGCAGATCGCGGGTGAGCAGGAGGATGTCGTCGAAATCGACGGCGTTGCTTCTCTCAAGCATCTCGTTGTACCGTGAAAGAAGCTCGCGTTTTCTTGGCAGTTTTCCGTACAGGTCCACATAGTTCCAGGGATTTCCCGAGTTCTTGGCGTTGGAGATCATGCTCAGGGCCGGGTAGAGATATTTCTTGTCCAGATTGAGTTCTGCAAGCACCTTCTTCAGGTGCGTGCGCTGCTGAGAGTCGTCGTGGATGGACACGGGCTTCTGGTAACCAAGCAGTTCACAATGATCCTTCAGCATTTTGAAGCACGCGCTGTGGAAGGTGCGAACCCAGGGGAAATCAACCACGGGGCGAGAGGTGATCGCTTCCAGACGTCCCTTCATCTCCGAGGCGGCTTTGTTGGTGAAGGTTATGGCAAGGATTTTGTCCGGGGGGAACCGGAGCTCGTTGACAAGATGTGCGATCTTGTGGGTGAGAGTTCTTGTCTTGCCGCTGCCGGCTCCGGCAGTGACGATCACGGGACTGGAGATATAGCGGACTGCCTCCTGTTGTACCGGCGAAAGTTTCTGATGAGATAGAGTCAATAGCGCCTCCCGTTTCCTTGTCCAGGAGGCTGTCCGACAACTCCCTCTCCCTTGAGGGAGAGGGTCGGGGGGCAATGTTGGCGAATTGAGAAACCATCTTAGAACTTGCTCACACCGTCACCCCGGCGAACGCCGGGCTCCAGAAGACCTTAAGGAAACCTGGATCCCGGCTTTCGCCGGAATGACGTTGAGCGGCCTTAGTGGCATTTTGAGATAGTCTCTAAGGATTTCAGCCCGTCTCGATCTTAGTTCACCAACATTGTTACCTGACCTCTCCCCCTCAAGGGGGAGAGGAATCTTGGATTCTCGAACAACCTCCTGGATAAGGTTACTGCAGATAGTACTTGTGCAGATACTCGTTGACCATCCGGTGGGTATTGAAGACCGGCGCGATATCGGCGATGGAGCTCTTCATGATGGACAGCCATTGTTTTGGATTCGCATAATAGGTGGTGACCATATCATCCAGGTCCTGGTAGAGATCGTTGGCCGCCTCCTCGTCCGTCTGGTCCTCGTCATCGCCGATGGCCCACCCGTTGATGCGATTGCGGCACGCTTCCCGCCACCACCCGTCCAGCACGCTCATGTTGATCCCGCCGTTGAAGCAAACCTTCATGCCGCTGGTGCCACTGGCTTCACGCGGGCGGCGAGGGGTATTGAGCCATACGTCGGTCCCCCGCGTCATCAGGCTTGCGAGCCAGATGTTGTAGTTCGGCAGGAACACCAGGCGAAGCTTGTTTTCATACTGCTTGCCCAGATGAATGATTTCCTTGATCAGCTGCTTGCCGGAATCATCTTGAGGATGAGCTTTGCCGGCAAAAATAAACTGTACCCGGTCAAAACTCAAGTTGAACAGATATTCCAGGTCGGAGAAGATCAGCGTAGCGCGCTTGTAGGCGGTGGCCCTGCGAGCGAAACAGAAGGTGAGCAGTTCATCGGTGAAGCCGGCCCCGGAGACCGAGTTGATGTAGCTGATGAGACGCCGCTTTCCCTGTCGCTTGGCTTCCCGGATCGCATCGTCGGGAATCCGGTGCGCTTCCGCCAGTACCTGGGGTTGTTCCCTCCAGCCAGGCAGATACTCATCGAACAGAGCCTTGAATTCCCTGCCTGTCCAGCTGAGATGGTGGACCCCGTTGGTGATGTGTCCGATGTTGAATCCAGGAAACATCTCTCTCGACACTTCGCCGTGCAACTGACTCACTCCGTTGCTGGCGCGCGAAAGATTCAAAGCCAGGACGGTGGTGTTGAGGAGGTCGCTCCCTGCAAGAGTCCGGATATTTGCGGGTAGATAGGCCCCGAGCACCTTATTGGCCAGGTCGTAGGAAAACTTGTCGTGTCCCGCGGGAACGGGGGTGTGGGTTGTGAAGATGCATCGCTGCCGGACCTTCTCTTCATCGGCCTCAAATTCCTTCAGAAGCGCCAGGGTCAGGAATACCGCATGCCCTTCATTCATATGATAGGTGGTGATGCCCGGTTCCAGGCGCTTCAGCGCCAGGTAGCCGCCGATGCCCAGAACGGCTTCCTGGCAGATTCGGGTATGATTGTTGCCGCCGTAGAGAAACTGAGTGATCAAGCGGTCTTCCGGAGAGTTTCCCGGCAGGTCGGTATCCAGGAAGTACACGGGTACCCGCCCTTTGAGTCCGACCTGGTTGTGTTTCCAGACGCCGATTCCCACATCTCGGCCTTCGATCTTAATGGTGATCTTTAACGGCAGAGGTTCCATGAAAGCACGGGGATCGAAATAGGGGTAAATCTCTTCCTGTTCTCCCATCGGGTTGATCGTCTGAATGAAGTATCCCCGCTTATAGAGCAGGGTAACGGCAACCAGTGGGAAATTGAGATCTGCCGCCGACTTGATATGGTCCCCGGCCAGAATCCCCAGACCTCCGCTGTAGGTGGGGATGTTCTCGTTTAGACCTATCTCCATGCTGAAATAAGCGATTTTCATCCGTCCCTTTCCCTTTCTTGAGCGTCCCGTTGCATTCCCGGTATCCAAGCGTGTATTTCTTTAACACATTCTGGGGAGAGGTCAAAATAATAGGATCATGATCCGGTTATTTCCCGAATCGCGACGGGAATGGCAGATCTGTTGGAGATTGTTCATTTATCGATTGATTCCCCCGATGATCTTGTGACATAGTTCCATCTCTTGGGTAATCGATCTCTTGAGTTGGAACAGCGCGTTGCGAGTGCTGATCAGATCAATCAGTAAGCAAAGGAAGCCGGGAATGTACAAAATTCTGGAAAAGCAGGTCCTCAGTGACGTCACCAAGCTGATGGTGGTGGAAGCTCCTCAAATTGCCCGCAAGGCCAGGGCAGGCCAGTTTATCATTGTGATTTCGCACGAATACGGGGAGCGCATCCCGCTCACCATTGCCGATTATGACAGGGAGGGTGGCACCATTACCATGATCTTCCAGGAAGTTGGGAAATCGACCATGGAAATGGGGTTGATGAAGGTGGGGGATTCGTTCCGGACGATCGTGGGACCGCTTGGGCATCCAACGGACATCGAGAACTTCGGCACAGTGGTCTGCGTGGGCGGGGGGGTCGGGATTGCACCGGTCTTTCCCATTGCGCGGGCACTGAAGGAAGCCGGAAATGAAGTCATTTCGATTATCGGCGCAAGGACCCGGGAGCTTCTGCTCTGGGAAGACAAGATGCGCAGTGTGTCGAATCAGCTCATCGTGACGACCGACGACGGTTCCTATGGGCGCAAGGCCCTGGTCACCGAACCGCTCAGGGAGCTGCTGGAAGCGAGACCCGGGGAAATCGCGAAGATATGGGCCATTGGTCCCGCCATCATGATGAAGTTTGTCGCGGCAACAACCAAACCCTTCAACGTGCCGACCATTGTCAGTCTGAACACCATCATGGTGGACGGCACGGGAATGTGTGGCGGCTGCCGGGTCCTTATGGATGAGGGTGCCCGGTTTGTTTGTGTGGACGGCCCCGAATTCGACGGCCACAAGGTGGATTGGAACAATCTCTTATCACGGATGTCATTCTATCGCAGCGAAGAACAGACGGCGGTTGAACATTGGCGGGACAGCCACAAGTGCAAGCTGGACCGTGCGGTTGAGGAGGGGGATAAGTAGATGGTTGAATTGTCAAAAAAGGAACGGATGAAGATTCCGCGGCAGGAAATGCCTGTCCAGAAGCCTGAAGCCCGTGTGGAGAATTTTGATGAAGTGGCCCTGGGTTTTACCGCAGAGCTGGCGCGCCGGGAAGCGGAGCGCTGCCTGCAATGCAAAGAACCTCATTGTATGGAAGGTTGCCCGGTCGAAGTCAAGATTCCGGAATTCATTGAAGCGGTGCGTGTCGGGGACATGGCCGGAGCGGTAGCAGCCATGAAGGCCAAGAACAATCTCCCGGCCATCTGCGGTCGGGTATGTCCGCAGGAGGTGCAATGTGAAGAACGCTGCATCCTTGGCAAGAAGGGGGAGCCGGTTGCCATCGGGCGGCTGGAACGCTTTGTGGGAGATTTTGAGCTCGCCAACAAGACCTTTGCCGTGACCAAAGCCCCGCCTACCTCAAAGAAGGTTGCAGTGGTCGGCTCCGGTCCGTCCGGTCTCACCTGCGCCGTGGATCTCGGCCGCATGGGGCACGATGTGACCATTTTCGAGTCCCTGCATATCCCGGGCGGTGTGCTCGTCTACGGAATCCCGGAATTCCGCCTTCCCAAGAGTGTGATCCGAGCGGAGATCGAAACCGCTGCAAACGCTCTCGGAATTCGGATTTGCCGCGATCATGTCATCGGTCGTACGCTGACTATTGATGAACTGCTGGCGGAATTCGATGCCGTTTTCCTTGGTACCGGGGCCGGTCTTCCGATGTTCATGCGGATTCCTGGAATCAACCTCAACGGTGTGATGTCTGCAAATGAATTCCTCACTCGTGTCAACCTGATGAAGGGTTATCGGTTCCCCGAGTATGATACTCCGGTCAAAGTAGGGAAAAGAGTGGCAGTGATCGGTGCGGGAAATGTGGCCATGGATTCGGCGCGCTGTGCCCTGCGCCTTCAGTCCCTTCGGGCGAAGGCATACGGCATCGAACGGGGCGAAGTTCATATCGTCTATCGCCGATCCCCTGCGGAAGTTCCTGCCCGGCTCGAGGAGGTCCATCATGCCAGGGAAGAGGGGGTCATCTTCGACTTCCTGACCAATCCTGTTGAAATTCTCGGCGACGACAAAGGCGGAATCCGCGCCATGCGCTGCATCCGGATGGAGCTGGGAGAGCCGGACAAGTCGGGCCGCCGGAGCCCGATCCCCATCAAGGGATCGGAATTCGAGATGGAGGTGGACCAGGTCATTTTCGCTCTCGGAACCAGCCCGAATCCGTTGGTCTTTGTCAACGCCGACGGTCTCGAACGGTCCAAGTACGGGACCGTTATCGCCGATCAGGAGTCCGGGCGGACCACCATGAAGGGTGTCTGGGCGGGAGGTGATGTGGTAACCGGTGCCGCGACGGTCATCAGTGCAATGGGTGCGGGCAAACGCGCTGCAGCGGATATCCATCGCTATCTCATGGGCGAGACGACGTGGAAAGAAGCTTGATTTGACATCCGACAATACTGTTATTTTTCGGAGAAGCTGACAATGGCGGTAGCCAAGAAGATGCTGCAATTCGTGGAAAACGCTTCCTGGATTCGAAAGATGTTCGAAGAAGGGGCGCGTCTGAGGAAGATCCACGGTGAGGAAAATGTTTTTGATTTTAGCCTGGGGAACCCCAATGTGCCTCCACCGGAGCTCGTGAAAGCCAGGTTGCTGGAGCTGGTGGAGCGGGACATACCCGGAAAACACGCGTATATGCCCAATGCCGGTCTTCCGGAGACCCGGGCGGCTGTCTCGGCCTATCTCAGCAAAGAACAAGGTGTTACGCTCGGGGCGGATCACGTGGTTGCCACGTGCGGAGCGGCGGGGGCTTTGAATATCGTCCTGAAAGCGCTCCTGGACCCGGGGGACGAACTGCTTGTCCCCGCCCCCTACTTTGTTGAATACGGGTTCTATGCAGACAATCATGGAGGCGTGCTCAAGACCGTCCCTACAAACGAGGATTTCACACTGAACCTGGACGCCATTGAGCATGCCATCGGTGAGCGAACCAAGATCGTCCTTATCAATTCGCCGAACAATCCGACGGGCCAGATTTACTCCGAACCGGCGCTCCGGGAACTTGGAGACATCCTTGGCCGCAAGGGCCTCCAGTACGGGCAGGCCATCTATCTTGTCTCCGATGAGCCGTACCGGAAGATCGTCTACGACAATTGCAAGGTGCCCTCTATCTTCCAGTATTATGCCAACAGCCTCATCGCCACGTCCTACTCGAAGGACCTCTCCATTCCCGGGGAACGGATTGGATTCGTTGCAGTCCACCCGGAAGCCGATCAGCTCAAGGAGCTCATGGGGACGCTGGCTTTGGCCAATCGCATTCTGGGTTTTGTGAATGCTCCGGGATTGATGCAAAGGTTGGTGGTTTCGCTTCAGGGCATCTGCGTGGATGTGGATGAATACCGCAGAAAGCGGGACCGGATGATAAGCGGCCTCAAGGGGGTCGGCTATGATCTGGTAACGCCAGCCGGAGCGTTCTATCTGTTCCCGAGAAGCCCGCTGCCCGATGACGTGGAGTTTGTGAGGCTGTTGCAGGAAGAAAACATCCTGGTGGTGCCGGGTAGGGGTTTTGGGGGCCCAGGGCATTTTCGTATCGCCTATTGTGTCGATGATCTGGTCATCGAGAGGGCGCTGCCCGGTTTCGAGCGGGCTATTGTGCGAGCAAGGACTATGCTCTGAAAGGGATGCCCATGAAGCGAAGAATATTTGCGAGCAAGGACTCTTCAGGATATCGGATCTACCTGAAATTCCTGCTTTGGGCGGCCATTGGTCTGGTGGTGCTGGTTCTTTTTATCCCTCTTACATCGCACCAGAAGGCCGGCAAGGAGGCCTTGAAGAGACCCTCTTCTGAAAGGGGCGGCGTCGTGAGGGAGATTCCCAAGACCTTGCAGCCGGTTGCCGAAAGCCTTTCAAGAGGGCAGGAAGGACCTTCCGGAACGCCCAAGACGGCTGATTCGAAGCCTGGGACCGATCCGGACGGGAAAGCGGCCGGTCAGGTAACCGAAAGCGCGCAGCAGGCGGCATTGAAAGAAAAGCCTGCAGAAGCTCCGACGGCTCTTCCTCAAAAGGCTGAACCCGCTCCGGAGGCCACACCGAAGAAGACTGTCGGGCCCCCCGGACCGCCGGAATCCACAGGCGCCGGACAGGTTGCCAAAGAAGCTCAACCGGCTCCCAAACCAGACGATGCGGTGAACAAAGAGGGCCCTGCTTCACCGAAGAAGCCGGCAGTAGCTGCCCCCCCCATCACGGGACCCAATCCGAAAGCGGTTGCATCGGCTCCGGCACCTGCGAGGGTGGCAAAATCCTCCGCAGCCGATAGCGGGCCTGTCGGCACACCAGCGGTTATGGCCCCTGACAGCCGAAAGACAGCCCCTTCGGATGGTCGAAAGATGTATGCCGTACAGATTGCGGCCCTGAAGGACAAGAACAGTGCTGAGGAGCTCAAAAAGACGCTGCACAAGAAGGGCTTTGATGCGATCGTGAAGGTCACCGGCGATCCGAAGCAGGGCCAGACCTATGCCTTACAGCTGCAACCGGTTGACGATATCGGCAAGGCCAGTACCCTGATGGAGCAGGTCAAGTACGTGCCCCAGGCAAAACCGACGATCATTACGGTGCCCGCCGGCCGGTAGCCGGCAGAGCGCTAAAACCGCCATTTCCGCAGGGCTTCCAGCATATCGTACCGGGTCAGGTCGTACTGGATGGGTGTGATGGAGATGCAACGTGCTTCGAGAGCTGAAGAATCGGCCGACGGGTCGGGTTCCTTCGTGAAGGTCGAATTGCAGAGCCAGTAATAGGCGCGGCCGCGCGGGTCCAGGCGCCGATCATAGCGTTCCACATGCTTCTTCTTCCCTTGATGGGTTATGCGGATTCCTTGAATCTCTTCAGCAGGGACATTCGGCACATTGACATTCAGGGAGAGACCCTCAGGGAGGCCTTCGTTATCGATGATTTTGATCAGCCTGGGAATGAATTCTGTGACTGCTCTGAAATCCGCCGGCTTGAAGGAGTCGATCGACACCGCCACCGACGGGACGCCCAGCACTGCGGCTTCGGTGGCTGCAGAAACGGTGCCTGAGTAGATCACATTGACCCCTACATTGGCCCCCAGATTGATTCCGGAAATCACCAGCCGGGGGGGCGGATTCATCAATTCCGTAATGGCGATCTTCACACAGTCTGCCGGGGTGCCGTTCACAGCGTACCCGAAAAAACTGCCGTTCCGATGAACCGTGTCCACATGGAGCGGATCAAGCCACGTGATGGCGTGACCCACAGCGCTCTGTTCCGTCTCAGGAGCAACCACCAGGACGTCATGATCGTCAACCAGGGAAAGATAGAGTGCTTCTATGCCCTTGGCGTAAATGCCGTCATCATTTGTTAACAGAATTCTCATTGGGTGATGGACCCTCTTTTTCCTCAAGGTATTGCTTGGCTGCTTCAATCCCGGCTTCCAGCGCCTTCGTGTTGAGCTCTTCGGTCCCGGCCGGAACGCGCGCAAGCACCGCCGCCTCGAGGCTCTTCAAGGAAACCACCCCGGTTAGAGTGGCCAGGGCCCCGAGTGCGACGACATTGGAAACCATTTCGTGTTTCAGTTTTTCACGGGCAATTTGAGTAAAGGGGATTTGCACGGCTCTCGAGGTGGGTATCTGCTTGACAAAGGTGGAGTCAACGATCAGGATGCCCGCCGGTTTCAAGTCAAAGAAGTAGATGTCGCAGGAAGTCTGATTCATGGCCAGAAGCAGGTCGGGCTTGACGGCTTTGGGATAGTCGATCGGTTCATCGCTGATCACCACTTCCGCTTTGCTGGCGCCGCCACGAGCTTCCGGACCGTAGCTCTGGGTCTGGCAGACGAACTTGCCGTCGTAGATCCCTGCAGCCTCGGCCAGGATGATGCCTGCTACGATCAAACCCTGCCCGCCCGAACCAGTGAGACGTATTTCGTAACGTTCCATAGCTCCTCGATCCGTGTCCTACATCTAAGAAACTATCTAAGAACTCGCTCACACCGTCACCCCGGCGAAGGCCGGGGTCCAGAGCTCTCAAGAAAACCTGGATTCCGGCTTTCGCCGGAATGACGTTCAACGGCCTTTGTGCCATTTTGAGATAGTCCCTATGAGGTCTTCCTCAGCGTGGTCCTTGCCGCATCCCTTACCCTGTGGTACTCCTGGGTGTAGATGGGAAGGTCGCGGTCCACCAATACGCCGATAGTAAACTTCCCCTTTAACTCCTCTTCGGTCATGGATTGAGCCTTTTCGATCTTCACGGCCGATTCTTTCTGCCAGCGCAGCATCTCGACCGGGCTGCTCAACCGGTTTCTCCGACCATATTGAGTATGGCAATGACTGATGGCCTCTACTACGGAGAAGCCTCGTTTGACTATTGCCCGTTCGATGAGCTCGTCAAGCAGGATCGCGTGGTAAACGGTGCCGCGACCTACCATGCTGGCGCCCGCAACGGCGGCGAGTTCGGCAATGGGAAAGGTGTGTTCGATGTTGCCGTAGAGAGAGGTTGTTGCATGGGCCCCGTAAGGGGTCGTGGGGGAGTACTGGCCTCCCGTCATGCCGTAGATGCTGTTATTGACCACGATCGCAGTGAGGTCCAGGTTTCTTCGAGCCGCATGGATGAAATGGTTCCCGCCGATTGCTGTAGCGTCGCCGTCACCCATGATTACAATCACCTGGAGTTCCGGATTGGCGAGCTTGATCCCTGTGGCAACGGTCAACGCGCGACCGTGAGTGGTGTGGACGGTATTGAAGTCCACGTAGACGGAGATTCTTCCGGAACAGCCGATCCCCGAGACGATCACGATCTGGTCCTTCTTGAATCCTGTCCGGTCGATTGCCCGGATCAGCGCTCCTAGAAAGATTCCATTGCCACAACCGGGGCACCAGACGTGTGGGAACTTCTTGTTGTGTCGCAGATACTTATGAACCAGCTTCGTGACTTCCGCCATCACCGCGCCTCACTTGGGTTAAGAAAGCGTGCTGAATTCAGAGTGGCCGGATGCGCTCGCTTTCGCTGTTCGACCCTCACAGTTTGAGCAATCGGACCAGGATTTCATTGGGCGTGATCAGATTGCCATCAATCCGGTTCAGTGTTTCGACCCGGGTCATGCCCTGGTTGATGCGTTTTACTTCTCGAGAGACCTGACCCATGTTCAATTCCGGTACTAAAACCGCCTTCACACGGCGCAGAATCGGCTCCAACACCTGCCGTGGAAAGGGCCATAAGGTTACGAGCTGCAGCAGCCCGGCCTTGACTCCGCGGGCCCTTGCCTCCCGAACCGATCTCCGTGCCGACCTGGCCACCGAGCCATAAGCGATGACGATCAACTCCGCATCGGCAGTCGATTCTTCTTCAACGATTTGAATCTCAAAAAAATGCTGATAGATCTTTCGAAAAAGGCGATTCATAAACGCCTGGATCTCATCGGTGCGCTGAGTGGGAAAGCCTTGAGCGTCGTGAATCAATCCCGTAACATGATATCGATAGCCGTCGCCGAAAATGCTCATCGGCGGAACGCCGCGGGCATTGTCTTCGAAGGGAACATACCATTCCGGGGGGGTATTGGGGCGAATGCGGTCCAATACCTCGATCTCTCCCGGGTGGGGAAGATAGATCCTTTCGCGGGTGTGAGCGACCACCTCATCAGAGAGGATAATGACCGGGGTTCGATACTTCTCGGAAAAGTTGAAGGCCTTGACCGTTAAATCGAAGCAGTCCTGAGTGGTGGATACGGCCAGGACGATGATGGGATGGTCTCCATGGGTCCCCCATCTCGATTGCATCACATCCCCCTGACTCACGTTGGTGGGCAGCCCGGTACTGGGACCCCCACGCATGACATTGACCATAACACAGGGGACTTCAGCCACGCAGGCATACCCAAGGTTCTCCTGCATGAGCGAAAATCCCGGACCGCTGGTGGCCGTCATGGCTTTCACACCGGCCAGGGATGCCCCTATGATACTCCCCATGCTGGCGATCTCATCTTCCATTTGGATGAAGGTGCCTCCTGCCGCGGGCAATCGCTGCGACATGACCTCACTGATTTCCGTAGCCGGGGTGATGGGATATCCGGCAAAAAAGCGGCATCCGGCGGCAAGGGCACCCTCGACAATGGCCTCGTTGCCTTGCAGCAGGAGTTGACGACCTCGACTTTTCATGGTGATCAAAGTGTTTCACTCCTCTTGGAACGGAGATGGTCGGAGTGCTCCCCGGGCCCCCGAACAGGTCGACTCCGGGAAGAAGGCAGGGGGCTATTCTTCACTGGAGTTCACAGTCTTTGTCTTCTGTGGCCGCACACTGATGGCGAAGTCCGGGCAATGCACTTCACACCACCCGCAACCATTACAGCGGCCTGGATCCTGGACGACGGGCGAACCATTCTCGTCCCGTCCGATACACTCACGGGGGCAAAACGCCGAACAGATCCCACAGGACTTACACCAGCCCATGAAAATATCGATGTCGAAAGCTTTCTTCGGTTTGTCAGAAACCTCGGACTGAGCAGCCCCGGCCTTGGTGGGCTGCCGGTCCGAGCGCTTTTGCTCTGTCCCGTAATCTTCATTGGTTGTTGCATGCTTGGCCATCCGGGCCCCTTCTTGTCTGCGCTTCCAAGCGAATCGGAGATGATCCAGGTGGACAACTTCTAACACACGGCATGGAAAAAGTTAAGGGTTTCGACCAGGCCCCCTTGTCGAGCCTATCGGTGCCGGCGGCGGACGGCGGCATAAGCCGCCTTCTGGAGGAGTATCGGCCCACACGCGAATGCCTTCAGCTTCCAGGTCATCTTTGATGGCGCTCAATGGCAGGACGTGTTCCAGGAAATGGACCCCGGGCCGAACCTTTCCGTCATAAAGAAGACGGGCCGCCAGTGCGGTCACAACGCCTGTTGCCTTAGCCTCGCCACGGCCCGTCACCGACGCATCAACCCGTACTCCGAATTCGTCCGTCACCGCCACAAGGAGCCCGAAGCGGTTGCTCCCAAATCTGATGGGTTGCATCATGCGGGCAATCCGCAGCGGTGACAATCTGCGCGCAAGACGAAGGACCCCTGCACGAGCCGCGAGGACAAAGAGACGGGTAGCCGGCCCTGAATCAAAACAAACCCTCGATGCAGCTTCGTCTGCCCCGATCGATTCGGTCAGCACATGCTGGTCGCCGAAATTGAATCGGTAAGCGATCCGGGGTGCGTTTTCGTCAGGAAAGCGAACGGGGCGTGGATCCGAAAAGCTTTCGAAACACTCGGTTCCCCGGCGCGTCGCCAAGGCGAATCGGCGTCCTCCATGATCCAGTATCCACCGGATGGCGTCAATCCCATGAAGGTCTCCAAGCCCAAGCATGGCAAATATGTCGACGCGCTTGACGGAAGTGAGCCCATCGGCACAATGTGCGGCCAGGATGTTCGACAGGCCGGGGATGAGTCCTGCGCCGGGAATGACGGCGACGCCTTTCTCCAAAGCCAGGTCTCCAAGCGCGGTGACCTCACAGAGCTTCTCGTGGGAGGCAGCCACCTCGATGTAGCAGACCCCCTGTTCGATGCAGGTCTGCACAAAGTTGCTGTTCTTGCGCTCGAACGAGACAACAGCCAGCCTGACTCCAGCCAGGGCGGGGCTGAATTCAGCCGGATGGGCAAGATCAAGCTGTCTTCGCCTGATCGCCGGGTCAGCCTGTGCACGGTCCTTTAGAGCATTTCGGCCCGCAATGACGACACGGCCGGGATACTCCCTCGCGAGACGGCTCGATATGATCCGCCCTACCTGGCCGTAGCCTCCGACAACGAGGATATCATTCTTCATGGGCACTTACACCATGCCGACCTTGTCGGCGCTTTCCCTTCGGATCACCTGGAATACCTTTTTACGAGATCCTGGGCTGCAGCTTCGTATACTCCACCTCGTTCCCACGCTCCAGCGTGGGAATGCATATCTCTTTCTTCTGGTTCCCACGCTCGTGCGTGGGAACCAGCCCTTGTGTGCTTTACTTCTCTCCACCAAAAGGAGCGCCGGCTGCCCGAGAAGCCATGTATGCATTCCCACGCAGGAGCGTGGGAACGAGGGAAAAAGGCGGTATGCCGCAGCATGCGCCTGGCTGTCAGGAGCCTATGTCTTCGGACTGTAATGCCTTCTAAGCCACGCGCTCAATCCGTCCAGGCCGGGGAACAAGACCCGCTCGGTGATATTACATTGATCGAGCTTGTCCCGGCACTCCCACTTTATGCCTGCCGGTATGATGATTCGCCGGAAGAGGTCCGGGTTTGCTGCGAGCCAATCGTCGATTTTTCGCTGTGGGTTGGGCATGACGGAGAACAACGCAAACTGATTCACGATGCGGTCGTCGATGGAGGGAGGTTCAAAGAAGAGGAGAAATTCATCTTCCGCTCCCAGGCCGTCGAACTCGCTTAAGGTCAGGACAAATCTGTGAAAAATGCTTTCCTCGGTGACGGCCGAGGTGGCCCCTTCCCCCTCCGGCCTGAGGCTTGTGAGGAGCTCAACCGTGAACGCCTGGGCCCCTGCAGACTCAAGCAGCCTATGCAGCTTCTCGGGCAGGCGTTCGTGTGCCTTGTGGAAGTTCACCACCCAGATGACTCCGTCGATATCGAACTTCTCGTGATCGGCGGTGGCAAAATGAAGAGCGACATAGGGGGAGTAGGTCCAATCGAGCAGGCGAGTTGGAAACCCGTGGTGCTGGGCAACGGTAAGCAGATGCCAGATGGAGCCCAGTTCTCTGGACATCGACTGGGCGTATTTTCGGAAGTTCCTCAGCATGTGCCGTTCGAGTTGCCAGTAAGAGCCCCCCAGGCGCATCAGGGATGTTTCAAGCGGGTAGCACTTGTCCGACAGCCCCCGAAAGACGAATGGCGACCGGTATCTCCGGATTTCATCATTCCATGAACCTTCGAACAATTCATCCTGCAGCTGGCTCCACGTGGTGACCGTAATGTCTGTCATCCAATTCTCCTCAATGAAAAGGGACCCGCCTGACTTCCTTTTGCCATGGGCCTCCGAAACTGAAGCGTGCCGATCCTGATTTCGTAGTGATTGGGGACCGGAGCAGTTCTCGTGGTTTCCGGCAGAATCTTTTGCATTACGATGCGGCTTCCCTTCCTGCGCCTCGATGAATCCATGCCGCATGAGACTTGTGCAGACTTGTTCTTCCGAAAGTGGGCTAAGCAGCCCGGCCGAAGAACCTCTCAGTGCCAGGCATACCCCGGATTTTTATAACGCTCACGGATTGCCGGGTCCGCTTGAGCCCTTGGTTTGAACAATGGATTAAAACAACCCCGATAAAGCCTGGAGTCGTCGCAATCCTTATTGGTTAGGCGCCAACTTTGGATACGAGAGGATACTTTTCCGGGTTTCTTATGGATTCCACAGTCAGGTCAACGTCAAGATCCGGCCAATAGAGATGATTCGGTCCAGAGAGTTCCAGATTGAGTATGGCCGAGATCTGAGCATGTTTGAACCATGGGAACTGGGCAAATGGTAGGAAGAGTTCCTCTTCCTCCAGAAGTACCCATAGCCCATGTTTCGATATATTTGTGACCTCAATGCCCGAAGTGTTGATGCCAGGCGCTTCTGATTTCATCGTTGTGCTCCTCGATAAGACTCCGAACAAGCGTGAGTTCACTCTCCGTGAGGCCGTGATTCCTGGCCAACTCGATTGAAGGCTCTATCCAGAACTTGGCTTCTCCATGAGGACAGTGAATATGAATGTGCATCCTCGGTTCCTCGCGAGAGAAGAAATGGAAACGTAGATCTTGATAACGAAAGACCGTAGGGCTCATGTCGAATACAAGTGTCCTTTTGGCGCGTGCCTCTTCTGTTAAAGGGGCAATTATCGCTCCGAAAATGCACGTTATGCCCCAAACGGGGCACGATTTTGGGGCATTTCATAAGCCAATCGATATCTTGGCTTGGCCCGACCGCCCGACCCGCACCCCCGCCTTTCGTTGCGGCATATAGCCGATGGATTTTGGGCAAGCTGAACCCGGATTGCTTGCTCCACTTTTCGTATATCCTGGATCGACAGCCGCCCCATCATGTCTAGCAGACGAATCTTGCTGACAGTGGCAAGTTGGTCTGCCATTGCCTTGCCTTGTTTGTCATTGACCACCACATAAGCTTCGCTGGGGAAGAGACGATCCGTATTGCTTGTAAGCGGTACGACCTGAACTCGATTGAGGAATTTGTTAGAGGCGTTGTTGCTGACGATAACGGCGGGTCTTCTCTTCTGAGTCTCTCCACCTAAGGACGGATCACAATTCACCCACCATACTTCACCTCGGTTCATCGCTGACATCTCCGATGGTTGCTTCAGCCCATTCAAGGGCTTCGGACTCACGGGACTCCTCTTCTGCCATTTGCCGGTAAGCTGCTTCCAAGTCCTTTCCCAGGACATGTGGTCGTACAAGAGATTCTATGAACTGGCTGATATCTCTGCGCCCGATTACCCGGTGGAGCGCCTCATAGACCTGTTCATTCATTGTGATGGTGAGTCTCTTTTGCATGATCGTCCTCCTAATACGTATTTACCACGTATTATAGTGCAATCTGCAGAAACTGTAAGCAGGCAAGCCGAGTCGGTGTGGTGGATGGTGCTTCTAAGCGCTAAGTGACATGCATCCTCACGATGCTTTCTGCCGCCGAATCGAGACACTGGACGAAGTCAGCGCCGCGATTCTCGGCGACGCAGTCGCCGAGAACGTGAAGCTAAGGTGCGCGGCGGTCTTTTGCCGCATCCGTCTTCAGCGGTTTGTTGGCCTTTCCCTTGATCTTGTAAGCCTTGAGCTTTCGATTGAAATCGTAGAGCTCGCTGAGCTTCTTGAGAACCCTATCAATCTTTGTCATCTTCTAGCACCTCTATATCAGCCTGATCCTGCTTCGAGTCCCTCCTCTTCTTAAGCCAGACCAGATCACGCTTATTCGCAAGCATCACTCTTCCTTCTTCTGACTCCGCTGCCACTGCATTCGGGATTATCCTTCTGGCCTCTTCATCTTTGGCAACGAGAAGATCGATCAGCATTTCATCTTCTTCGTCTGTAACCTTCAAGAACCGGTGCAGTTCGATGGCCACTTCAGGGAATGTCCAAGGCAATGCTGATTCAAAATACCCATACTTCTCCAGAATGCCTTTTGTCTCCTCGAAATCTTCGGAGTCGACGAGAAGGTCAATGTCCCTGGTAAATCGCGGCTCGGTGTAGAAGGCCATTGCGACCCCTCCAACAAGCGCATACCTCACCGCCTGTTTCTCCAACTCTGACACAAGCCGTTTGAATTCTTCAAATACATTCATGCCTTCTTCCTGGGAGCCAACGGCTCAGTTGACCGGCTTGTCCGGTCAAACTGGTGGTTGGCATCCCTGAGCTCCCCGTTAAACCGTTCATTTTGTCCTTAAAAACATCGGTCTAAGACCGTAACGGTCTCATTTTGGACCTAAACCGTTGTCATTTGCGCATTTAGCTTGGTCCGACCCAGTCTGCATTCGAATAGAAATCCAGCCCGGCTGATGTGATCAATCCACGCGGAAGATGTCTCGTGTATAGACCTTGTTTTCAACGTCATCCAGCACGGAATCATAACGGTTGGTTATAATGATGTCGGATTGGCGTTTGAACTCGGCCAGATCGGCCACGACCTTGCTGCCGAAAAAATCGCTTCCGTCCGCCAGCGCTGGTTCATAGATGATGATCTGAGCGCCTTTGGCCTTGATGCGCTTCATGACCCCCTGAATGCTGCTCTCCCGGAAGTTGTCGGAGCCGCTTTTCATGGCCAGACGATATACTCCGACAGTACATGGCTTGCCCGGAACGCCATCATGGCCGATATCCCCTGCGCCGAAGTAGCCCGCTTTGACCAGGGCTTTGTCAGCGATGAAGTCTTTTCGGGTGCTGTTGGATCTGACGATTGCCTCAATGAGGTTGCTCGGTACATCCTTGTAGTTGGCTAAGAGTTGTTTGGTATCCTTGGGCAGGCAGTAGCCGCCGTAACCGAAGGAAGGATTGTTGTAGTGTCCGCCGATACGCGGATCAAGGCAGACGCCTTCTATAATCTGCTGGGTGTTCAGGCCCTTGCTTTCAGCATAGGTATCGAGCTCGTTGAAATAACTCACGCGCAGTGCCAGGTAGGTGTTGGCGAACAGCTTGATGGCTTCGGCTTCCGTCGGTGTCGTGTGGAGGATGGCGACATCCTTTTTAACGGCATTCTTGGCCAGTAGTTCGGCAAACATTTTTGCTGGCTCTGCCATGTCATCGTAGGCGCCGACGATGATGCGACTTGGATAGAGATTATCATAGAGCGCCTTTCCCTCGCGCAAGAATTCCGGGCTGAAGATGAAATTCCGGTAACCGTATTTTTTGATAAGTGAATCCGTATATCCCACGGGTACCGTGGATTTGATGACCAGCGGCACGCCGGGATTGACCCGCGAAGCGACATCTATAACGTCTTCCACCGCACTGGTATCGAAATAGTTGGTTTTGGGATCATAGTTCGTTGGCGTGGCAATGATGACACATTCCGCATTGGCATAGGCGAATTCCTTGTCCAGTGTGGCGGTGAGGTTCAAGTCCTTGGTTGCCATGTATTCCGAAATTTCCTTGTCGACAATCGGCGATTTGCCGTTATTGATGAGATCGACCTTTGCCGCTGTGGTGGTGACGGCATGTACCTCGTTATCCTTGGACAAGAGGGTGGCAATGGACAAACCGACGTATCCGACTCCGGCTACCGCAATCTTCATATCTTGCTCCTTGTGAGATTTAGTGAATATTGTGATGCCTGTCTTGGATAGCTGCCACCCGGGTTGATGCCAGCATCATCAGTCAGGTGTGGTTATCCTAGAGGCATCTGTTGCATTTGTGCAAATCTTTTTGAACGATAGGAACTTGCTTTCTGAAAGCGATTATAACGGAGCGCGGGATGAGGTGTACCCCCGCGTGGTCCGCGAGCGGTCGCGCGGGCCAGGGTCGGGCCACGCTATCGTGTTGAAATTTCAATATTACCATCCCATAAGTAGGCATTTTGAAGACCAATATCGCTGTTTTCGAGGTCGAAATCTGCAATATAGCCAGACGGTGATTCTCGAAGCTCAAATGTCCCCCCGATGTCGAACACCTTTCGCCCCTTTGCTCTTATGCCAAGCTGACGCCTCGTGGATTCCGCAAACTCTCTGCCACCCACTGCAATGCTCTCCGTCAATAGGCTCTCCCGTTGACGGCCCCTGTCTGTCAGGGACTGCCCAACCCATTCCGCATGGGTAGCCACAAGATCTTCGTAGGTGGGAAAGCCCAACAACGACCGCGGCGGGCGTAAGCAATCAGTGCGCATTTTCTTCGTGGATTCTGAATCTCGTTGTAACCTCCGTTACCCCATTCCGCCGGGTGATTGAAGACACCAGCGCGCACCATATTCATGTCGATGTAAACGATGCACCTCAACAAATGTTCGCCCGTTTCAATAGCCGAGGCGTGATACCGATCCTCCCAAAAGGCGCCCTTGCGACGCTTACGGATGTTGTATTCCTGCCCTGTACGGCCGGCCACCAGTCGCACCGATTCTGGGATCACATCTCGACCTCCGTCGTCAATCACAAGTAGATGAATATGATTTGAAGTGACCATGTAGTTCAAAATAGCGGGATGATATCGCCTTTTGGCCTTGAGAAGCCAATCTCGCCAAGACTTTCGATCCTTGGCGAATTTCAACAAGAACTCCCTCTTATGACACCGGTGAGTGATGTGTCAGACATGCCCTGGAATGTGGTGTCGCTTCGTTCTTGCCATGACTGTCCTCCAAAACCGCTCTTTTCACCCCCGAAAAAGTGGATATTCCCCTGAAATCCGCCCTCTCTTTCAATGATTCCTGTTACAATTCAAAATGTTAGCGTGGCCCGACCCTGGCCTTTCTTGACCGACCTGACCGACTGCGACCCTGACCGACTGACCGACAATTGGCTGCATCCACGGGTTGGGCAACGCTTTCCCGCCCTTCATGCTCAAAACCCCGACCATCTTGATACCCCCGACGAATATCTGAAGGGGATCTGATTATATAGGTCAATCCTCCATCCTGAATATCCGATGCCGGAATCATCATTCCAGTTTCGGTAAAACTCCACTTCTTTGTATTTGAAGTTAGGCCACTCGACTGAGACGCCGGTATCCTTTCTCCAATGAGATTTGATAATGTCCTTGTGCAGTATGACCCAGCCATCGACTATCAACTCGATAAAGCTGGTTTGCTCCAACATATCTCCGGTCATTAATACGAACAGTTTTTCATCATGGAAATCCTTCAATAGCCCGACTTCAGCCTGAAAATCTAGTTCCACCGTTAAGAAGTCAAGTTCGTCTTGGGGTGTCCCTCGAATATGCCCACCGGTAAGTCTACCGTCATCTTCAATACGATAGTTGGAGTAACTTACTGCAAGTCTATCCCCTGGGCGCGCTGGGGGACTGTCAATGAAGAAATTACTCTTTATCTTCTTCTGGGAAGTGTAAGTCCATATTCCGAAAACGACTCTGAGGGGGCATAGATCGGCAAAGCTCATCCTGTTCTTCAATTTAATCAGGAGAAGAACCTTCCCGATTTGTTGGTTCAAAGCTTCTGTGTAAAAGATTGCCTTCAGATGTGACTTGCCGATTTCCTCTAATAGTCCGGTTTTCTCTACTATTGCCCTGCTACTGAGACCAAGCTCTTTCTGTAGGTCGATTATTTGATCGCTACGTTTACCTAGCTCTCGTTGCAGGTCGATTAGTTCTTTGCTCTTGCTGCCAAGCTCTGTTTGCAGTTGAATTATTTGGTCACTTTTTCTGGCTGCATCTTTGTGCAAATCGATTACCGTGTCTTGGGATGCAAGCTGAGCCTTTTGCAGCCTCACTATCTCATCTGTTCGCTCCGAGACTTGCTTTTTGGAAAGGTATTCCCGGTAGACCCCAAAAATGACAGCACATACAGCCAGAATAATATATACGGCTGTCGCCCAACCAGTACTCATTTTGAAGAATTCCATCAGGTCTCATTTCTCCATAATTCCTGTTTTCACAAAAGGCCCAATGTGGGCGTTGACCCGTGGCGCGAAGCTTGCGGAGCTAAAGGCGCATGCAAGCGAGTGACATCGGTGTCCAATGGCCTAGTTGGCAGAGCCGTAGGCGGCGCCGGCCAGAACCTGGCACCGATAGGGGCAACGCCACATTGGCGACGCCGAAGGCGGCGCCAACATAGTGCTAGACGGCCTAAATGAAATCGGAAAATGCGGATCGAGGAGTCGCATATACTCCAAGATCCAGGTTCTGCCATCGGACTAGACTGTTAATGAAAGTGGCCATTTAACAGCTAGAGTCCGATCTTCGGGTGGTGGTATATGCGGCTGATGGCAGCCGCATATACCACCTAACGAAGCCTGTCGGCGGCGCTCTGTACTCCCATCCCTCCTTTGTTAAGCACGGGGGTGTAGATCATCACACTCTGTACATCCTCGTGTTCCGGGAACTCCTGAACAGTCCTGATTTCATGGCCCGCCTCCAGGTGATGGGCGGCAAAGGAGTGGCAAAGTACAGGAGGTCCAACCAGCTCATGGATCCGCGCCTTTTTCGCTGCTTCCTTGAGCGCCCTCTGCAAGACTGTCTCATCAATGTGATGCCGTTGCTCGATATGCGTTCTCGGATCGACAGATCGTTCCCGGGAAGGAAAGACGACCTGCCAACCCCACTCGCAGTCCTTATGAGGGTGCTTTCTCTCCAGGGCCTGGTTCCGGGTGGTGGAAGCCACGTCCTTGCCGGTGGCAAGATGGGACAGAAACTGGTTGATTTCCGGGCTTCCCATTTCCAGGGGGTGGCGTTTGTTGTGAAACAGGATGAATCGCCTGATCAATTGAAGGTATGTATCTTCCGTCCGTATACTGTAGCGTCGGAGCCTCATGGCAGAGCGGACTTGATCGAGCAGCTTCGGTTGCTTCCCATCCGGATTGACACTCGAAGGTGCGTTCATGTGGGTAAACCTCCCAGTTTGGAAGAGGGAAAGGGGATCCCCCCTCCGAATGGATATACATCTAATGAAGAGAAGGCTGTTGCGTCAAGAAAAAATGCGTTGCCCGGCTATTTCTACTCGGTCGCTTTCGTAAGGGTCGGATGCTGCTTTGGGGGCATGGACCGATGAGCTGTTCCTGCGGTCGATTTCCCTTCGCGTTCCCTCCTGAGCCCGTTCTGCCCAAACAAAGTCGTAGAAATGCCTTCTCCCAATGCTCGCAGCCTTGACTCCAGCGCCATCTCGTGTGGAACACCTGGCAGATTGCCTGGAACCCTTCATGAAACACAACAATATCTTTCGGAAACCTTTCGTTAAACGGCAAGACAAGGAAGAATTGCTGTGGTATTCCCTCGTGAACCAGTTCCGGGAAGTTCCGGAAACCGAACCGCTTATAGTAGGTCGGATCACCCACAAGAGCGCAACCCTGGCCGCCCAACTCTTTCAGCAGGGACAACCCTTTGCGGATAAGGGATTCTCCGATTCCTCTCCTGTGAAACTCCGGTAATACGGAAATCGGGCCGAGGCCGTACCAGCCTGTCGTTCCGTCGGAGAGGGCTACGGGTGAAAAGGCGATATGTCCGACAACGTGACCTTCAATGGCTCAGGAGGTACCGTTTCGCATTCGAGGGCCGCCCGGCGCTTGAAAGGTCAAGCGGCAACTGACGGCG
This sequence comes from uncultured Syntrophobacteraceae bacterium, assembly GCA_964441945.1. Classification (GTDB taxonomy): domain Bacteria; phylum Desulfobacterota; class Syntrophobacteria; order Syntrophobacterales; family Syntrophobacteraceae; genus JADGQM01. Next base: position 41,491 of record CAYTWB010000013.1, read on the forward strand.
CTCAGTATGAAGAAGCGGGATACCGAATTCAAGGCTGAAGTGGAGAACGGCGCCTCCATCTGCCGGTCAATCCGGAGTAGGAGCTGGGCCAAAGCGGCGAAGAAGAGAAGCAGGAATGCCGGAATATTGATTGGGGTTGCCTTGTCGATGGTACCGTGATCTTTATAGCGGATTGATGAAAAGGTGGGCTGGTCGCTGACATGGCGCAGAAGGAAGCAAAAGATGTTCTATTATCGGGAGAAAATCGCTTGGCTGACCGGGAAGTGATCCGCCTGCGCGGCGTGCGCCAGCACAATCTCAAGGACCTTGATCTCGACATACCGCTCTTCCGATTGATCGCCATAAGCGGGATCAGCGGCTCCGGCAAGTCCAGTCTGGCCCTGCATACCCTGTACGCGGAAGGGCAGCGGCGCTACGTGGAAACTTTTTCTCCCTATGCCCGCCAGTTCCTCGAACGGATGGATCCCCCCGATGCGGACCTCATTGACGGCATTCCCCCAAGCATTGCGATCGAATCGGGGACCGCAGTGCGAAGTTCCCGTTCTACCGTCGGGACGATTACCGAAATAAACGACCATCTGAAACTCCTCTATGCCCGCCTGGCGGTGCCGCATTGCCCGAAGTGCCGGCAGCCCGTTTACCAAGAGAACCCGGAGAGTGTCTTTCGAAAGCTTGGGGACCTTTCCCCCGGCAGTCGCCTGCTGATCACGTTTCCCTTCCCTGCGGAACCGGCTGCAATCGCCTCGGAGCGACACCCGCACTCAGCCGGTTCTTCGTCCAAATTCGGTCAGGAGTGGAAACAATACCTGATGGCCAACGGGTTTCTGAGGGTCTACAGCAACGGGCGGACTTTCGAGCTGGAAGACCTCACCCATGAAGATCTGGAATGCCTTCATGGAAAGGAAATCCTGGTGGTTGTCGATCGCATCTCCTGGGGGAAGGCTTCCGCTGAGCGGGTGAGGGATTCTCTTAGCACCGCCTTCAAGATGGGAAGCGGACGCCTGGCAGTTGTCGTCTTGCCTGATTCTCAGAGATGGTTCAGCGCGGACCGGAGCTGCGCAAATTGCCGCACCGGCGAAGCCATCCCACCGCCGACGTCGAACCTTTTTTCCTTCAACAGCCCTCTTGGAGCCTGTCCGCAGTGTCGGGGGTTCGGAAGAACGATCGGGGTCGATCCGGACCTGGTTATCCCCGATCCGCGTCTTTCCCTGAGGGATGGGGCGATCAAACCCTGGGGTATCGATCGTGCCGAGTACTTCGATCTGATGGATTTCTGCCGGCGTCAGGGGATTCCCGTCCATGTGCCCTTCGAACAGCTGAACGAAGATGCAAAACGAAAGATCATTGAAGGTTCGGACGGCTTCTATGGAGTGAACGGCTTTTTCGAATGGCTGGAGAGCAAGACCTACCGAATGCACGTGCGAGTCTTTCTTTCCCGCTATCGGGCCTATACTCCATGCAAAGCCTGCGGCGGGACCCGTTACCAGCCCATGAGCCTGCTTTACCGCCTCCGCGGCATCACCATCGGTGAGTTGAACGCTTTCAGCATCGCGAAGTGCCTCGCCTTCTTTGATGACCCCTGGCCGGAGCTGGAGCGCGACCCCGCTGCCGCACTGCTCGCCGGCGAAATCCGGAATCGACTGGAATTCTTGCACAAAGTGGGTTTGGAATACCTCACCCTTGACCGGCAATCCCGGACCCTTTCCGGTGGCGAGGTACAGCGGGTGCATCTCACGAGGGCCCTGGGATCGGCCCTGGTGAACGTGCTCTATGTCCTGGATGAACCCAGTGTCGGCCTGCACCCGCGAGATCAGAAGCGCCTCATGACTCAGCTGCGGCGGCTGGTGGACCTGGGCAATACCGTCGCCATGGTGGAGCACGATCCGGATATGATCCGGTTTTGTGATGATGTGATCGATATGGGCCCGGGCGGCGGTGAAAGGGGAGGGGAGGTGGTCTACCAGGGATCGCCCGAAGGCCTGGCAGAGTGTGAACGCAGTCTGACAGGAGCGTACCTCAGGGAGAGCCGTTCCCGGACGAATGCGCAACAGCGACGCCGGCCCGACTGGGGCCGGGTGTTCACGCTGCGGGGCGCTCGCGAAAACAACCTGAAGCACATTACCATGCAGCTTCCGCTGGGGCTCCTTGTCGGCGTCAGCGGAGTATCCGGTTCGGGCAAGAGCACGCTCATCAAGAAGACGCTCTATGCCAACTGGCTGAGACACCAGGGCAAGGCCACCGATGCTCCCGGATTGTGTGATGGATTGGAAGGGGCGGAGCGGGTTGCAGACATTGTGCTGGTCGATCAGCAGCCGATCGGGCGCAGCCCGCGGGCCAATCTGTTGACTTACACCCGAGCCCTGGATCCGCTTCGCATTCTTCTGGCCGGGACTCCGGAAGCGATTGCCAGAGGCTATTCCAGCGGGTATTTTTCGTTCAATCAGCCTGGGGGTCGCTGTGAGCTATGCCGGGGTGAAGGGTTTGAGCGGATCGAGATGCAGTTTCTGGCGGACGTCTATATCCGCTGCTCTCAATGCGAGGGGCGTCGCTATAAGGATGAAATCCTGGACATCCGGGTGCGGGGGCTCTCTATTGCGGACATGCTGGAATGCACCGCTCAGGAGCTTATGCAGCGCCTCTCCGACTACAAACCGCTAATGGATGCCCTGAAGCCCATTGTGGCCATCGGCCTGGACTACCTCCGCCTCGGCCAGCCCTTGAGCACTCTCTCGGGAGGGGAGGCCCAGCGCTTGAAGCTGCTCCGCTATCTCAACTCCGGTGAGGGACGGCAGGGCAGGGGGGCCGCGCAAAACCATGCCCACACGGTTTTCCTGCTGGATGAACCCACGACCGGTTTGCACCCTTTCGACCTGCAGAGGCTGGTGAGGGTCCTTCAGCACCTGGTGGATCTGGGGAACACGGTGGTTGTGGTGGAGCACAATCTGGATCTTCTCAAGGTGTGCGACTGGATCATCGACCTTGGACCGGAAGGCGGGGACGGCGGTGGAGCCATTGTGGTTGAAGGGGCGCCGGAGGTCGTGGCCGGCCATGCCAAAAGCCACACCGGGAGATATCTCAAAGAGCGACTGGATGGCGCTTTTCATAGTGAGACCGCACCTGCGGCTTTTGGAATCGACACCCCGGGCCCCAATGCTGTTGAATTAAGCGGGACTTCCCTGCGCGGCGCCGTCACCCCGGCGAAAGCCGGGGTCCAGAAGATATTGAAATCACTGGATTCCGGCTTTCGCCGGAATGACGCACAGGGCTTCAACAGGGAGATCCTGTACCTTAATTCAACAACATTGACCCCGGACCCAGGCCCGACTCACCCCGCTCGGAGCGATATGCGTGACCCGGCACGGGCGGCGACGGGTCTCCCTCATCGGGAAATCATTGTAAGAGGGGCTCATGAACACAATCTCCAGATCCGCGAAGTGCAATTCCCGCGGAACAAGATGGTTGTTTTGACGGGGCTGAGCGGTTCAGGCAAGTCCACACTGGCCTTCGATGTAGTCTTTGCCGAAGGGCAGCGGCGCTATCTGGAATGCCTTTCCGCCTATGTCCGCCAGTATTTCAAGGTCCTCGAGAAACCCAATGTCGATCAGGTCCTGGGGCTTCCGCCGACGGTGGCCATCGAGCAGCGCAGCAGCCGATTGAGCCGCAAGTCCACCGTGGGAACCATAACCGAGATCTATCACTTCCTCAGATTGTTCTATGCCAGGCTGGGAAAGCAGCATTGCCCGACCTGCGGTCGAGAATTGACGGCACTGAGTTTTGATCAGGTCCTTTCCATGGTGGAGCAGGATGTGAGGGAGGGAGGAGCCAAACTGCTGGCTCCCCTGGTGCGAGGCCGCAAGGGCATCTACCGGGACCTCTTTCAGCGCCTGAAAAAGCTGGGTTTTGACTCGGTCCTGGTCGACGGTCGATGGCTGTCTCTTGAACCGATTCCCGATCTCGATCGGCATCGCGAACATGACATCGAGGTGGTGGTCTCCCACTTCGACAGATCGGGGGTTGTCCGGGGCGACCTGCCGGACATGGTGCGACGGGCCCTTGCCCTGGGCGAGGGTTCGCTTCATGTGGAGGGAGAAGAGCGCAAAATCTACAGCGAAAAGCTCTATTGCGACCACTGCCGGCAAGGCCTGTCGCCTCTCGATCCCCGCCTCTTTTCGTTCAACAGCCGTCATGGGGCCTGTCCTGCCTGTGCGGGTCTTGGCACCGTGAAGCGCTTGAACGTTGAAGCGCTGGTCGGTCCTCCGGGAGTTTCTCTCAAAGATGGTCTGCTCCGATTTCTCCAGTCCACGCCCTGGCCGAAGGGGATCCAAACGGCGGTGAGGCGTCTTGAGCGCTACTGGCTCGAATCACTCAAAGTCAAACCGGAGGAGGCCTTTCATGAGTTGAGTCAGGATATGCAGGAAGCCATGCTCCGGGGTAAAGCCGGAGAATCCATCGGCCTTATCCCGCTGCTGGAACAGATTCAGGACGGGGAATCCGGTGGTTTCGGAGATGCGTTCTATGACGATCATCCGTGTCCCGATTGCCTTGGGCAGCGTCTGAATCACCAGGCTCGATCCGTCTTTTTCAGGGGATTGAGCATTGCCGATCTTGCCCGGCTGACCCTCAGCGATTTTCAGAGGCAGTGGCGCGCGTTTCGCTTCGGACCTCGGGAGCAACCCATTGCCGGGCCCATTTCCAGGGAGATCAGCGCCCGGGCCTCGTTCCTGCGGAAGGTGGGCCTGGAGTACCTGGCCCTCGACCGCTCGGGTGATACCCTCTCCGGCGGTGAAACCCAGCGCATCCGACTGGCTGGCCAGCTGGGATCGAACCTCAGAGGAGTCTGCTACATCCTGGACGAACCCACCATCGGGCTGCACCCCGAAGACAACGAGCGCCTGCTCTCGAGCCTCAAGGAGCTCAAGCGCAAAGGCAACACCATTATTGTCATGGAGCACGACGCGGAGACGATGCGGCAGGCGGACACACTCATCGAGCTTGGACCCGGTGCCGGAAGCGATGGGGGGAACCTGGTTGCCGTAGGCCGATTCAAGACCCTTTGCAGGAACCCTGAAACGCTCATCGGGAAATGGTTTGGAGCGTCGTTCGACCAGGTCATGGAGGTCCCCCAGAGGAAACAGCCGGGTGAGTCCGGGTGGTTGGAGGTGATCGGCGCCCGGGCCAGGAACCTCAAAGCGATTGACGTCCGCATTCCCATCGGTGCCCTGACGTGTGTTACGGGGGTTTCGGGGGCCGGGAAGAGCACCCTTGTTCACGAAGTCGTCTATCGCGCGCTCAATGAGCGACTTGGGAAGCACTATGGGGCACAGCGGCCGGCTCTGGATGGAATGCGGGGATATGAAACCGTTCAGCGTGTCCTGGAAGTGGATCACAGCCCTATCGGCCGAACGCCCCGGTCCATTCCGGCGACCTATGTGGGGGTATGGGATGAGATCCGAAAACTGTTCGCTCTACTGCCCGAAGCAAGGGCGCGCGGTTTCACCGCAGGGCGGTTCTCCTTCAACGTCAAGGGAGGGCGGTGCGAGGAATGCAAGGGACAGGGCCTGGTTAAGGTCGGGATGAGCTTTCTGCCCGATGTTTCGGTGCCCTGCGAATCATGCGGCGGTTCGCGTTTCAACCCGGAAACCCTTGCGGCCAGATACAGGGAGAAGACGATCTCCGACGTCCTCAGCATGACCATTGATGAGGCTGCGGGACTTTTCGCGTCGTATCCAAAGATCGCAAGACCCTTGCGAGTGCTCCGTGATCTGGGCCTGGGCTACCTTACCCTCGGCCAGCCCAGTCCGACTCTCTCCGGCGGTGAAGCGCAGCGAATCAAACTCGCAAGCGAACTCGGTACCAACCGCAGCGCCACCCTCTATGTCCTGGATGAACCGACTACCGGACTCCATCGAGCCGATGTCAAGCGCCTGATCGATGTGTTGCGGGCGTTGACCGAAAAGGGCAATACGGTGCTCGTCATCGAACACAACCTGGATCTCATCTGGGCCTGTGACTATGTTATCGATCTTGGCCCGGGCAGTGGGAAAAAAGGAGGACGGGTCGTTGCCGAGGGAACTCCCGAGGACCTGCTGCAGAAGAATAATTCGGCAACAGCCATGGCCCTTATGAAGCATCGGAGGAATGAAACAAGGGTTTCATAGGTGTTTCGATATGGAGATGAAGAAGGATGTCCCTCCCGCCGGGTTGGGTTCCACCCATGCCTTTCCTCGATGGTGACCGGCAATCTCCTTGACGATCGCCAATCCCAGGCCGGCCCCCTCAATGTCTCGGGATGTCTCCTGGCGTTGAAAAAAATCGAAGATCCTCCTGGGGTCCTTCATCTTCAAACCAATCCCGTTGTCCGATACGGAAAGGATGTGAAAGCAATCGCTGTCCTGGTATCCGATCCTGATCTCGCTCAGGGGATCACCCCCGTATTTTAGAGCATTGTCGACCAGATTCCGGAGGACCCTCAGGAGAGAGATTCGGTCTGCACAAATCTCCGGGGTCCCCTGGGGCTCCAGCCATTTGATCCGGCGGACATTGATCTGAGCGGAGAATTCATCCTTGACCATCTGCAGGATTTCTCCAAGGTTCACTCTCTCAATCTTTACAGGGGCTTCCCTGGTGGCAATGAAAACATTGATCCTTTCTGCGAGCAGGGCGATCTGTTCGGCAGCTTTCACGATCTGATCGCAATAGTTTCGGCCCTTGTCGTCGAGGATCGCCTGAAGATGCTTGCGAAGCAGTTGAGTGAGCCCATAGACTCCGATGGACGGGCTTTTCAGGTCGTGAGAAACCGAGTAGGCAAAAAGCTTGATCTCCTCCGCGCGCTCTGTGAGCGCATCTTCCATTTGCTTTCGCTCAGTGATGTCCCGACCCACGGCCTGGTATTCGATCGGGCGATTGTCCGCGTCGAGAATCAAACGATTCGTCCACTGCTGCCAGCGAATTTCCCCGTTGGCGGCGATGACCCGGTGTTCGATGGTGCCGACAGGATTGAGGGGGCCCAGGGAATCGAAATGCTCTCTTGTCCTTTCTCGATCCTCCTCCGGGATGAGAGGCATGAAGGATCGGCCGATCAATTCATGGTTCTGCTTCCCAAAATACCGGCAGTACGCTTCGTTCACATAGGTGATGGTGCCGTTCGGCAGAGAACGGCAGATGAGGTCCGTTTGGTCCTCCACAATGGCCCGATACCGTTGCGCTGCTTCACGCAGGGCCTGTTCCGCCTGTTTTTGACCAGAGATGTCACGAACGATGGCCTGGTACTCGGGAGTCGATGTGTCCTTCGAACAGCGCGGTGTGACGGTGAGAAGGCAGGGGATCAGCCTCCCGTCCCGTTTTCGGAGTACAACCTCAAAATTCCGAACCGATCCTTTGCGTCTGAGCTCCCGCAGCATTCTGACTCGATCTCTGGGCTGCAGGTATAGATCGTTGACGCTGACATGAGTCAGCAGTTCTTCACGGGAGAATCCAAAGAGCTCCGCTGCGGATTGATTGACGTCCGTGAAACGCCCGTCTTCGGTGGTGAGGCAAATCGCATCCCCACATTCTTCAAAAAGGGTTCGAAACTTCCCTTCGCTTTCGTGCAGCGCCTCTTTGGCCTGTTTGAAACCGGCGATATCTCGGGTGGTGCAGACAACGCAACGTTCGCCTCCAAGTTCAATGACCCGGGCGGAAATGCCTGCAGAGATCATCTTCTCACCCCTGGCGTGAAACTGTGCTTCGAGGTGGGTGCATTGCCCCGTCTCCTGTAGTGCCCTGAAGGATCGTTCCCAGTCTGACGGATTGATCCAGTTTCCGAGGTCATCGACCGGCTTGCCGATCACCTCCTCCCTGGCATAACCTGTAGCGGAGAGAAAGCCCTCATTGCAGTCGAGAATGAATCCATCGCAAAGGCGGGCAATGAGCAGGAGTTCATGGCTGTCGTGGACAATCCGCATCAGCGCTTCCGCGTTCTTCTGAAGCTGCTCGATCACCGCCTGGTGCTCAATTTCCACTTTCCGGAGCCTGGCCACTTCCTTGCGCAGCTCTTCGTATTCCCCGCCGGGCTGTTGTTCGCTCTTGATTTGGTCGCTCATCTCTCCGATTCCCAAGCCGAAATCACTCAATGGATGAAAAGGATGAAGACGGTCTACAACCAACGGGCACGAATGTGATACGACTCATGACAGCATGAGTGGAAGACGGAAGCCCCCACGAAAAGAGACATCAGGGAGGCCGGGGAATCGCCCCGGACTGAGAAAAATCCTTGGCCGTGCACCCTCTGTCGAACCGGCTGAGTACAGACCGCCCGTCTTCCACCACCTGACTAGAGTGAACCACGACACAGCCGGTGATACTTACCGCTGCTTCCTTCCGGATCTGACGGGGTTCGTATTCGTCTGTTGCGCAGTGTCCAGTCGGCAATGGAGTTAGAACCGATCTGCTCAACACAAGCCCTTCAGAGGGGATTCAACCCCGCTAAGCGGATTTCGGGCTACAGGGCACCGCTAGCTCCCCGCCTAGCACGACCAAGGCTTATCGGATAACCATTCGATCCATCCATCCACTTAACAGTTTTCTCGAAAAATGCAAGTGGATTAATCGGCTGTCCCGCGCCGATGCCGAGCAAGCGGCCTAAGGATTCGAAGCAGGACGCCGTTTTCCTGTGATCTGTTTCTACTTGTCCAGGAACCCTTCCAGCTTCTTGAAGCTTTCGTCCACCGAGAGCTTAAAGGCTTCACGAGCCTTCTTGTAGGACCTGGCGTATTCTTCAGCGGCCTTCTTGCCCTCATCAGGAAACCATGGGGCCTTTTTCAGAAAAACATCCATGGCTTTTTCCATCTGATCCTGAAGCAATACCAGGCTGTTAAAAGTACTTTCAAAAAGGATTCTGTTATGCTGAATCATCTGTCTAGCCAGTTCCTTCTGGTCCATCATCACCAACCTCCTGCGTTTGTGTCAAAAATGACGGATTGAGTTGCCCGAGGTCCTTCAGGGGCGACTGTACACTAATGCCTCAAAATCGAATGTCAAGAGACCATTGGTGCATTGCAGCATAGACCATAGCGACTATAAGAAATGACTTACTCTGGTTTTATACTGTAATATTAGGCAATTGATATGAAAAGAACTGAGCGAACGAAATACTCTGCCCTGTGATATGCTGCTTTGCATCATGGCCGGCTCTTCCACCGGCTCATCCATCTTCCCGAGTGCTCACTCTTCCGGCCCTTGACCCCTTTCCGGACCCTTCGCGGTGTTCGAAAAGGGGTCAAGGAAGAAGCCTCCCATTCCGGGGCCGGCCCGGCAGAAGAAAGCTCAGATCTTTGCTCCGGCCTTCGGGGGGCTGACCAGGGCTTCTCCATCGAGGACCACGGTGCCTTCCTGGTTGATGCAGGTCGTTTTGAGCCTGACGCGGTTCTTTTCCAGGATGATTTCCATGACCTCGGCGCGTGCCGTAACGGTGTCCCCGATGCGAACCGGCGCCTTGAAGTTCAATTCCTGCCTCAGATAGATGGTGCCCGGCCCCGGGAGCTGCATCCCCAGGACCGCGGAAATGAAACCGGCTGAGAGCATGCCGTGGGCGATCCTTGTCTTGAAGAAGGTCTTCTGGGCGTAGCTCTCGTTGATATGGGCGGGATTGAGGTCGCCGCTCACCCCGGCGTACAGGTAGACATCGGTTTCCGATATGGTCTTGGAAAACTCCGCGGTGTCACCCACTTTGAGTTCCGCAATGCTTTTGCCTTGCATCAGAGATCCTCCTGTTGGTTGTTCATGACTCCAGCTGGCATAGGCTCATTCCCCAAAGGTTCACTTCTTTTTTCTCCTGTCGGAAGAAGGTTTTCTCCTTGGTTTTTCGCCGGGCTTCGTCTCATCGCCGCCGGGTGAGGAAGGCGTGGCCGCCCCGCTGTCTTCTCCGTCTCGATCCAGCAGCCAGCGGGCGATTTTGGGAGCCAGTTCCTTCTGGCTTTTGCCGCTCACGTAGATGCCGATATGACCGGTGTCGAGGCAAAGGTCTTCGGTGTCCCTGCTGCCCACTCTGCTTGTCAGAAGCTCGCAGGCCGCCGGGGGAACCAGGTTGTCGAAGCGGCCATAGATGTTCAGGAGCGGCATGGTGATGTTCTTGAGGTCAATCCGTTTGCCTGCCAGTTCCATCTTGCTCTGGATGAGCAGATTGTCTCGAAAGCAATGCTGGATGAATTCCCGATAGGTTTCCCCGGGAACGTCCGGGCTGTCGAAGATCCACTTTTCCATGCGGACGAAATTCTCGACAAACACCTTGTCGTGGACATTTTCAAAGTAGCCCACGTATTTATCGATCATCAACCGGGCGGGATTGACCAGCAGGAACCCGATGTTCAAAAGATCGCCGGGCATGTTGCCGTAGGCGTTCACGACCAGGTCCGGATCGATGGCCTTTGCCCAGATATTCAGAAGGCCGTCCTCGTGGTCAAAATTGCTGGGGGTGACCGTAGTGATCAGGTTTTTGATCTTTTCCGGGTGCAGCGCGGAATACATGATGCAAAAGCTCCCCCCCATGCAGATTCCCATCAGGTTGATCTTCTGCAATCCGTGCCGCTCGCGGATGAAATCAACAATGTTATTCAGGTAGCCGTTGACGTGGTCGTCAATCCCCTGATAGCGGTCCTTGCGGGTGGGATAGCCCCAATCGATCATGTAGAGATCGACTCCTTCCTTCAGCACGTTCTCGACGACACTCCTTCCCGGCTGCAGATCGAGCATGGTCTCCCGGTTGATGAGGGCATAAACCATGAGCAGAGGGGTTTTGAGTCGAGCCTCGGCCATTGGAAAGTAGTGTTTGAGTTTCACCCGGTCTTCTTCATAGACGATCTCATGCGGTGTGGTGGCAATATCCGTGTTCAAGGGGCCCAGCAGCACTTCCCTGGACTTGAGGATGTGCTCTTGGGCTTTCCCCAATTCCTCCGCCACTTTTCCCAATGGGTCTGTCGGGGTTCCAGATGCATTCATACGAGACCTCCGTTATCTCATCGACTCCAACTGCTTGACTTTCTGGGCCAGACTGTTCACGGTTTTCTTCAAGGCGTGCAATTCCCTGTATAGCTCATCCATCTCCTTATTCGTCGGGATCGGGAGGAACTGCAGGAGGTCCACCAGCACATTATCCCTGGCTATTCTATACTCCTCCACGGCGGTAAGGGCCCGACCCATCGAGGCGATGTATTCCGGAGACTTGAGGAGAGTCGAGTATCCTTCTTCCAGGACCTTGATCCACATATTGTAGTAGTCTTTGAAATTGCTGGAAAGCTTTCCCGCTCGGGCCTGTTCCTCGATCTTTTCCCGCATCGCTTTAAGGGATTCTGCCACTGGGCTGCCGAGGTGAACGAGGTATTCGCCCACGGCGGTCTGCAATTGAAGGTATTTGTCCAGGGCCGTATTCGCTCGTTCCTGGTAGAGGCGGGTCAGGCCGATCTGAGGCGCCTGGAGGAAGGGCTGCACCTCCTTCTCGTAGAAGGCTGACCACTGTTTGAACATGGCCGCTTCGAGACCCTCGGGGCTTTCGGCTTTAGGGACCTCTTGAGGCTTTGGGCAGTGCTTCATCCATGTTTGATAGAGTTGGGAATAGCCGTCCCAGGTAGTGCGAAGCATCTTCATCGCAGTTTCGGGCGATGCGGCAGCCCCCTTCATGATCGCTTCCATGGTCTGGGCGAAATTCATCGCCGAAGAAGAGGTCTGCCAGACATTGAGGAGCACCTGCCAGGCTTCCTGCATCTTACCGAGGTCGCCTTCGGGGAAGGTCGGCCTGCTTCGGGCGGCTTCGGTTGCACCCGGGGTCCAAACTTTGGCTGCCGACAGCCAATAGTCGCCGGCGGATTTCATCCATTCGGCGAATAGAGCACCCGGGTCTCCTGCCTGTTTGTCATCCTGAGCCATGATTCACCTCCATTCTGCGATTCAATGAAGAAGGTCTCTTCCCTCCTGCAAACAGCTCCCGGCTGAAAGGCCCCTTCTTCAAGGGATTCTCTGGGAGAGTCTCCCGCTAGAGATACTTGAGCTCGTAGGCCGCCCGTTCCAGTTCTTCCCGGAACTGCGGGTGGGCCACCTCAATCAAGGCTTGTGCCCGCTGGCGGAGCGTCTTGCCGTAGAGGTCGGCGATGCCGAATTCAGTGACGACATAGCGGACATGGTTGCGGGTTGTGACGACCCCGGCGCCCTGTTTGAGCATCGGCACAATTTTGCTGACTGCCCGGCCCTTCACTTCGGTCATGCTCGGCATCCCGATGATGGGTTTGCCGCCTTTGGAGCGGCTCGCACCGTAGATGAAATCCACCTGCCCGCCGACGCCGCTGTACAATCTGGGGCCGATGGAATCGGCGCAGACCTGACCGGAGAGATCGATTTCAATGGCCGAGTTGATCGCCACCATGCGGTCGTTCTGGGCGATTCGAAAGGGATCGTTGACGTACTCCGTCGGGTGGAGCTCGACGATGGGATTGTCGTGGACGAAGTCATAGAGCCTCTGTGTGCCCAGCATGAAGCCGGACACAATCTTACCGGGGTGAAGCGTCTTGCGTTCATTGTTGATGATGCCTCGTTCCACCAGACCAACCACACCGTCTGAAAAGAGTTCCGTGTGAATGCCCAGGTCCTTCTTGGTATCGAGAAAGGTCAGCACGGCATCGGGAATGCCTCCAATTCCCATTTGCATGGTTGAGCCGTCTTCGATCAGGCCGGCGCAGTAGTTGCCGATCTTCTTTTCCACTTCAGTTATGTCGGCCATGTGATGTTCGGGAAGCGGGTAGGATACCGGCACAATATGCGTGAGCTTGGAGACGTGGATAAAGCTGTCGCCCAATGTGCGCGGCATCCGCTCATTGACTTCCGCAATGACCATCCTGGCGGACGCTGCAGCCGTTTTGGTCACCCCGACCTCGACGCCGAAGCTGCAAAATCCGTGTTCGTCCGGCGGGCTCACATGGATGAGCGCCACGTCAAGGGGCAGGATACCGTTGCGAAACAGTCCCGGAATTTCCGATAGAAAACAGGGTGTAAAGTCGGCCCGCCCTGCATTGACGGCCTCACGGACATTCGCACTGATGAACGTTGTGTTCACACGAATGTACTTCTCCATGCCCGGTGCAACATAGTCTGCGTTTCCGATGGTGAGGACCTGAACAATGCTGATCGGTTCTTTAAACGACGGTGCGTACTCAACCAACGCCGCCATCACCTGCTGTGGGACCGAGCAGTTGCCCGTGAGGAACAGTCGCATCCCGGGCTGAATCGCGCGCACAGCCTGTTCAGGCGTAGTGACTTTTTCTTGATAGAGTTGCATCCATCCGCTCATGATGTTCCTCGCCTCGCTGGATTGTTAGGACCTGCCGCCCAATACGTCGGCCAGGGCCTGATTGACGATACGTCCTTCCCATGTGGCCACACCTCGTGCCAGGACGGGGTTGTCGTCGATTGCCCCTCCCACACCCTGGCGCACGATCTGTTGAACAAACGGCGACGTTGCGATAGTCAATGCATACGTGGCGGTACGGCCGACGACACCGGCCATGTTCGGCACGCAGAAGTGAATGACGTCTTCCTCCAGATAGGTGGGAGTGCCGTGGGTCGTCGGCCGGGAAGTTTCCACGCAGCCCCCCTGATCGATGGAGAGATCCATGATGAGGGAGCGGGGGCGCATGGAGGCGACCAGCTCTCGCGTTACAATAATGGGTGCACGGGCCCCCGGCACATGCACCGCGCCCACCAGGACGTCGGCAAAAGAGGTCACCTTTCGGACGTTGAACGCATGGCCGAGCATGGTGGTGAGGCGACCGGCATAGCGTTCATCGAGCTGCTGAAGCTTTGTCAGGTCTCGATCCAGGATGATCACCCGGGCCCCGACCCCCAGGAACGCACGCGCCGCGCTGGCACCCAACGTCCCTGCGCCCAGGATCACGACATCGGCTGCCGGCACACCGGGTACCCCCTCCAGCAATACGCCCTTGCCGCCGTGATTGTTTTGCAACAGGGTTGCGGCGATATGCGGGCACATTCGGCCGGCAATCTGGCTCATCGCGGCCAGGATAGGGAGATTGCCGTCATCGTCTGCAACGGTTTCGTAGGCGATGGCCGTGATGCGCTTCTTGAGCAGCAGTTCAATTTTGCTGCGCTGAGCGGCGGCCAGATGAAGGAAGCCCAGCAATACCTGGCCCTCCTGTACCCACTCAAACTCCTCCGAGGTCGGTCTGTCAACCTTGATCACGAATTCGCCGCGGCGGTAAGCCTCTTCACCCGAATAGACGGTCTGGGCACCCGCCCGCTGATAATCCAGGTCGGTAAAACCGGAGCCAAGACCTGCACCGGTTTCGACATAGCAGTTGTGTCCCTCCGCCGTCAGCAATGCGACGCCCGCAGGCGTCAGTCCGACACGGTTTTCGTAGCTTCTTCGCTCGCGCGGTATACCGATGTCCATGAGAATCCTCCGTGATGCGATGATCGGGACAGCAAAACAGGTCAAACAATCCTCATCATTGTCTGGAGTTGAACATACGCTATCCTACTACAAAAGAACAAAATGAGAAGTGCCTTGGTCCAGGTTTTCTGTGGTCATGCCGTCATGGCAGGGTAAAGTGGCTCTCATTGAACATCATGCCTGAGTGGGGCCCTTTTCATGTTACACCTCGTTCCCACGCAGGAGCATGGGAACGAGAGTAAGGCGCAAGAGGCAGTCATTGTTGTTGAATTATGAGAGAACAAATCAGCCCCCGGGTCGTCATGGTGTGGTGGTTGACTTCAATAGTGCCATATGCTAAGAGACGGCGGGGTTTGAAGGATATGAGTGGATTGCCGTTGCGCGAAGCTGGTTTAGAGAAGATTCAGGTTTTGGATCAGGAATTCATTATCGCCAATCAGATGGGGATTCACGCAAGAGTTGCCGCGCAAATCGTGAAAGTGGCCAGTCAATTTAAATCGGAAATCTGGATTGCCAAGGGTAGCAGCAAGGCCAACGGAAAGAGTATCCTCGACGTGATGGCTCTGGAGTGTCCTCTGGGCAGCAGGGTGCAGGTCTCTGCGATCGGCTCGGATGCAATCGAAGCGCTCAATGCACTGGCTGTCTTGTTTCAGACGAAGTTTGGCGAGCCGTAAATCCTCCAACATCAAGACTATCTACTTGAATCCTTATCCATCAAAATGAAACCATCCTCGAGAATTATTCAGGGAATTGGA
This sequence comes from uncultured Syntrophobacteraceae bacterium, assembly GCA_964441945.1. Taxonomy (GTDB): domain Bacteria; phylum Desulfobacterota; class Syntrophobacteria; order Syntrophobacterales; family Syntrophobacteraceae; genus JADGQM01. The sequence continues at coordinate 56,677 of CAYTWB010000013.1, forward strand.
GTCTCACCGGGAATTGCCATTGGCAAAGCGTTTCTTTTAGAGCGCCGGCGCATCTCCATTCCCCATCATACTTTGGAGAATGAAGCGGTTGTCGAGGAGTGCGGGCGTTTTGAAGCAGCGGTCTCGAAGACCGAAATGGACCTGGAAGAGATCAAAGGCAGGGTCCACCCGGATTTTCTCGAACATGCCCAGGTCATTGAAGTCCATCAGATGATCCTGCGAGACCATACCATTCACAATGAAACCCTGCGCCTGATCCGCGAAGAGAAATTGAATGCCCAGCTGGCTGTATTCCGGTCCATTGTGAAAGCCGGCGAGCGTTTCAGTGCGCTTAACGATGAGTACATCCAGAGCCGCAAAGCGGATTTGGAGGCGGTGGGAGAACGCCTTCTGCGGAATCTCTCAGGCCAGGAACACAATCTTCTGGATGAGATCAAGGAACCGGTCATCATTGTGGCGCACGATCTGTCTCCTGCGGACACCGCGCAACTGCCTCTGGAACGCACACTCGGGTTGCTCACCGACATGGGAGGGCGCACTTCTCACACTTCCATCATTGCACGCTCGCTGAATATCCCCGCCGTCGTGGGAACCGAAGTGGCCACCAAGTCTGTGACCGGCGGCAGCATTATTATTGTCGACGGCGTGTCCGGCAAGGTCATCATCGAACCGACCGAGGAAGAGATCGCCCGGTATCATGAGCGCAAGGAGGAGTTCGAGAGCTACATCCGGGTAATCGGCACGACTGCTCATCTAAAGGCCCGTACTCAGGACGAGCACCTGATCAGCGTGGAAGCCAATATTGAATTGCTTGGGGAGGTCGCTTCGGCAAAAGAGAATGGTGCCGAAGGAATCGGGCTCTATCGCACGGAGTTCTTCTTCATGAACCGGGTGGATTTCCCTGATGAAGAAACGCTCTACCGGGACTATCGACAACTTGCCGAGCTCATGGCCCCCAAATGGGTCACCATGCGAACGCTTGACCTGGGAGCCGAAAAGCTGGCCGCCTGGTATCCAAATCTTGAAGAGGCAAACCCGGCGCTGGGCCTTCGTTCGATCCGCCTTTGCCTGCATTATCCAGACCTTTTTAGGACCCAGTTGCGGGCGATTCTAAGGGCCAGTAGCCATGCGAAGAACTTCAAACTCATGTTTCCACTGGTTTCAGGTGTCGGCGAGCTGCTAAGCGCCAAGGGGATCCTTCGAGAAGTCAGGGAAGAGCTGACACGTAGCAGGATACCGTTTGACGAAAAAATGCCCGTCGGCGTCATGATTGAAGTCCCATCGGCCGTTGCGGTAGCCGACATGCTGGCCCGGGAGGTGGACTTTTTCAGTATCGGTACCAACGACCTGATCCAGTACAGTATCGGGATCGATCGCGCTAATGAACATGTGGCGTATCTTTATGAACCTTTGCACCCGGCTGTTTTGCGGTTCATTCGGCACACGGTGGCCGTTGGGCGCAGGGCGAAGATTCAGGTGAGCCTCTGCGGAGAGATGGCAGGAGAATCGCTTTATACACCCATTCTGCTGGGACTTCAGTTGAACAACCTGAGCATGAACCCCCAGTCTATTCCCCGGGTCAAGAACCTGATCTGCCGATCCCGCAGGGACGAATGCAGCCGCTTTGTCGAAAAAGTACTCCGGCTGCGGACAGCGGATGAAATAGGACGGCGTCTGTGTCGGTTGATGCAGGACAGATTCCCGGAAGAATTGAGAGTCTTCAACCCGGGGATTCTGCCGTTTGAGGACATTCCAGGGAAAAGCGGCAAAACTGCCGGAAGAAAGCGGTCCACATAATGTCAAAGCCGAATCCCCCTCGTAAAGACGGTACTCGGATCATCTGCCAGAACAGGAAGGCTTATCACGACTACGAAATCCTCGAGACGATCGAAGCCGGGATGGTGCTTGTCGGGACGGAAGTCAAATCCTTGAGACAGGGAAAGGCAAATCTAAAGGACAGCTACGCAAGAATCAGGCACGGTGAAGTCCATCTCTATGGTCTTCATATCAGTGCCTACAGCCACGCGGCCTATGACAATCACGAACCCGAACGGGTCAGAAAACTGCTGCTCCATAAGTTCGAGATTCAACGGCTCTTCGGAAAAACCCAGGAAAAGGGCCTCTCTCTCATTCCTCTTAAGCTTTACTTCAGCGAGAAAGGAAAGGCCAAGGTGGAACTGGGGCTGGCCCGGGGGAAGCGGCTCTACGACAAGCGTGAGAGCTTGAAAAGAAAAGAAGAGTCTCGAGAAATAGAACGTGTTCGAAAACGCGATCGAGAATCCTGATCGCCTCGGAAGGTCTTCGTATGAGATCTCTGCTGCTGGAGGCTGTCGGCCGGTTGCGGCTCGTGGATGGCCCCCCTCCAAAACAAGGAGAGAGTCAGACCCTTCTTAGAGTATCGCATTGTGCGGTTTGCCGAACCGATGCGAAGATGTGGCGAGAAGGGCATCGTGACCTGACCCTGCCGAGGGTCCCTGGGCACGAAATCTGCGGTTCTGACGAAGCGGGCGGCGGCCGGTTCGTGGTCTGGCCGGGTGTCTCCTGCGGAAGTTGCTCAAACTGCCTGGCAGGGCTGGAGAACCTCTGCCCGACCATGAGTATTCAGGGTTTTCACAGGGACGGCGGCTTTGCCGAACAGGTTTCGGTACCCTCATCCAGCCTCATACCGGTCCCGACTGGGTTGCCGGGACATCTGGCGTGTTTTGCGGAGCCTCTCGGTTGTGCCCTCAACGCCCTGGAGCAAATCAGGCTTTCGGCCGGAGCGTCCGTCCTGATCTTTGGCGGCGGAAGCCTTGGACTGCTCCTGACCATGGCGATCCGGGAAATGGGGGCTGAACCGTTCCTTGTGGAAACGAACGGCCGAAAGCTGGATCGATCAAAAGCGTTTCGGGCAAACCTGGAGATCGACGGCAGCATCACCTGCAGCCGCAGCGAGTTTGACGCGGCAATCAACGCTACGGCTTCCCCCGCCAGCTTCCTTGAAGGAATTCCGAGGCTCAGAACGGGTGGCTGCTTCTGTGCCTTCAGCGGTCTTTCATCCGGAGAATCCGTCCCATCACGAATGATCAATGAAATCCACTACCGGCAGCTCCATTTGGTCGGGGCCTATGGGTGCACCCGCGCTCAGATGGCGAGGGCCCTTGATCTGATCCAACATCGCGTGGATGCAATGGGCCTGCTCATCGAAGACCGAATTGGACTGGAGCAGGTCCCATCGGTTTTCCCAGCGGTCCTCTCCGGACAGGCGCTCAAGTTCGTTGTGGACTTCCAGCCTGAGGGTGCGGCCTGATGCCGCTCTCTACCATCCGGTCCCACTATTCCACCCATTCGAGAAGGAAAGACCCATGATTTCTGAACACCAGCTGCGGGAATTCGGCCGCCTGATCTGTTCTGTTGCCGCAGGCCGCTTTATGACTCGAGAAACCGCCGCCGAAGCCTATCGCCAGATCATCATGAATGAACAACCGGAGCTCCAACAGGGCGCATTTCTCATGGCGCACATTGCACGAGGACCCTCAACGGAAGAGCTTTCCGGCGCCTGGGATGCCCTTGATCGATACGATACGGCTAAGATCCGTGCAAAGCTTTCAGGACCGGTCTGCGATATTGTGGGTACCGGATCGGACGCCTTGAAGACCATCAACTGCTCGACCCCGGCAGCGCTCATTGCGGCAGCCTGTGGACTGACCGTGGCCAAGAAGGGGGCCAGGCTGGTGACCGGGGTTTCGGGTGCTTCCGATATCTTCGAGATTTTTGGCATCAACCTGAATGCTCCGCTTGAAAAGGCCGAGGAAAGCCTGGCAAAGCATGGGATCTGCTACCTGCCGGGCGAGGCTTTCCTGAGATCCGGGTGGGCAAGACTGATCCAGTCCATGCGTTTCACCTCGGCATTCAATATCATCGGGCCGCTGACCCGGCCGTGCGATCAGACCAACTGCATAGTCATCGGTGCCTACGCCCCGCATGTCTGTGACCAGCTCATCGCGGTGCTGAAGGAAATCGGCATGCCTGCCGCCCTGGCCCCCTTCGGCATGGTGCATGGCATCGATCCTGCCCAGGGCATGGATGAGTTTTCGCTTTCAGGGCCAACTCGGGTCGTAGAGCTGCGTCATTCCAAAATTGAAACCTACGAAGTCACTCCGGAAGATTTTGGGCTGAAGACCAGGGACTTCAAGGGGATTGCCAGCTGTGCAACGGCCCATGAGAACGCTCAGGCAATCGAAAGGGTCCTGAAGGGAGAATATGACATTCCCCAGGCGGACTTCTTCTGCTTGAATGCGGCGGCGGCACTCTATATTTCCGGTATGGCAAGGGATTACGCGCAGGGGGTCGAATTGGCCAGAGAAGGACTGGTCACGGGAAAGGCCTGCGAAAAACTGGAACAGCTGAGGGAAGCCCAGGGTTCGATCTAGATTCTCAATGAGAACCATGCATTCACGTCATCGGAACAACTCGATGATGGTGATCTCCGGCGGGGAAAGGACTCTCATGGGTGGGCCCCAGGTCCCGGAACCCCGGCTGGTATAGATCTTGGACCCGCCTTCCAGGTCATGCAGCCCGTTCTGAAGCGGATAGGCCAATCCTGTAAACAATCTGAATGGAAAGATCTGGCCCCGGTGGGTATGGCCGGAGAGCTGCAAATCAAAAAGCCCCCGGCTTTCCTGCAGGACTTCGGGTCGATGTTTGAGGAAGAGGGTGAAGAGCCCGTTGCCCGTGGACGCTAGAAGCGACCGCTCGTCGGTTGTCGGTTCAATAGCAGGGTCGTCGATCCCGACGATATTCAGCACTCCGCCTATCGTGGTAGCTTCACCCCTGAGAACATGGAACCCGGAGCGTTCCATCGTTTCGAGTGCTTGAGTCAGACCGGCGTAGAATTCGTGGTTGCCCGTCACCGCATATTTCCCCAAAGGCGGTTGAATCTGCCGGAGAAGCTGTTGGATTTCACCATCACCCGCCATGTCCCCGTCAACCAAATCGCCTGTGGAGACGAGGAGATCCGGTTTTTCTTCGAGAATCAAGTCGACGATTTTTTGCAGGCGATTCTTCCCGTTGATGATCCCAAGATGAACGTCTGAGATTTGAGCGATTTTGAGAAGGTGAATCCTTTCAGGGAGCTTGTCGGTCTTGACCGGAATGCGTTCAACCGTTACGCAGCGGGCCTCCATATGACCATAAACGCAGATTGCCAGCACTGAGGCAAATACGAAGGCGGTGGCTATTTCCCCTGAAAACGAAGGCAGGTTGGTCCTCAAAACAGTATTCACCAGTCTGGAAGCGAGCCCGACAACCCCGATCGCCAGGAACCCCCAGAGCGAAAGGAAAACGAAGCCCATCCAGTAGTAGCCCGCGTAGGCCATCATCGTTGCAGACCATTCATAGCCGTTTTTCTCGAGAAGCCGAGTGCAGATTGGGGCCATGACCATTAGCAGGAGAAAGAGAATGAAAGCAGAACGAACATCCGTTCGAACGGGCAGAAGCTTCCTCGCCTGATAGTAGACGAGGGTATTCATGCAGGTGTATACGGTGAGAAAAACCAGTATAAAGCGCACCATTGCTCCCAAAGCTCACCCATGTAGGTTTCTAATAACGCCGGACGGATGTTTCAGCCGGATTCAAGTACAGCCGCTTCGCTCTCTTTGTATTGAAAACCGCCGCAGGCATTGGACTCCCTTCACTGGCTCCCACGCTCTGCGTGGGGGCCCATGCCTTCGGGCACTCTGCGCCAGTGGACGCGGAGCGTCCAGCGTGTGCGTTCCCACGCAGAGCGTGGGAACGAGGGGGAACGCACTTACGGTGCGAGGGACTAGCCTGCGCTCGCAGTAAAACAGTATCTCATAAATCACTCTCAATTGCGATTGAAATGTCCATTGATTTCATATAATTATGCTATGACGCATGGTGACGGTTGACGCCGCCGGGTTTTCAGGAAATCGGGACGTGGATGCCCTTGACTCATTCCACCATATCTGCTACCCGGCTGGATCGTGTTGGGTTGAGCTGCTCTGCACTTGGCGTCTATCAAACCCATTTTGCAGTCGCGCCTCACGCCTCCAATGCACCCGACCTACGGCAACTGATTGACGCAGGGAACCTCCTGCGCTGGAATGTCTACTAAAGACGGCCGCAGCTTCCAGGCTCTGGACCGCAGCGGCAGAGAGAGGTCACCTATGGCAGTTGGTCTTGAGATCGAAGTCAACATCCCTATTGACGTGCTGACCCCTGAAGATGTGAGGAAGATCCATGCCAGAGTGGATGCTATCGAGAAATTATCGGGCGCGGCGAACAGGGAGCCGATGAGGGTGTTGAAGGGAATGATCGAGCACGAGGGAAGAGTCAACTATGGGACGATGGGTCATTTCGTAGGTTTCAGGGTGGACGCCGATCACGATGATCGTATCAAGAGCGATCCATGGTATCCTCCTCGAGAGGGGGGTTGGGATTCGATCATCGAGATCGTGACGGACCCGGCTGTGGACCTCGGGGAGATGGGCATCATCATGAATAGTGTCCAGGCATGGCTCCAAAAGATCAACGATCACACGAAGAATTTGACGACGCGCTGGACCCCGGACGGGTCCGACGAGCTTCGTAATCCGAAGCCGCAGAAGGCGCAAGAGGGAGAGCTTCAGCGACCCTGGAAGCAGGGGGCGGTCAGCATGGGTCCTCTCGAGTTTGTGGAGAAATCCCCCATCAGGGCGCGCAATTATGGCTACGACGGCAGTATTCAGGTCAACGTGGGGGTCGACCTTCGGTATCTTGACAGGATGTATGAATGGTACGCAAAATTCGATTTCTCCAGGGAAACTCGGGTTACGGACGAGGCATCGCAGGCCCTATACAGGAAAATACGAGCTGACATCCTGGAAGCGGTCAAGATAGGCCAGAGTGCGACGAACGCTATCTACCAAAGGCTGGATGGGCACCAGCGACTCATCCAGGGGAACTGCCTTGGCCTCCGTGGGTTTCTCACTCACCTGGCTCTCTACCTTGTGCGAGGCAAGATCAAACCAGGGGAGCAAGGGGGGTCGCCAAAGAACCTGGTGCCGATTCTCTTGAAGAGCCCGAACACCATCGCTGCGCATTACGGGATGACGCCCGCGGAGAAGAGCTACTACGACTCCAATAGGGAACACATTGTGCGCGACTTGTTGATCCTGTGCGGTCGGAGGGCAGCCCCGTGGACCGCCTTGAGAAACATTCCGGTCTTCCTCACTGAGCCGGATGGTCCCAGGGTCGACTATTTTACGAGACTGGAGGTCGACCGTCCACTGTTGACGGGCAAGCCGATCAAGGAACCGACTGCAGTCGGGGAGTACCGCAAAGGGGGGCTGACCGTTTCGGAAATCCCTTATGTGTCTCCCGGGAAGGGGGTTGTGGGTAAAGCGGGCAAGTACTCCCGTGGAGGGGTCGTGGTCGAGTTTCGCACACTACCGGGTTATCATGAAGGTCTTCCCCGTTGGAGGGCCCTGGGGGAGATCTTCCTGCAAGCGGCCAACGAGTGTAACAGGCGAGACGGGGTCCACTAGGAGGCTGTCCAAGAACTCCGTCTTTGAAAAAATTGGCAGCGAAAAGTGGGAATCAGGCTCATGATTAAGCTCATTTTTCCTATGGTCACAAAATTCAGTTGGATTGAGCGACCTTCCCGAGTGAGCGAATCAG
>CAYTWB010000014.1:0-45325 GCA_964441945.1 uncultured Syntrophobacteraceae bacterium
GGCGGAAAATGAAATTGTGGCAGTACTCGATCTGGGACATGACATAGAAACGCCGGATGAAGCGGGGAGGTTTGCCCGCAGATTGCACAAGGAAATCGATTGTCTGTGGGTGTTCCTCATGACTGAAGGAGTCTCTCCCACCAATAATCATGCCGAGAGGATGCTGCGGTTTGCCGTCATGTGGCGCAAACGTTCCCAGGGAGTGCTCAGTGAAAAGGGTTGCCGTTGGGTAGAAAGGATTCTCACTTTACGGCAGACCTGCCGACTCCAATCCCGGAAGCTCTTCCCCGTTCTCGTTGATGCCGTTGGTTCATATTTCAAAGATCAATCTCCGGACTTGGCCTGGATTTGCTGAACCTTCGCCAGATACCCCGTGATTGATTACCTCTTTTCATCATCCCGGAGGGATGATAGCCATTAGCCGGGGGGTGAGGCCGTGGGCCGATACCCCCGGGAAACGTGACAGGTTTACTGTGAAAATGCAAAATTGTTGAACATATAGCTATTCCAATAACTTAACTGCGGATTCAGGAATTATTTTTATCACTCGGGGTGAAACAATAGCCACGATTCATGACCGTTAAGCCGGAATCCAGCCGTACAGTTGTATTGCACACGCAGCTCTCTTATGAAACTTCATATGTCCAAATGAAGTTTCAAGGCTGCGTTTAAACCGCATCCAGAGAGGCGGCGGCCCCGCTGGATTCCGGCTAGAAGCATGCCGGAATGACGGATTGTGTCTGTACAGGCAATAGGTTTGTTCCGTCGTGGGGTGGCGTTACTCTCACTTCTGATTGCACCCTGTCGCGACAAATCGCTTGACACTCCGGACTGGATCTTTATAGTAAGTAGCTTTCATTAATTGGTGAAGGATAGTAATGCGCGTACGGGTAGATGAAATCCCCGAATCGGGGAGGTTTTTGCATTTTCATTGGGATGATGCCCGCCTCAGGCACTTCTTGCCTGAGGAAGATCCCTTTGAGTTCAAGCTGATTCGCCCGGTCAATGTGGATTTGGAAATTCAGAAACGGTCGGATCATATTCGCGTCCTGGGAATGTTGCGGGGATCGCTTCAGGTTGCGTGTCATCGTTGTTTGAGGACATTTCAATGGCCGTTGGATGAACGAATCGACCTGGTTCTAATGGAGGAGAAGGAGTCTGAGCCATCGGAAGAGATCGAATTTGAAGCGAGCGATCTCGATTATGAGTTTTTTGACGGCATCGTCATTGAAATCGATCAACTGGTAGCGGAGCAGATTTTCATCGCTTTGCCCGTAAAGATCCTTTGTTCCGAGAATTGCCTGGGGCTTTGTCCGCGTTGCGGAGCCAATCTCAATGAAGAGCCCTGTCAATGTGATCAAAAAGCCGGTGACACACCCTTTTCCGCTTTGGAAGCGATCAAGGCGCGCCTTGCCGACGTCGAAGACCAATAGAGTCTTAACTCTTATACTCATATAAGGAGAATGATGAATGGGGGTACCAAAAAGAAAAACTTCCAAGTCTCGACGGGATAAGCGAAACGCCCATAGAGCCGTGGCCGGGCCGGCCCTGTCACGATGTCCGCAGTGCAACGAAATGCGGCTCGCTCACCGGGTATGTCCGGGATGCGGCTATTATCGAGATCGGCTGGTCCTGGAGCTTGAAGAAGAATAGTCTCGTTGCTCGATCAGCAGAGGTTCTTCAACCATGAGGATCGCGGTCGATGCGATGGGGGGGGACCACGCTCCGGAAGCACCGGTTCATGGGGCGCTCCGGGCGGTGCCGCAATGTTCGGCTGAGCTGCTCCTGATCGGCAACGAGAAGCAACTCGGTGAGGTCCTCGGCCGTTGGCCGGAGGCGTCTTCGGTCCGGGTCGTCCACGCTTCCGAGACGATTGAAATGGGCGAGGCGGGTGCCATGGCCGTCCGCAGGAAACGCGGGGCGTCTCTGAATGTGGCCATGCGTTTGCTGGCTGAAGGGGAAGTGGATGCGGTGGTGAGCGCCGGCAACAGCGGGGCTATTGTTGCAGCGGCGAAACATCTTGTCGGGCTTATTCCCGGGCTTCAGCGTCCGGCTATGGCGGTAGCACTTCCAACACCCACCGGCAAGGTGCTCCTGGTTGACGCAGGGGCCCAGGCGGAAGCGAAGACCATTCATCTGGCACAGTCTGCAGCGCTTGCCAATGTCTTCCTGAAGGTTTCACAAGACATGGACCGCCCGCGGGTCGGGTTGCTCAATATTGGCCAGGAACCCTTGAAGGGCATGCGGGTTATCCAAAGGGCTTTCTCTCTTCTGGAACGCTCCAGCTTGCATTTCATCGGGAACATTGAGCCTCAGGACCTCTATACCGACCAGGCCGATGCCGCCATTTGCGATGGATTTGTGGGAAACCTTCTCCTGAAGATGTATGAAGGGTTGCTGGAAACCCTGCTGCAGTCCATGGAAGCACATGTCGTCGATTATGACCCTGACATGGGGACGAGAGTCGGACAGACCCTTCGGCGCTTTCGCGGTGATTATGATTACCGGAGCGTTGGAGGCGCGCCTCTGCTGGGAGTGCGAAAAACCGTGATGGTCGCTCATGGCCGCTCTCGAGCCGAGGCTATCGCCAATGCAATTCTCCTTGCATCTCGGCTCGTCGGCGATAAGGTTTGTGACCGGATCTCAGCCAGGCTGGAGAAGGATGGCATTCTGACCGATCTAAGACATCACAGTACCGCATTGATGCTGGAGCAGTTCAGGAGCAAGTGGCGCTTTTCACAGCGCCAGAGCTCAGCTGACCAGGACAGCCGAGCATAGGTCCCTATCTTTTCACGGTGGGCGAGAAAGGCATGCCCATCCTATGGGAGCATAGAAGGAGAGAATGTCGGTGGACTACTTTTTGACAGAAGAACAGAAGATGATCCAGGAGCTGGCGGAACAGATCGCCACAGAGAAGGTCCGCCCGCTGCGCGCCCAGCTCGACCAGGAGGAGGAATTTCCGTGGGAGATCCTAAAGGTGCTGGCGCAGTCTGACCTTTTTGGTCTGTACATCCCCGAGGCCTATGGCGGAATGGGAGGGGGCATTCTGGAGAACTGCCTCGCCGTCGAACAACTGGCAAAGGCCTGTATCGGGGTTGCCACGTCTTTTGCGGCCAGCGGTCTGGGAGCATATCCCATCCTTCTTTTTGCAAACGAAGACCAGAAGCGACACTATCTTCCCGATGTGGCCTGCGGCAAGCGCCTGGCGGCTTTCGGCCTGACTGAACCGGGGGCCGGCAGTGACGTCTCCGGCATAAAGACCACTGCGGTGCGCGATGGAAATCACTATATCCTGAACGGTACGAAGCAATGGATCACGAGTGGCGGCGAAGCGGAAATCTATTCCGTCTTGGCCATCACCGATCGAGCCAAAGGACCACGCGGGGCCAGTTTCTTCATCCTCGAAAAAGGTGATCCCGGATTTACCTTCGGCAAGAAAGAGAAAAAACTGGGCATCCGGGCTTCAGCCACGCGCGAGCTCATTTTTCACGACTGCCGGATACCCAAGGAACGGTTGATTGGCCGCGAGGGTATGGGCTTTATAATCGCGATGAGGACCTTTGACAAATCCCGCCCCGGTATTGGCGCTCTGGGAGTGGGATTGGCTCAGGGGGCCATGGACATCTCCGTGGAATATGCCCGCAAGCGGGAGCAGTTTGGAAAACCGATCATCAATTTCCAGGCGATCCAGCACAAGCTGGCCAACATGGCCATCAAGATCGAAGCGGCCCGGGCCCTTGTTTACTCGATTGCCCGTTACATGGACAGCGATCCGGGCGATGTCAGCAAGGTAGCCGCGATGAGCAAGGTATTCCCCACGGATGTGGCCATGGAGGTGGCCATAGAAGCGGTGCAGGTCCTTGGAGGCTACGGGTATATGCAGGATTATCCGGTGGAGAAGATGATGCGTGACGCCAAGATCCTCCAGATCTACGAGGGGACCAATGAGATTCAGCGCAACATCATCGGGCAGGAGCTGAACAAAGAATACGGACGAATAAAGACCAGCTTCTTCTAGAAGATCGAACAGAACAGGGAACTTCCATGCATATCGCAGTTTGTATCAAACAGGTACCTGACGCCAAGAACGTCCGGATTGATCCCGATACCCACACGCTGGTCCGGCAGGGGGTAGAGTCCATTGTCAACCCATTCGATTTGTTCGCCGTTGAAGCAGCGCTGAAAATCAAGGACGCGCTCGGCGCCCGTATAACGGTTTTGACCATGGGGCCGCCTCAGGCTGACGAGGCATTGAGGGAGACGCTGTCGCGCGGAGTGGATGATGCCGTTTTGCTCAGTGATCGAGCCTTCGCGGGCTCCGATACATGGGCGACATCGACCACTCTCTCCGGCGCCGTTCGAAAACTGGGCAATGTTGATCTGGTTCTGTGCGGCAAGCAGGCCATCGACGGAGATACGGCCCAGGTGGGTCCGGAGATGGCAACTCTTCTGGATATTCCCTATGCCACTTTTGTCAAGAGGATCGAAGTCCTTGACAAGTCCACCCTGAAGGTAACCAGGCAGACCGATGAAGGCATGGAGATTTGGAAGCTTTCCATGCCCGCCTTGATCACGGTGATCAAGGAAGTCGGTGAACCCCGTCTGCCTTCCCTGCGCCACAAGATGCGGGCAAAGAAAGCCCAGATCCCGATGTGGAATGTGACGGACCTCGGGCTTGACCCGAACACCGTGGGGCTTGCCGGGTCTTTTACCCAGGTTGTTCGCGTCTTCAGTCCGCCCCGACGCGGGGACCGTGTTCTGATCCAGGGAACCATCGAGGAACAGGTGGATCAGCTCTATCGTTATCTCAAAGAAGCCAAGGTGCCGGGAATATGAAAGCGATTATCGATCGCCGCAAGTGTACCCTTTGTGGCGTCTGTGTCGATGTATGTCCGTTTGCGGCGATTACTGTGGGTGAAGCGACCATCGATGTCTCCGATGAGTGCACGCTGTGCGGCATGTGTGTTGATACCTGTGAGTTTGGCGCGCTGTCTCTTCCGGAAGTGGGAACGGGACCCGCGGCGGACCTGGCTGCCTACAAGGGCATCTGGGTTTTTGCCGAATGGCGCGAAGGGACAGTCCACCGGGTCAGCCACGAACTTCTGAGCACCGGCCGCATTCTGGCGGATAAGCTTGGTGTCCCGCTGGCCGCGGTGCTGCTCGGTCACCAGCTGGATGATCTGGCGACAGGAGAGCTGATTGCCCACGGTGCGGATACGGTCTATGTGGTGGACCATCCTGAACTGGCCCACTTCAGGGACGACGCCTATGCCGGCGTGCTCGTCGATCTGATCCGCCGCCAAAAGCCTGAAATTCTGCTGGCGGGAGCGACGAGTATCGGACGCTCCTTTATCCCCCGTGTGGCCGCATCGGTGCAGACCGGTCTTACCGCCGACTGCACCGAGCTTGATATCAGCGAAGAGAGGCTCCTGCTTCAAACCCGACCGGCCTTTGGTGGCAATGTTATGGCAACGATCATCTGCCCAAACAAGAGGCCCCAAATGGCCACTGTGCGGCCAAAAGTGATGAAGCCCGTCAGACGGCCCGACCACAGGGGAGAGATCGTGCCCGTTTCCGTCCCCGAGATATGTCTCCAAAGCCGCATTGAAGTCCTTGAAGTGATCCCGGAAAAGGATCAAACAGCCAGACTGACCGAAGCGGATGCCATTGTATCGGGCGGGCGGGGGCTCCAGAAACCGGAGAACTTTTCACTCGTCGAGGAACTGGCTCAACTCATCAAGGGAGCGGTTGGGGCTTCGCGAGGGGCCGTTGAGGAAGGCTGGATCGCCCCTTCCCACCAGGTCGGTCAGACCGGACGCACGGTTTCTCCGTCTCTCTACATGGCGGTCGGGATATCGGGAGCCATCCAACACCTGGTGGGCATGCAAAGCTCCAGGATCATTGTGGCGGTGAACAGGGATTCGATGGCTCCCATTTTCGATGTCGCGAGCTACGGGGTCGTTGCCGATCTTTTTGAATTCGTCCCGGCCTTCATACGGAAGATCAAACAGGAACGCGGGGACTGAGCAAAGCAGGAATGGAAAATGAGTGAAACGCGAGTGATTGTTGTCACCGGAGCCAGTCGGGGTATTGGGCGAGGAATTGCGTTAGCCATGGCCCAACCCGGATGTACGGTTGTAGTGAATTACAGATCGAGCCCCGATGCGGCTCGCGAGACGGCGGCCGCAATCGAAGCCAAGGGCGGGACGGCTCACCTGTGCCGCTTCGATGTAGGGGACCCGGAAGCGATTAAAGAGGCTTTCAAGGAGATTGCCGGGTTACACAACCGGGTGGACGTGCTGGTCAACAATGCCGGCATCACGCGGGACAACTTGCTTGCCCTGATGAAACCCGGCGAATGGGACGACGTCTTGAACACCAACCTCAGGGGGGCCTTCCTCTGTTCCCAGGCGGTTGTTAAGATGATGATGCGTCGAAAATATGGTCGCATCATCAATGTGAGCTCCGTGGTGGGCATCATCGGCAATGCGGGACAGTGTAATTACTCCGCCGCAAAGGCCGGCATCATCGGTCTCACTCGTTCTCTATCCCGAGAGCTCATTTCCCGGAATATCACGGTGAACGCCGTAGCGCCGGGATTTATCGATACGGATATGACGCACCGGTTGCCCGAAAAGGTCAGAGAGGAGCTCCTGGGCCAGATTCCCGCAGGGCGATATGGAACGGTTGACGATGTGGCGGCGGCGGTGAATTTTCTTGCTTCGGACAATGCCGGGTACATCACGGGGCAGGTGATTCACGTGAACGGCGGGATGTTCATGGGTTGAAATGCGCTGAAGAATACGGGCCGAGGGGTCAAGAACAAGGAATCAGCCAAGGGAGGATTTCATGCAATTTTGTAGGCGGCGCGCAGTCATTACGGGGATTGGAGTTATTTCGCCTCTTGGATTGGGGATTGATGAAAACTGGAACAACGTCGTTCAGGGCAAATCCGGAATTGGCCCCATCACCCGTTTTGATGCCAGCAATTATGCGACCCGCATTGCCGCGGAAGTAAAGGACTTTCAGCCGGAGCAATTCATTTCGAAGAAAGAGCTCCGCAAGATGGACCCCTTTCTGCAATTCGCTCTCGTAGCGGCCCGTCTGGCTTTGGATGACAGCACGATGTCGATCACCCCGGCGCTTTCCGAACGTGCGGGAGTCATCATGGGTTGCGGACTGGGGGGAATAACCACTATCGAGGAAAGCCACAAGATGCTTCTCGATTTAGGCCCCAAGAGAGTGAGCCCCTTTTTCATTCCCATGATCATCAGCAACATGGCCCCCGGGCTTATCTCCATCTATCATGGGTTGAAAGGACCGAACTTTTCCGTGCAAACAGCCTGTGCCGCAGGCACCCACGCCATCGGCCAGGGGTTCCATATGATCCGTGACGGCATAGCCGACGTCATGCTCTGTGGCGGAGTGGAAGCGACGATCTCTTCCCTCAGCATAGCCGGCTTCAATGCCATGCGTGCTCTTTCCACGCGAAATGATGAGCCGCAAAGGGCTTCGAGACCATTTGACCTCCAGCGCGACGGGTTTGTGATGGGTGAAGGCTCTGCAATACTGGTCCTCGAAGAATTGCACGGGGCATTGGAGCGGGGGGCGAAAATCTATGCCGAGGTGATCGGGTTCGGTGCTTCCGGAGATGCCTATCACATGGCGGCTCCGGCACCGGAAGGAGAAGGCGCTGCCCGGTGCATGGAGAATGCAGTGCTCGATGCCGGCATTCAGCCGGTTGAGGTGGATTATATCAATGCCCATGGGACATCCACCGACCTCAACGACAAATATGAAACCCAGGCCATCAAGAAGGTCTTCGGCGACCATGCGTGGAAGCTTGCGGTGAGCTCCACCAAATCCATGACGGGGCATCTTCTGGGCGCTGCAGGCGGGGTGGAAGGGGCCTACACGGCGCTCGCCATCGATCGACAGATCATGCCTCCGACGATCAACTACGAGTTTCCGGATCCCGACTGCGATCTCGATTACGTGCCCAACCAGGCCCGCGAAGCGACCATCCGTGTGGCTATGTCCAATTCCTTCGGTTTTGGCGGGACAAACGGCACCCTGGTTTTCAGAAAGTGGAATGGAGTGGAATAGCCATCATGAAGATCATGATCGGATGTGACCATGCCGGGTGGGAGCTGAAAGAGGTCGTCACGGCCCATTTGAAAACGCTGCATCACGAGGTGGAAGATGTCGGCACATACAGCGCCGATCCGGTCGACTACCCCTTGTATGCGGTACAAGTAGCCCGGGCGGTTGCCGCCGGAGCAGTGGACCGGGGCATACTCGTTTGCGGAAGCGGTCTGGGGATGTGCATCACGGCCAACCGCATCCCTGGAGTTCGTGCTCTGCCGATCTCCGAGCCGTTTGCCGCCAAAATGAGTCGCCGTCATAACAACAGCAATGTTCTGTGTCTCGGGGCTCGCTTTACGGGCCGGGACCTGGCCCTTGAAATCGTGGATGTGTGGCTGAGCGAAATCTTTGAGGGAGGGCGCCATCAGCGACGGCTGGAGCTGATCGAGCGTCTGACTCAAAGCGGGGATCCCTCTCAACATGACAACTGATGTTTTCGAATCCCAGTGTGGTGCGAATGGAAGGCAAATCATGTCGCGACTCGATATCGTCGATCCGGAAATCGCTCATGTCATCCGTGAAGAAGAAAAACGCCAGCAGGGAAAGCTGGAGCTGATCGCTTCGGAGAATTTTGTCAGTGACGCGGTTCTTGAGGCTCAGGGGTCGGTCCTGACGAATAAGTACGCCGAAGGGTATCCGGGCAGGAGGTATTACGGCGGCTGCGAATTTGTGGATATCGCTGAGCGGCTGGCTCAGGAACGGGCCCGCAGGCTTTTCAATGCCGAATATGTGAATGTGCAGCCCCATTCGGGATCGCAAGCCAACATGGCTGTCTATTTTTCCGTGCTCAAACCCGGCGACACCATACTCGGAATGAATCTCAGCCAGGGTGGCCATTTGACTCACGGCAGTCCGGCGAGCTTTTCCGGCAGGCTCTTTCGAGTGATCTCCTACGGCGTCAGACGAGATATGGAGACCATTGACTATGAGCAGGTTGCCCAACTGGCTCACGAGCACCGGCCGAAAATGATCGTTGCAGGGGCCAGCGCCTATCCGCGAATCATCGATTTTCCCCGCTTTCGGGAAATCGCCGACCAATGCGGCGCCTACCTGATGGTGGACATGGCTCATATCGCCGGGCTCGTGGCGGCGGGGATTCATCCCAGTCCGATCCCTTATGCCGACTTCGTCACCTCCACCACCCATAAGACGCTTCGCGGCCCGCGGGGGGGAATGATTCTCTCCCATGCCAGGTATTCGAAGGTCCTGGACAATCAGATTTTCCCGGGCATTCAGGGAGGACCGTTGATGCACACCATTGCGGCCAAGGCGGTAGCGTTCCTGGAAGCCCTGCAACCGGCATTCCAGGAATACCAGAAGCGGATCCTCGAAAACAGCCGGCGTCTTGCGGCTGAGTTGGCGCAACTGGGCTGTCGGCTGGTTTCCGGAGGAACGGACAACCACCTCATGTTGGTCGATCTTACCCCGACCGGGCTGACCGGAAATGTCGCGGAAGAAACGTTGGATCGGGGCGGTATAACGGTCAACAAGAACGCCATTCCTTTCGACCCCCAAAAGCCGAATATCACCAGTGGAATTCGCATTGGCACTCCTGCGGTCAGCACTCGAGGAATGGGCCCTGAGAACATGACAACCGTCGCTCACTTTATCCATCGCGGCTTGCAGGCGGTCGGAGACGATTTGGCCCTGGCCGCTCTCAGGGCGGAGATAGCGGAATTCTGCTCACTCTTTCCACTTCACCAGTAATCAGCGGTTCTCAGTAAAGACCCATGGCCGGATATGGCGACAATTTCTACATGAAAAAAGCGTTGGATCTTGCCGCTGGAGGCCGGGGCAGGACCAGTCCCAATCCCATGGTAGGCGCCGTGGTGGTGAAAGACGATCACGTCGTCGGTGCCGGATACCATCAGGTCGTGGGCGGTCCCCATGCCGAGGTCAACGCGCTTGAGAGGGCCCAAGGGAACACTCTCGACGCAACCCTTTACGTTACCCTCGAACCCTGCAACCACCAGGGGAGAACTCCACCATGCACTCAAGCCATTCTTCGAAGCGGCATCTCCCGAGTGGTGATCGGGGCGGCCGATCCCAACCCGCATGTTGAAGGGGGAGGAGCGGATTACCTGAGAGGGCGGGGAATCAGGGTGGATAGCGGTATCCTCGAGCACGAATGCCGGCTGCTCAACCAGGTCTTCTTCAAGCATGTGACGACCGGCCTGCCTTATGTAACGCTCAAAGCCGCCGCAACCTTGGACGGCCGCATTGCCACCCGGACCGGGGAATCCCGCTGGATCAGCAACCAGCTTTCCAGGCGGTTTGTCCAGGATTTGCGCTATGCCGTCGACGCCGTTCTGGTGGGAATCGGAACGGCCCTGGCGGATGATCCTCAGCTGACCGTTCGCGTACGAAAGAGACCGCCCCGGCGGCAACCGGTTCGAATCGTTTTGGACAGTCGGTTAAGACTTCCCCTCTCCAGCCGTCTGGTCCAGACGGCACGGGAGACCCCCGTGTGGGTTGCCTGTGCCGAGAATGCGGCTAAGGAGAGCGAGTCCCGGTTGAGCGAAGCGGGAGCAGTGGTGCTCCGATTGCCGACAAAAGCCGGTCGTGTCGATCTATCCAGCCTCCTTGAGGAATGCGGCCGGCGGCAGGTGACCAGCCTGCTCGTGGAGGGTGGCGGCCGTGTTCTGGGGGCCTTCCTCGATCAGCAACGGGCGGATTCGTGTCATTTTTTTTATGCACCAAAGGTTTTGGGTGATACGGAGGCCGTTTCCATGGTTCAGGGCGGGCCGAGGTTCAACATGGCCGATGCGCTGCCCGTCTATGGCCTTCGAGTCCGACGTTTTGGAGACGATGTGATGCTCTCCGGCAGGTTCCACAAAGAACTCTATTGAGTGAGGCGGTGATGTTTACCGGGTTGATTGAGGGCAGAGGGGTTTTGCTCAGGGTTGAACGATCCGGGCCGGATGCCGGGATGGTCATTCAGGCTCGTTATGCCATGGACGGCCTGACCCTTGGGGAGAGCATCTCAGTCGACGGGGCCTGTCTGACGGTTGTCTCGTTTCAGGGAAAGGTTTTCACCGTGGATGTCTCGGCCGAGACGCTGAGCCGCACGACGCTGGGACGGAAGGCACCGGGCTGCGATTTAAACCTGGAGCGGGCGTTGCGCATGGGCGACCGGTTGGGGGGACACCTGGTCACCGGACATGTGGATGGGATTGGGGTCCTTCGCGATCGTCGCCAGGAAGGGCGGTCCTGGCGCCTTGAATTCAAAGTGCCGCCGGAACTGGAGCGGTTCATCATTGAAAAAGGCTCGATTGCCGTCAATGGCATCAGCCTGACCGTGAACGGTTGCGGAGCGGGTTCCTTCGATGTCAACATCGTTCCTCACAGCTTTTCAGAAACCAACATCGGCGACCTGAAAATCGGCGGGGAAGTCAACATCGAGGTTGACCTGCTCGGGAAATATGTCGAAAAGATCCTCAAAGGTTATTTGGACTCCGGATCCACACGCTCCGAGTCAAGCCGCATTGACACTACCTTCCTTCAAAAGCATGGTTTTCTCTAACTTTCATGTTATAAGAATATCAGGCAAATCCTGCGACCGGCAGGAGTTGTCTTTGAGCTTTTCGACTTCAGGAAGGAGCAATAGAACATGCCTTTGGCAACTATTCCCGAGGCGTTAGAAGACATTCGCCAGGGCAGGATGGTCATTCTGGTGGATGACGAGGATCGTGAGAATGAGGGCGACCTCTGCATGGCCGCTGAAAAGACGACACCGGAAGCCATCAATTTCATGGCCCGATACGGCAGAGGACTCATCTGTCTTTCTCTCACTCAAGACAAGGTTGAGCGGCTGCGGCTGCCGATGATGGTGTCCCAGAACCGGTCCAAGTTCGAGACCGCTTTCACCGTTTCAATCGAGTCGCGGCTGGGGGTGACCACGGGTATCAGTGCTGCGGACCGTGCACGGACGATCATGACCGCCGTTGCGGATAATGCCAAACCGGATGATCTGGTGAGCCCCGGGCATGTTTTCCCCATCCGGGCCCGCAAGGGTGGCGTGCTGGTGCGCACCGGACAGACGGAAGGATCGGTTGATCTGGCCAGGATGGCCGGCCTGAAACCCGCGGGCGTTATCTGTGAAATCATGAAAGACGACGGCACCATGGCGCGCATGCCCGATCTTGAGAAGTTTGCCCGGGAACACGAGCTCAAGATCGTCACCATCGCCGATATCATCCAATACAGGATGCAGAATGAGATATTCGTCCATCGAGCCGCGACGGCCAAACTCCCCACCGTTGCCGGCGGCGAATTCCAGGTGATTGCCTACACCAACGATATTGATGAACACACTCATCTGGCTCTCGTGAAGGGCGAAATTGGCCAGGAGGACGAGATCCTCGTGAGGGTGCATTCAGAATGCCTGACGGGGGATGTCTTTGGATCGCTGCGCTGCGATTGTGGGGGTCAGTTGCGGGCCGCTATGATGCGCATCGGCAGAGAAGGAAAAGGCATTATCCTCTATATGCGCAACCACGAAGGGCGGGGGATCGGTCTGGTAAACAAGATAAAGGCCTATGACCTGCAGGAACAGGGGCTGGACACGGTCGAAGCCAACGAGGCGCTGGGCCTTCAAGTGGACTTGAGGGACTATGGTATCGGCGCTCAGATCCTCGTCGATCTCGGCGTGAAGAAAATGCGCCTTATGACCAACAACCCCACCAAAATTGTCGGTCTTCAGGGATATGGAATCCGCATTGTGGAGCGAGTCCCGCTGGAAATCCCTCCAAACGAATGCAATATCGATTATCTGACAGTGAAGGGCACCAAGATGGGCCACCTGCTCAGCTGTGTCTAGGGCCTGTCGAATTTCCAACTGAGAATTCTGAATTCGGGGGTAAAGGATGAGAGTGTTCGAAGGGAAGCTGCTGGCTCAAGACCTTCGCTTTGGGATTGTCGTCAGCCGGTTCAACGACTTCATTTGCGATCGACTCCTGGGTGGGGCGCTGGATGCGCTCAGGCGAAACGGGGCCGATGAAAACAACATAGACGTTTTTAAGGTCCCCGGGGCATTTGAGATTCCCCTGACGGCCAAGAAAATAGCGACCCTGCAGCGCTACGATGCCGTCATCTGCCTGGGAGCGGTGATCCGTGGAGCCACCCCTCATTTCGATTATGTGGCCAATGAGGTCTCCAAAGGAATCGCTGGCGTAAGTCTGGAAACAGGCACTCCCATAGCGTTTGGAGTGCTCACCACGGACACGCTGGAGCAGGCCATCGAACGGGCCGGGTCCAAAGCGGGCAATAAAGGCTGGGATGCCGCCATCGCCGCCATCGAAATGGTCAACCTCTTGCAGCAGCTGCCGTCCCAGATCGAGATACGATAGATGGGCCAACGTAGACGTTCTCGAGAAGTCGCACTACAGATCCTGTATCGGATGGATATGACCTCATCTGCGCCGGATGAGGCGATACCCTTGCATTATGAGCTCACCTTGAGCGATGAGGACCATGTCGTGCAACCGTCGCCGGCGATTCGCCCGTTTGCCGAACAGCTGGTCCGGGGGGTCCACCTGCACCAGGCGGAGATCGATCAGATGATTGTCTCGGCATCCGAAAACTGGCGAATCGACCGCATGTCCATCGTTGACCGGAACATACTGCGCATCGCTCTCTTCGAGATGCTCTATTGTCCGGATGTTCCTCCCAAGGTTTCCATAAACGAAGCGATCGATATCGGCAAGAAGTTCGGGAGTGAGGACTCGGGGGCCTTTATCAACGGTGTGTTGGACCATGTTCTGGGGACGATGCAGAAGACGGATCACTCTTCCGCATCTTCGGCAACCTGATGTCTCTCTTCCGGGAAGCATATCCAGAGTCGGAACTATGCTGGGGACCGTTATCAATGTAGGATCCATCCTTTTGGGCAGCCTGATTGGCGTATCCATCGGCTCCCGGCTGCCGGAGACAATACGCCGGACCGTACTCAACGGGCTTGGATTGATCACTCTGCTGGTGGGTCTTCAGATGGCCCTCGGAACAAAAAACGTCATGATCACTCTGGGGGCCGTGCTCATCGGCGGAATGCTAGGGGAGGTCTTGAGGATTCACGACGGACTCGATCGGTTAGGGACCTGCTTGCAGACCCTCTTGTCGCAAAACCGGGACTCTCTTCTCGGGGAGGCCTTTGTCACAGCAAGCCTGGTTTTCTGTGTGGGGCCCATGGCTATCCTTGGTTCAATACAGGACGGCATGACGGGCGACTACCGCATCCTCGCCATAAAATCGGCCCTCGACGGGTTTGCTTCCGTGGCCTTCTCGGCAAGCCTCGGATGGGGGGTTTCTCTCTCGGCCTTGAGCATTCTGCTCTACCAGGGAGGCATCACCGTTTTCGCAACAACGCTTTCAGCGATACTCACCGACCCGATGATTACGGAAATGACCGCGGCCGGGGGGTTGATCATTGTCGGAATCAGCCTCAAGCTGCTCGATTTGAAAGATATCCGCCTCGCTAATTTCCTGCCGGCTCTGCCCATAGCACCCTTGATTGTGATGATCGTACCGATCATCCGGTCATATTTCTGAATTCGGACTCAGTCAAAGGGCCGCCGGAAGCTTATGGCATAAACATCTGAACCAGGGGAGGATAAGCCATGAACGTACTGCAACCTCAAATCATTCAGGAACTGGTAGAGTGGACTGTTCGAGATGGTTCTCCCGTTTTGAGCGTCTATTTGAATCTGGATGCTACCGATCCATCCACTCGACGCAGTGGCCACAAGGTGATACTCGACCGAATGTTGAAGGAGATCGAGACTCAGATCAGCGATGAAACCAGGCTTCGCCATTTCCGGGAGGACTCGGCCTGGATCCGTCAGAAAGTGGAATTTCGACTGCCCAAAGGGAAGAGCCTCCTGCTCTTTTGCGATGTTTCGGAATCCTTTTACTTTGAGGAGGACCTCCCAATTCGCATGGCCACTCAGGTCTGGTACGGCGAAACGCCCTATGTGAGGCCGCTGATTGAAACCATGGACGAATATGAACGCTATGGAGTGGTGCTTGTCGATCGTGAAAGGGCACGCTTCTTTGTGATTTCCATGGGGGTCATCACGGAGGTTTCCGATATTTTCCAGGAACCTCCCGTGAAGCATCGCAGCATGGCGGGAAGCGATCATATGCGCTCACAGATGGTTTTTCAGCGGAGGGCGGCAACCTGGAGCGGCTGGTTCTTGAAGGATGTCTCCGATACCCTGCACGATATCCTCAAGGAATATCACATCGTCAGAATCATTCTGGCAGGCCCGGAAGACGTCACGGCGGAACTGCAGCGGCTTCTCCCCAAGGGGATCGCTTCCCGCGTGGTAGACCGTGTGCGAATCTCCTCCACGGCAAAAGCCCATGAGGTTTTCGACCTCTCCTTCCCCTTGATCGAAAGGCTTGAGCGAGAACAGGAACTGGTTCTGGTGCAGGATATCGCCACAATCGCTCAGAAGGCCGAATCCCCGACGAAAAAGGCCGTCTTGGGGCTCAATGCAACGCTCGATGCGGTCAACCAGGGCCGCGTTTACCGGTTGATCTTTCCTTCCGGAGTGAAGCTGAACGGGTATCGATGTTCATCCTGTGACGTGCTTTTGGATCAGGCCCCCGCTGAACGAAAGTGCCCCTATTGCTCCTCATTGCTCGACGCTGTCGACGATGTGCTCTGGCTGGCATCAGAACGCGTCCTGACAATGGGTGGAAAGAGTGACGAGATTCGTGGAGCAAAGGCCCGTAGACAACTCGAAGCGGCGGGAAATATCGGGGCTTTTCTGCGCTGAGATATCAAACACAGGATCAACCGACAACAACGGGAGAGAGTTGAGCTTATGAAACAGCATAGGTTTTCAAGATGGTTTGGCTATGCCCTGGTGATTCTGTTCCTGGCTGGGACCCTTTTCGGTTGCGCAACAACGCCACCACCTACCCCTTCACCGACTGTCACGCCTCCCCCCACAACCTCTGTTAAGGAAACGTTACCGCTTCCTGCTGTTCCAGCCCCGTGTCCCATGGCCCCCTATTATCCCCCTCCGGATAGGATAGATCTTTGCGGCGAGCCGGTGCCCCTCGATGTGCAGGATGTTCAGGAGAGGTTCGACCGGGAATTCACGCTTATCGTCTATAACCATGCGCAGGTTTTTCTCTGGTTGAAACGAATGGAGCGGTACTTCCCCTGGATCGAGGAACGGTTGCGCACCTACAGCCTGCCCGAGGATTTGAAGTATGTGGCTATAGTGGAAAGCGACCTTCTGCCCAATGCCTGCTCTCCAAAGGGAGCCGCCGGGCCTTGGCAGTTCATGCCAAGTACGGGAACCGCTTACGGGCTTTCTCAAGAAGGTTCCTGTGATCGCCGGTATGATTTTGAACGTTCCACGGACAGCGCTTTTCGACTGTTGCGCGATCTCTACGGCCGGCACAAGAACTGGGCCCTGGCTCTTGCCGCCTACAATTGCGGTGATCGGCGTATCTACGATGAGATGCGAAACCAGCGCGTCACCGACTATTACCATCTTCGATTGCCTCTGGAAACAGAGCGCTATGTCATGCGAATTCTCGCCGTTAAGGCCGTTTTAGGGAATCCTGCGCAATACGGGTATGTTCTGCCCAAAGGACTGGGATACCCTGAACTCAACCTCGATCGCGTCCCCGTTAGACTATCGAGTCCGGCTTCCATTCAAAATGTGGCCGCTGCAGCGGGAATCACCTATCGTGAGTTCAAAAGGCTGAATCCGGAATTTCGCGCAGACGATATCCCCGCGGGAACCCATGAGTTGAAGTTTCCTGCAGGAAAAGGCAAGACCTTCGAGCGGGAGTTCACCCCTGCCAGGATGACGTCGAGCCCACCGGTCGTGAGCAGTCAGGAAGAACCGGATAAGACGGCCGAGTCGGCACCGCCGGAGGTCTCCTCGGTTCCATCTGCCACGCCACAGGCAAAACCCGCCGCCACCCATACCGTCAAGAAGGGTGAGACCCTCTCAGGTATCGCTCAACGCTACAAGGTGAGTGTTAAGGAATTGCGGGAAGCCAACAATCTCAGAGGCAGTTCGGTTACCGCAGGGCAGAAGCTCAGAATTCCCTAGAACATCGCGCCATAAGTTCGTTCCCCCCGTCTGGCGCCCCTCACTGGCCCCCATGCTCTGCGTGGGGGCCCATGCCTTCGGGAAACTTTGCGCCGGTGAACGCGGAGCGTCCAGCGTGTGCGTTTCCACGCAGAGCGTGGGAACGAGAGGGGGAACGAACTTACAGTGAGAAGAACTAACCAATACAGCATAGAGCAAATCCATAGAGGCTATACCAGGAGACGGCGAAAGGCGTCTGCGCGTCAGCGGTCGCGCCACTGAGGCGTTCGTTTCTCAATAAAAGCGCTCATGCCTTCTGCAGCATCTTCAGCGGCACAGTTCATGGAGATGATTCACCGAATCCATGTCATTCATCTCCCTGTGCATTCCCGGAATCGGGTCCGTCCAGCCAGAACAGCAGAGAATTCCTGATTTCCTGTATCTGCTCCGGGTCGGTGACCTTTTCTCCCTGATGGTTTCGGATATAGAACACGTCCGCCACCTGATCCACCTTCGTGGTGATCTTGGCGACATAGATCCTTATCTGCAACTCGAACAGGGTCCGCGTGATGGTGTAAAGCAGGCCGACACGATCGAGAGTATACACCTCGAGGATCGTGTATTTCGCATTGGATTCATTATCCACCAGGACCTGGCTTGGGGTCTTCCTCAGCGCCGACTGAACCCCATCGAGGGCGGCAGTATAGGCTGCAATCCGGTAGTTGAGCGCTATTTTGCCCAGCAGCAAGTGCTTCAGGTCCCTCTTCACCGCCTCCCAGTCCGGCCCTCCGCCCATCGCCCCGGCAAATCGACACTGAAAGATCAGAACAATCTCGCCGTCATTCATTGCGAAAGCCTGGGCCCCACGGATGTCCATGCCATGGAGGGTCAGTATCCCGGCAGAACGGTATACCATACCGGTCGTTTCCCGGCTCACAAGGGTTATTTCCGCGTTCCCGTCGACTTTCGCCACCTCCAGGACCAGCGGTTCGCCGGAGCGGTGCAGCCGCCATACCATTCGAAGATGTCCGGCAACCGCGTCCGGAGTCATGGAAAGGAGATAGCGGGGAGCGAGATTGGCGAAGGTGTCCTCCAGCTCTGCCATCCCCATCAGATCCGAAACTCCCGTCGCCACCTGGCTTTTAATGTGAGCAATCCATTCAGCAATGGCCTGAGGAGTCGGTTCCCCCTTTTCCAGAAGGTGGTGAATTCTTTCGTACAGCGCAACCACTGGAGTATCCCGCCACTTCCGGCAGGCTTTGGGCCCGGTGGCAACCATATCCGCAAGGCTCAGCAGGGCGAGGAGGTCCAATCGCCTGGACGTCCCGATTATGGAGGCGCAGTTGGCCACCATCTCCTCGTCGGCCAAATCTCTCATCGATGCGTTGTCCATGAGAAGAAGGTGCTGAGCAACGAGGAACTGGAGCAGATCGGCTTCTTCCGAGTCCAACCCCAGGCGCCTGGCCACCGCAGGGATCATCTCTCCCCCACGCAGAGCGTGGCCCCTGCCTGAGCTCTTGCCGATATCGTGAAGCAGCCCGGCGAGATAGAGCAAAGTGGGATCATCGATGTTGCGGGCGATGTGCGTCAGTTCCGGCTCGATCTGCTGGTAGTCTCCCAGGAATATCTTCTTCAGTTCGGTGAGTGTGCGGAAATGATGCTCCTGTACCGGATAAAGATGGAAGGCATCGTGCTGAACCAATCCGTGAATTGCAGTAAGCTCGGGGATGAGGGAGTTCATCAGTCCGTGATTGTAAAACGCTCTCACAGAATAGAGCTCCGGGGAATCTTCTCGAATCAGTGCCATCAGCTCCTCTCGAACGGATTGATCCCCGGCGGCCGTATCCAGGGCATTCTGATGATGACTGATCCACTGGCGGGTCACGTTGGCCAGTCTCATCTTATGTCTGGCTGCCAGGACAAATAGATGGACAATTCGGCCGGCTTCAGCCGGATAACGATCCGTCTGAATGTGTAGCCTCCCCGAACACACGAGCACCCCCGATTCCAGCACGGGCAATTCGGCCTCGTCCCTCTCGACATGTTCCTCCCGCCCCTCCAGCAAGCGATCCCAGAATTCCCCGGATACACTCAACACCCCCAGGAGCAGTTGATAGACGCTCTGCATGAAGGCTTCCACCGGCAGAAAGCCCGAGCGGGCCTGGTAGCCCAATTTATCCGCAAGCGATTCCTGTTCATCCAGGCCAAGGGCGCTTAAAGAGTGGCCGGATACGCCTGCCAGGGTTCGAAGCATGTTCAGGAGACGGGCATAGGTCTTTTCCGCCTGTTGCAGCAGATCGACTTCCTGTCGGGTCAGATATCCTCCAAAAATCGCATCCTCCAGGTTGCGGATGTTGGAAGCAATCCGGCAGGCAGCACGAATGGCGGTGATTTCCGACAGCCCGCCCGGGCCGTGCTCGATGTTCGGTTCGAGCCAGTTCGTTGGGTCCTCAAGGCGCATCCGGCGGGCTTTCACAAACCCGAAGAGAGTGTCCAGAAGTGCATTCTGTTGACCTTCGACAAAAACATCGAGGGCCTTGTCCAGGCGTTCGGCCAGTTGACGGTTTCCCGAAATGTAGCGAGCTTCCAGAAGGCTGAGGAAGAAGTCGAAGTCTTCGCGGGCACGATCGAGCAGCAGTTCCATGGAATTCTGCTGCACATCGGTTGTCCAGCCCGCCTCCGTCAGGGGTGAAGCGATCTCGTCCATCCAGCTCTCTTGCCAGGGCGAAGACTCCGATGTCAAAAGCAGAATGGGGATGGCCTGATTGGGTCCCAGCAATCCGCGCCCGAAGGCGCCGATCGCAAAAACCGCTCCGCTGGAACGGATCTGTTCCGCATCCACATTCAAGCGATTTGCCATGCGGTTATGAAGAGAAATGATCGCGATTTCGATCAGGCTGGTATGCCGGCTGAGCATTTCTTCGCTGGTGTCGGTCAAGATCTGCTCGCGTTGTCTTTTTAGAGATTCGGAAATATTCTGCATGGCACTTGTCCTCGCATCTTCTCAGACACTATACCGTGAATGAAAAGACCTTGCAGGGCCGATTCGAGTACAGTCAGGTTTAAGGTTCCAGGCATACCTCCAGACTGCTCAATGACACGACGGTGGATTTCTAGAGCTTGGCCCAAGCTGATAGAGCGCATCAAGCCAGCTTTCGGTAAAAGCTCTTCGTTTTTCTTGAGCACGTAGTCTGCTGCCTTCCGAAATTCCTCTGGCCTACCGAGCAGATCTTCTACACTGGCCCGTACGAGTTCCTCCGCTGTCGTGCCAAGATCGGCTGCCATTTCCTTAAGCTTGGACATCTTGTCGTCCGGCAGCGAGATCGTTAGATTGCTCATGTCTACCTCCGTACAGAGAAAGTGGTCTCACTGCATGCAGTATAGCCCCCGGAGTGCAGAAACGCTACTCCCTTTGAACTGGGTAAAAGCGCGACATCTGCACGCCCAACGCTCAAAATCAGCGGCGCCAGGCTTTATCGGCGTCCGCTGGATTTTGTTGTTCGACAAATCTATTCAGCATCCTCAGCATATTCATCGAGAACTGAATCAGATAAGTGACTCAGGTGTTTTTCGCCTGCGAGTTCCTCAAGGCTGTCGTACGAGATATAGGTGCAACACTCTGACAACGGGGCGCGATCCAGCAAAGAAAACACGGGGCGCTGTATCTCTTGAAAGACTTTTTCTCGCCTTGCCGTAGGCGCAACAATATGGAGCTTGATATCCATGTTCGGCTGAAGCGCCAACAGGTCAGCCATTCTCAGTATTCCGGAGTAGACGGACGTAGTATGTTCCACCTCAAAGGCACGGACTATCGAACGGCGTTTAAGCCAAATCACGTCGATCTGCTCAATTGTACGGATTGTCGTTTCATCATAGTTGAGTGGAAGGGCATCCAGCAGACAAGTATCCGAAGGGGTCCATTCCTTGAGAACGCCACCACGATCACGTTTTGGAAGCCAGATGCTAAACCCCATTTTCTCACCAATTAGAGCGAGTAGCCCCTGAATATGAAACGATTCCCGCAAGGTTACCTCGTGTGTGTCTGTACATTCCAACTGGCTCTCTTCCGGAACAGTTACGGTCACCACTCGGTCCTGTCTGCGGACTTCTCCTCGTCCGGCACGGAACTCCTGAAACTCTGGAAACTGCTCCAGGAACCGGGTGTTTACTTGGGCACCACTATCGAGTATCTCAAGTCCTCTGGCGGTGATTTGAAAGAAGCCGCGTCGAGGATTTTGAAGTAAGCCTGCTTTATTCAAATACGTTCTCGCCCATGCAAGCCGGTTGATAAACACAGGCTGCTGGCCGCTTGGCAGGAATTCGCGAAGTTCTTCCTCGGTCAAAGAAAATTCTCGTGCCAGTTTGTCTATCGCATCTTTCAGCTGATGTGCTTTGCCGTCGGATGCGAAACGCAATAACGGCAACATACAGGCCTGATAGTCAGGAATCGCCATTTTCGTTTCTCTTCCTTCTCAGCTTGGCTGACCGGTCGAACATGGATTAGACAGCCTAATTACCGCTTGATTTTACGGAAACAGGCAACGTTCCCAGGATTCCATTCTATAAATTCGCTCAGTTGCAGGCAATTTGCTTCAATATTACAAACGGCAGATGCGGAAAAAGGCCGAATTCTCATGTCTGGCCTCTAATCCGTCTTTTTCCCCGGAAACGAGCGAACCTGCATTGTACTATCTCTATATCTACTGTATTTTTAACCAGAATTTGACAAGACAAGGCGACCGGCAAATACGGAAAGAGGGGCTCGCCATGAAACTCCTGGATCAAGTTCGAGAGGTCATTCGGAAGAGGCATTATTCCATCCGCACGGAACAGAGCTATGTCGATTGGATCAGGCGGTTCATCCTGTTCCACGGCAAACGCCATCCTAAGGATATGGGAGAAAAGGAGATTTCGCAATACATTTCCCATGTTGCAGTAGATCAGAAAGTTGCATCGAGCACACAGAACCAGGCCTTCAATGCCATCGTGTTCCTCTACAAGAATGTCTTGAACATTCACCTGGGCAATTTGGGGTTCATGGAAAGGGCAAAGAAGCCTCAACGCCTCCCCGTAGTTATGACCAAGACGGAAGTGTCGCGGGTGCTCTCGGCTATGTCTGGCACTCACGCTCTCATGGGCAAGCTGCTCTATGGATGCGGCCTCAGATTGATGGAATGCGTTCGACTGAGGGTGAAGGACGTTGAATTCGAGGCAAGCCGGATCATCGTTCGAGATGCGAAGGGCATGAAAGACCAGGTTACCATGCTTCCGGATCAACTCAACTTGTCTTTTTCGGCAACCGATTTCCGGCCCGGTTCGAACTGAGTTCAAAAGGGATTTCTTGGAAAACCTTGTCCCGTCGAGGCAAAGCCGCAAATCGTCTAGCCGTGGTGGTTGGCCTCTTGGCGAAAAAACCTGCTGTAGCCGGTTCCGGGTTGCTGGCGAAGGCCGGGGAGGACGGTTTCATTTCCTGGAAGGAAATCGGACGGATCAAGTCTTATGCGGATGTGCAGGTCATTACCGTAATGAACCGGTGGCGCGTCGTGACGCGGGTTTACGCCACGGATCATTTCCCACAAGCCATGAAGATCATCAATCGCCACGTGCGCTCATGAGGGTGTACAAAATCCCCTTGCCCCGCCACTTATGGGCCGACAATCATGAAATTCCCTCCAAGATAACCAGGATTACCCCCGCCTTCGCTTCGATCCGGAAATACGAAGGGTTTGTTCGGGCTATTGGCACCCACGTCCTTGACCCGGTTTCTGATAAAGGTGACTCTTGGGTCCCAGACCGGGTTTGTGGGGTTCCTTCCATCCGGAGCCGCCTTTGGAGAGCTCGATCCACCCTTTTGGTTATTGGCATTCAGATGCCATCGGCCATCCAGCCCACCGCCCGGCTGTGCGGGTGCGCTCCCGGTCAAAGGAGGTGATGAAATGGCTGTGCCGCCAGGTTTGGATGGGGTCGGAGTGGGGGGTGGGGGTAACGGCAGCACCAGAACCGGAAGCCTCAAAGGGGACGGGAACACCTTCCACCTGCCCGGTTGAAACCAGTACCGCATCGGTACCATCAAGTCCCCCAGGTGTTTCTGCTTTAGCGCTGCTTCCGCCTGAAGCGCCTGCGCATCTCGAAGCAATGCCATAGTCTCCGGCGGGCACGCTCTGCCCATCGGCCATCAGCACGGCATCAAACGATGCCTTTCCGCCGGCCGGGAGGTCACCTTCTGATGCACCGGTTCTATGCAATTGCAAGGTCGGATCGCTGACTGGGATACCGAGGGAGGCCGAGGCTGAATTCCCACCGGTATCCGTCACGGTGCAGGTTACCGTGAGGAAACCCGATTCCTCGGCTTTGACCTGGACCACATTCTTGTTTCCGTCCGCAGCGCCGGTCGAAGCGTAAGTATAGCCGGGTTGACCGCCCACCGCGGTGATCATCACCGTCTCAATCCGCCCGGGCAGAAGCCTGGCCGGGTTGGCTGAAGGGCAAAAACAGGGTTCATGCGATCTCATGGCCAAAGGCTTCGAGCCCTACCATAGCGGAGCGCTCTTCAAGGACGAAGTCCTCTCGTCAAAGGAGCTGTACCTGCGATTCATCTTGCACAGTGGTTCAATGCATGTCAAAAGGTTTGTCACGGACGAGCAACTGGAATACGACCTGCCTTTGCCCAGGTTTTGAAAAGGAGCTTTATGTGATCGCAATTCTCGATTACCGTGCCGGCAACCTCACCAGTGTCGAGAGGGCGCTGCGCTTTCTGGGATACCCCTGCGAAATCACCGATTCCGCCGAGAGAATCAGAGCGGCGGACCGAATCATCTTCCCAGGCGTCGGTGCTGCCGGGAAGTCTATGCAGGACCTGAAACAGCTCGGATTGGATTCGGTTCTTCTTGACAGACTGGAAGCGGGTGTACCCATTCTCGGCATCTGTGTGGGTCTTCAGGTGCTTTTTGATTTCAGCGAAGAGAACGACACACAATGTCTCGGTATTCTCCGGGGAAAGGTGCCCATTTTCCCCAAGGAGCTCTGCGATGAAAACGGCGATCGGCTCAAAATTCCCCACATGGGCTGGAACGAGGTCTTATTCACCCGAGAGCATCCGGTATTCGCTCATGTGCGTCCAGGTGATGAGTTCTACTTCGTACACAGCTACTATCCCGAACCGGCCGATCCGGACTGTATTGTGGGCAGGACCCGCTACGGGATCGTGTTCAGCTCCGCTGTAGCGGCCGGAAACCTGGTTGCCGTCCAGTTTCATCCGGAAAAGAGCGGGCCTCCAGGCCTCCAGATCCTGCAGAATTTCTGCCAATGGAATGGTCACTAACTCTGAATACAGCCGGCCTGAACCGCAATGAAAAAAAGGATCGAACCCTCCGGTTTTTGTTCGCAGTCGAGGAGTCTTCATGCTGAGTAAACGCATCATCCCCTGTTTGGATGTTCGGGAAGGACGAACCACCAAAGGAATACAGTTCAAAGACAACATCGACATTGGGGACCCGGTCGAAATGGGGCGTTACTACTACGAGGAAGGTGCTGATGAAATCGTCTTCTATGATATCACGGCATCCAGTGATCGCCGCCCCATCATGCTCGATGTGGTGACAAGGGTCGCAGAGACCATCTTTATTCCCTTTTCCGTCGGAGGAGGCATCCGAACCCTCGAAGATATGCGGGATGTCCTGCTTGCCGGTGCGGAAAAGGTGAGCGTGAATTCCGCAGCCATTCTCAACCCGGAAATCATCCGTCAGGGAGCGGAAGCCTTTGGAAGCCAGTGTATCGTTCTTGGGATGGACGTCAGGCAAGTGCCTTCATCAACAAAGTTCCCTTCTGGATACGAAATGGTCATCCACGGCGGTAGAACACCGATGGGCATCGATGCGCTCTGGTGGGCTCGGGAGGCCGAGCGGCTGGGGGCCGGGGAAATCTGCCTCAACTCCATCGATGCGGACGGAACACAAGACGGCTATGAGCTCAATCTCACCCGACTGGTTTCGACGCATGTCTCCATTCCCGTCATCGCCTCCGGAGGGGCGGGCAAACCGGAGCACCTCTTCAATGTGCTTTCCGAAGGGCGTGCCGATGCCGCACTGATCGCTTCCATGGTTCACTACGGGACCTATTCGATTCGAGAGATCAAGCAGTTCCTCCAGGAGCGGGGCGTCAAGGTGAGAAGGACCTGGTGAAAGGGGTCGGTTATTACGAAGACCGTCTCCCGTCGGGCCCCGTTGCACGAGGAGACTGAAGTTCGTCCTTGCTTCTTCTGATCATACGATCGCCAAGCAGGAACAGGATGCATCCCAGGGCCAGGCCCAGGGAGTCGATCAATACGTCGGTGGCCCTTGGCGACCGGCCGGGAATGAAAGCCTGGTGATACTCGTCCGAGACAGCAAACAGGACTCCGGAAACCAGCACGCAAAGGATAACGAACGGGTTTCCTCTGTGGCCGGAGACCTTATGCCAGGCCATGGTCAGAAAGATTCCCAGCGTCATGTACTCAATGGGATGGAAAATTTTGGTGTCAAATCGGGGAACGGCTTCAGGGTATGCGTTGTTGGAAAGGGAAAAGATAAAAGAAGCATAGAGAATTACCGGCACCCACCATTTCCATGGACCCAATCGGTCCGAGGGGTCACTCCACCGGAAGCCGATGGCAATCGATGCCCCGAGAATCAAAAAAACAACCGCCAGGGCTATTTCTGCAAAAAGGATTCCCATCATCTGCATGACGACCAAGGAACCAAGGACCTGGATAACGTAGAAGGCGGCAATCCAGCTCCATGGGTTTATGTGCAGGAGCGACTGAAGTCTTCCACCCAAAGTCGATCGAGAAGTATCCGATGAATCCATTTCATCCTCTCCAATAACGGTTGCAGGACCGAGTTTGCCCAGGCATCTTGCCTGTGTCCGTCATCCTTTTCAAGTGCAACGTCTCAATGAAGGATGTGATTCCAAAATCACAACGTCACATTGACAGGCTTCCGGCTTTCCGTTAGCATTCTTTCAATCAGTCATGAAATCCGGCGGGTTTGCCTCAAAACATCCGTCTGCCGAGTGCAGCCGGCAAGAATGAAAGCCGTAATTGAGCAGAGGAGAACCATGATCATAGGGCTTGATGTAGGCGGAACGAACACGGACGTGGTGCTCATCGGGAAAGACCGTATTCTGCGCCGGGCCAAGGTCCCGACGGACTACTCCAATCTGTTCGAGAGCGTCTGGGCCGGATTGGATCAGATCACCAGCGGCATTCCACCGGAGAGCATCGGTCGAGCGGTACTGAGCACCACTCTTACCACCAATGCCATTGTCGAGGGGAAGCTGGCGGGGACAGGCATGATTGTCTGCAGCGGTCCGGGAATGGACCCGGAGCTCTTCCGGACAAACGAACATTATTCCTGCGTATCGGGCTCCATCGATCATCGAGGGCGGGAAATTCAGCCCATCGATCCAGGTGAAATCCGGGCGATCGCTTCACGGTGGCGCAGTGAAGGGCTAACGCAGGTCGGCATAGTGGGGAAGTTCTCGGTGCGCAATCCAAAGCAGGAAATCGAAATCCAGGACCTCCTGGGGGACGGCTTCGACTACACCGTTCTGGGACATCGCCTTTCGGGCAATCTGGGATTTCCCAGGCGGATTGCCACAGCTTATCTGAATGCTTCGGTGTATCCGATTCACCGGACGTTTTTCGAGGCGGTGAGCAATTCCCTTGAGAAGAAGGGATTGCAGATCCCCATCTACATCTTGAAAGCTGATGGAGGAACGATGAACCTGGAATCCTCCATGGATTACCCCGGGCAAACCATTCTTTCGGGCCCCGCGGCCAGTGTCATGGGTTCGCTGCCTTTTGCATCGGAAAACGGGGAAACGCTGGTGCTGGATATCGGCGGCACCACTACGGACATGGCTGTCCTCGTCCGCGGGGTGCCTTTGCTTGATCCCCTCGGTATTGAAATCAGCGGCCACAAGACGTTGATCCGCTCTCTGAAAACAGTCTCCATCGGTCTTGGCGGCGACAGTGCGGTGCGCTGTGTGGACGGAGGACTGACCATCGGCCCTGACCGGCAGGGTCCCCCAATGGCTCATGGAGGACCGGTCCCGACCCCCACCGACGCACTGATCGTGCTGGGGGAATTTTCTGCCGGCGATGTGCGGGCTTCATCTGAAGGAATCAGGCATCTTGCGGATCAGCTTGGCCTGGGCGTCGAAGAGACTGCCGACCGGGTTTTTAGTCTGGCCTGTGAGACGATTCTCAGAAAAGCTGATCAAATGATCCGGATCATCAACAGCAAACCGGTCTACACCGTTCATGAGGTACTGGAAGACTACCAGGTCAAACCGGGAGAAGTGCTGGTGTTGGGAGGACCGGCCCCTGCTTTCGCATCCCGCATTGCAGCCATGTCGGATTTTCGCGTGAGGGTTGTGCCCCAATGGGGTGTGGCCAATGCCATCGGTGCGGCGCTGGCAAAAAACACCTGTGAGGTCACGCTTTTTGCGGACACCGAACAGGGGATCGCGGTGGCGCCGGAAGAGGATTTTTCCCAATCGGTGAAGAGGGATTTTGACAGGCAGGGCGCCGCCAGGCTGGCATTCGACCTGCTTCGAAAGAAGTGCATCAGGCAGGGGGCTTCGGAACGGGAGGTGGAAATGGAGCTTCTCGAGGATGTGCAGTTCAACATGGTGCGCGGCTTCTATACAACGGGCCGGAATATCAGGACCAAGGTGCAGGTCAAGCCGGGACTGATTCCCGAGTATCGGGAGATAGCCGAGGCCCTTATCAACGAGAGCACCGTTTCTTAGACCGCCTGGAGGATTTGAATCATGCTTCAAACAAGTGTGAAAACGGGACTTGTCTTCTTCCCGGCCTTTGACTGGGCAATAAGTGCTACGCATCCTGAACGGGAGGAGCGGCTGCTCTATACTCAGGATCAGGTCTTTGAAGAAGGTCTTCTCGATGTTGAAGGCATCGTAGAATACAAACCGGATCTGGCCACGGTGGAAGATATCCGGCGTGTGCATTTCTGCTTTCCGGACGAACGCAGAGTCATCACGGAATCTCATCTCATCAGTGCCGGGGGCGCCAAGAAGATCGGCATCGAGGTGATGGAAAAGCGGATTGAACGCGGATTTGCCCTCGTTCGGCCACCGGGCCACCATTCCATGCGGGTGGTCCATGGCGCACGGGGTTTCTGCAATATCAACATAGAAGCCATCATGATCGAGTATTTGAGGAATCAGTACGGCGTCGATCGGGTGGCCGTCGTGGACACCGACTGTCACCACGGCGACGGCACACAGGACATCTACTGGCACGATCCGGATACGCTCTACATTTCCGTTCACCAGGACGGCCGCACGCTCTATCCCGGCTCCGGATTCTACGACGAAATGGGGGGGCCTACGGCGCTCGGGAGCACTGTCAATATCCCGCTTCCGCCTCGCACGTCCGAAGAAGGGTTCCTGTTTGTGCTCGACAACGTGATTCTGCCCGTTCTCTCCGACTTCAAGCCGGAACTCGTGATCAATTCGGCGGGTCAGGACAATCACTACACCGACCCGATCACGAACATGTCTTTTTCGGCTCAGGGCTATGCTCAACTCACCAGCCGCCTTCGCCCGGACATAGCCGTTCTGGAGGGAGGGTATTCGATCGAGGGCGCCCTGCCCTATGTCAATGTGGGAATCATCATGGCCCTTGCGGGGATGAATTACGGCAAGGTGAAGGAACCCGATTACCAGCCTGAAAAGATTCGGCAGTCTGCGGACACGACCCGCTATATCGAAAAGCTGGCGACGGCGATCATCGAAAAGCGGAAGGAGAACAGCAGACTTCGGGATAAGAATCGAGCGGATTTGAAATTCGCCAGACGGGATCGGAATATCTTCTATGACACGGACCAGATCTACGAAAGTCAGCGAGAAAACCTCCGAGTCTGCCCGGATTGCAGCGGAGTGCTGGCGATTGATTCCGATACCGACAGGGGAAGGCGAATCTATGCGGTGCACATCCCGAGAAAGGCCTGCAAGGCATGTCAGGAGCTTGGATACGAATGGTTCGATTCATGCCGGGCCGGGCAGTATGACGGGATCCTTCTGCAGGACCGGCCACATGATCAATACCGGGTGAAGGGTCTAAGCCGCTGACGGGTGGAGCAAGCGGATAACCCTATGAAGCGGGAGCCTTGGAAGCCGGGAGCGGTAAACCCGGGATATCTCTCGGGAGGACTCAACATCGCTCCGCACAAATGAGGGTCCGAATTGCCATTCGTCATACCGGCAGGTCTTAGGCCGGAATCCAGGAAGTCTTCTGGATTCCGGCTAGAAACATGCCGGAATGACGTCCAGGGTCATGATCACTTTTCTGCGACATGTTACTGAGCACAGTTGGTTGAATGGAACCGGTATATATTAAGAATTTTACGCTGCCCGATATGGAAGCCTGGGTTGAGAGCATTGGAGAGCCCCGTTTTCGAGCCCGCCAGCTCTTTCGGCAGATCTACAACCGACGTATCCGTTCCTGGAACGAATGCACTGATTTGAGCAAGATGTTCAGAGCGCAGCTGGAATTCGGCACCCATCTGAATGCCTTAACGATTATTGAAAAGCAGGAGGCTTCGGACGGTACGACGAAGTATCTTTTTCGACTGCATGACGGCCATTTCATTGAATCAGTGCTGATTCCGGATCCTCCCCGCTGCACGCTGTGCATTTCCAGTCAGGTGGGATGTCCTTTCAAGTGTCGATTCTGCCTCACCGGCACACTCGGGTATAAACGCGATTTGAGCACGGCTGAAATTGTGGACCAGATTTGCCGGGTACAGGATGAACAGGGGGTCCACAGGCGAATCACCAATATTGTTTTCATGGGGATGGGGGAACCTCTGGCAAATTATGAATCGGTCCTGCAGGCCATCCGAATCCTGGTCGATCCGAACGGCCTGGCCTTTTCTCATCGGCGTATTACGGTCTCAACCATTGGTCTGGTACCGCAACTTCGCCGGCTTGGTCAGGACAGCCCGGTGAATCTGGCCGTCAGCCTGCATGCTTCCAACGACACGCTGCGAAGCGAGCTGATGCCCATCAACCGGAAATATCCACTGACGGAACTGTTGTCCGCCTGCCGCGAATACCCACTTCCTCCCAGGAAGCGCATCACCTTTGAATACATCCTTCTTGACGGAATCAACGATTCTCCCAAACAGGCCCGAGAGCTCGTCAGGATCTTGCATGGTGTGCGTGCAAAGGTCAACCTGATCCCCTTTAATCCGGTGAGCTCCGATTTGAACCTGGGCTTCAACAAACCATCGGAGGAAAAAATTCTTGCGTTCCAGGAGGTTTTGCAGAAAGCGAAGCTCACCGCCCTCATCAGGCAGAGCCGCGGAGCGGATATCGGTGCAGCCTGCGGCCAGCTTGCAGCGAGATACGCCGGAACGATGCCGTAGAACTCTGTTGGTTCAAACCGTCACCCCGGCAAGGTCCTGGCCGGGGTCCAGGGATATGCCGGATACTGGATACCGGCTAAAAACATGCCGGTATGACGAATGGCCGTTCGGACACTCATTCTTGGTAAGCGTAAGCAGCACTCAGCTACTATGCCCATGGGGTCATGTGTGCAGCCTGGTCAGCCCGTCAATGCAGTTCGGCGACTACAGGTGCAACTCGCTCTAATCATTGTCCTTTATGACAACGACGGCACTCTTTGGGAGTCCCACTTCGTAATTCTCGTTGTCCTTCAGGGTGATTTTGACCGTTTCGGGGCCTTCCTCTTTCGCATTGTCCACCGGAGTAACCCTGATGCGTGCGGTTGAGCTGCCGGCCTTCAGGGTAACCTTGCCGGAAAGCCGTTTGTAGTCCGATCCCTTTTCGGCCGTTCCGCCGACATGGTATTTCACCACCAGCGGCGAGCTCCAGCTGCCTGTTCTTCCGACTGTGAACGTTCCCTGGTCCGGACCCTTTTCATATGCATAGGGGTCTGCCGCGGTGATGCTGACGATAGGTTCATAGTATTCATAGGCTCCGACATCGAAGCCGGCACCCTTCGGGCGCGGGACCCCTTCCAGGTCCGCCACAACGTCTACCAGTGCAGAACCGGTGTCAATCGCCGGGCCGGACGGGTTCAGGTGGAAGTCACCTGTGTCCGGATCGGCAAAGAGCTGGTCGGGGGTGGCGAGGAAGGAATGGGTGTCGTATCCGAGCGCCTTCCACTGAGCAAAGGTGATCACCGTTTCATCATCCGGGTCCGTGCTGAACCGATTCATTACCGCGTTGTAGTCGGTTGCAAAGCCTTCGAGATTGGACTCGTTGATGATGATGCATCCATGCCAGGAATGGTAGTTGTAGAGGATATTGTTGAAGATCCGGTTTCCGGTGCATCCCGGATCGGGGATGTTCACCGCCCATCGGCCATTTGAAGCAATCAGAATGGTATTGTTGAGCACCTGATTGTCATGAGAGCATTCCCCGGCGTCTATCCGGTAAAGGGAGATGCCGCTTGCATGAGCGGCGTACAACAGATTGTTGCGTACAACGCTGTGGGTAACACCGTCCATGTTGATGCCGGATCCCGCGGCACCATTTTCATAGATCACATTGGCTTCGATTAAGCATTCCGAGATGACGCCGTCACCACCCATGGAGATATCCCCATTCATGTGGAGCCCGCAGTTGGCATTATGATGGATGCGGTTTCCACGGATAACCGTTCGATCCCCGCTATTGTTGTAATAGATGCCGTGCTCTCCGTTGTCATGGCTCTCGTTGCCCTCGATCAAAGAGTCGTTTGTGAAGGCCATGAAGATGCCTGTTCTTCCGGAGTTGCGCACTTGGTTATTCCTGACGGTGATGTGATGATTGAAACCGACATCGCTCCCGCGCACGTCGACTCCGGAAAAGCCGGCCCCCGTCATCTCAAATCCTTCGACAACCCAGTAGGAAACGAC
Organism: uncultured Syntrophobacteraceae bacterium; assembly: GCA_964441945.1. Lineage (GTDB taxonomy): Bacteria > Desulfobacterota > Syntrophobacteria > Syntrophobacterales > Syntrophobacteraceae > JADGQM01. Next base: position 32,132 of record CAYTWB010000014.1, read on the forward strand.
TCCGTCCCCCTCCCAGGTTTCAATTTCAATCAAGCTTCCGTGCCTGTTCTTGGGTCCGGCTTTGTTGATAAGGACTTCCGCTCCGGTCTCCGCCCTCAGAATCATTGGGCCGGTGACAGCACCTGAGCGCTCAATGCGGGCACCCGCATAGGTGCCTGCGAGCACAACGATCGTGCTCCCCGGCGGTATGGTGTCCACGGCATGCTGAATGGTTCTCCAGGCTTTCGATCGACTTAAGCCGGTGTTGGAATCCCTTCCCGTGGGGCTCACATAGTAGTTCGAGCCTGCCAACGCCGTTCCACCGGTCACCTCCTTGATGCCCGGTTCCACAGGGGCTGCGATTGCGCAGGTCACTGCGGCAAGGCCCATGAAGAAACCAAGGAGAACTGCTGCAAAGCAAGTCAACCCTGCACGGTGCTGATGACCCCCAAATCGATCCTTTTCATTTTTCATTGGGACCCCCTTTCGGTTTAGTGCAGAAATCACGGAGGGCTAATGAGGTCCATGGTGACACTGCAACAGGTGACCAGTGTTTTGTTGGTAACTTTCCCGATTCGCTTTACGAGGCGCTGCTTGTCGACGCTTCGCAGTTGGTCAAGCATCACCTTTGAGTCGTTCGAAAGACCACCTTCTCCCTTTGGGACCAATACATCGTGCAGGTAGATCTTGCTTATATTTGAGGTAACTGGGGCTACGATAACCCGTGGCGAATGCTCATTCATCTCATCTATTGAAAGGATAAGAGCCGGTCTGGTTTTCCCGATTTCAGTGTGAAGCGTTGGCTCAAGGCTCACAAGGTAAATGTCGCCTTGTTTCATTGTGGCCATGCCTCCACATCAAGATGTTCCCACTCGACTGCTTCCTCCCAACGTTCTTTATCATGTGAGGCTTCCTTAAAGCTTTGCCTGAGGGATTCTCTTCGTTCTTGTTTTCTTCTCCTCTGAATCTCCACCCGGATAAGGTCTGCCACGGTCTTGCTTCTCTGTCTTTCAGGCACAAGCCGCTTGAACTCCTGCCACAGGTCATTGTCAAGGCTGAGATTGACTCGATTGGGTTTCATAGAATCTCCTCCGTGATAAGATCGAAAAAGAGCAGTGTTATCTTACACACAGATAAACATAAATCAATCCGCAGAAAATTCCGATAGCAACAGAACCTCAAATGATTCTAGAATCGAAAGGGTATTTTCCATGCCCTGAGCCGGCACTTAACGAACATGCCCGGATCTGGTATTGTTTCTTGAATAGAACGTGACTAATGCACAGCCAAGCCAAGGATATGACACATGGAATTCTCATGCGAATTCAGGCTGCTCGGCCCCGGCAAGTTATTTGGGTGATGAACCCGGACGCACGGAGACTCTCGGAGAAGGAAACAATGATTCCTCAGAGGCCGTCTGAAATTGGCTCACGGTGCCCTCAACGTCATGCCGGTGAAAACCGGCATCCAGGAATTACGTGGCTTTCTGGATACCGGCTTTTGCCGGTATGACGTATGCGGGTATTTTTCAGACGGCTTCTCAAACCGCGCCGGGCGGCGGAGAGGGAAGATGAAAGCAAGCACGGCGGATGCTGACGGGAAAGCACGGTCCGGTCATATGTTCAGAGCGCTCGGCCACCGGAATTATCGCCTCTTTTTCGGCGGCCAGAGCATCTCCCTCCTTGGCACCTGGATGCAGCGAACCGCCATGAGCTGGCTGGTCTATCGCCTGACCGATTCCACCGTCCTGTTGGGGATAGTCGCGTTCGCGGATCAGATTCCTACCTTCTTCCTCGCACCCCTGGCCGGGGTTTTTGTTGACCGGTGGAACCGCCACCGGGTCCTGTTCATTACCCAAAGCCTGGCCCTTGTGCAGGCGCTGACGGTTGCCGTCCTGATTCTGACCGGAACCATTGCCGTCTGGCATATCATCCTTCTGAGCCTCTTCCTGGGCACGGTGAATGCCTTCGACATGCCCACCCGGCAGGCCTTCGTGGTGAAGATGGTCGGTGACCGCAGCGACCTGGCAAACGCCATTGCGCTCAATTCATCCATGGTCCACGTGGCTCGCATGGTTGGACCGTCGGCAGCGGGCATCATCGTCGGGGCCTTTGGCGAAGGGGTGTGCTTCCTGATCAACGGTGCAAGCTACGTGGCCGTGCTCTTCTCCCTCCTCTTGATGAAGATTGTCCACATTGAAACGGACGGGAGTAAGACGTCGGTTCTTAAAGGTATCAAAGAGGGCTTCAGCTATGCCTTCGGGTTCGCTCCCATCCGAGCGATCCTGCTGCACATCGCCTGGATGAGCCTGCTGGGGATGCCTTACATGGTGCTGATGCCCGTTTTTGCTCGAGACATCCTGCAGGGCGGCCCCAGCACGCTTGGTTTCCTCATGGGAGCCTCCGGCATGGGGGCCCTTACTGCAGCTCTTTATCTTGCATCGAGGAGAAGCGTGCTCGGGTTGGGGCGGAAGATCGCCATGGCCTGCGCCCTTCTAGGTGTCAGCATCATTGCCTTTTCTCAGTCCCGGTCCTTCTGGTTTTGCATCGTCTTTCTGTTCACTGCCGGCTTTGGGACAATCGTGCAGATCACATCGAGCAACACCATCGTCCAGACCCTTGTGGAAGAGGATAAACGGGGAAGGGTCATGGCCCTGTTTACCATGTCTTTTATGGGCATGGTGCCGTTTGGATGCCTTCTCGAGGGCAGCCTTGCCAGCCATTTGGGAGCTTCCAATACCCTCTTGGTGAACAGCGCATGCTGTATCCTGGCAGCTGTTCTTTTTGCGCGAAAGCTTCCGTCCCTCAGAGAAAGTGCACGTCCCATCTATGCCAAAATGGGAATCACCAGATAGGTTGACGCCTGTTGGCTTTAGCCGGGGGAGACGGAACGGTGGGGCTTTCTTGACACCATTTTATGGCCGGCAGCCTTCCGGGGCCCTCGTTATCGGCTTCGTTGCAGCCGGATCAGCCGCCGGGTCTGCGAAAAGGCGAACCGCCTGGTAAACCCACCAGGCACGAAGCGTCGACATGCCATCTTCTATGCAGATTCTTTGCAGAATGCGGTCGGCGATTTCCCTGTGCGCATCATGGTCCAGATGGCGTTCCCTCATGAGCTGGTACAGGGCATCGTGCACCAATGAGCCGCGCATGAAATTCAAGGTATCGATAGTCGGCCCGGACGGCCCATCCCAGGCGTAACCCTCGCGAATTGTGAGGTTTCCATCTCCATCAAGCTCAATGTATTCCGTTTCGATTGGACTGGACGGCTTGATCTCGATGGCCACCGAATACGTTTCCTGCAGCTGGTATTTGTAGCCGCCGCGGTATGCGATACACTTCATTTCCCCCTCCACTCTGCTCAATGGCAGATCAACCGGATGCTCAGCACTGCGGCCCGAAACAGATTGGGCTCACCCTTGACGTCAAGAAGAAGGCTTCCCGGCAAAGTGGTTCTGGACCGGGAGATCATGCAAAGAATGAAAGGTACGGATAACCAGGGAGTCCGCTCTCTGTCCTCCAGCCTCACCACGGTTGTCCATGGCGCCGAAAGCGATCCCCACCGCTCCATCGTTCTTACCCATTGCAGCCGGAAGAAGCACGTTGGTGGATAAGGCCTCATTCTGTTTGAAGGTCAGCAATCGGCTATCGAGCGCTACCTGGAGGTTGTCTCCCTGCACCGCAACCTCGAGCGTGTGGTAGATCCGGTTGTCGAATGAAGCCGGTCTTCCGCTTGTCGCAACAGTTTTCAGAGGGCCGAGGCCGATCACCTTGACTTCGCCGGTGCTATAAAGCGCCACCCAAAAGCCGCCGGAGTCGCCGCCGATAATGTCGTCTCCGGAACTCACCGCTCTACTGCGAAAAAAGGGCCCACCCTGAGTTGTATTTCCGAAGTGGTCGCTGGGAGAGAGGAGATCCACACGGATGTTGATATCCCGTCCCGCATTTTCACCTTTCACCGACATGTCCGAACACGCACCGGCTGCTGCAGTGATCTGAACCCCTCCAAAGTCAAGTCCGTTGTTGTAAAGCCCCTTGGCCACAATGTTGGCGCCGATGGGATTGGCCTGGGTGCCGGCTTTCCCTGCAAAAAGAGGCAGGTAGTAATGTTTGCCGCTGCCGCCCAAACCCTGATCGGTCGATCCCAGATCACAACGGTCTGCATTGGCTCGGTCAAAGGTGTCGGACAGCACGATCTTCGCGGACTCACTGATTGGACCTCCTGTTCGAGTGTTGTTATCCGCGGGACCCGGCCCGGGGGATTTCACACCCTCCTTCCTGGTGGCATTGTTGTCTAAGGGGACTCCCCCGTTTCGATGCCAAAGGCCGGACACAAAACCAAATAAGGATGCTATCAGGGACGAGTCCTCGGGTTGGGCGCTTTTCGAAGCGGAAGGCGGCGTGGCCGGAGTCTCCGGCCCCTTCATTTTGGTCAAGGCGCCAAAGACCAGGGCGATAACTACGACAAGCACGAGTCCACCTGCGAGCCAGGTCCGGCCGGTGATCACATGCCATCGAGCAGGCGACAATCGTCCCGGCAATGCTTTGAGCCAGGTCCAGGCTGGATTTTCGCGCTTTTCGGGTGTCTTCGAAGCTGATGCGGCAGTCTGGGACTGACCGCATTCATTGCAGAACTTGTCGCCGGGCTGAAGTTCGGCCTTGCAGGCAATACATCGAAGCGAAGGTTCCGACGGCACTGCTTCAACAGAAAGGGGATGTCGGCAATCGCCGCAAAAACGGTCTCCCGGTTCGATGTCCATGGAGCCGCAGTGAGGACATTGCACCAGCCCTTCCTTGCGATCCGCACTCCGAAGCGAAGGTTCCGACGGCGCTCCTTCGGCAGAAAGGGGATGTCGGCAATCGCCGCAAAAACGGTCCCCGGGTTCGATATCCGTGGAGCCGCAGTGAGGACATTTCATAAGCCGCCCCCTTCGATTCTACGGCCGTTATCCCCGCAGGACTCCACAGTATGGAGACGGCCGTGGTCGAGAATCAGGTGATGTTTTGAAATCCTGTCCGCTTCGGCACTGTCATGCGTTACATACAACAAACAGGCCCGGGTGATAAGAACACTCTCCTTGATCAGCCTCAGGAGCTCTTCCCTGGCCTCGGAGTCGACGTGGGTCAACGGTTCGTCCAGGAGAAGGCAAGCCGGTCCTGGAGCCAGTGTCCGTGCCAGCGCTGCGCGCCGTGCCTCCCCTCCAGAGAGTTGGTGCGGGTAGCGCCCCGCCAGTTTGCTCATAGACGTGCATGCCAGCACCCGTTGCAGCCGTGCGTGAGCCTCGACTTTGGAGAATCGGCTCAAACCGAACATCACATTCTGGGCCACACTCATGTGGGGCCAAAGAGCCGGAGTCTGGAACATGAAACCGAGTCCTCGCCGGTGCGGGGCCACTGCCCAGCCGGGCTTGCTGACCAGTCGGCCGTCGATGTAGATTTCGCCCTCATCCGGGATATCCAGGCCCGCGATGAGGCGAAGCAGGGTGGTCTTGCCGCTGCCGGAGGGCCCGAGAAGGCACACCGAACCCTGAGGAGGGACATCAAACGAGACCCGATCGAGGACTCTTGTTTGACCGTAGGCTTTTGTCACTCGATCCAGCGCTATCATTTCTCCCTCCCTCCGGTATCCGGCAAGAGGCGGGACCAACCGGCCAGAGCCATCAGGGCCAGAGACCCGGCGATCAGCGAGCCGATCGCCATCGTGAGGCATAGCCCTGCGACGGAGCTTGACGCACCATAGTGGAGGTAATTGTAAATCCGCATGGTTACAGTAGAGCGGCCCGGTGGAGCAACGATCAGAGTGGCTCCGAGCTCCCCGGTGGTCAGGGCGAAGGCCACACAAGCCGCCGCGAGCAACCCCGGCGCAAGCATGGGCAATCTCACCTGAAGCCATGTCTGCAAAGGATTGGCCTGAATCACGCGGGCGGCGTCAAGAAGCAGGGTATCGACCCGGCGCAGCTGCGGCAGGAGGGCAAGCACCGCAAGGGGCGCAAAGCGGGCAAGACCGGCGAGGACCGGCATGAAAGCGCTGCCATAGAGATCCGGCCAGAGGGCACGGTTCCAGACGGAGATCAGGCCGATACCCACGAGCGGCGCCGGGATGGCAAGCGGAAGGGTAACCAGCAACCACCACACCCTTCCCCGCCAGTCCGATCGAACCAGCTCGTTCCCAACAGCCAGAGCCGCGGGCAGGCAAAGGAGGGCGGCGCCAACAGAAAGCCAGAAGGTATAGGCGATTTCTCGGCCGGCCGACGCGACCGCTGAAATCCAATTATCCCATGACCCCGTTGCCCCGATCAGGTTCCAAAGGAGCACACCCGCCTGAAGCATCAAAAGCGACAGCGCCATCCGCTGCAGCCCGACAAGCCAACCGGGCCATTCCGGTTGATTGGCCCAGGCTCGATGGCGCCATGAGTGGGTCTGGGCCGCATTTCTCAACCCCGCCTGGGACACGGTGACCACGGCCACCGCCACAAGGAGCAGAGGAAGCGCCAGTCCAAAGGCGTTCACAGACTCGTTGCTCGCGCTGTACTCGGCGAAGATCTCCAAGGCATAGACGTTCACCCCAAAGAGCGACGGTACGCTGTAGTCGGTAAGGCTCAGCAGGAACAGGAAACCGGAACCGGCGGCAAGCGCCGGCAATGCCAGCGGCAGCACGATACGGCACAAAAGGTGAACGTCGGAATGCATCGTTCGTCCGACCTCAATCAGGTTGACATCCACCGAGTCCAATCCAGCCAGGGCCAGCCCGACAGCCAGGGGCAGCAGGGCCATCACCTGAACCCAGGCGCTGACCATCCAGCCCTCCGGCAACGCACCCGGCCATTCCGATCCGTGGATGAGGGCACTCAATCGAGAGAACGCCGCCGACCAGGTCATGGCGTGGACATAAGGTGGAATGGGCGCCAGCACGAGCACAGACCATCGCAGCCAGCCTTTCACACCCTTCTGCCAGTGCCAGAAGACGCTCGCCACCAGGAGTCCCAGCGCCATTCCTGTGACGGCGACACCGGCCGCAAGGCCAAGACTGCCGGCAAGGAGCCCCAATCTCCGGCCCGTGGGAACGGCTAAAGCCAGCCAGGCCCCCTTGCCGGCCAACAAAGACTGCCCCGCTTCCACCATGAGCGCTGCCGGTGGGCTAAAGACCAGGACCAGAAACGCGGACGCTCCCAGGAAGCCTGCAAGGCATTCCAGCGACCAGGAAACGCGAATTCGGTCAAAGCACGCGATGACACTTCTCATAGGAGCCTATCGGATGAATATCTCGGTCAGGTCTCTCCTGGCGGGTCCCAGTTGTTGAACAATAGCGCTGAGATTGATGTCCATGCCCTTGATCCCGGCCGACAAGCCACACTCGGAGGCAATGTTGACCGGGCGCAGAGGAATCTGGCTCCAGCCCGATACCACCAGTTTCTCTTCGACTTCCCTGCTCAGGAGAAAATCGAGCAGAATCCGCCCCTCACGGGGATGCGGTCCGTTGGCGATCAAGGCGGCGGTGCCCGGAATGAAAAGCGTCCCGAGACCTTTGTCACCCTGATCGAGAAAAACGAGGGCAACAGGAGCGCCGTTCTTCAAGGCCCCACACGCGTCGTCAGTGTCGGTCAAACCGAGATGCAGCTGACCGTTGGCCACCAGGTCTCTCACGACGGAGTTTCCGTCCACCACCCGCACACCCTGAGCCTTGATCTGCTCAAAGAAAACCCTGGCCCGTTCCGATCCCCAGGCGGCATACAGGGCGGCGGCATGTGTTGCGGATGTACCGAACATAGGGGACGCGATTCCTATCTTGTCAGCCAGCCACTTTCCAGCCGCAAGATCGTCAAGGGTCTTCGGGCAGTCGCTTGGTGAAACAAAGTTCTTGTTGATCAGGAGCACCCTGGCGCGGCCCGCTATGGCAGTCCAATACCCTTCCGGATCAACATATTGGGCAGGCAGGTCGGCAGAAGCCTGCGATCGATAAGACGCCAGGACCCCGCGCTCCTTGAGCATAAGGGTCTGTGCAAATTCGCCGTTCCAGAACACATCCGCCTGCGGACGGTCCTTTTCCGCGATCAATCGATGCACCAATCCAGTCGTCTTTGCGGCCTCCACATCATAGACGGCGAGAACGCGAATTCCGGTTTTCTCTTCGAACTGCTTCAGAACCGGTTCGGAATAGACCTGGTCCACCGAAGTGTAGACAACCACCGAAGGCTGCGGCTCCTTGCCCTGGCACGCAAAGAGGAATGTTGCAGCGATGAGGAGTCCTCCAAGAATCTGCTTCATCTTGGTACACCTTCCTTGTCTGGAGGTTCGGAAAGAGGGGTGTTCAAAATCCCGCCGGTCGTGTTCAGAGCTTAGCCAGGAGAGTCTGGACAAAAGGACCGGCCAGAGAGACGGCCTCCATAGCGCCCAGTATGCTGACAATCGCCAGGATGGCGGCGTTTTTCGTATTGCAACCCGTGATGTCACGGATGGCGGCGGTGCTCGTAATCAGAGTCCAAAGCCCGATGAACTGGCCCGCTACCGGAATGATCTGAAGGCTGACGGGGGACTGCGCGTACACCAGGGCCCTGAAAAACTGACCGAAGCTGGTCCGTGTTTTGAGCCAGGAGGCGGCAACCACCTGAGTCAGCCAGATCCTTACCAGGATGGCGATGATCTGGAGCACTGCGGTCGGGACAATGGAATAGAGCGATGATGCCGAAAGATGCTGGATTGACGAGATGAGCACGCCGCTGCAGCTGAGGAGGATCACCAGGATCATCACCTGCCAGGCATCACTCTGGAGCGAAGCATCCGCGGCCACTTCACGGAAGATGGCCTTGTCGAGCAGAACAGCGCGGATCATGCGGGGGAGCATGGCCCCAAGACCCGTCCGAGAAGACAGGCCGGATTGATCAAGGAAGCCGATCACATTGGCTGCCACACCGGTCAGTTGGTCCTGAAAACCCCAAGGCTCGCCAGATGGCGGCAATTCAGGCTCCACGCGCTCAGACGCCTTGACCTGTGACGGTTTTACCTCCGGTTTCGAGGCAGATCCCGCGGGCTCCTGAACCCTTGCGTCAGAAGGTGGAGGCGGAGGCGGCAACTCCGAATCCTCCGGCGGAGACTCCGCCCCAGCCTGGGTCATCCTCGCTGATTCTCCTTCATAAGAAACCTCCGGAGCAGCCTTTGGCTCAGAAGATCTTTCCGGGACATGAACCGGCTCACCGCATTGGGCGCAGAATCTCTTGTTTGGTCTGAGCACCGCCCCGCATTTCGGGCAGAGCGCTCCAGCATCAGCCGGGAGAGACTCAATGCGTGCAGCTTCCATCCCACATTTCTCACATAATTCCTGTCCCACGGGCACGGCCGCGCTGCATCTCCGGCAAACCGGAACAGGGATCGGCGCTTCCCGCCTGTCTTCTTCACCGGCAACCGGTTTTAGCTCTTCAACCGATACGGTGAGGCCCGGGCCCATCAGGGCCGGTGCTTCGCTAATGACCGCACGCGTCTCTTCGACGTGGTCTGGTTGAGCAGCAACCGGCTCGGCATGGGGATCGGCCTTGAGCCAGCTCTTGCCGTCAAAGACGAGCCAATCAGCGTCGTCCGGATGCAGTCGCCAGAGCCGACCACGGCTGTCGGTCACTTCGAGCTTTCGACAAGCTTCTGCAAAGGCATCATGCGAAAGGCGCCCGGCGGCCAGTTTACCGCGCAGTGGCCAATACTCGGCCTCTGCCCGGGCGAAATCGTCTCCATGCCCATCCGGACCCTTCGACTCGCCAGGTTCTTCAGCTTGAGACGTTTCCGCGGTCACTGCGGCGGCTGACGCCGCATCCCCGCTCGGGACGGTCTCTCTACTGACTTGGGTGGAGCCTCCTGCCTCATTATGGGCAACCTGCTGTCCAATCGACCTGGCCACGTTAGCCGCCTCTTCAAGGCCCCTGGACCAGGCAGTGAATTCCTCCTGGACCTTAAGCTGATCGGCCTCGAATTCATCGATGGATGCTAGAAGCTCTTTCAAACCGCCTTCAGGTTTTGATTTGGGCTTTTCTTCTTCCATGGTTTCCTTCGGTTTCAGCAACTCATGTTGGCTGAGGCTCTCATGCCTGATCGATCCAGATCAAGCCGTTGACGGGTCATCCGGCATCGGCAACATATCGACCAACTGGTATGTGCGGGATTCGGATACCAGTTCCGCAGGCAGTTTGTAGTCCGCGAAGAGCGCCTCATAGGCGACGGCCCCGGAAATGAGCACATCGAACTGGTAGCCGAGTATGTCCGGCATGGTGCAACTTGCCGTGACCCCGCATCTTATGACAATGCAAACGCGGTCTGCGTAATCGGCATACTTCAATGCGGGCCCAACTATCCCCAGGGACACCCCTCCAGTCACGGCGCCCAGGGGGATCGCCAGAATCGCCAGGGTACGCAGGCCCCAGGCAACCACCCAGTTCAGCCAGTCGATCAGCACATCAAGGTCAAGTGGATTGAACTTCCCCTCCGTTGCCCGATAGACCAGAGAGATGGCGCTCGTTCCAAATACACCGTTTTCATCAGCGCTGTTCAGTGCATATTCGTAGTTTTCTATGGGCCGCGTGATACTGAGCAGCACGAAGCTGGGCTGGTGTCCCTGACCGAAGGCGTTGGGAGAGCGAGCCTCTTTACCGATGGCCTCTTTGTTGAGGGCTTCGACACAAAGATTCTCGAGACTGATCCTGGCGCGAGTCCATTGCGCCAGGTAGTATTCCTTGTATGCACCCTCAAACTTACTTTTCAGAGCGGCTTTCGACTGCTCCTTGCCCATGTTCAAGTAACCATCCTGCTTCAGGCTTGCCGGTTTGAGCCGGCTCAACAGCTCCTTCTCCGATGCCGGCACAAACTTGAAGAATTCAGCGTCGCACTTGGCCCTGGACAGCAGAAACTTCTTTCCATCCCTGTAGAGGACGAGAGGCAGCACCGTCCAAGACCCGGTAAGCTTGTCAAAAATCGTGATCAGCAAGTCGGCAGCCTTTGTCAAAATCCAGGCGAGCTTTGAAACAGCCCACACAAAGATCCATATGACCGGACTGAACAGCCATGCCAGGAGTTGAAATACCGGTCGCACCGTCCAGCTCAAAGCCGTGTCAACCAGGGAAAGGAAATAATCAAGCGCATACCAGAAGCTGCCCGACCAGTCCGGATCATAGTCCTCACGCCTGACTTCGGGATATTTCTTTGATTCCTCCTTGAAATCCTGTACGGTCTCCTTGATCTTCCTGGCCTGTTCCTTGATCTTGTCCTCCAACATGGTCTCCCCGACCATGGTCTTATAGACTTCAAACCTCGCATCTCTTGCCTCGCGAATCGACTTGAGCTCCTCTTTCATTTTTCCAACGGAACTCAGCAGTTCATCAATCCTCAGCTCCTGTCTTTCCGCCTCGGGCAGGTTTCTCAGGGCATCGGCCCACTTGTCGATCCACAATTCATGCTTTTCGTACAGTTGGTCAATCTGTTTGGAGAGGTTGACAAAGGCTTCATCGTTGCTCAGTTCCTTGAGAGCCGCTTCCGCCTGTTCAGTCGTCATGCCTGCGATGCGTGTTTCGAGGTCACGCATCTTGGTGAGCCATTCCTGTATAATCGCTTCGTCCGTTGCGTTCCGCAAGTACTCCGCACCTGGTCCATGAAGCTCTTCCATGGCGCTTTTGACTTCCCCTCGGATTGCCTGCGATTTCTCATCAAGGGACTTGATCTCATCATCGATTTTCTTACTATCTTCGGTAAGCTTTTCACTGGCCTTCTTTGCTTCGGTCAGATCCGATTCGTTCTTGCTGTAAGTCTCTTTTGTTTGAGTCCATGTCGATTCGTTTGACTTCAATGCGTTCAGATCGTCCTGCTGTTTGCCGATCTCACCGCCAAGCGCAGCGCTCTGTCTCTGACTGCTCTTGAGCTGCCTGTCTGTTTCGTTGTATGCATCGACGGTTGATTTCCATGTCGATTCCTGCTGCTTCAATGTACCCAACTCATCCTGCTGCGTGCCGATCTCGCCCTCAAGCGCGGTGCTCTGTCTCTGACTGCTCTTGAGCTGCCTGTCTGTTTCCCGGTACGTATCGACGGTTGATTTCCATGTCGATTCCTGCTGCTTCAATGCGCTCAACTCATCCTGCTTTCCGCTGATTTCACCGCCAAGCGTGGCGCTCTTACCCCGCTTGCCCACCAGGTTCTGCTGGTCCTTCCTGAACACTTCCACCGTCTGCTGCCAGGCGGGTTGGTTCTGCTTAAGTCCCTTCATGGATTCCTGTGTCTTGACCATTTTCGATTCGAGAACCGTTTGTTCCTTTTGCTTTGCCGCAAGGGTCTCTTTATTGCTTTCAAATGTCTCTACTGTATCCGTCCATTTGGCCTTATCCCGGTTCAGCCTCTCGATGGTCTGCTCTGTTTCGGTGATTTTCTCTCCAAGGGCCGTTATTTCCTCTTTTTTTGTCAACACTGCCCTCTGGTTCTCCTCGAACGACCTGACAACTTCATTCAGCGTGCCCTGTTCTTGTTCGAGCCGGCCGATCTTCTCTTCAATCCCTTTCTTGTCCTGGGGCGACAATCCCTCGGCTTCCAGCAGCTTCTTCTGTTCCTCGATCTCCCGGGTAATCGTCTTGATCCTGTCGGCCGCATTGTCGGCCTGGAGTTTGGTGCTGTTTAGGGTTGTTTCAAGTTTTCGGATCTCTTCCTCGATCGTTTTCTTCTCTTTTTGGGCCTGCTTGATAGCCTGATCGGCATCATCTATCTTCTTCAGCCCCGCGGCAGCCTCGCCCGCCTGCCCCTCGGTCTGCGTCAGTTTGTCCTGGAGCCTCTTTATCGTATCGTCGAGATTTTTCTTCGTATTATTCAGCTCATCCAGAAGCAGCTGTGTTTCATCGATTTCCTTAAGACCTGCCATCGCCTTATCGGCTTGATCCTTTGTCCTTTGTATCCTTTCTTCTAGCTGTCTGATCGCATCGTCCAGCTCTTTCTTATCCTTTTCGAGACCTTTGATGATCCCATCGGTCTCTTTCATCTTATTCAGTCCGGCTTCGGCCTCCTTGAACCGGCCCTCGGTGTCTGTCAGGGCTTTGTCGAGCTCCAGGATCTCATCGTCCAGCTCTTTCTTGTCCTTCTCGAGCCCTTTGATGAAACGATCCCTTTCTCCTATCTTATCCAGCCCGGCTTCGGCCTCTTTGAACCGGCCCTCGGTGTCTTTCAGGGCTTCGTCGAGCTTCAGGATCTCATCGTCCAGCTCTTT
>CAYTWB010000014.1:45425-64049 GCA_964441945.1 uncultured Syntrophobacteraceae bacterium
CCTCGGTGTCTTTCAGGGCTTCGTCGAGCTTCAGGATCTCATCGTCCAGCTCTTTTTTGTCCTTCTCGAGCCCTTTGATAAAACGATCCCTTTCTCCTATCTTTTCCAGCCCGGCTTCGGCCTCCTTGAACCGGCTCTCGGTTTCCCTAAGGGTCTGCTCAAGTCTTTTGATCGCGTCATCGGCCGTTTTCTTCTGGTTCTTGATATCGAGTAAAGCCTTTCTTTGAGCCGCCATCTCTTCCACATTCTTCTTCAGCCCGCTGAAGGCCTTCTCCGCCTTCTCCTTCAGAGCATCGGCGGTCTTCTGGAGAGTCGCCAGTCCAGGCTTCACTTTGTCCATCGCACCTTCAAGAAGGGCCTTGGCCCGCCTGACGGCTTGTTCCGGCAGGTTGGCAACCATTTTCTCCAGGTATTCCTTAAGCCCGCGCTTTCCTGTGTCGATAGCCTTTTCCAGATACTTCTCTCCGAAGAGGAAGATCAGCTCGATAAATGCCGCCACAAGATTTTCCACAAAGCGCTTGTAGGCCTTGTCATGCAGTTTCAGGGAGGTCTTGAAAGCTTGTGCCGCAAGATTCGAATACTTCAGGAAATAGGGAACGGAGAGCAGCCTTGCATCCACTTTTTCCTTGTTTGCGTCAAGCTCTTTCGAGTCATTAACGGTCAGGTAATCCAAAACCGCCTTGGTGAATTCGTCCGCCTTGTCCGCCAAAGTGGATTCTATACTGCGATCCAGTTCCTTGCTTCTCAGAAGAATGTCCTGCAGCTGTTTCTCGATCTGTTTCGGGATGCGAATCTCGGGGTCAATTTGAAACGTGCCTTCGCCTCCTCCTTCGCCGGCGGCATCATGAGGGGGGATTTTCAGTTCGTAGCCACTCTTGTCATCGATGTATTTTCCCTTGGACTCGGTCTCTTGCGGCCCCAAGAGCCAGGTCACATCCTTGATCGGCTTTTCCGAAAAGACCACATCTTCCCCGGGGCCTTTGAAGAAGTACGCGGCAGGCCTTATGAAAAGTGTGCCTCCCGACTCGAACAGTTCCTCGATGCTGGAGAGCTCATCAGGCTCGATGGGGATCGGCTCCTTGTCGACAAAGTAGGGTTTTTTCTGCAGTTTGATCAGGAGAGAAGGCAACAGGGGAATCTTGACCGGTTCTTCGAGCTTCTTCTTCTCCGGGGTTTTTCTCTTTGTTTCAACATAGATCTCCAGTTTCTCCACGTACTTCTTTCCCGGTTCAAAGAAGAGCTCCGGGGGGAAGTATTTGAAGGTGAGCTCTCCGTTTTCATCGGTTGTTCCGGTTGAGGGGTCACATCTTCCGCCCAGTGCCGCCTCTTTGTCCTTTGCCGGATACTGCCATGATATCTTGAGCTGTTGGGCCGGCTTGCTCCACGCGAGCCCACCATAGGTCAGCCGGAGCCTCAGATCCACTCCCTTCTCGTGATTATCCTTGTCTGCACGGATCGGCAGCTCCGGTTCCGCTATCTCCGTTTTGATTCTGCCGGGAACAAAGTGTAGCGGTATCCTCTCCTGAGCCACAAACTTGGCATCTTCCGTCTTTTTGATAACCCGGTTCTTCTGCCGGCCGACGATCGTGCCCTTGGGCCACCCATGGACCCGGATAAAGGAATCAAACGGCGGTGGAGGCAGCTTGCGAAGCTCCGGGGTTTCGCTTGGGAGCGCTGCCGCAGAGTACCAATCGGTCTCTATCTGAGGGTCCTTCGGATCCTTAAGTTCCCAGGGGCGCGGAACCGGGTCCAGGACCTCGATGTCTATCTCAACCTCACCGGAAAGCAGCTCTTCTTTGGGAGCAAGGAAGTGACTGAACTGGTAGTCGTCTGTCTTGACTTCCCACTTCGAGGTCCCATGCTCCCATTCCTCGACATCCAACCTCAATCGAAAGCCGCTTTCCCCGTCGGCCACGACTTCAACGGGCTGGTCCTTTGAAACCGGCGCACCTTTGACATCCAGCGCCCAGCTCTTCCAGCCGATTCGCAGAAGGGCCACCCTGACTCGGCACCTGGCCTTCTGTTTAACCGGCTGGGCAGTCTTGCCTTTCGCCTTGGGGGCGGCCTCGACGGTGACCACATACTCCTTCTTGATCAGCTCCGGGAAATAGGGTTCCTTGATCAACGCCGGATTGACGGTGGTGTCAAACAATGCGTTCGGACCGTCACCTCGCTTGTTCCACACCTTCAGTAGTTCAGGCTCTTTCGGCCGGCCCTTCAGCTTCGAATCCACGACAATCGAACTCGGATCGACTTCCTGAGAACCGGAGAAATCGAGCCGAAGGCGGACCGTCTGTTTTTCATAGTTTCCTTCCCCGGTTGTGGGATCAGGGAGGATCTTGACAAGCGGTAAATCCTTTTCCGGGGTACCTGGCATTTGAGGCCTCGCGATTCCTGGCTAAGTACAGCTCCGCACAAATAAGTGTCCGAATTCCCCCATTCGTCATACCGGCAGGTTTCAGACCGGTATCCAGGAAGCATTTCTGGATTCCGGCCAACAGCATGCCGGAACGACGGCCAGGGTTATGATCACTTAATTCTGCGGCTATCGTCTGCGGTGAGCGGCGTTTTGCTTTTTCCCGAATACGAATCCCGCTCACGGTGGATTCATACACCGCAATGGATTACCACGATTGCGGTCCGGGAATTCAAACCAGCACCTCGATGATCAGCCGGGACAGGTCAAGCCGTACCGGCCCGCTTATCTGCTTGCCTTCTATGATGGTGGAGACTCTCACAGAGGCTTGTCCGGCAGTCAGTTGTGCGTCAGGGAAAGGAGGCCCGGCACGCACCTGGACGACTTTGAATCCTTCAACCATCTGGGCTTTACCCAGCACGAGCCATGAAACATCCGGCCCTTCCGTTGAAAAGCTCAACGCCTGGGTCAAACTCGATGTGTCCACTTCGGGTTTGTTGCAGCGAACCTGGCCATAGACCCACAAAATGTCCTCATTATCGGCCGCCAGTGTGGTTCTTGTAACCTGATTCCGATCCTGGGTCCGAATGTCCAGAGTGTACTCGGTCTTGTCTTCTTTCTCTTTCTGATCGCCGTTCCTGGAACCCAGTACGGCCTGGCTGATAGCAACCCCATTTACGAGTACCGTCACCACCGTTGCGATTCCCGCGCCCAGCCCCTGGGCAACCGTATCGGTGCGCAGTCAGTCCTCTGCCCGGCGCCAGTCACGAGCACAGTCATCGGAGAATGCCATGCCCGCCAGTATCACAACGAGCCATGGCACAAGGATCACACAAAGGAGTGAAGCAGCCCATGTGCGTTGCAACCGGCGAATCGAGGTCGATGAAGGGTATCTTTTCATCACTGGGAATCTCCCGTGAACAGGGTGACGCTCGGGATGGTTGGGTTTCTCATGATCACGTACGAGGACAGTGTACTGATCACAAGGGTCTTGAACATGAAGTCGAACTGGGTGAAGCCTTTCGCGTAGAGGTAGTTTGAAACCAAGAAGGGCATGGCCAGGCCGATCCCGAGCCGAACGAGAGGCGGGACCCTGGTGCGAATTCCCTGGATGGGCATGAGCAGCCGGTCTATTGCACTTCGGAAGACGATAAGCAGCAGGGGAAGAAGTATGATGCCGGCACAGGTCTTATAGTCGGGCTGCGTTTCGGCCATTCCCGAATACCAGTACCACGCACCGGATAAGGTCCCGCAGCCGCCCATCGTAATGATGTCCCAGATGCGCTGACCCCACTGTGGAATATGCCTCACCTGTTCCGCAGCCCGCTTCACACTGGCGGCCATCTGGATTTCCGGCTGATCGATCGAAACCCCGCCGGCAGGTTTCTCCTCGGTAGCGGCCGAGGTGGTTTGAAGACCGGATCGCACCCCGGCTATCGCTGCTCCGCAGTTGCTGCAAAATTTTGCATTCGATGGAAGGGTTTTGCTGCAGTTCGGGCAGAGAACCGTGTTCTCCATAGTCAGGACTCCTTTCGGCTTTACGGCATCCCGGAGGGAGTGATCCTTGTCACCCCGTCCTCTGTGCCAAGCCAGTAGATGCCATCGCTATCCTGAAGCATCTCTTTGACTTCCCACCCTGACAGACCATCCCCGGGGGTAAACACTCTCCATGTGGTCCCGTTCGAAACAGCGATTCCATCGTATTCCGACCCGAACCACAGGCACCCGTCACAATCTTCAAAGATTGACCGGACCTTTTCACCCGCCAGGCCGTCGCCGCGCGTCAGGCTTGTCCATGTGCCGTCAGCCAGCCGCGTGGCGCCGCCCCGGCTTCCAAAGCCGGTGGCAAACCAGATCGCACCGTGGTGATCCTGGAGGATCGCGTTGACCGAATTGTGGGCCAGTCCATCACGGCTCGTGTAAGGGCGCCACACCTTGCCGTCGAAGCTCGCCAGACTACCCTGGGTGGGAGACGATGAACCGAGCCAGATGATCCCGTCGCGATCCTGATAGAGCACATCCACCGGGCCGCTTCCCGCTCCCTTGTCGGTCGTGAGAGGGTGCCAGGTTCGACCATCGTAGCGGAAAACGCCCTGCTCGGTTCCCGCCCAAATGGCGCCCTCGCGGTCTTCAAGAAGGGACATGGCCGGTCCGGGAGGAAAGCCCTCCTCTCGTGAACAGGTTTCCCGGACCCCGCCCACGCAGCGCGATACGCCCGCACTGTGAGCGATCCACAGATCACCGCCGGTTCCTATCAGAAGATCGCTGACGTATTTCATCTCCGGAAGGCCGGTCGGCAGGGGAAGCAAGCGCCCCGTTGGGCGATCGATTGCCATGAGGCCATCCTTCCCGCCGGCCCAGACCACATCCCCCTGCAAGGCCAGTGCGGACACTTCATGAGGCGGCCGGATGATGCTCCACCCGGGCGGCAGATCCCGGTCATGAGGGACCTGCCTGATCAAAACGGTCAGCCCTGCGACCAGGACTATCCCGGCGATGAACTGGAGAATCCCCATGGCAAATGACCGGACGCTTTGCATGCTGCTCATTTCCGGCCCCAACCCTCCGTCGCGGTGTGCTTGAAAAAGTGGCCACTGGTTTGCCGAAAACGCTTTTATCGGTAAGTTCCTGGATACAAGGTCCATCTCCGATCGGGCTTAGAATCGGAGTACGGTGTGTTTCAGCGGTGTGATTTTCGTTACCAGTTTAGAGAACGGGAAATGACCCCGCTCAAAGAGAAGCGGGTTCGGAACATCAGGCTTAATTGGCCACCAGAGCGGGAACCCGAGCTCATCGGGGAATCCGATACCGTACAATTCTTGACATTTTTGCCTGCCTTTGACAAGTGCAATGTTCGGGTTTTCATTGCACCCGACTTGACGAGCAGGAGTGTCTCCTATAGGCTAATAGATCAATGGATTTATCGGGACTGCCTTGACCGTTTCCCTTTTTGATCACGGATCGGCTGAGGATCGAGGTACCCGGTGAGTCATGGCAAGCTTGACGAATGGAAGGGACATCTAATGGTTGGCCGCTCATCCCCACCCTTAGACGATTTCGGACTGACAGCCCGCTATCGCCCACGCCGGTATTCGGCCCTCTGGGAACAGCCACAGCAGGATTGGCGCGAAAAGCTGGCATCCGCTCTCGAATGCAACCCCGGCGATTCACCTCCAGGATTTTTCTTCCGAGCGGACGACATCGGGTCAGGTGGAAGACACTTCCACGCTCTTTGCGAGCTTTTTCGCCGTCATAACACACCCCTGGCGATGGCTGTCGTCCCGGCCTGGTTGACCGCTGCAAGGATAGAGCTGCTTTTTGCCGCAGCACCCCTGGAGGAATCTCTCTGGGGCTGGCATCAGCATGGATGGCGGCACATCAACCTGCAGCAGGCAGGACGCAAGTCGGAATTCGGCGATCAGAGGCCCATTGAAAAGCAGTGGCAAGACATCAGCCAGGGTTCAAAGAAGATGACCAAGGTTTTCGGGAACCGGTCTATTCCCGTATTCACTCCGCCCTGGAACAGGTTGTCGACCGCTACCTTGAAAGTTTTGAAGGAATTGCATTTCAGGGCTGTTTCCCTGGACGGTCCTATGCCGGGCACGGTGAAGCATGGCGTTGGCTTTAAGAACCTGCGGATTCAGCTTGACCTGCACACCCGAAAAGAGAAAAACGGCGAAGCGGATTTCAATAACCTTCTGGGGGAATTGTGCGGTCTCATGACCCAAAAAGCGCCGGTCGGAATCATGCTCCATCACCAGCGCATGACTCTCTTTGCGTTCGAATTCCTCGATGAATTGTTGCATTGCTTCAAACACAAGCTTCATGCTCAGTGCTTGAGCTTTGAAGAACTCCTTGAAAATGAATAGGACGAGCAGGCCTTTCCTGGTTTATGCGGATTCGCGAGGCAAGATCTTCGAGTGGCCGGAGCTCGAAATGCTCGGCTCAGCCGGCAGTGAATTGAAACGCCTGGCACCCGGTGAATGGGTCCCGCTCCCTCCCGGCAGTGAGCTGTTTCTCCTGCCGTATCGACTTCCAATGGGCTACAACGCGGGAGAAAGGCGGTCTGAAGTTCTTGCCGAGGACCCCTATGCTCCAGGAAAACCGGTTCAGGCGGTGGCTGCCTTCGTTGCACCGGCCCACACCCAAATCTATTCGGCAGCGTATCGAACCCTGCCCGGCGCCCCCCTCCTGCCCCTTTTTGCCTACACCGCAGTTGGCTGGAAGGATGGTCAATTCGTTGCGGCAGCGGTGCGGGTAGACCCCGACGAACGCCAGGACTTTCGGCATTTTGACCCGCAAGAGATCAGGCGAAGGGCCGATGCACAGGTCAACAAGGAGCAGCACAACCGGCTGTTTCGCCATTTGCGCAAGTGTGCCGTTTCCTATGGGTGTCCCGCAGCAAGGAATCTCTTTGTGGGGCGTTGGGAAGCACCTTTGCCCACTTCACCCGCCTGCAACGCTGACTGCCTGGGATGCATCAGTCTTCAGAAGGGCAATGAGATCGCCGCTTCGCAAGAGCGGATACGTTTTGTGCCGAGCGTGGATGAGATCACCGCTGTCGGCATTCCACACCTGAAAGAAGCCTCTAAGGCCGTGGTGAGCTTCGGCCAGGGCTGTGAGGGGGAACCGCTGCTTCAGGCCGATGTGATCCAAGAGGCCGTCAGCCAGATGCGGCAAGCCACAACCCGCGGCACCATCAATCTCAATACCAACGGCAGCCTGCCTGAGGCTGTGGAGAAGCTCTGCAGGTCCGGCCTGGACAGCATTCGCGTCAGTTTGAACAGTTGCCGCCCCGATTACTATGCAGCGTACTTCAGACCACGGGGGTATCGGTTCGAAGCCCTGGTCCAGTCCATTCAGACGGTCAAGGCTCATGGCGGTTTTGCATCCATCAACTACTTTGTTTTGCCCGGTTTTACCGATCAGGAGGAGGAATGGGACGCCCTCTGCCGTTTCCTCAAAGGAACAAATGTAGATCTCATCCAGATGCGCAATTTGAATATTGATCCGGAGTGGTATCTTAAGACTCTGAACATTAGTCAAAACGCGAAAGCCATAGGCATCTTGCGTTGGATGCAACGTTTAAAAGATCGTTTTCCAGATCTTCGTTTTGGTTATTACAACCCCTGTTTGGATACCGGTACCCCCGGGTGAGAGCCGTTGCCTGGGTCGGTGGGCTTCGCATCTGCTGAGCCCATTCAACCGTTGGCGGGCAAATTCCGCAGGGTTCGTACCAGTAACCGGAAAAAGGAGCCCTTATGGATGAATCGTTTGACCTGGTGATTATTGGAGGTGGGATTGTTGGATTGGCCACCGCGATGACTTTGGCAAGATCCTATCCCGATCTCCATCTGGCTGTGATTGAGAAAGAGCGCGAAATAGCCAGGCACCAGACAGACCATAACAGTGGAGTCATTCACTCAGGGATCTACTACCGGCCGGGCTCACTCAAAGCCAATCTGTGTGTTCTCGGGGCACAGCGGCTTGTCCAGTTTTGCCGGACCAACGCAATACCTTTTGAACTCTGCGGCAAACTGGTCGTGGCTACGGAGCCGTCCGAAATACCCAGACTGGGGGAGCTTTACAGGAGAGGCACCGCCAATGGGGTCCCAGGTTTGAGGCTAATGGGCCCAACCGAAGCCATGGACATCGAACCACACACCCGATGCCTGCGGGCCCTGCACGTACCCACCACCGGCATAGTCAACTTCCGGGAAGTAGCTCAAGCCTATGCCGGACAGTTCTCTTCCCTCGGAGGGAAGGTCCTCGTAGACCATCGCGTACAGAGCATTCAGGACCAACCGGACGGAATTCGCCTCGTCACCAGCCAAGGCACTATCTTGTCGCGTTTCCTGATCAACTGTGCCGGACTCTATTCAGACCGGGTGGCCACGATGTCGGGGACTTCCATCCCCTGTCGGATCGTACCGTTTCGCGGGGAGTACTACCAGGTCCGGCCGGAAAGAAAGCATCTGGTCAGGGGACTGATATACCCCGTTCCCGATCCGCGCTTTCCCTTTCTTGGCGTCCATTTTACACGAATGACCAACGGTAAGGTGGAAGCCGGCCCCAACGCCGTCCTGGCATGGGCGAGAGAAGGCTATCGAAAAAGCGATATCGCATGGGGTGAACTGGCGGAGATTCTCCAGTACAAAGGCTTCTGGCACCTGGTATCGCGTTACTGGAAACCGGGGTGCAAAGAAATGATACGGTCTTTTTCAAAAGCCCGTTTTGCACAGGCCCTTCAAAAGCTGGTTCCTGAAATCAGCCGGGAAGATCTTCTGCCGGGCGGCTCAGGCGTGCGTGCTCAAGCCCTGACAAACGATGGATCGCTCCTGGATGATTTTGTCATCCTGCAAAAAGGGCGCATGATGCATGTTCTCAATGCACCGTCTCCTGCTGCAACCTCTTCGCTTGCCATTGCCGGGTACCTGAAAGAGACCCTGTCCGGGCTGCTGAAGCGATAAAGAACCCTGCCCCGGCGCAGGAGATCCAGGCTGAGCCATTATCTCATTGCTGCTGATGTTCCAGGTGATCGGGAAAGCCTTGCTTCGTTGACAGGAAGGCACCGGGAGGCTGACCGAGAACTCCCCCTCCCTTGCTGTGCTAGCCGCCGGGTCCCTGCTCTTCCTCGGACTCCCCGTCGCTGTCAGAAGCAGGATTATCATCAGGCTGGCCCTGAGGGGGTGCCGGCACAATCCCCCGTCCACCTGGAGCGTTCACCACATTGGCAGGCTGTCCCCTTCTTGGCATGTTTACATCCCCCGGCCGATGAGGAAATGGAGGCTGAGGACCACTCGAAGCCCGCTCCCCCGGTTGGACCTGGCTTTGTTTGGGCGTTGACGGAACGGAGGGGGGAGGAATCACCACCTTTCCCTCACCAAAGAGGTATATGACTTCAGTCTGCCCGTCTCTTTCGAGAGAAAGGCTCCGATTCTCAATCTTGACCACCTGAAAGTCGCCCACTTTATCGCCTTCTTTCACAGTCACATAGGGCTTCTGTCCTTTGCCTTTTTCGGCACCGGGCAGCTGCCCTTTCAACCGCAGAATGGCTTTTCTCTCGTCTCCCCGCATCAAAACCCCATCCAGCTGGATCGATTTTGTCGACAACCCCGGCTTGTTGGATTGGGCGGGCGATGCATCCGATTCCGGCGAGGGTGGTTTTCTATCCCGGGCAAAGAGGTTCTTCGCCACCATAATCGGTGCACCCGTCACGTTCGACCAGAAAGAACCGAACCAGACAACGGTCAATGCAAGCAAAAAGGCCGTTTTCCCCAAGTGTTTCATGCTCGATTCCTCACCTTGTCATAGCCCTCAGAGACTATCGTTTCTTGAAGTATACTCTTTTCTCCGGCATCAATAGCACAAATTTCGTGGATGGTGCTCTGGTCGTATATCCCGATGACATATCCTTAACAAAGTCAAAGAATATGAACGGGTGCCGGGACTGGTGCTTGAAGACCGGAGCGAAGCATAGGACTGAGGAATTCATCCATCGGAGGGGTACTACGTGGTTTCAATCATAGAGGAGGCATCCGAATGACATCTCATCGACCGGGGTTGTATATCTCGAGTTTTTCCGCCCTGGCCGCTTTGAGCAATTCAAGATCGGAAGCAACGAAAACAACATCTTCTTTCGTTGTTTTCTTTAGCCATAATGCAGTCGACAGATGTATACTGCTTGCCCCCTTCAAGGCATGCCTCGCAATCACTTCATCAATAGATTGAAAAGTCTCTTTGTGCATTTCGACAACGGTCAGGAACACCCAATCGGCTTTAAATGCTTTTTTGATTCGCTCAAGCCCGCAGGTTTCGATGTCTCCAGCTTTATGCCTGCGTGTTATTGCCGCCAGTATCTCAGAATAGGCCAGACTTGAGACGACCGCAAACGATCCTTCTTTGAGCAAAGCATTGACCTTGTCGCTTCCCTCTTCCTCTATATAGCGTTTAACCAGTGCGCTGCTGTCAAAGTAGATCACCTGCGATCCCCGATGATCGTCTCGGATACCGCACCTCCTTTTGCCTCCGCTCTTTCAACCGGCTCAAACGCCGGTTCATCCGACGTTCTTGGCAATCTGAGAAAACCCTGTCCAGCCAGATAAGCCAAACGCTCCTCGGACCCAGCCTCTTCCTCTATCTGATCGAGATTGTGCATAACGGCCACTGGCGCTCCCCTGTCCGTGATGATGACGGCATGACCCCTCTTGGCCATCTCAAGGTAGTGGGTCAGCTTGTTTTTTAAATCCCGTATTCCCACTTGCATTGCACCACCTCCTGTAGCTATTGTAGCAACATGATTCCAGAAGTCAAACTGTCCTAACTGTCCTTGGGGAGCAACCAGCACAATTTTCGTGTGTGGAATTCCCCCCCGATACCTCCCCGGTGGTCTGGATCATGGAAGAGCCTTCGGCGATCAGGTGTAGGACGTTCCTGTCGGACTCGGCTGAAGCATGGAAGTGGATGAATTTGTATGATGCGCCTAGTATATCCCATTGACATATCCCTCACAAAAGTTATTATTTCTGCCAAAACGATAACATCTTCCATGAGGGTAGCGTTATGGCTTGCGTGAGAACCAGAGTTTTCAAAAGCAACCGAAGTCAGGCTATTCGCCTGCCAAAGGAAGTTGCTTTTCCGGAATCTGTGAAGGATGTTGAAGTCATCGCAATTGGGAACATACGCATGATTGAGCCTTTTGGCCAATCTTGGGAAGAGTGGTTCAATGCACCGGGAGTTTCCAGTGATTTCATGACGGAACGCAATCAACCGAAAGATCAACTTCGGGAGAGCATTGAGTGCTGAAATACCTTCTTGACACCAATATTGTCATCTACACTTTAAAGAACCGTCCTCAGCATGTGAAAAGACGGTTTGAGGTTCATCACGGTCGGATGGGTATTTCTGCTGTAACCTTGGGAGAATTGATATTCGGGGCAGAGCATTCACAACAGGTGGAACGGAATCTGGCCGATATTGAGGCCATGGTCGCCCGACTCGAAGTGCTTCCCTTTGAGGAAAAGGCCGCCTACCATTTTGGACAGATACGGGCTGCGCTTTATCGTGCAGGACAGCCCATTGGACCTTACGACATGATGATAGCCGGTCAAGCCAGAGCGCGCGGCCTCATATTGGTGACAAACAATGTCAAGGAATTTTACCGGGTACCAGGATTGATGACAGAAGACTGGAGCGAAGCATAAGAGTATGGACTTTACCTCCTGACCCCTCCCACATGGTCACAAGTCATGCAAGGGCCCCTGGCAAAATCATCTAATCTCCCTGATCTTCTCCCAGCCTGACCCCTCCCCAATGGTTTCCATCATAGAAGAGCCATCTGGGCAGCCCATCCCGATGCCTTCCCCGATTGAGGCCGTGTCGAGAGCGTTGCTTCCGATAGGGATCGCGGCCAAAGCGCCGCTCTGGAACAGGATGTGTGACGCGGGCCTTCGCAAGGCCCTCCCCCACGGTCATCGACCGTTTGCTCAGCCTGAGCCATACCGGCAGGATCGAGCAAATCGAAACCGTGCTTGCCGCGTTGGGAAAGGGAATTGTGGTCGGCGTTCGCGAAGTGGCAGGGCGAGGCGCCTTCATTGCTTTACTCAATCCGTTAGTCGGTTTAATAACCCATTCCAGGATTCCATGCCTATTCCAAAGACCTGGCGTAGCCCTCCATGCCCAATGTGAGCAGGATGGCCCTCTCGACAGACTCCATCATTTTATCGGGAACACTGCCCAGTAGTCGGTCTCCCTCACGGGATTTATCTACCGCCCTGATCTGGTCCGGGACTGCAAGGCCAAGTGGACAGTAAACGCGATGGTGAGCAGAGTAGAGTGGGCCAATTTCATTCAATGCCTTGCATGATGAAGGTTTTATTCCCCTGAGCCCTAACCCGGCGTTGGGGGTCAACCTAATCCACCTTGGGAGGAGGGGTGTCGGAAAATCGCAAAGCCCATTCCCGCGCAAATTCAACTTGCGCATTCCAAAGGGGAAGTCCTATGCTGCTGAGGGTCCCGGAATGCATCAGAGACTTCTCGATCAAGAATTTTGTCCCGTTGTTCAATTTGGATGCGGAATGCAGAAGTTGGTGCATAGTTATGGATATATTGATTCTAAAATTGGTCCTGGCCCCGCTTCTGATTGCGACTGCAACACTTGCCGTGCGCCGGTGGGGGTTTTTGGCGGGAGGGTTGTTCACCGGTCTGCCTCTTACTTCCGGTCCTGTTTCCCTGTTTCTGGCCATCGAGCGTGGACCGCGCTTTGCCGGACAGGGTTCTATCGGGATGCTTCTGGGTACGGTTGCTCTGGTGACCTTCTGTGTCGCATACGTGCGAACTGCCAGAGGGCAGAGATGGCTGCCCCCTATGGTCATTGGTTTCATTGCCTATTGTCTTGCCGCCTGGGGCCTGTCTTTTCTCTCGTTCAGCCTGGAGGTTGTGACTGTCCTGGTGCTGCTTTTTCTATGGGTTGCCGTCAAATTGGCCGGCCCTCCCGTTACCGGCCCCTCGCAAATCGCCTCGCCATCCTGGGACATTCCTTTGAGAATGGTTACGGCGACAGCCATGGTTCTACTCATCACTGGATCGGCGGGATACCTGGGACCGAAATGGAGCGGCATTCTCGCGCCTTTTCCTGCATTCACATGCATTATGGCGGTTTTTGCACAGAAACAGAACGGCGCAGCCGCAGTACACGGATTTATGCGCGGGATCATCATCGGCTGTTTAGGCGCTGTCTCATTCTACTTTGTCGTCGGATTTGCGATAGAGCATGCCGGTGTTGCTGTCGCTTATCTTCTCGCTACAGTCGCCTCGGTAGCTGTGAACGGACTTTGCCTGGGGGTCCTCATGCTACGACCGGGATTCCGGCCCGATTAAATCCAGTTTCTGCTCGTATCAGTGGGATTCATGGGACGATTCATCAGTAATATCGCACACAGGCTTACTCTTCGAGGAATCGGCGGGCTGCAGGGTCGCCACAGGGACACCCTGCTTTGTGATCGTAATCTTCTTACCTTTGGCGACAAGCTCCAGAAGTTCTGGTAGGTGCGTCTTGGACTCATAGCCTCCTACTGTTTTCATAAAGCCCCTCCGGTTGCACTAGTCCGCTACTGGCCTAAGCCATCCAACTTCAAACTGCGATGATGATCGTAGCCGCTCTGGCACTGTACAGTATCGAGGGGTTCACAGCGGCCTGTCTGAACCGATGTAGAATAATGTCCCCTTATGCCTCCACGATTTCCACCAGTTCGGAAGCGGGGCGGGGTGCGGGCAACGTGCAGTAAGGGGCAAAACATTCGAAGAAATCACTTGCACCGAAGGCCTTCTCCGGGGCCATCACCCCTTTTGCCCCTGTCTTTCCGCGCAGGTGCATGATCGCTCCGAGTGCAAGAGGAACACCTGTCATGGTGGCCATGTCCGGCGGGGTGGCTCGAAGAGAAGCGGCAACGGTGCGCGGTTGCCCGTCGCGGCGTCCCTTGCCCAGGACGAAGAAAAGCGGCAGCCTGGGGCCGTCCAGGAGCCTCGACAAAGCTGTCAGCAGCATGTCCATCAATCCCGATTCGACCGAATTCCTCACCAAGTCTTTTCCTGCTTCCTCCAGGGTCATTTTACCCCCATCTATTGCATCCCGATATTTCCGGAAAGCATCGATCCAGGCAGACGGCATGACCATGCCGCAGTGCGTTTCCCGGACATCGGGCCAGGAGTAATGAAACGAGACCGGTTCCGGATGGCCGACTGTGTAGATAGTTCGCCTGCCTCTTCCCGGGTAGTTGATTTCGAGGTCCCGGAGTGGGGTGCCATCGACCAGCCGCCCGTCGAGGCATTCGAGAATGGTCCCGGAACACTGTTCCATCCAGTGGATGATGGCCGCAGAGTATTCGAGCCGGTCAGCGGTCTTTTCCTCGATGTTCCAGCCGGCGATGAGAAGGTCGACTTCGTCCAGCCGGTCATACACTAAGGCGCCGAGAAGGTTGTTAATGCCGGGGCTTGCGCCCATGCCGATAACGGCGGTAACCCCCGCGGCTTTTGCTTTACCGTCCAGGTCCAGCATGTTGCGCGTGGGTTCCGGGTCGTCGCAGATGTCGAGGTAATCGACCCCGGCCTCGATAGCGGCGGTCAGGATCGGCACACCGAACCGGAAAAAGGGGCCAACGCAGTTGAGGACCACGTCGGCATCCCGCATGAGTGCCACAAGCCGGTCATGATCGGTGACATCGACGGCATCGGCTGCCACATTGCCGCGGCAGCGCACCGCCGTCATTTCGGCCTCCGAACGTTTCAGGCTGGCAACGATCAGCTTTTCGACATCATCGAAGCTGGACACCGTCTGTGCCGCCAGTGTCCCCATGGCTCCGGCTCCCAACAGCAGCACTCTCTTTCCCATCATGACAACTCCTTTCCTTCCGTTGCACATTGCCTGTTAGCCCGGGCATCAGGCGGCAGGAGGCCTATCCCGGATAAATGAAGCCGGGCCGGCGCCCTTTTCAGCTATTTCGCCGCGTTCATTTCCTTTCCCGGCCATTCGAAAAGCTTTTTCAGCCGGGCACAGAACTCCTCGCCGAGCACCAGGAGGCTGATGATTCCGAGGACCTCGCCTGCGATCAGCGTGTAGAGGAGACGCCTGAGGTCGGCTGCACCCGGGTCTGAGAAAATGAGCGCACCCAGGGTAATGTAGTAGGGCAGGAAACTTGTCAAAAAGAGGGCAACGCCGGTGTAGTGGCGCGATTTGCTGATGATCCGCGGTTTTGACGGTTCCCTGCGTCTGAACAGGAAACTCTTGATCTTGTCCTTTACCGCCTGGACGAACGGCTTTCCCAGCAGGGCCACGGCTAAAAAGAAGGCCCCTTCTCCGGAGCCGATATATACCGCACCGAACGCAACCGCTTCGGTCGATGTCAGCGGCAGGAACGCGACAAGCTCGATAGTGCAAATCGGGATGAAGCTGTAGATGAGAAGTCCCACACCGAGACGGTACTTCCAGTCCTTTTTGACGGTCGCGGCCATAGCCTGATGCTCTGTCACCGCATCCTCCTGTAGCGCTCAACAAGAAATCGTCCAGCCGGACATCTCCATCAAAAAATGATTGAGATCTTTGCCGAAGCCATTTTACACCTCCAGGATGATAATGCATCTTACTAATCCCGGGTCAAGCACGAAAGAACTGGACGATGTGCCCGAAGGCCGACGTCAGGCATGAATAGCGACGAGAAAACCGCACATGGTTTCATTCTACGAGGCCGATTGCACAAGAATAGGTGGCCGCGCCTTCAAAAAAAAGCGGTTCTAAGCGACAATGAGGCAGGATGGGAGCTTGCGGCAAAGCACTTAATCCCCTCCCGATGGTCTCGCTCATCAAGGAAACCCTGGGTAGGACCGCAGTCTCAAACAGCATTCTTGCGCTCATCACAATAGGATATGGAGAGTGCTTCGTGATGATCGCTGTCGGTTGTTCAGCAGCAATTCTCATTTTGGCTTCAGAGAGTTAGTCATTGCTGGTGTTTTGAGTGGTGCAAGGGCGAGGCTCTCCAGTGGGTTTGTTAGGGGAAGGGTTCGGAGTTTGTTTTTTGGAATGTACGGAGGGGCAATGGTGGGGCTTCTAAATCGGGCTTCGACCATTCACTCGGCATGACGATGAACATTTTGCATTTCTTGATGCATGTTACCTCCGGGACCCTATCGCCGGAGGTGCACCTTGGGCAAGATTCAATCATGGGAAGTCTCAGATGCTTTTTGGGAGAAGGCGAAACCGTTTGTTCCGAAGCCTTCTCGAAATCCGGGCAAGCAATACAAGCGGTGCTCTGGAGGCGGGCGCAAGCCATTGCCGCCTTGGCAGGTTTTTGAAGGGATTGTGTACGAGCTGCGGACAGGGTGCCAATGGAAGGTGCTCCCGAAAGAGAGATTCGGTTGTGGCAGCGCCATCCACCGATACTTGCTGGAGTGGGCACAAGCCGGGTCCTTCTATGCTCTCTGGAAGGCTGGTTTGACGGACTATGATGAACTCAAAGGGATCGCCTGGGACTGGCAAAGTATGGATGGCGCGATGACCAAAGCGCTTCTCGCACTGGTCGGATCACCGCCATTGCAGAGCAGCACCCTTCAGGGTGGTTCTTCTGAAGGGCAACAGCCATCTTTCGCCCCTCATCAGGCCGGTCAAATGCCAAACCGGGCTGTAAACTCATCGCGTTGTTCACCGCTTCCGATCATGAGAAGCTCGCTCTCCGGGTCAATGACGGCATTTGCAGGAGGATTGGTGACAACATCTCCGCCTTTCTGAATCGCGATCACGGTCAATCCAGTCTCGGCACCTATGTTGGTTTTCCCCAGGCTTTTTCCTGCCAGGGATTCGGGCACCTTGACCACGAAAAGGTCGATGCCCTCCCCCAGCATGATCAACTCCCGTTCCTGCAGGAGGGAAAAGATCGATTCCGCTCCCAGAGACGCATAGCTCAGGACAAAATCAGCACCGGCGCGATGAATGGCCTCAAGGTTCCGTTCATGGGTAATGCGGCTGACAATGCGAAGACGAGGATTCAGCCGACGACAGTAGACGGTCAGGTAGATGTTCATGGCATCGTCGTTGGTAGTGATGACCGCGGAAGGCGCCTCCGCCAAGCCCGCACGCATGAGAATGTTCCGGTCCGCCGCATCGCCGATGAACAATCCGCCTGCAAGAGCTGAGGCACGCTCTGCAAGAGCTTTGTCGCGCTCGACCACATGGAATGCGAGGTCCTTATTCTTGAGGGCACCGGCAACGGCATAGCCCACATTGCCGCAGCCGATGACAAGAATGGGATTGTGATTGACATTGTCGGTCACCAGCAACGATTCCATATCGGTGATCTGCCTGGCTGTCCCGACAATCACCGGCACACTCGATTCCTTCAGCACCGTATCCGGCTTGGCCGGTAACAGGTGCCCGCGCTCCCAGATCCCCACCACATTGACCCCGGTCCTCTGCCGAAGGCGCGTCTCCCGAATCATACACCCGGCCAAAGGGGTATTCTGTACGGGAAACTCAGCGATGCGCAGGTCCTTGAAAGTGCCGATGACATGGACATTGGCGCGCTCCGCCGTGACCCGGTAGGCCAGGTGCTCGCCGAGTCTCTGTTTCAAGGACAGGATGTGCGTCGCTCCAGCCAGCTCCAGAATGTCTGCGGAATCAACACTCTCAACAATGGCAACAACCGGCACCGTCGTTGCAATCTCCCGCACTGTCAGGGTGATGTTGGTGTTGGTGGCATCATCTGCATTGGCAAGCACCATCCGCGCCCCGGAGGCTCGAAGAGCTGCATAGGTCGTGCTGCTGTCAACCTCTCCCGTAACGACCGAGACGCCCTCTTCGTAGAGGTTTGCTGCCAGCGTGACGTCCGGTTCGAGCACGTAATAGGGAATCCTGAAAGCCTTGAGCTTTCGGATGAGACCTCGCGCCACGGTCTCGTAGCGGCAGATGATCACATGTCCGCTGGTATCCCGGGGGACCTCACGGGGAGCACGAAGACGCACCTGGGCTTCCAGCCATGGAGCATAAAAGAATCGGATGAAAGCAAACGGAAGCACAATCAAGAGCAACACGATCCCCGAAAGCAGCACCACGATACTGAAGGCACGTCCCACATCGCTGTTAAAGGTTATGTCGCCAAACCCCAGTGTGCTCATCACGGTGAGGGTCCAGTAGATGCCCGTGAGCCACGAGTGGTCCTTTCCTTCAACGCTGACCATGATCCAGTGAAATAAAACAGCGTAAACCAGGACAACGGCCGTGAGAAAGAGGACAAATTTGAGCAGTGCTTTCAGATTTCTGCGGGTCTGCTGCTGACTGAGAAGGTAAGACAGCTGAGTGGTCAAAAGTTTCATGGTCTCAATCCCAAGGGGCAATCATTCGAGGAGATTGGAATTCCCCTCCATGGATATGGAATCAACGCCCGGGTCCTATGCAATCTCCTCATTGCCCGGCATGGAGCAGGAATGGGGCCCAATCAGCGCTGCCAAAGCAATGCCAAACCATTCCGTCTTGCGGTAGAGGCTGATTGCCTATTCAACGATTTGACACAACTCCGTAATAACCGCTTTTCATCATCGCTATGAGTCCCATCATATATCAGACCCGGTCCACTGCCCACATAGCAATGTAATGATCTTCCTCAGATCACTTTAGATTCTTACACGTTGACTCTGAGAGTCCATCTCTCACATTGTTAAGCGGC
>CAYTWB010000015.1:0-59739 GCA_964441945.1 uncultured Syntrophobacteraceae bacterium
CTCAGGCCCAGCACGTCTTCCACTACCTAGTTTCCAAAGAACATTCTCCCTAACGGGAATTGCTATTATACTCTGCGAACCAAGGCGCGTCAAGCAAAAACCCACTTTCCGGTTCCGCCCTGACAAGGAGCGCATTTTATGCATTTCCTTGCGGCTGTCAACACCTAATTTAGTTTTTTTTCAAGAACACCTCAGACAATGACTATCGCCCCTGAAGGAGCTCCAGGAAAAGGACTCCACCTTTTCCGCAATTCACCCAACCCTACAACTGATCCATGCTTCTCGCAAATGCCTGCTTCTCCTCTCTTCCTGCATAAGGAATTCCTGTCGAAAAATGGCTCTTCTCAGAGTATCAGAAATGGTGTAGCATAATTTGCTAAACTGGTTTTGATAACCGCAATAGTAATCTTGATGAGAGAGTCCATGTCTCGTTGTTTTCCACACAAGCTCATCTGAAAGGCCGTAGAAGATATGCAATCTCAAAAAGGAATTGTGCATGCCCTTTATCAGAACCTCTCCTCCATGCGGTTAACCGTTTCACTTTTCTTGATCGTCGCAGTCTCCTCGATCCTTGGCACGCTTCTGCCGCAGGGAAGTACTCTTGAGCAATTGCAGAGGGACTATAGTCCAACCCTATCGTGGTGGATTGATCTTCTGGGCATGAATGACCTTTACCGCACCGGCTGGTTTCGAACTCTTCTGCTGCTCCTCTGCCTGAACCTGGTTGTCTGCACCATCCAACGGTTGCCAAAGACCCTGAAGCTTCTCTTTCACCGGGATGAAACGATCAGTCCGGACAAGCTAGAGAAATTCAACTGCCACACTGTAATTGCCACTAATCTGCCTCTAGAAGCAACTGAGGTGCGGATCAACAAGATCGTGGCTGAGGAGTTTGCGCCATTGCATTCACTCCCCAGCTCTGACGCCTTCCGTGCGGTTGCAGAACGGGGGCGTTGGAGCCGCCTGATGGTGTACATCATCCACTTCAGTGTCCTCGTGATTCTTCTGGGAGCGCTCCTTGGATCGGTCTTCGGCTTTAAGGGATTCATGAACTTGGCCGAGGGTGAAACTTCCGACCAAGTCCTGCTTGCCAGAGGCATGAAGACGATCTTGCTTCCCTTTCAAGTGCGCTGCGATGATTTCGCAGTATCTTTCTATGACACGGGTGCACCGAAAGAATACCGGTCCGACTTGACCATCCTTGACAACGGCCACGAGGTACTCACACAATCCATTCGAGTCAATGATCCCTTGAGCTTCCAGGGCGTAACCTTTTATCAGGCGACATACGGTTCCATCCCGAAGAGACTTGAAGTCGAATTGCGGGAGCAGGATACCGGCACAATCCAGAAGCTGACTTTGCCTTACCGGAAGGCTGTCACTATTCCCGGGACTCAATATGAGCTGGAAGTCGTGGAGTATCAGGAGAACCTCAGCAGCTTCGGCCAGGCGGCTGCGATTGTACTCCTGAGCCAAAACCGTGAACCCAGCGGGTCCTGGGTCCTCATTGACATGCCGGAATTCCACGGGAACCGCATACAGAACTATCGGATCAAGGTCCTGGATTTGGAAAAAACTCACTTTACCGGCCTCCAGGTAAAACGGGACCCCGGCGTCTGGTTTGTTTATATTGGCTTCATAGTGATGCTCACAGGGATAGCCATGACATTCTACTCAAGCCACCGCAAACTCTGGGTTTGGGCCTCGCCCGAGATAAACGGAAGCCATTCGACATCGGTTATCATCGCCGGCAAGGCCAATAAGAATTCTCTTGCCTTTGAGCAGGAATTCAACCAATTATGTGCGCGCCTTCGGGATGATCTCAATCCGAAGTAGTATTATAGAAAAGAGCGTAGCATGGACAGTTCGTTTCTTCTTAGCATAACTACATTTGCATATCTTCTTTGTACCCTGCTCTATCTGTCAGGTGTGTTGTTTCGTTATCAGCTCCTGCTGGTTTTCGCAAGCATTGCTGGATGTCTCGCCATACTCCTTCAGACTGCCGGAATTCTGCTGCGATGGCGTGAATCTTATCTGTTGGGTTATGGGCATGCACCGCTTTCAAACCTTTACGAATCCCTGGTTTTTGCGGCCTGGGCAATCATGCTGATCTATCTTCTTCTTGAACAACGGACGAAACAGCGGGTTCTTGGATTCTTCCCGGCGTTGTTTGCATTTCTGGCCATGGCCTATGCATCGTTTTCAACACAGGTGGACTCCAGGATTCAACCTCTGGTGCCGGCACTCAAGAGCAATTGGCTGATTGCACACGTAGTCACCTGTTTCTTGGGCTATGCAGCCTTCGCCGTTTCGTGCGGCATCAGCTTTCTTTACCTCTTGAGAAAAGCACGACCTGACAACCCTCACCCCAAGGGAATTCTGGCACTCCTTCCGATACCCAGGCAGCTTGAAGAATTCAACTATCAGATGATAGTCTTTGGATTTCTTTGGCTTTCGCTGGGAATCATCACCGGTTCCATCTGGGCAAATTCCGCTTGGGGAACCTATTGGAGCTGGGATCCAAAAGAGACTTGGTCACTGATCACCTGGTTGGTCTACGCCGCTTTGCTCCATGCGCGAACTATTCAGGGCTGGCGCGGCGCCCGGGTGGCCTGGCTCTCGATCATCGGCTTTTGCTGTGTGCTTTTTACCTACTTCGGCGTTAATTTTCTACTGAGTGGTCTGCACAGCTATGCTACGAAATAGAGGGACCCTGGGCGGGCGGTGCCTGAAATCAGAGTGGGAGTCGGCAGGTCGGGGAGCTAGAGTATGTTCGACATAGGTTTCGATGAGTTTCTCGTGATTCTGGTTGTAGCGTTATTCGTCTATGGACCGAACAGGCTTCCCGACCTGGCCAAGGCGCTGGGTAGAGGCTATGCCGAATTCCGTCGAGCGATGAATGAGATCAGGGAAACATTCGACCAGGATGAGACTGTCCGCGAAATCAAACAGGAATTCCAGAAAGCTCAACACGAAGTCCTTTTTGGCAGGCGCATGCCGGAGGAAGCAACACCAAAGGCGTCGCCTCGCGAACTGAACACCGAAACGACCGGATCGACCGAGGCCATATCGAATAAAGGGGAGACGAAGAAGGCACATGGTGAGCCCACTGTAGAGGCTGTTTCAACCCCCGAAAATGCGAAGCTCCCATGACATCCGTCGATACAGCCAACGATTAAGAGATCAAAGAATGCCAGAAGAAAGACTGCCGTTTACTCAGCACCTGGAAGAGCTCCGCAAGAGGCTGTTGATCTGCGTTCTAGCGCTTGGGATCGGATTCCTGCTTTGTTACGCCTTCGCGGACAAGATCTTTCAGATTCTGTGCAGGCCCTGGCTCGATGCCCTGCCCAAGGATCAGGTCATCAAGCTCATCTCCACAGCCCCTCATGAGGCTTTTTTCACCTACATCAAGGTTGCCTTCATTGCAGGGTTTATGCTCGCTGTGCCGATAATCCTATACGAGCTTTGGTGCTTCATAGCGCCGGGGCTTTATGAAAACGAGAAACGAGCGATGCTTCCGGTAGTCTTCTTTTCCAGCTTTTTCTTTTTGGGCGGGGCGAGTTTCGGCTACTTCTTTGTATTTCCTTATGGTTTTCAGTTTTTTACATCGTTTGCAACCGACTACATCACACCCATGATCACCACTCGGGAGTTCCTCACCTTCACGACTCGGATGCTGATCGGTTTTGGTGTGGTTTTTGAGTTGCCCATTTTTGCCTTTTTCCTTGCAAGACTCGGATTAATCACAGCCCCCTTTATGAGGCGTATGCGCAAAGCCGCCATTATTGTCATTTTTATCATCGCGGCTGCCATCACGCCCGGTCCGGACATCTTCTCGCAGTTGATGATGGCCGGCCCCTTGGTGATCCTCTATGAAGCAAGCGTATGGATCGTTCACGTCTTCGGCAAAAAAGAGATAATGGAAGAAACCGATGAGGAAGAACAACCGGCATCCAACGGATGAAAACGTTCCGAAGCTTATGGAGGAAGAAAGACCAGAGCGCCATGGGGAAAGTACTGCTTGTTGCAGCGACCAGAAATCGCGGGAAATCTGTGGAACTCCTTACGATCCTTCGGGAATTCCCGGTTGAGATAAGGGACCTCAATGATTTTGGATCAATCCCAGAAGCAGTGGAAGATGGCTCAACTTTCGAAGAAAATGCATACAAGAAGGCCAGTTTTGCCGCTAAGGTGCTCGGTATTCCCGCTCTCGCCGATGACTCCGGCCTCGAGGTTGAAGCCCTGGGAGGCGAACCCGGTATTCGCTCAGCCCGGTATGCGGGCCCAAAGGCAAGCGATAGAGCAAACAACGTCAAGTTGCTGAGAGCTCTCTCCGGCATCACTGATCGCAAGGCACGTTTTTGCTGTGTGTTATCGCTGGCAGTTCCTTCCGGACAGGCTCTCACCTTCGAAGCAACCTGCGAAGGGCTCATCACCGACGCACCCCGTGGCAATAACGGCTTTGGCTATGACCCTCTTTTCTACTACCCCCCAATGGATAAAACCTTCGGAGAAATGACCCTTGAAGAGAAGTCCAGAGTGAGCCATCGCGGTAAGAGCCTGATGGATCTCAAACGGGAATTCCATAAGGTCCTTCGATGGTTGGATCAAAGATCAAATGAAAAGAAGGTCCTTCGGGGCATGTTTGATATCGGCGGCAGATGAATAGATGAAGCTCACGTCCTCTCTTCCTCATTTCAAACAGGTGTAATCCGATCCTTCCCCTACCCTGCCCTGGCATCTTCTCGGTTTGATCCTCAAAGGATCCACCCCTGATTTAACCATGGGGCATCATCTCCGTGCATAGAACTTCTTCCAGGGCTGTCGTTCATTCTCTCTGGCATCGGCAATGGCCAGGCGAAGGACTTCAATGGCCTGCTCGGCACAATGGTTTTCTTCGGGCGGCAGAGTCTCCAGGTAATCCAGAATGTGCTCTGGAGTGAGGGCCATCGCCTCCAGCAGCGTTTTGCCCAGTGACAGATGAACTGCAGCGTTGGCACAGACAATGGCATAGAGGCATCCATTGGTCTCAAAAGATGCCGAATGAATCCGACCATCTCGCACGACGAGATAGATCTCTACCGTATCACCACACTCTCGAGTGGCCATTCCGTAGCCATCTGCATTGTTTAAGACTACTCGTTTGTCCGTCCGCACTGCCATTTCAATGAATCGCATTGAGTGATTCTTCCAGAATTCCAAAGCAGCCTGCTCCATAGAATCAACCTTCTCAGCATCGGTTCTGTGTTAGATGGTCACGACCTTCCATGCGCAAAACATGCTAATCGAATTCGATCCAATTTTCAAATCCTGCCCGAAACGATCCCGGATGAACCTGTTCAGCCATACTCTTCAGCTGACATCATCCTCTTTCAATCAGCTCTGTCTAATTCTCTTCCCTGATCGCTTTGATCAGTTTCGGAATGAAAAAAGAAAGGATGAAGAGGACTACAGACAAGATGACCCTGAAAGACAACAACTGGGACCAGTCTTCGGATGCCCAGGCTTCTTTGATTGTTCCGATGAAGAAGGTGAAAATCAAGAGCCCAACTACGATTCCAAGACCCGTGCCCAGCAGGTAGTCCCGAAAGCGCACGCTGGTTAAGCCCATACCCATGCTCAGGGGGGTAAAGGGAAAGTAGATGAGCCGCAAGTAGAGGACTGTGGTGAAGCCGTTTGTCTCAATGGCCTTGTCATATTTCTTCAATCTGTCTCCAATCAGGGATGCCGCAAAGTCCCTTCCCAGAGTGCGGCCGATGAAGAAAGCGGCACTCGATCCCAACATAGCTCCTACCCATATGAAGAGAAAGCCCCAACAGGCACCAAAGATGATCGCCCCGAGACCTGCCAGCAGTGTTCCAGGGATGAACAGGCACACTCCGAGGGCAAAGACGAAGACAAAGACAACCGGAGCCCAAAATCCGGCTCCATTCAGTAGATTGCCTAAGGCTTCCGCGGTAAGGAGATCTCTTGCCGGAGTGAAGTGTACCCCATACACCGCGCACACCACGAACGCGATCAGAATGCATGCCTTGACCGCGGCCCCGGGCCGAAGGTTAGCTTTGCCGCGAGCAGGCTGTTCCATTGCTTCTCCCTCGCCGATTACGACACATCCCTTCCCATCCTTACTGATTCAGGCTACCGAACAGAATTCTACAGGACCTTTGCTCTTTTTGGAAGATGCACTCTGTCTATATCCGCTTTGAACAGAATGGGCGAGGTCCAGATCCCGATTTCACTGGCTCCCACGCTCTGCGTCGGGGCCCATGCCTTCGGGCACCCTGCGCCAGTGGACGTGGAGCGTCCAGCGTGGGCGTTCCCACTCAGAGCGTGGGAACGAGGGGGAAAGAACTTGCGGTGCGAAGAAAGACGCTCGATCGCTGAAGGCACGCACTTCGACTTGCGTATTCCGGTATTCTATTGCATAAATAGGGACAACCCTGACGGGCTTTGTCAACTATCATTGTGCGGACCTGTAAAGCGACATGTCCTTTTCCGGCTATTGAATGCAGAGCGTGTGCAATAGCCCCGTTGGAGGTTGTTTGATGAAGCGTTTCGTGGGCATCATACTGTTTCTGGGGGGGTTGTTTGGCCAGGGGATCTTTTCCGCGGCGCATGCAGACGGGCCACTGCAAGTCACGGTGAGTATCCTCCCGCAGAAGCATTTTGTCGAAAGGATCGGCGGGGATTGTGTGGCGGTCTCGGTTATGGTTGAACCGGGCGCCGAGCCGCACGTGTACGACCCGAAGCCCCAGCAGATGGCGGCGCTGGCAAAATCAAGCATCTATTTTGCCATAGGGGTTCCTTTCGAAGATGCATGGCTTGAAAAGTTTGCGGCTGCGAATCCAGCTATGCGGATCGTCCATACCGAAACCGACATCCGAAAGATTCCCATGAAGGGGCATGATCATCATGGGAAACAGCATGGGGGAGTCCATCCGCAACAATCTTCGCACCATGACCATCACGAGGTATTCGATCCACATGTCTGGCTCTCTCCTCCTCTGGTGATGATCCAGGCCCGTACTATTCTCAATGCGCTTCTCCAGGTCGATCCCGCTCACCAAACCCTTTATGAAGCCAACTACAGAAGGTTCACAGAAGAGCTGATCAACCTGGATCTCGAGCTTTTGAACAGGTTTCGAGATACGGGAGGCAACCGGGAGTTCATGGTATTTCACCCCGCCTGGGGTTATTTTGCCTGGGCATACGGACTGGAGCAGACTCCAATCGAAATTGAGGGAAAGGAACCCAAAGCCGCTGAGCTCAAGCTCTTGATTGAGCATGCCAGGGCAAGAAACATCAAGATCGTTTTCGTTCAACCTCAGTTTTCGTCCACCAGTGCCAGGGTCATTGCGGAAGGCATTGGCGGTCAGGTCATCATAGCCGACCCGATGGCGCTGGAGTGGGCTAAGAACCTTCGGGAGGTTGCAGAGAAGATCAGACCCGCCCTCAAATGAACCGCGTTTCGCACCGTTATCCCGGCTGAATCGTTCCCAAACGCCATGTCCGTTTCAGGCTGTCCGCTACAAGTCATTGGGATCAATCGCCCTGTAGGCAATCTCCTCACTGGGATCCAACAGCTGTTTTCGCCAATGGCGAAAGAGAGGATAGACGAAAACCTCCTTGGGGACGAGCTCCTCGCGTCGACGGGTGCGATCTTGCCGTCCGCGGCCGGTGGTGAGCCCGAGGTGAATCCAATTGGCGGCAGCATAGCAGGTACCACGAAAATGAGCCGGATCGACCAGGGTTTCCAGGAGTACCGGCCGGACATTGTAGCGTTCCTGCCAGTCATCGGGGACCCGTCGAGCCATCAGGGCCAGGGTCATGCTGGCGAGGTTCTTGATCTGCACCCAGGGCAGGATCAGGAAGCGGCTGTTTTGGACAATGAGCTGCAGACGACGCGTTTTCTGAGCCTCATCCCATCCAATCCAGCGGTCCCTTACAGCCATCCTCCAGGCGGGACTGGAAAGCTGTACGCACCCCACACGTTTTCTTTCAGGTCGTGATACCCCGACAAAATAGCGGAGTTGGGCCCCAAAAGGCACCGTGAACCCCAGATAATGATATTGCCCTACCCATTCTCTCCACTGGCGATGATCATCGGGGTTCTCGACGGTTTCAAGCCATATCGGGGCAACATCCCTCACGCTCCCCTGCAGAATCTCCGGGGCCGGTCCCCTTGCCTTCCGCTGGCCCGGCCGAACCGTTCGGGCCCCCCCCTTACCAGGCCCCTGACGGCCAGGAAGGTGCAAAATACCATGCTCTCCCAACTCCTCTAAAAAGATTCTGCATTCATGAGCCTTGAGTGCCCCGGTCGGTCGTCTCCAATTAAGCAGCTCACAGACCGTATGCGCCAGCTCCGTGCGACTCAGGTTCGGGAAATCCGCCACAGTCTCGAGAATCAACTCCAGCTCTTCATCCGTCACATCATGACCGCAGAAGCGGACCTTGCTCCCACTCACCATCGGTCTCTCCATTTCCATCTATCTTCGCGAAAACGATTCCTGTTTGGAAAAATACCGAATCAGGAAGCCTGCTGCAAATGCATTTTCCCAAAATGACAGGTCGACGAAATGATGACAGGTGTCGAGGCATGGTCACTTCTTGCAGGCCGTCCAGCGTTCAAACCATCCATGGCGCCGGACCCTCCGGTATTTCAGGATGGATTTCCCTTTGCCAGATATGTCGATCCACGATAGACTCTTTCGCAGCGGCACACTTGCTTTAATCCGAATGTGCTTGAAAGACGACTCGAACAGGAAAAGAGACCAATATCGGACCGCTGTTGTTTTTGGCCGCCGTGTTTTTTCTGAACTTCATTGCCAGGATTGTCCTGAGCCCACTGATGCCTGTCATCGAAATGGATTTGAATCTGGATCATGGCCAGGCAGGCATGCTTTTTCTCCTCATCGCCATGGGGTATTTCATTGCCCTCATGGCATCGGGGTACGTCTCCTCCCGTCTGAGACACAGGAATACGATCATTTTATCCGCCGTGGCCGTGGGTCTGGCATGTATGGCAACATCTTGCAGCCAGGGGCTTTGGAGCATCCGCGCCGGCGTATTCGGTATAGGAGCGGCTGCAGGGCTATACTTCCCTTCAGCCATGGCAACGATTACCTCATTGTTCACCCCAAACCACTGGGGTAAGGCGATATCCGTTCATGAACTGGCCCCGAATCTGGCTTTTATCGCTGCGCCTCTGCTTTCGGATCTGCTTTTGCAGTGGGTCTCCTGGCGGGGAACCCTCCTGGTTGTGGGGCTGGCTTCTCTCCTGCTCGGGTTGGCTCTCATCCGATTTGGCCGAGGCGGAGAGTTCCCGGGAGAAGCCCCTGCACTCGGATTTCTCCGCGGGCTCTTCCGTGAACCGGTCTTCTGGATCATGGTGGCGCTCTTCGGACTCGGGATCAGCTCCACGGTGGGAGTGTATTCGATGCTTCCGCTTTTTCTGGTTTCAGAACGGGGTATGAATCCGGAACAGGCCAATACCGTCGTTGCTCTTTCCCGGATTCCTTCTCTTGGGATGGCCTTATTGAGTGGGTGGGTGGCGGACTACATCGGCGCAAAGAAGACGATGGCCTGCGCCCTGCTCTTCACTGGAATCTTGACTCTATTCCTGGGACTGGTACCGGGTATCTGGATGCTGGTCGTCATCTTCTCCCAGGCCATGCTGGCCGTTTGTTTCTTCCCCGCAGCCTTTTCCGCCTTATCGTCCATCGCCTTCTCAAGCTCACCGAATCTCATCATTTCTTTTACCATACCCTTTGCCTTCCTGGCAGGCGCGGGCGTGGCCCCGACCCTGATCGGTATTTTCGGGAAAGAAGGATCCTTCGGGTGGGGCATTAGCCTGGTAGGCATACTCCTGATCATCAGCTCTGCTCTTTCGGCTTTCGTTGATCTGCCGGATCAGAAAACCCGCAGCAGGGCCGGCTAAATTTGCTCATCGATTAGACGGATATGCTGATCCAATCGCATGCTTTTGAAAAGCTTAATGATATTTTTTGAAGCATTTATGATCGACAATCTGCCGTTGGCTTTAGCTAAAGAATGCTGTGTTCCAATAAGAAGTTTCAGTCCGGATGAATCAATTATTTCCACTCTTGAAAGATCAATAACCAGATCTGTTACTTCTTCCCTCAAGAGGTCCTTAAGCTCTTGACCCAATTCATCTATGTTTGAGGCAATAATGTTCCGCTCAATCTTAACAAGCACCCTTGATTCATCCCTGACAACTTCCAACATATTCCTCCTTGTTTCGAGCTCCGGTCACCGACCTGGCTACTCCACCCGAACTTCTCCCGCCTCGGTGTTCCCCTGAAGGCCCTCATCGTACATGTCAAAAGCTCGGGCCGGCGGTATTGCAGCCTTTCCGGCAAAGGCAGCACGCCAGATCTGATAGACCTTGAACTCCCCCCCCGGCAGCACCTTCGCAATTCTTAAGGTCTTATCCGGATGGCGCTGGGTCTGCTTGATCCTGCTCCAATAGGTGTCCTCCCTAGGCTGAATCCCGGCGTCGGCAAGATAGGCTTCATCGTCATCCATGCTTTGGGCCAAAGACGGGATGCCATCTTCCACAACCAGGAACTGGCTG
Source organism: uncultured Syntrophobacteraceae bacterium (assembly GCA_964441945.1). Classification (GTDB taxonomy): domain Bacteria; phylum Desulfobacterota; class Syntrophobacteria; order Syntrophobacterales; family Syntrophobacteraceae; genus JADGQM01. The sequence continues at coordinate 10,595 of CAYTWB010000015.1, forward strand.
GGAACAGGTCCCATGTCCGTCACCGGACCTCTTCTCACGCAGACTTCACTCACAACCAGGTCCCCTTTCCGGAGCGGTCGAGTCATATCGAGCTTTTCGCTGCCATGTGAGGTAATCCGTCTAAAGGTTCGTTCAACCGTCAAACCGTGCGCGCAGGGTCTCACCGTGCCATAGGGAACGTCAACCGAAACGACTGAATACGCCGCATCGTCAGGGTCAAGCCCATCCAGCCGGATCTCGGAAAGGGCCGAAAGAGATCCCCCCTGAGCGAAGTTCCCGACAAAACCCGCAGGAATAGGCGTGAGCTTGCCAAGTTCGATGCCGTCCCGGGTGTAGATCACAATCGTTCTCGATCCCGTCTCCCGTTCCTGAGCGAATGCGGCTGCTTCCCTGCTCAAGATTTCCCGCGTATTGAAAATCACCTGAGCGGTATTGAAGGTCGAAATCCAGGCGCCGTTTCTCATGTAGGAAAGGAGGAGTTGTTTGAGATTGGCCTCCAATTCTTCCGGAAGGGCACCGAGGTCCTCCAGAACACCCAGACCGGCTGAAACAACGTAGGGAACTCCGAAACCGAAACCCAGTGCCTCAATAATCTCAGACTTTCCTCCAGCTCTTTTCACATAGTCTCCCGCACGGAACTGTTCGAGGCCCTGAATCAGCCTATCGATTAGTTCTTCCAGAACGGTCGTATCCTTGAACCGCTGACTAAACCGGTCCCAGTCGATATCCTTGTGAGCTGCGAAAATCTTGAGCGCATAGATCAATTCTTCCACTGACGAGGTTTGCTCTCCTCGAACCCTCTCCACATAGGCAGTCTGCTGCTCCCATTCCTGCCAGGGCAGACCAATCTCTGCAGACTTGGCCAGTTCATAGCCCCGAAGGGTGCTCTCCTGGGCCAGATGCCCCTTTTCAATCCGCGCCGCGACCCAGTCCAAACCCTTGCTGAATGACTGTTCAGTGCCCTCGATCTTCAGGTCCTTTGCGAATTGCAGAGCATAGAGCGCCGTCAGGGTCACCGGAAGTGAGGTGTCGGGATCCGATGGCCAGAGGCCGAATCCGCCATCTGTTTTCTGGTTATAAATGATCTTCTTGATACCAAGGGACGCGTTTCTTGCCGCTTTGGTCAGGGGATCGCAAAGAGGCCCTAATTCCTTTGGGTCAATCCCGGCACGCTTCACAAGATCCATCAGCACAAGGTTGGGAATAGTGGTGTGAACAAGCTGCTCGGTGCACCCAAAAGGGTACGAGACCAGGACTTCAGCAGCACTAAGCGCTGCACCAAGGAGCCCTGAGCTCACCTGCACTTTCAGTTCGCCGACCTTTCCCCGCTCCGGCAATCGGGTAATGAGTGTATCGCCGTCCCTGATTCCGGAAAAAGTCTGCTTCATTGCCGCACTCTTGAGAGGAATGCCGAATTCCTCGGAACCGCCGACGTGGACTTTCTCTTCAGTGTCGAGTGTCACCCTGATGGAAGCCTCGCCTTTGTCCCCTTTGGCTTCCAGTGTCAGCGGCAGGATATTCTCACCCTGCTTTTCGAGGCTGAAATCTCCTTCCAGTCTTCCGGCCTTAAGCAATGTCTCCCCTGCCAGTTCGATTCCGGACCTTACGGAAACGCTTTGAGCCAGATGATTCACCGTCTTGATCTGTACAACCGCCTCTTCTCCTTCGCGAAGGAATTGGGGTGCCAGCACTTCAACCGAGATATCGGAAACCGTGCGAAATCTTCCGTTCGATTCCCCGACGCGCCCGGCCTTGTCTGCAGCGACTGCGGTGATCAGCCATTCGGTGACATTCGCTGGAAGATCGACTGTGATGGCAGCTCGACCTTTGGCATCGGTTACCACATGGGGGAACCAGCCGGCGGTATCACGCATTGCCTTCTTGGTGAGTCTGCTCTGGCTCTTCAGCGCACCCAGCCTGAAATTCGGCTTCTTCAACAGGTCAGCATAGCCATAACCCTGGAGCTCGTCGGAGTAGAAGGTTGCCAGATTCAACCGCGGCAAGGGATAGAAAAAGTCGAAGATCCCCGGTCGAATTTCCGACTGCACGGCATAAACCGCTCGGTCAACGATCATGACCGCCAGTTCCGTGTCAGGCGAGACAGCTCCTTCGCCGTCCTTCACTTCGAATTCGATCCGAAATGGCTTCAGCGGCCCCGCTTCTTCACGTTCCGGGAATACCGAGATATTCAGGCGCCTGGTCCATGGAATAATTCGAAATCCCAGGGTCTGTTCACGATATTTCCCGCCGCTCATGGGTACGGTGACCGTATGATAGAAACCGGTCCCATATTCCGGCCTGGCCTCAATCTCAAACCAGCGGCTTCTGCCCTTGAACGCCGAAGATCGAGTGTCATAGACCTTGCGGCCGGAAATGGTTTCCCAAAGGGTCCCACTTTCAGACCTCCCCCAGTCCGAGGGAAGTAGGGCAAACACCTTGGCCTTCTCTCCGGGGCTCAGGATCGTGCTCGACGTGAAGAGCTCAAGCTCCCGGGTATCCAGCACGGTTTCCCCCTGGGCCCCGCCGATGATCATGGAAACCGGTTGCGATGTTGCCGTCCGCTTCATGGGCCGGCCGTGCAGCGTTTCAAGGGTCGCCGCGGCGATCAGTCTTCCCGGGCTCGACAGCTCGGGCAGAGTGAGCCGGCAGACGCCTTGATCATCGGTTGTAAAGGGGAGTTTAACGAAACTCGTCGAGGCTTCCCGGCCCTTTTCAAGGGAGATGTCGACTATGCCTCCCCCCCTCGGGGCAGGCTTCCCATCCGGATAGGTTGAGCGCACGTAAACCGAATGTCCCTTTTCCCCCACTCGAGCGATGGTATCCGGAAAGCGGACAACAGGCTGTGCTTCAGAGAGGGTCACGTACAGGTTTTCGGTCAATACCGCCGGGGAACCGGCTCGATCCTGCGCCCGCACCATCAGCGTATAGATCCACTCATTCTCACCCGAAGACCCCATTTTCGGGATGTCGAATTCAAAGGTCCCTTCCCCGGATTCGTCCAGCTTTGGGGCCGAATCCCAGGTATTGGCCACCGAAAGATCACCGAGCCCTGCAAGCCTTGCCTCCACAGAACTGAAGATCCTTTTGGGCTCGGTGAGCGCCGAAGCCGACCGGATCTCACCGAAATAGTCCGCACCCGCACTCAGGCCGCCTCCGGACTCGATCACCCACTGTGGTGCTTCAAACTTCTTTCGATAAAGGAACACCTCATATTTCGTGTCTTTCGGCGCCCCTCCGCTGTATCGCTTTGCCCTGAATTTCAGAAAGAACCGATCGCCGGCTACAACCGTCGGGCTTCGATCAATGAGCTCCAGATAGAAAACCGGCTTGACATAGTCTCGAACACGAAACTCACCGCCGTGGGGCTTTCCGCCAATTTCAGCAATCAGGCGATAGATGCCGGGCGTTTGAGCCTCATCGAGGCCAAAGCTGCCGCTGAAGGAACCAAAATCCGTCAGCGGGACCACTTCACTGAGGTCCGTCGCCGCCCCGTCAGAGCGGATCAGCGTCACAGTGGCCTGATTCTGGGCGAAATCCGGCACTCTGAGCTCACCGTTCTCGAAAGACCTGACCAGGCCCTTATAGAAGAAGGTCTCACCGGGTTTGAAAATGGGACGATCCGTGAGGACAAAGACCGAGTCGTCACCGGTCACTGCAGGGAGAAAATCCGTATCGACCAGGGCCTGCCGTTTGTCGGGCGTTTGCACTTTGACAACCAGCTTGCCGTCGAGGATTCCTTCCGGGCTTGAAAAGGCAACTTCACCAAATTCATTCGTCTTTTGAGTGAGTTGTATCCACTTTCCACGGCCGTCGCGGTAGCTCACCACGGCCTGTGCAACCGGGTCCATTTCCCGGCTGATCACCCGCACCACCAACTGCTCCGTCGACTGCTTCACCTGAACGGCAAGACTGCTCACCTGCATCAGGCATTGAGCTTCGGTTTTACCCTGCACGGCCTGGACCAGATAAATACCGTCAGGAAGAGGGTCGAGGGCTATCTTTCTAATCTTATAGGCATCCTCGCTCCATGCCGAATCCGCAAACCACCAGCCCGGATCGTTCACCACATTCCCACCGTATTCGAGGTCCAGGAAGTATTCACGCACGAGAGCAAATCCGCCAGGGGAGCCCTGGATGATCTGCTCCGGCGCTGATACGATATCTCCTTTTGTCGTTTCCAGGATGGCTTCGTGAAACGAGGTGTCCTGCAAGGATTTCCTGAACTCCAGGTCCAGCATGTCCCGGAAAGTCCTCAGGGGCGACTCCACTTTGTTCAGTCCGCTGACAAAGTAGTGTCCAGGATTCAGCTCGGTTATCGGCTCCTCATAACTGCGACTGATCTGGAACTGCCCGTCGAGAAAGCGATCGAGGTTTTTCGGGCGAAGCACGCGAACCAGCATCGGCTTGTTCACAACGCTGTAATCGAGCCTCAGCTGAGGCTTTTCGGTATTCGAAAAACTCCTTTCGGCCGTGAGGTAGAATGGACTTCCTGCATAAGTCGGGGATGCGGAAAGGGTCCATAAACAGAGGAACACTGCAAGCGCATAATATGAGCGTCGGCTGATCTTCATCGTGCTGCACCTTGTTTGACAGTGAATCCTTTGAGCTGGATGATCTCCGCGACAGTGCCCGCATTTCCGGCATAGGCAAAGATGGGAAGGCTGTGAAAGACCTTTTCTCCATCCTCGCGCATCAGTTCCTTGGCCTTCTCATACTGCTTCTTCCATTGCGGCTCAAAATCCCCGGGGTCGCCGCTTTTAGCACCGCCGGCGAGGAAAAGCTCCCTCGCTGCGGTCGCCGGGTTCATGAAGAACAGGAGCTGAGCCGTTTCCACATCCTTCTTCCTGGTGCCCCGTTCCCAATCGAGAATGCTCAACGACTGGCCCTTGCAGGATTCCTTCATGCGAGCCAGCAGGTTTCTAGAAGTGGCCGCGAGAAAGACCGTTCCACCACCGCATTCGGCAGTCAGCTTTGGATCGGCGAAGGTGCGCTTGAACTCATCGATCTCATTGGGAGTAGTCTGGTTGGAAATGATCACCCCTATGCTGGAAGGCTTCTCTTCCGAAGACGCCAGGTCCCAGACAACCGCAATCCCCGCTTCCTCCGGCTGGTTTTGCGCCGGATTTTGAGGTCCCTCATCGGCAAGCCGTTTCCATTCCTCCGGTGTCATACCGGGAGCCAGGTAGAAACTCGCCGCCATTGCCGCAAAGGCATCGTGAGGAATCCCTGCAAGTACTCCTTTGAAGAGCTTAGAGCGGAGATGGCCTGCGAACCTGCCCGGGGCAAACTGGATCACCCCGGGGTTGTTCTCGGACAATTCGAAGCCAAGGCTTACAGGCCAGGTCGATTTCCCCACCATGACCGGAAGGACCTTATCAACAAAGGCTTCCGCTCTGATAGTCAGGACCAGCGGTGATTCCGGGAGACTCTTCTCGGGAGGGCACAGGCTTTCAATGACATTCAGCAATGCTTCGAGGCCGTTGGCAACATAGATCCGGTCCTCGTATTGAGTGAGGAAAAACCGCTGAAGGCCGACTCGCATCTCCAGGACGGGTTCCTTGAGCTTTGGGATACGGTACCCACTTCGAGCCAGCACGCGAACCGCTACGGGTAAGGCCTTCGATGCAAAGGGACATTCATCCCTCACGAAAGAAAAGACAAAGCCTCTCTTCCCGTGCGAAATATCGTAGTGGAGCTCACCATGAGCTTGAATAGCATCTCGGATGAGCCTTGCCAGGAACGCACCCTCTAGTCCTTCGAGGTTTAGGTCCTCTGCACGAACGCCTGCGGTGTGGAGGGGATCGAGGAAGGTCCCCTGAAAGAACCTGGTCTGGAAAAGCTCTCTCACAGGGGAGCCTTCTTCAAGCAACGAAAGGACCTTTTTCCCCTCCTGGAAGTAAATGGAGAAGGCTAAGGGGTGGATTGTCACCTGCCATGTCGCGACCTGCGGACAGTCCTTCGAGCGATCCTTCATTTCTGAAAGAGTCGAGCGCTCTTCCGTGTCGCCGCCAACGAGTTCCGGGCAACCTTCCGCAGGATCCGCCGAAGGCCTCTGCTCTTCTTGCAGCGCCTTTTCGACAAGCCGTGACTGCTCGGGTAGGATTGCGTCTCCCTTGATGTCTACAAGCCTCAATTTGAGTTCGAGCATCGGCAGGTCGCTTCGCACGAACTCGCTCAGGCCGGCCGTGTGAAACCCTTTGCAGGTCCATAGAAAGAGCACGATAAAGGCAAGGACTGTCAGAGATACTGCCGCCGCAACAGTGTTTTTTGATGTCTTGGCCTTAATCGGTTCCACTCGAAGACTCCTAAGAAATGAGGATTATCGGGACTGGGAATCCATACCGAATCAGGGGATCCCATGAGGTCGCTCACCCTGACCACTCGAACCTGGGCCTCGTCTCCACTCGCCCCGTTGTGATAGACAACGAGGTCTCCCGGTCGGTTTTCCACGAAGATCATGAGATGATAGGGTAGATCGCTTTCCAGGGCCTTCTGAAAGACCAGCAGATCGCCGTTGCGAGCACGCTGCAAATCAAGCGTCTTCCTTCTGAAGTTGAATCCAATCAGTGTTTCGGCATCGGCAAAGGCTCCAAAACTGGCTTTGCCGTCTCTGTCAAAGCCCACCTGCCAGATTTGAGGGTACTGGGGAAAAAGCCTTTTCGAGAACTCGGAAACTGCAGGAAGAAACAGGGCATCCGGGACGCCGAGCCTTTTCTTCTCCTTCGCGGAACCAACCTCCAGGGCTCCGCGGTAGGCAAACCGGACAAGCCCCGAACAATCCCTCTGCGCTTCCGTCCACCGGGGGCTTACCCGTCTTGCCTGAAGGAGAGCCAGGCGAGTCACCGTCTCGCGAAACGCCTTTTCATCGAACGGACTCAAGAAAGCGGAATCCTCCTCATTGTCCTGGAGCTTCGGTTCTCCTTTTTCTTTGTACTCCTTCACCTCGGGCGGCATATCGGAATCTGCGTCTTGTCCGGGTGCAAAAATCTTCGGAGGCTGGTTGTTCCCCCGGATGACAACATAAGCGAGCGTTTGCGTTTCACCGGGCCGTGCAAGGGGTGTCCTGATTCGCCTCCTGCTTTCGGTCGGCAGACCTTCATCCGTAATGATGTCGAGATTGGCAAGCGTGTGCTGAACGGCACCGCCCGGCCAATAGTTGACATCCACGCGAAAGACGCCGACGGGCGGCGCCGGATGCACGTAAAGGTAGGGACCGTAGCCCGCCAGATCAAACCCCCCTTCCTGTTCATTCAAGAAGAAGATCCCGCCGGATGGAGAATCCGTCTTGGCCCAATAGATATGGGTCTTGTCCGGCTCATAAATGTGGAGATCGGTGTAGGCCGAGTCGGTATCGCTCGTGAGAACGACCTTGAACGGAATCGGACTGATCATGGCTTCCACCGACGCGCTCGCCCGGGCAACACCCCCCTTGTTTGCGCATTCGACGATAACACTGTTCTTCCCTTTTGCCGCGGGAAACATTCTGGAAAAGGAACCCTGAGAAGTACGGATAAAGTAGCGAACACCGTTGATATTTACGACGATCGGATCGGCAGAGGGGTCCGAACAGCTGCCGCTGATTTCGAGCTGCATACTCGTGGTCCACCCGCCTGCCGGCTTCACAAGGGTGAGGACCGGCATTTCAGTCCCGGAACCGATCATCTCCTTGCCCCGCCGAGCCAGGACCTCCGGATCATCCGAAGGGTTCGCGCCCGCACAAGGAGAAAAAAGCTGGAGAAGAGACGAAAAGAAAAGAAGAACGGTGAAAAACCTGACCATATGCAGCCCCCCTGTCAGGTGAAAAGCAGTACGAATTGCTCGAAAAGCTCCTCGTGAAAGTGGCTGATCATCTCTTCCTTCATCAACTTCAGGGCACCGAAGGTCGACAGTTTTTGCCTGTAGGGACGATCTGAAGTGAGAGCATCAAAGACATCGGCAATCGAGCAGATCCTTCCGTACAGATGGATTTCCTCTCCTGAAAGCCCATATGGGTATCCCCTGCCGTCAAACCTTTCGTGGTGCTGCATAACAATCTTCTTGCACTCATGGCTCAACTGATCCGCCTTGCGCAGGATCGTGTATCCAAGCCCAGGGTGCTTGCGCATCTGCTCCATCTCGGTCTCGGTCAGTATCCCGGGCTTCTTGATGATTGCCGCATCGATATGCACCTTTCCGAGATCATGCAGAAAGAAGCCGGAACCCAACTCATGCATGTCATGAGCCGTTGATCTCCTGAAAAGGACCTTTGACAATGAAACACCCAGAAAACCGACGTTGACGGAATGAGTGTATGTACAATAATCGTGTGAAGTGATGCTCAGCAGGTATTTGGACATTTCCTCATGAGAGAGAATTAGATCAACGATCTCCGAGATACCTTTTTTTGTTTGTTTGATATTGTCGGCAGTTGGACTGTTAAACAGATTGCTGATCATCGATACAGAATGCTTTTGAATTGCCTTCGCTTTCTGTTGAGCTGTCAATTTTGAATTATGGATTGTGTCGATTAGTTCTTCGGGGACAACACTTCTTGATACTGGTTTGGCTGGCTGATGTGATGGAATATTCGGTGTACGCTTATTTTCATTAACAATACTTTTTTCAATATCAACTATGACTTCGACAATACCACTATCACATATCTTTTGTATCTGATCTTCAGATTTTATTATAAACTCACTCTTAGCAAATGGATGTTTATACCATGCTACAGGCAATACAACATACATTCCCACTTTTATATTATCAACTGCAATGGTCTTGCGCATACACTACCTTCTCATATTGATCCAGAACGTAGTTGCTGATTCACTCTTCCATTTGGTTGGAATTCTGTTCTTGCGGGATCTGTTCCAACCTCCGGCATTAGCCGGGCCCGGACCTCAATGTTGTTGAATTAAGGTAAAGGATCTCCCTGTTGAAGCCCTGTGCGTCATTCCGGCGAAAGCCGGAATCCAGTGATTGCAATATCTTCTGGACCCCGGCTTTCGCCGGGGTGACGGCGCTGCGCAGGGAAGTCCCGCTTAATTCAACAGCATTGGGCCCGGACCTGCCCAGGCATGAGCAAATTGAGAGCCTGTTGCCGGAACTACTCCAAAGGCAACAACCCCTATCCACCCAACTGTGCGATCCTGGATTCTCCTTATTCTTCTTTTGATATCGGCCCTTCCAACACTGATCATCTAATTGTCTTCTGTATTCAAGACCTTGCGGACCAGTTCACCGAGACCTCTCAAGCTGACCGGCTTCCTCATCAACTCGGTGATTCCGATTTCCTTTATTGATTCCATGCTAATCCTTTCATTGAAGCCGGTACAGAGGATAATGGGAAGATCGGGCCGGATTTGCCTGATCTCCCGCGCAAGATCAGCCCCTGTCATTTTTGGCATGGTATAGTCCGTAACCACCAGGTCAAATCGCCCTGTTCGCTGGAGGAACAGAGACAGTGCTTCGGTGCCGTTCGTTGCCGCAGTCACGTTATATTCCAGATGTTCGAGCATTTGCCTGACCGCATCGACCAGTGCCTGCTCATCATCGACCACCAATATGCTCTCACTTCCGGTGGGTATCTCTTCGGAGGGTTTGCTTTGAACTGATTCCTGTCTTTCCAGCTTTGGCAGATAGACTTGAAAGGCCGTTCCCTTCCCGGGTTCGCTGTCGACCGTGACCGCTCCCCCTTGACCCTTCACAATCCCATGAACGATAGCCAGTCCCAGACCGGTCCCTTCCCCCGCTCCCTTGGTCGTGAAATAGGGGTCGAAGATGCGGTCGATGATACTCGGATGCATCCCGTGCCCGGTATCCTCGACCGTAATTTTGAGATATCCTCCCGGACCGAGCTCCAGCGGTTTGTCGGCGTCCAGGGAGTTGAAATGCACGGAGGAAAGATCCATCCGCAGGACCCCACCGTTTTCACGCATGGCGTGGGCTGCGTTTGTGGCTAGATTCATCAGCACCTGGTGGATTTGAGTCGGATCAGCCAGAACCAGATCATCCCCTTCCGACAGATCGATTCTCTGGCGGATTTCGATCACAGTCGGCAGGGAAGCTCTCAGAAGCTTGATGGTCTCTTTGACTATCGGGGTGACTTGCAGCGGTTTCCTTTCCTGGTCTGTTTTTCGACTAATGGTGAGGATCTGTTTTACAAGGTCCCTGGCTCGATGAGTCGCTTTCAGCACCTGATCGATGTTCATTTTCAGATTGCTGTTCTCAGCGGCTTCGAGTCCGACGATCTCTGCGTACCCCATGATGATCCCGAGTATGTTGTTGAAGTCATGGGCAATGCCGCCGGCAAGAGTGCCGATCGCCTCCAGCTTCTGGACCTGTGCAAGTCGGGCTTCAAGCTTTCTCTGTTCCTCCTGCGCTTTCCTCCGTTCGGTTATGTCATGGCCCTGAGCGATCGTCGCAACGACCGTCTTTCCATCCGCCCCATACAGGGTCGCCGAGTTCCAGAGCAAGACGCGGACACTTCCACCCACATGTTGGATGGGGACCTCAACGGTTTCCAATGGCTCTCCGACAGATGTGTGCCGAAAGTATGCAAGCGACTCCGCCAGCTTCTCCGGAGGGAACAGGAAATCCAGCCCCAGCCCCAGGACTTTACTGGAGCTCCGACCTGTCAACCGTTCGAAAGCCCGGTTAAAGAGCGTGATCCTAAACTGGGAATCCCAAACGATTATTGGAGAACTGGCATGGTCGAGCAGATTCTCCAGGAAGTCTCGTGTCTCCCGCAGTCTCTCTTCAACCTGTTTGCGGTCGGTGTTGTCCCGGATGCACTCAATGGCAGCCACGGGCTCACCTTTCGCATCCCGCAGAACCGTGGCGGTCCCCGAAAGATGCGCCTCCCCCCGGGGAAGATTCGATACGAAAGCCTCGCCGACAAGAATATCCCCCTTCCAGGAAATCCCGGTGTATTTCCCTTCGAATTCCGGTCGAGGCTGCAAGGCGAGATCAATCAGGATGGGCCTCCGTTCGCCGAAGAAGGGAATCGCGTATTCGAAATCGCCCTTGCCGATGATGGCTTCCGACTGTACCCCTGTGAGATCCTCCATGGCCCGGTTCCAGGCTACGACCTTACCCTCTTTGTCGATCACCAAGGCGGCGTCGGGGAGGAACTCGACGATCTGGGAAAGCCGATGCTCCGAATTCCGAAGGGCCTCCTCCGCCTGTTTGTGTTCGGTGATGTCATATCCTATGTTTATTACCATTCCGTCCGGGAGCTGGAAGTTCGCCCACAAAGCCGTCAGTTCTTTTCCGGCTTTGGTTATGGGATGCCATTCCCTGAAAACCTTTTCCGGCCTGGTGGTGACCGTATCCAATACTTCTCTGCGCACATCCGGATCGGGATAGAACAATGCAAGAGGATCATCATGGGAATTGATCTCATCGATTGTCCAACCGAAAACCTTCTCGCACTCCCTGTTCCATAATATACATCGGCCGTCTTTATCGAATCCGTCAATCAAAACGGGGGCGTTTTCGTAGAGTGTTCTGAACCTCTCCTCGCTCTCCCGCAATGCATCCTCTGCTTGCTTGCGCTCGGTGATGTCCAGAATAGTCGCTATAGCTGCCGGTCTTCCTTTGTGAAGGCTTGCAGATCCGTGAACCTCCACGTGGAATATCTCTCCGTCTTTTTTTACCCCTCTGAATGTGTACTGAACGAAATCGCCTCTGCCCGATGTTCGCTTTTCGACCTGTTCCTCGACCTTGGCCAGGTCCTCCGCATAGACCAACTTCTTGAATGGCATGTCATTCAGACATTCCTCAACAGTGTAGCCGAACATTTGAGCGAACTTGGGATTTGCGTATTTGAAGACCCCGTCCTGTATGAGATAGACGCCCACAAGCGCATTCTCTGCAAAGCTCTTGAACTTGTTTTCAGATTCAAAGAGCTCCTTCTCCACACGTTTGCGCTCGGTGATATCGCGAATGGTCCCGAAGTATTCTATCTCGCGCCCGTCCGCACTTCGCCGCAACCCGGTGGTGATGAGGGTGTCGATGACCACGCCATCCCTCCGTCTCAGCAGGACAGGGTGTTCCTTGACATAGCCTTGTCTTTCAATAAGGGCCGTTAATGCGGTGCGTTCATCCGGGTTGACATACAAATCCGAGACTGGGACTTGAAGCAGTTCCTCCCGGCTTTCATAGCCGAACATTTCCATGGCGGCATCGTTGAAATCGATCCATTTCCCTGCCTTGGATGTGATGAAGACGCAGTCTCGGGATGTGGCGAAGAACTCACGGTACCGCCTCTCGCTCTCCCGAAGCGCCTCCTCCGCACGCTTGCTCTCCTCCTTGGTCTCCTCTGATTCAGCAAGCCGCTGACACAGTTCATGCAATTCGACTATGAGCTGCTCTTTCGTTTTATCTTTCTCTCTCATTTCGAGTTTCCTGAAATGGGTGTGGTGATATCGCCGATCTGGGTTAAGATCCTCGGGAATGTCGTGGTGCGCATATCCCGAATTTTTGCCTCTTCAGGGCAGGTATCGTAGCATTTCTGTTTGGCAACCCTGAGAGCGACCGCCCTCCACATACCCCATAGGCCATCTCTTACCATGGTTGTTGATTCCATAGCCCTTCAATCTCTTTTCCTTGAACCACCATGCCCCGGAGGCCAAAGCAATAAACCATCAATTAGCGCAAACAGCGCGGGTGCGCACCCATACTGCGTGAACGGTGAGAGAATATGCGATGAAATGATAGGAAATCGCTTACTGAGGCATAGTGCATAGCATTCAGCGTCGATGCCGTCAAGATCTTGCCGCCAATCCGTGCTGACGCATGAATCACGAACTTTATTGACACTGGGAAGATTTTTCATATAATGACCGGGTGGTCATTATGCTCAACAAGGGGGATTCATGCTTCCTCGCGAGACTTTCAAGAACCTTGAAAACGACAAGCAGCAAAGGATCCTGGAAACTGCCGTGGAGGAGTTCGCCAGCCAGGGGTTTCGGCAGGCCAGTATCAACCGGATGGTTCAGAAACTGGGAATTGCCAAGGGGTCCATCTTTCAGTATTTCGGGACCAAGGAAGGACTCTTTCATGTCGTCTTCGATCATGCCGTCGAACTTGTGAGGCTTTCTCTTCGCCAGGTCAAGCAGGACACCGCGGAAACCGATTTTTTCGAACGCATCCGGCGGAGCCTCATTGCCGGAATTCGATTCATTGACCAGCATCCCAAGATTTACCGGATCTATCTGAAAATGGTTTTTCAGGAGGATTTTCCTCTGCGAGCCGAGTTCCTGCAACAGGTCCATCTCTTCTCGGCGGAATACCTGCGCCCCCTGGTGGAGTCGGGCATTTCCAGAGGGGACCTGCGGCCGGACATCGATATCGATACGGCTGTCTTCTTTCTGGATGCACTCATGGACCGCTTTCTCCAGGCCTATTGCGTCTCTTTTCTCGATGCGGGCTCGGGACTCTATCAGGCTCCCGAGACGGAAATGGAGCAGCGGGTCGAGGAATTCGTCCAGCTCATCAGGAAGGGAATGGGAACCGATGTGAAGTGAAACAGGGGTTCCCTTAGAGAGAAACACTGCCCTGCGGTTGGGCATAGGGGTTGGAGCAATACGCCACAATGTTTGATCATGGATTTTACCAGAGTCTTGGTTTGGGAGATGTTCATCGAAAAGTGCAGTCAGGCCGGCGCCTGGACATGGAAGACGGCCTCAGGCTTTTTGCCGGCCGCAATATTCTTGCGGTCGGGGCTTTGGCTCATGAAGTCAGGACACGCCTCCACGGAAGAGCCGCCTACTATGTCGTGAATCAACACATCAACTATTCGAACGTCTGTGTCAACGGGTGTCGCTTCTGTGCCTTCGGTAAGGAACAGGGTGATGCCCTGGCTTTTGAGCTCTCAGTGGAAGAGATCCTCGGCAAGATAAGGGAACGGCGGAATGGCCCAATTTCCGAGGTTCATATTGTCGGCGGCTGCCACCCAGATTTGCCTTTGTCCTATTACGAAAGCATTTTGAGAGCCATCAAGGCCCTACGCTCATCTGTCCTGATCAAGGCCTTTACGGCAGTCGAAATCGGCCACTTTGCCCAGAGGGAAGGAATCAGCACACGCGACGTTTTGCTGCGGTTGAAGTCGGCGGGCCTGGACTTGCTGCCGGGCGGCGGCGCGGAGATCTTCAGTCCCCGCGTCCGAACCATGTTGTGTCCCCAAAAGGCCACAGGCAACGAATGGCTGAACATCGTTCGGGAAGCCCATCAAGTGGGGATCAAGACCAACGCAACCATGCTCTACGGGCATGTCGAAACCATCGAAGAACGTCTGGAGCACCTCCTGGCCCTGCGCGAGCTTCAGGACGAGACCGGCGGGTTCTTGTGTTTCATCCCGCTCCCTTTCCAGACTGCGAACAGTAGCCTGACGGGGATCGAGCCGACTACCGGCATGGCTGACCTGAAGACCCTCGCTGTGAGCCGCCTGATGTTGGATAACTTCCCTCATATCAAGGCTTACTGGATTATGTTGACCGTGAAGCTTGCTCAGGTGGCCTTGTATTTTGGAGCCGACGACTTTGACGGCACCGTGATCGAAGAAAAGATCGGCCACATGGCGGGGGCTCAGTCCGAACAGGCGCTGACCCGTTCGGAACTGGAACGGATTATCCGCGAGGGAGGGTTTGAACCCGTTGAACGCAACTCGTTTTTTGAAAGCGTCCGGTAGGACCCGGAGCGCACCGTACTTGTCAGAAGCCGTCTGAAAATTGGCTCACTGTGCCCACAACGTTATGCCGGTGAAAACCGGCATCCAGGAATTACGCGGTTTTCTGGATACCGGCCTTCGCCGGTATGACGTATGCGGGTATTTTTCAGACGGCCTCTCAGGAGAGCGATCCCAATGGTTTTGCTCCATGAATTGTAAAGCGTAACCCCGTACAGGTCCTAAGGCATTGGAAACCATTATCGACAAGATCCGTCAGCAATTGCGCATCAGTATTGAAGAAGCCATTGAGCTCTACCGGAACGCGGACTTTCACCAACTTGGCCGACTCGCTCATGAGGTGCGTCTCCGAAAACACCCCGAACCGATTGTCAGCTACGTGGTGGACCGGAACATCAATTACTCCAACATCTGCATCTGTGGCTGTCGGTTCTGTGCCTTCTACCGGCCCCCGGGGCATCCGGAGGCTTACCTCCTTTCAAGGGAGGAGCTGACCGCAAAGATCGAAGAGACTCTGAGCCTTGGGGGGACCCAGGTCCTCATGCAGGGAGGCCATCATCCGGACCTGCGCCTGGCCTTCTACGAGGATATGTTGCACTTCATCAAGGGCCGCTACCCCATTCACATCCACTCCTTCTCCCCCCCCGAGATCGTGCATTTTGCGAAACTCGAAAAGATCAGCCCGGCAGGAGTGATTTCTCGACTTAGAGCGGCCGGCCTCGACTCCATCCCGGGTGGGGGTGCGGAGATACTGGTTGATTCCGTGAGAACGCGTGTCTCTCCCAACAAGTGCTCGGCGGATGAATGGCTGCAGGTTATGGAGGAGGCTCATCGTCAGGGGCTGCGCACCACAGCCACCATGATGTTCGGCCATGAAGAAGGGCCTCTCCATCGCATCCAACATCTCTTCGCCCTGCGCGACCTGCAGGATCGCACCGGCGGCTTTACGGCATTCATCCCTTGGCCCTTTCAACCCGCCAATACGGCAATCCAACGGTCACCGGAAACCCCTGTTGCCTACCTTCGACTCCTGGCGCTCTCCCGCATTGTCCTGGACAACTTCGACAACGTCCAGGCCTCCTGGGTCACCATGGGTCCCAAAGTGGCCCAGGTTGCACTCCACTTCGGAGCCAATGACTTCGGCTCGACCATGATCGAAGAGAATGTCGTGGCTGCAGCCGGTGTTCACTTCCGGTTGACCAGGCAGGAAATCCGCCGCCTGATCCGCGATGCCGGATTTGAAGCCGGACAAAGAACCATGGCCTATGAATGGGTGGAAGTTGCTGATGGATTCAGTGACGCGACACACAACTAGCGGGCAATCCGGCAACGGCTCATTGCGTGCTGAGGAAGATCTGCCGGTACTCCACCGGGCGAAGTGGGTTGTCCCGGTTGCCCATCCACCTATCGAGGACGGCGGGGTGCTGACCCGGGGCAACATCATTCTGGCTGCCGGTCCTTACCATCAAGTCAATGCTGCAAGCCCTCCATCGGCAAAGCGGGTGGATCACGGCTCATCGGCTGTTTTGCCGGGTCTGGTCAATGCTCACACCCACCTGGAATTGTCCGGCATCGGCCGTCAAGTGAGTCTGCCAAAGGAGAGCTTCGCAGAATGGCTGAAGGAGCTCCTGGACCTTCGCGCTTCCATGACAACGGATTCCCTGCCGGAGGGGTTTGCGGTCGGCGGAAAGCAGCTGTTGGCTGGAGGATGCTGTCTGTGCGCAGACATCACCAACGGGGCCTGCCTGACCGGCGATTCCCCTTTGGGGCGACAGGTCTTTCTAGAGGTCTTGGGGTTTGATCGGGCAGGCCTTGCAGAGGCTCTGGGGCCTGATCTTTTCCGGACCCTCGGGATTTCCCGGACAACCGATCTACCCCTAAGCCTCGGTGCCCATGCCTGCTACTCCACATCCGGGGCCGTTATCCGTGAGGCAAAGGAATGGTGCCGGGCAAGAGGGCTTCGATTCAGCATCCATGTGGCGGAACATTCGGATGAAATCGAATTTCTGGAACGTGGAACCGGGTTTTGCCGGGAAGTCCTCGATGACCTGGGCCGTTGGGTGCCCAACTGGACACCCCCTGGGACGACCCCGATGGGTTACCTGGAACAACTGCAGGTGCTGGACTCCTGCACACTCCTGGTCCACGCGGTTCATATGACGGATGCGGACTGGGAGATCGCGGTCAGAAATCACTGTTCCGTCTGTTTCTGTCCTCGCAGCAACCGGAATTTGAATGTCGGACAACCGGATATGGCAAAGGCCCTCCGATCCGGTCTGACAGCGGCCCTTGGAACGGACAGCCTTGCCAGCAACACGGACCTCAATCTCTTTTCAGAGGCTGCCTATGTCCTTGAAACCTTTGCCGATGTGCATCCTCTCAGCGTTCTCACCATGATGACGTCAGGGGGTGCCGAAGCACTGGGGCAGGAACAGCATTTCGGAAGCATCGAACCGGGAAGGAACGCAAATCTTTTGATCGTATCCCTTCCGCATTCTTTTCCTTCAGACCAGCTTGTTGAAACGATCATTCAGCAGGGAAGCAAAGGAGCATGGCATTGGGCTCACCGTTCAGCGAACGTTTGCGGTTAGGCAGGATCAGCTATCTCAACGTCCTGCCCATCTACTATCCATTGGAGTCGGGACTTATCCCTCATCCCTTTTCCATCACTTCCGGAACACCTGCTCACCTGAACCGGCTGATGGCTCAGGGTGAGCTTGAATTGAGCGTCGTCTCCTCCATCGAGTACGCTCGCTATCCAGAACAATATCTGATCCTGCCCGATCTCTCCATCAGCTGCCGGGGTCCTGTTCGCAGCGTGCTGCTGCTCAGCCGGATACCCATAGATCAACTGTCAGGACAGACGATATTGGTGACTTCACACTCTCATACGTCGGTCGCCCTGCTCAAGGTCCTTCTCACCGTCCAGCGTAACATGGAGGTGGTTTTCGAGCATGGCAGCTGTACGGAAGCCCTCACCAAACGAGAACCCCCCATAGCTATGTTGACCATTGGTGATGAAGCCCTCCGACTTCGAGAACACAGCCTCTACCCTCATCGGTGCGACCTCGGGGAAGCCTGGTACGCCTGGACCGGGCTGCCTTTTGTCTTTGCCCTGTGGGTGATTCAACGCCAGGCTTTCGAACGATGGAACGGCGTTCTTCGCGAAGCCTCGGAATCCCTCACCTCCGCCAGGGAATGGGGCTGCTCCCATCTCGATGAAATCTGTTCTCACGCGGTCAAGTCGGCGATTCTCGACTTGCAGCAACTGCAGGACTACTACCGGTGTCTGAACTACGACTTGAACACTGATGAGAGAATGGGGCTGGAACTCTTCTACCGGTATCTGAGCACGATATCGGAAATCAGACGCGCTCCTTCTCTTCAAGTTTACTCCCCTCTGGCTTGTGTGGCATGAGATGAGAATCGTCTCTTTCGGGTTTTTCTCCAGGTTGCAGCAGCCCGGCATGGTAATGGGGACAGTGCGGAATGGGAGATTGTAAAGATGAGCGGCAAGGCCTTGCGTTTGAAGCGCTTTCAGGCCTCACCCAATGGTCGGATCGTGATCCTGCCTCTGGATCATGGAGTCAGTTTGGGGCCGATCCCCGGCCTTGAACGTCCCGAAGCCGTCGTTCGTATGGGAGTCAAGGAAGGAGCGAATGCCCTGGTTCTCTATAAAGGCATGCTCGGGTTCCTGGAAAAACTGAGTGGACCTCTGCCCGGGGTTTTCGTCCATCTTTCCGCCGGCAGTCAGCTGGGACCTTCAGCCCATCACAAAGTCCTGATCGGAACCGTTGAGGAAGCCATCCGGCGTGGAGCGGACGGCGTCTCGGTCCACATCAACCTGGGCAACCCCAATGAACCCGAAATGCTCAAGGATTTCGGAACAGTCGGCGACGCCTGTAGTGAATGGCAGGTCCCTCTCCTGGCAATGGTTTATGTACGAGGTCATGCGGACGCCCCACCAGCCGGGGACCCAGCCATTGCCCACGCCGCCAGGATCGCCGCGGAACTGGGCGCCGACATCATCAAGATTCCCGCTCCGGAAGACGACCGGATTCTAAGTGAAATCACCTCCAGTGTCCCTGTGCCGGTTGTCGTGGCAGGGGGAAACAGAATCGCCGATGCTCCCGTTTTTCTTGAACGAGTGGAGAAAGCGATGCAAGCAGGGGCCCAGGGGGTTGCGATCGGCAGGAACATTTTCCAGAGCACCTGCCCGGCCGTTCTTCTCAGGGCCATATGCCTCATCGTGCATCGGGGATATACTGCAGGCAGTGCCTGGGAGGAATCAAAGGGGGGAGGCGGGACGGCGCCGTGAGGGAGAAACGGTTGATCGTAGCGATCACGGGGGCAAGCGGGGCGGCGTATGCACGGATGCTCCTTCACACCCTAGCGCGGGAAGCGGTGCAAATCCATCTGGTCGCATCCCGGGCGGGAAAGCTGGTCTATCAATTGGAAATCGGTAAACCGCTGGCGGAGGACCTTCCCTCCGGGGTTTCGGTTTACGACGAGAACGATTTCACGGCCCCCTTTGCCAGTGGGTCTTTTCATTCCGAAGGGATGGTGATCGTCCCATGCTCCATGGGGACACTCGGTGCCATCGCCAACGGCATTTCACAGAACCTGGTTCACCGCGCTGCGGATGTCTGCCTCAAAGAGAGGCGTCGTCTCGTTCTCGTTCCTAGAGAAACCCCGCTGAACGCCATTCACCTTCGCAACATGCTGACGATCTCCCAGGCTGGAGGCATCATTCTACCTGCTATGCCGGGCTTCTACCATCAACCCCGGTCGGTGGACGACCTGGTGCGATTCGTCGTCGCCCGAATCATCGAACAGCTCCGTATGCCCCAGGACATCTTCCCACCCTGGGACCCGGCCGCCTGTTTGGCTGATATCAGTGTTTGAATGCCCGCTGTCCGGTCAAAACCATCGTCACATCGGCTTCGTTGCACGCTTCGATGACTTCCCAGTCTCTCATTGAACCGCCCGGTTGCACCACGGCGGTGACGCCCTGGCGAATCCCCACGTCCACACCGTCTCGGAACGGGAAGAAGGCATCGGAGACCATCGCAGCACCCACGATGCCACCCCGCGCTTCCCTGGTCTCGTGATCGATTGCTTCTTTTTCTTCCTGAGGACGCAGGCCTTTTTCAACGGCAAGTTCGAGCTCCTTGTAGGAGATGCCGTGACGATCAAAGCAGAGTGCGTCCGCATACTTCTGATAGGCTTTGTACACCGCAATTTCAGCAACCCCCACCCGATCCTGCTCCCCGGTCCCAATTCCAACCGTGCACTCATCCTTGACATACAGGACCGAATTGGACGTGACCCCCTGCTCGACAAACCAGCCAAAAAGCAGGTCCTGCAACTCCTGCGCGGTGGGCCCCCGCTTGATTCGATAAGGCTTGCCCTTGTAGACCGTTTCAGCCAGGACCAGGTCAGCCGCCTTTTGAACCTTGTTTAGGGGGGACTGCTGGACGATGAGGCCGCCGTCAATCAGCGATTTGATATCGACAAACCGGCGGGTCAGGTAGTCGTTCAGCCGATTGATCCCGGCTACCTGGATGATCCTCAGATTGGCGCGGCGTTTGAGAATGTCAAGCGTTCCTTCTTCGAAGTCCGGTGCGGCAACCACTTCCAGGTAGTTCTCGGAAATCAGGGAGGCCGTCTCTTTGTCCAGAGCACGATTGAGTACGAGGCAGCCGCCGAAAGCCGCGATGCGATCGGCTCGATTGGCCCGATAGTATGCGTCGGAAAGGGTCTTGCCATGGGCAGCCCCACACGGGTTGTTGTGCTTCAGGATGACCGCTGCGGGCTTATCCATTAAGAACTTCAGGATATTCAGCCCATTATCGAGGTCGGTGAGATTGGTTTTTCCGGGGTGTTTGCCTTCCTGCAGCATATCCTCTTCTTTAATGGTGCTCACCAGACCGGATTGCGGATCGATAAAGCGGCAGTCGCCCAGCATGAGGTGTCCGCCGATCAGCTCGAACAATGCCGCCTCCTGGCCGGGATTTTCGCCGTAGCGCAGACCTTTCTCGATGAGCTCCCCGGACTTCTCATCATGGAACTTCCAGCTTCGCTTACGATAGAGCAGTTCCTGGTCCCCAAAGCTGATACGAAGGGTCTCGGGGAAATGGTCTTCCATCACGGTACGATACATCTTCTTCAAATCTTGGCTCATGCTATTTCCTCCTGCGTAACAAAAAGAGCCCGGATTCTATCCAGGCCCCTAGTACGACATCAACTCGAAGACAATCAAACTAAAACTTGTAGCCGAGACTGCACCCGACCATATGCGCATAGCCATTGCTGAAGCTGGATGGCAGGACCCCGGTCGGATGAGCCGGAACGTCGTTACGATCCACAATAAGGAGGTAGGTATACGAGAGATCCAGGGTCCAGTTCTTATAATGGAATCCCGGACCGAAACTGAACAGGAAGCGGTCGTTGGCCGGCACCAGGTAATCGACAAACTGGACATCGGAGGCTTCCTGGTCCCAGGCAAATCCGGCGCGCAAATCCAGCCAGTCCAGTGCCTTGTATTCAGCTCCGATAAAGGGGCGCAGGACATTATGCCAGTTCTTGACATCCGTGGTTATCGGAGAAGACCCCGGTCCACCGGGAGCGGTTTCGTACTGAATCCTCAGGTCCTCGTAGGTGCTCCAGCGAGTCCAGATGAGCCCCAGCTCGACACTGAGCTTCTTATCGGGATAAAAGGCCGCACCGAAGTAAAACTCGTCAGGGAGAGTGATCTGTCCGTTTGCAGTGGTATCGCGGAAGAGAACACCGGGCATCCCCGCTGGTCTCGAGAACTTGGCATCCCCGGTGACGTCCTGTGTCATCTGACTGCGGTAGGACAAACCGAGCTTCAACCAG
Source organism: uncultured Syntrophobacteraceae bacterium (assembly GCA_964441945.1). Taxonomy (GTDB): domain Bacteria; phylum Desulfobacterota; class Syntrophobacteria; order Syntrophobacterales; family Syntrophobacteraceae; genus JADGQM01. Next base: position 32,145 of record CAYTWB010000015.1, read on the forward strand.
TCGAAAGGCCGATAATGCAGCGCCGCATTGCAGCCCACACCGATGCTGTCACCCTGAAGTGAAGCCCCTACGCCTCCGAAAGGCGTCAGGACGTTCCGTTTCAGATCCAGAGTGAAGTAGTTGATATCCAGGCCAAGCGCAAACGAGAGCTTGTCGTTCACCTTGTAGGCCAGGTTTGGATTGATATTAACGGTCTGAATGACTGCTTTGTAGCTGTTGTATTGTCCGGGCCAATTGGAGGGAAACTCAGTGCCCAGACCAAACGGGGAAAAAACCGCAAGCCCCAGCCAAATTTTATCGTTAGCCTGGTAGGTCACATACAAGTGAGGAGGGACCCACACATTGCCCAAGGTCGATGTGGTGGTGCCGACCCCGTTCGGAGCGTAGGTGGTCACGTCGGTGCTCGGCATGACAAACGTAGCGCCGGCCATCATCTGCAACCCGGGCAGTTGGGTGATCCCGGCAGGGTTGAAGAAAAGCGCCGACGGGTCATCCGCCCGCGCAACCATGGCACCGGCCATAGCGTTCGCTCGTGCACCGGCTTCATACAGTGCAAAACCAGACCCAAAACATGAATCGCTGACGAGAACGATACTTGCCAGCATTACCAGCCACACGATAAGCCTCTGTGCCGCCTTCATTCTACCCCTCCTCCCCGGAATCCACCTACAACCTCACTCAGCCCCTATCTCCAACCCTCTACATGCATTATCCTTGGCACGGCCCTGCACAAACGAGTGTCCGAACTCCCATTCGTCATACCGGCAGGTTTTAGGCCGGTATCCAGGAAGTTTTCCGGATTCCGGCTGAAAACATACCGGAATGACGACTTGCGCTGATGGTCACTCTATTGAGCAGCGATGTACGTAGATTTTGGGTACAGGAAGCTAGCAGACACCACAACCTTCAGTCAAGCGAAATCCTCGGCATTTTCAGTCATCGAAGAGACCGCCCCAACGAGCAAAAAAGGTCAATCCGGCGCCTGCTCTATTCCCAAAAAAGAAAGGCATCGTTTCAAGAATATGCTAATGTTGGGTACGCTTCGTGGACAGAGTTAGAGCGCGGTTCCGGCGATCTGACTCATTGGCGTCCTGTATTGGAGTCGATTCAGCTTTTCGCTTGCCTTGAGGAGGACAATCGTCATGGAGAACTGGCAGCCCCTTGCCGCTATCACTCTGGTCGGCAGTATGCCCCATAAAGATCGAAACAAGGTCATCGAGCTCATTCTCAAAGCAGTCCCGGAGGTACCGGTCTGGCCTCAGCTCCCCTCCTTCCCGAAAGAAGGGATGCTGATTCAGTATCTCGAGGGCCTCCCCGGAGTACGAGAAGAGGGGGGAGAGACTGCGATCCATCCCGATGCACCTGAATTCGAGCAGGAGCTCTACGAGTTCTACGAAGCCTATATCGAGATCGAAGAGGGGCGAGGGGACCTCGCACACTCCAGGTTTGCCATGGGCCCCGAGACGGGGAAGACTTTTTTTCAGTTTATCGATGCCCTGAAAGATGCTTCTTCTCCCCTTCGCGCAGTGAAAGGCCAAATCGTTGGACCCTTCACTTTGCTCACAACGCTTAAAGACCAGCGAGGTCGAGCCCTCATCTATGATGAACCACTGCAGGAGGTTGTGACAAAGCATCTCGCCCTCAAGGCAAAATGGCAAATCCTGCAACTCAGCTCCTTTGGACAGCCGCTGATACTGTTTCTCGACGAGCCCGCGCTGGCCGGCTTTGGATCGTCCGCGTTGATATCCATTTCCGAGGAACTGGTACAGAGGCTCCTCAGCGAGGTTGTGAGCTCCGTTCATGAGGTGGGGGCCCTTGCAGGTATTCATATCTGTGCCAATACGGACTGGAACTTGGTGTTTCGATCGGGGGTCGATATTATCAATTTCGATGCCTACAACTACTTCGACAGGTTTGTATTGTACAGGGAAGCCTTCCTCAAGTTTATCGAAGAAGGTCATATCATAGCCTGGGGGATCATACCCACAAACGACCCCGATATCGTCGACAGAGAGAACGCCGAGAACCTCGCCAATCTCTGGCTTGACCGAATACAGCAACTCGTCTCCCCTTCCGTCTCCCGATCTGCAATCCTCGCCCAGTCGCTCTTTACACCTAGCTGCGGCTGTGGAAGCCTCCCGGAGAAAACCGCGGAACGGGTGGTTCAGCTCACTCAGGAACTGGGACAAATAATGCGTTCCTATTTGTGAGAGCGGATCTCTTGACAAATGATCAGCCGTTCAATATAGTCGCTACGCTTTATGTCTTTAGAGGATAGTTGAGGTTATCTCATTTCAGGCTTCTATTCATCCCCTTAGTGGTTGTTGCATACTGCTTGAAGCGTCTTCAGGGGCACTTCCTGCCGCCTTTTCTCGTTTGGGGAACTGCTGAGAGAGCACTATCGAGTTGTCTTTCCGGTTTTTCTCTGAAGTATCGGACCTGGGGCTGCCGGAAGGCCGGCTCGCATGATGCCCCTCCGGGTGAGCAGGAAATCATGCGTAAGCCAACCTGCAAGTCATCGATGATGCCTCAAACCATCGTGTTTTATGAGTCAACACAGGAATTTGAAAGGTGGATACACATAGTTGCCCGGTCTCGCCGGCCTTGTCGAGCGGCGGCGGCAAACGATTTCTTCATCACCTAACATCACTTCAGGGAGGCAGGGTTTCATAGGAAAGGTCACTGAGATGCAAGTAGAGTACAAAAACATCGACCCCAAGCTCATCGTGAATGAAATCCGCAATGGTCGTTCACTGGAATCCGTGCAAAAGGTATTCAACATCAAATTCAAGAGCGAAGTCCAGGATCTCTACCTGCGGGGCCTGATGGAATTGGGCGAAATCCCCCAGGTTGCGTTCAATAAGACCACCCCTTCCAAATCGCTCGTTCCAATACCGGAGCGCCCCACCGTACTCCGACGGGGCAGGGCCGGCGAGCAGCCGGCGATGGTGATCCAGACCCCCAATTTTCGAACTATCGGCCAAAGCGGCAGCATCACCTTGAACAAGGCGCTCCTGATTGAACAGCTGGGATTCCAGGTAGGGGACTACTTCGAGATCTACAGGGAAGAAGACCGAGTCGTACTGAAGAAGGTGGCCGGCCCGCAATAGGGACCTTCGGCCCTGGGCCTTTTCGCCCATTCGAACCGCGTCGTTTCAACCAGGTTAGTGTCGCAGTTTATTCAGAACGTGCAGGAAACGCCACAAAGCAGTCAGGTTTGCTCCTGCGGCCAGAATCAGGAGCGCTGCCACCAGGACAATATCCTGCAGGGACTGGCTCGACGGGGAAACGACGAGAAGGTTCACAACGGGATTAAAAATGCCGGCAACACCCAGCAGCACAATCCGTTCACCTCTTTGAAACACCCCCACGAGGCAGCGCACACCCAGACCTTCCGCCCGGGCCCGCGTGTAGCTGACCATCAGTGATCCAAACAAAATAAGCAGGAGGGTAAGCGATATCAAAGGGGTTGCCGCTCCCTGTCGATAGAAATAGCACCAGATCCCCAAATAGATGATCAACTCGGTGTAGCGATCCAGCACTGAATCGAGAAAGGCACCGGACTTCTTGTTCTCCCCCAGTGCCCTCGCCAGAGAGCCGTCGAGCGTATCCAACAGCCCGGTCATTAGAGTAAACAGACCACCGAAAACAGGACAATAGGCAAATGAAACGCCCGCCATCAAGCTGCTGAGGAGTCCCAGGAACGAGACATGATTGGGTTTCAGTTTTAGCTGAATCAGGCGGGGAACCAGATGACGTTCAAGAAAGCTATAGTATTCCGTTTCAATGGCCGTTCCTTTGAACATATACTACCTCTGATCGTTACCGGCACGCCATGAGTTGAAGCAAAAGGGAAATCCTGCAATCTGTGCGGTCAGCCATCGGCCATTGACCTTGCGGCTAAGAGGGGCTGCAATGCTGTGCCCTCGTCACACGGAACAAAGGGGAAGCCAAAATGGGAAAACCGCTCAGCCGAACCTGCACCTCCGTTCCGCTTGCCACTTCTACCACATGAGGCCCCAAAATAACATAGGCAAAACCGGCATCGAGCCTGCTACAGACAGAAGAGTTCTTTCGATCGCAGGGACTGAAAAGGCCGGGCAGCTTTGCCAGGTCCAGGGTCCCCCTGATGGCTCGGTAATACCCGGGCTTTTGCCTGACGGATTCATTCAGGCATGCCGCAACCAGCGGATCTGAGAACTCTTGCAGCCCCTGCCACCGCCTCAGCATGGGAGCAGCCAGTTCGTCGAAAACGACTTGTGCAGCCCATGGATTTCCGGGAAGCCCCAGAAAGACCTGTCTGCCTCTCACTCCCAAAGCAGATTTTCTCCCCGGGGTAAGATTGATTTCACTGAACAGGGTCTCTACCCCGAGCAACGTCCATGCTTCGAGGACGAAGTCTCTATCCCCTTTTCCCATTCCACCGGTGGTAATAACAAGGTCCGCACCGGTCGTATCCTGCAAAGAATCCGCAATGGCGCGAGGATCATCACCGACAACGCCCAGAGGGGTCGATTTTCCCCCTTGAAGCTGGGTCAGCCAGGAAAGCAGATGCATGTTGTTGCAGTAGGTAAACGGGCCGTCTTCAGAAGACCCAAGGGCTTTCACCTCATCCCCTGTGGCCAGCAGGGCCACTCGAGGCTGCCGGTAAACAGCCATCGACTCGTATCCCAAAGCCACCATAACAGCCAGTCGTGTCGGGGTAAGGACCTCACCTTCTGCAAGCAGGGAGTCACCCTCTTTGACCTCCTCTCCCGGCAGAGCCACACCGTTTCCTCGATCACAGGCGCGCTCAAGGACCAGTTCATCCCCCCTCACCGTGACATCCTCCTGAGCAGCCACGGCGTCGGCAGACGGAGGAAACGGGGCGCCCGTGAGAATGCGAATGCACTCTTTGGACCCGATGCCCACATCCACAGTGTGCCCGGCGGCAAGGCACCCGGTCAGGATTCTTAGCGAAACCGGCCTGCCGGGAGCTGCACCACGAATGTCGTCACTGCGCAAGGCAAAGCCATCGAGGCGCGAGCGGCATTCCCCGGGAAGATTCCGGTCGGCAACAACGCTTTGAGCGGCAACACGACCGAGCGCCTCTTCGATTCGCACCCGTTCAATTCCCAATGGTGCCGCCAGACGGGAAGCCAGTTGTCTGGCTTCGGTCAGGTCCATTTCAGCTGCTCCAGGTTTTCCTGTGTGTTGATATTCCTGAAACTGAGCCCATCCGGGTCCACCGTTCTCCACTCTTTCTCAGGCAGTTCCCTCACTCTGACCTTTCGGAAAAACGATATGATTTTCCTGTCGCCCCTTTCCAGGGCCACAGCAATCGGGGCCAGACAACAGCGGGAATACAGGGCCAGGAGCGGGTCGTGGCGATCGTTGAGCACAGGCACAACCACGTCATAACCCTCTCTCAGGCGGATCATCCACTCTACCAGTTCCGGAACCAGGAAAGGCATATCCGTTGCCCTGGCAAAAATCCATTCGTGCGGGCTGAAAAGCAAGGCGGTGTAGATGCCGCCCAGAGGACCCTGGTTGGTCAGAACGTCCTGTACCAATGTTGCCCGGATATGGAAATAGGGTGTCAGGTCGTTGGCGACCACCAAAAGCGGATCGCAAAACCTCCGCAATGATTCCACCGCGTTTTCAAGAAGGCTTTGCCCCTGGAAGACCTCCAGGGCCTTGTTCCTGCCGAAACGAAGACTCTTCCCGCCTGCGAGGATGGCTCCGGTGAGCATCTCACTCATCATCCAGCCGGATCTGGATATCAATCTTGCGCGGCACCTTCCAGCCCCTCAGACTGGAGAGCATGCCGACTGTTCCGCCGATCACAAAATCCTTTACAAAGTCTTTCATCGGTAGTTGCCTGCCATCCAAAAACACCACGATGCGAGGTTTTTTCCGGCTTTTCAGATACCGTTCTTCAATAAGGTCTGCAACCCGGGACACTTCATCGAACCGGAATAGAGGAATATCGAGATCGACAACGTCTTCGGTGACCATCGCGAAAAGGTTGTCCTTGGCGCTGCAAAGGGGTTTGGCTGCCACGGCGGATCGATAGACTTCGATTTTGGGGAAATGAGAAAGCTTGTATCCTTCGACCAAAAGGATGTCCTCAATCCAGAAGTAGCGCCCTGCGATCTCTTCCACCGGCATCTCCGGATCCATTTCCCGAATCGCTCCGAGCATCGTGGGGGAAGCGATGGCAATGGTCTGGGCGCCGGCATTGCGATGCCTCCAGGTATCCTTTCCTTCCCGGTCCATCTCGAAACCGTGTGCGACATGTTTCAGTGTTCCGACCCGGTATCCGCGTCGCCGCAAATCGGGAATCAGCTGCTCAAGAAAGGTCGTCTTTCCTGAATTTGAAACCCCAACAATGTTGATGATGGGCAGCATAGTCCTTTCTCCTTTACCTTGTAATCTCAGTCGTCGCGGCACTATGTCACACCAGTCCGAGCGTGTCAACGCACGCTTGGGTGCGCTTTCAGCAACACTGGCCCACCTGCCGGGTTTCGGTTTGGAAGGACTGCTTCATCGGCTGGTTTTTCTACTGTGACATAATGCCTCATCCTCTCTCCTTTGCTCGATTTCATTGACCCGCAGGGGGCACTGTGCTAGCTTGCCGTCCTCTGGAGGTGATCGGTGATGATTCCATATCCTCATATCAATCCCGACTTGGTCACCATCGGCCCGTTGCGTATCCGATGGTACGGGCTCATGTATGTTCTGGGATTTCTGGCGGGCTATTTCCTCATACAGAAGCAGGATCGTTCCCGTGAGATGGGTCTGGTCGGCAATACGGCGCAAGACCTGATATTCTATCTGGCCATTGGACTCATCGTTGGGGCTCGCCTGGGATACATCTTTTTCTACGACTATAATGAATACATGACCTATTTGAAGAACCCGCTGGAGATCATCGCCACCTGGCATGGGGGCATGTCCTTTCACGGCGGGCTTTTGGGAGCGATCATCGCATGCGGCTGGTTCTGCCGTCGCCGGAAGTTCCCGTTCTGGGGGGTCATCGACAGTGTGGCGGTTGCCACCCCCGTAGGGCTGGGTTTGGGCCGCATCGGCAATTTCATCAACGGCGAGTTGCTGGGACTTCCCTCCAATGTGCCGTGGGCCATGATTTTCCCGGAGGGTGGCCCGATCCCCAGGCATCCTTCCCAGCTTTATGAGGCCCTGATGGAGGGGCCTGTCCTGCTTATCCTGCTCTGGTGGCTGCGCAAGAAGCGATTTCGGGACGGAATGATGCTCGTGTTCTTTCTGCTCTTTTATGGTGTAATGCGGTTCTTTCTGGAGTTTTTCAAGGAACCCGACCCCCAGATCGGATACCTCCTGAGCTATTTTACAATGGGACAGGTCCTTTGCATCACGATGATCCTCGCCTCACTGTTGTTGTTCTTCTGCTTCCGGCTCAATCGATCGAACGAAAAAACCTGATCCGACCGTGGTCCCGGGCGAAAGCGATACCGTATAGAGGATGCAATATCCATGATGGGTTACCTCGTTAAGAGGCTGCTGCAACTCGTTCCAACTCTTCTCGGAATCACGTTCATTACCTTTCTGATCATCCAGCTGGCACCCGGCAATCCGGCGGCCCTAAAGCTCCAGATGAGCGCACAGGGACAGATGAGTGATCGTGCCGTCTCTCAACAGATCATCGAGGAGACGAAAAAGCTCTACGGCCTGGACAAACCGCTCCCCATCCAGTATCTGCTCTGGGTCAAACGCGTCCTGACCTTCGATTTCGGCACCTCGTACAAAGACCATCGCAGTGTCTGGGACAAGATCGCAGAACGTCTGCCCATAACCATTCAGCTGAACGTGATCTCAATTCTCCTGGTCTATCTGATCGCCATTCCCGCCGGCATCTATTCTGCGACACGCCCCGGGACCCCGACAGATCGCCTGCTTACGCTCTTCTTCTTTGTGCTGTATTCATTGCCGAGCTTTTGGGTTGCGGTGTTGCTGATCATGCTGTTGGGCGGCGGCGACTTCTGGGATGTATTGCCGGTTTACGGTATTTCCTCAATCGGCGCGGAAGAATGGGCCTTTTTCCCCTGGCTCGTCGACCGGATCTCTCACCTGATACTCCCCATCACCTGTCTCACCTACGGGGGTTTTGCCTATCTCTCACGACTCACCCGCGCCAACATGTTGGAGGTGGTTCGGGAAGACTATGTTCGCACGGCTCGAGCCAAGGGACTCAGTGAACGCCGCGTGATCACCAGACACGCCTTCCGCAACGCTTTGCTGCCGATTGTGACCCTTCTGGCTTTTCTGCTTCCGGCCATGTTTGGAGGCAGTGTGATCATCGAAAGCATCTTTTCTATTCCGGGGATGGGACAGCTTGGGTTCGAGGCGGTCCTGGGCCGCGACTATCCGGTCATCATGGCCATAACCACCATTTCCGCTTTGCTGACCCTGGTGGGGCTGTTCGTCTCCGATATTCTTTATGCTCTTCTCGATCCTCGGATCAAGCTTGAATAATCAAAGGGAGTGAGAATCACCGCACATGAAAACGTCCGTTACAAGCGGTGCAATGACTCATCACTCCTATTGGCGGATGGTCTGGCACCATTTCACGAAGAGGCGTCTGGCTTTGGGCGGGCTATGGGTCTCGCTCACCCTGTTTCTTGTGGCGGTCTTTGCTCCTCTGCTTGCAAACGGAAGACCGATCTTCTTCTCGCATCAGGGCCGCTGGTTTTGGCCTGTCTTTATGGGCGCGGAACAGATCGGCCCCTACTCCTGGAAGGACCTCAAAAAGAACGCCCCTTTTCTTCTGCAGCGGGATATAGAGGGACGCGGCGACTTTGCCATCTGGCCTCCGGTGCCTTACTCGCCCACCGAATACGATCTTCTGGAAAGCCTGAGTGCACCGACCGGAGAGCACTGGCTGGGAACCGATGACAGCGGCCGGGACGTACTGAGCCGCATGATCCACGGGTCACGCGTCTCGCTTTCGGTCGGTTTTGTCTCTGTGGGGATTGCGCTGGGGATCGGTATTCTTCTGGGCGCCCTGGCCGGATACTCTGGCGGATGGATCGACCACCTGATCAGCAGGATCATCGAAATTCTTCTGACGATCCCGACCTTTTTCCTCATTATCGCCATCATCGCTTTTCTTCCGCCAAGCATTTACAATATCATGGTGGTGATCGGACTGACCGGCTGGACGGGTGTTGCCCGGTTCGTGCGAGCCGAATTCCTGAAGCTGAAACAGCTCGATTTCATTACAGCCTCCAGGGCACTCGGCGCCTCGCATGCGCGCATCATTTTCCTTCACATGCTCCCGAATGCCATGGCGCCGGTGTTGGTTTCAGCCGTCTTCGGCATTGCCGGAGCGATTTTGACGGAATCGAGCCTCAGTTTTCTCGGGTTCGGCGTGCCGCCCCCGACACCCAGCTGGGGAGATATTCTTTCACAGAGCAGGGACTATATCGAATTCGCCTGGTGGCTTACTGTCTTTCCCGGTTCTGCGATCTTTCTCAGTATCACCGCCTATAATCTCGTTGGTGAAGGTCTTCGCGATGCCATGGACCCGAAGCTATTTCAGTAAGAAGGAGGCTGCCGGCCAGGCCATGCTGGTTCCCATTCCCCAGCAAGAGACCATAGTCTTTTCGGTCAGCGCCCTGAACATGCGCATCAAGTCTCTCCTGGAATCCAGCTACCGGTTTGTGTGGGTCAAAGGGGAGATTTCCAATTTTCGGATTCCGGCATCGGGCCACTATTACTTTACCTTGAAGGACGAGCTAAGCCAGATCCGGGCGGTATGCTTCCGCACCCAGCATCGCCACCAGAAATTTGTTCCTGAAGACGGCCTGCTGGTCATTTGTCAGGGGCGAATCAGTGTCTACGAACCCCGGGGAGAATATCAGCTGATTGTGGAAATCATGGAGCCGCAGGGGCGAGGGGCACTGCAACTGGCCTTTGAACAGCTGAAAAAGAAGCTGGAAGGCGAAGGCCTTTTTGATCCGGCCGGCAAACCGCCCCTGCCCTTCTGCCCGCAATCGATCGCCGTCATCACCTCTTCCACCGGCGCGGCCGTTCGTGACATTATGAAGGTCCTTCAACGCAGTCCCTATCCCCTAACCATTACGCTGCTGCCGGTCCGGGTGCAGGGAGAGGAGGCGGGCGGGGAGATTGCCGCCGCCATTGAAACCGCCAACACCCTGCTCCCGCAGTTTTTATGGGACGTTTTGATCGTGGGCAGAGGTGGCGGCAGTATCGAGGACTTGTGGCCATTCAATACGGAGGGTGTTGCCAGGGCCGTAGCCGGCTCCCGGATTCCCGTTATTTCAGCCGTAGGCCACGAGATTGACTTCACCATCTCCGATCTGGTCGCGACTCTTCGTGCCCCTACCCCTACCGCGGCCGCCGAATGGATCGTATCGCGTCTGGATGGTCTGCAGAGAGAATTGGTGCAGGCTCGCAGCCAGATGCTCAAAACCATCCGTCACAGGCTCGATCACCGGAAAGAACGCCTTCATTTCCTGGAAAGCCGCCTGACCGATCCCAGGCGACGCCTTCAGGACCTGCGGCTGCTCGTGGATGATCGCATGGACCGGCTGCAGCTGGCTTTCTCCCGGCACCTCCAGCAGCTTCGGACCCACCATGGCCATCTCTTGAAGCGCCTGTTGCTGATCCAACCTGTCAAAAGCATTCAACAGCACCGGAAGTCTTTGAATCAGCTCCGCCGGGATTTAGCGGTCAATTACCGGCGGAAGCTGGAGAACCGTAGGTCTCAGCTGCATGAATATGCTTCCAGGTTGGAGGCCCTCAGCCCGATGGCGGTCTTGACCCGAGGGTATTCCATCTCTTTCCGACTGCCGGAGAAAACAATTATCCGAAAAGCCTCCGAGGTGAAAGCGGGCGAAGAGGTCCTGATTCAGCTGTCACAGGGCATTTTGGAATGTACCGTGCGAGAATCCTCGATGGAAAGGAACAGGCAATGAGCAAGAAGAAGAGCGAGCAGTTTGAAGACTCCATGAAGAAGCTCCAGTCGATTGTCGAGAAACTCGAGCGGGGTGATCTGCCGCTGGAGCAAGCGATGGAGTCTTTTACCGAAGGCATGCAGCTGGTTCAGCTCTGCCACCAGAAGCTTGAAGAGGCGGAGAATAAGATTCAGGTCCTCGTCAAAGACCACGAGGGTGTGTGGGCCACAGCCGCTTTTGAGGCCGGCTCAAGGGAAAGTGAGACGGATGCTCCATGAAGAAGTGATTGTCAAAAATGTGGAAAGGCATGATCAGGCATGCTAAACTGCATCTGTTAATCTATCTGACGAATTGTCTGTCCATGACCGGCTTCAAGACATGTGATCCCGGGGAAGACGAGCGGATTGGACGGACCGGGCCCGCTCACGGGGTTTGCCGCATCGAGACGAACGGACCATTGCATAATGCCGGATTTTGATTTGAAGCACTACCTGTTGGAGCGCAAACGGGTCGTCGATGAAGCTCTGGAAAAGTATGCGCCGGCTCCCGCAGGGCTGGAAAAGAGCGTATCGGAAGCCGCCCGGTACAGCCTTTTTGCCGGAGGGAAACGCCTTCGCCCCATTCTTTGTCTCGCCGCGACCGAGGTGGTGGGCGGCTCTCAAGAGACCGCTCTGCCTGTCGCCTGTGCTCTTGAGATGATTCATACCTATTCGCTTATCCATGATGATCTGCCGGCCATGGACAACGACGATTTTCGGCGAGGTCGCCCCACCAGTCACAAGGTGTTTGGGGAGGCCATGGCGATTCTGGCAGGCGATGCACTCCTGACCGAAGCCTTCAGCCTCATTGCGGGCAATGCAGGGAATACCGAAGTACCGGCGGAGAGGCTTGTACGAGTCATCGCCACCATCGCGAACGCTTCAGGATACAAAGGGATGGTTGGCGGCCAGGTGATCGACCTGGAATCTGAAAGCCGAGAAGTGGATCTGGCCACCGTGGAGTACATGCATACCCGCAAAACCGGAGCGCTCATTTCCGCTTCTCTGGAGGCCGGGGCCATCCTGGGCGGAGCAACCGATCATCAGATTGGATTCCTGACCCGTTACGGACATCACCTGGGGCTGGCCTTCCAGATCACGGACGATCTTCTGGACGTGGAAGGAGACGCTCATACCATGGGCAAAACTCCCGGTTCGGATGCCGCAAAGAACAAGAAGACCTATCCAGCGCTTTTGGGAATATCCCAAACCAGGGAAGCGGCAAAGACCCATGTACGGGAAGCTGTTGATGCCCTATCGATTTTCGACGACAAAGCAGGACCCCTGCGAGCCATCGCCCACTATCTTTTGGTGCGAAAAGCCTGAAGGGACATTGAGCTGATAAAGCCGTCCCGACTGTATGACAATCAGGAGAGATCAGACCTTGAATGAACAAGATGCCAAAACGCTTCTTTCTCAATTAGACACCCCTTCTCAGCTGAAACAGCTTTCTCTGGTCCAGTTGGCTCAGCTGGCCGAGGAAATCCGGGACATGATCATCCGGAGTGTGGCCAAGAACGGAGGGCACCTGGCCCCCAGTCTGGGAGTCGTTGAGCTGACTCTCGCTCTGCATTATGTTTTCGATGCCCCTTCCGACAAATTCATCTGGGACGTCGGCCATCAGGCTTATGCGCACAAGATCCTCACGGGCCGCCGCGCTCAGTTCCATACCCTGCGCCAGTTTGAGGGAATCAGTGGTTTTCCCAAGCGTTCGGAAAGCAAGTATGACGCTTTCGGGACCGGCCATTCGGCTACCTCTATTTCTGCTGCGCTGGGTATGACCGTGGGCAACTCGCTCAAAGGAAGTCCCCACCGGACCATCGCGGTCATCGGAGATGGAAGCATGACCGGGGGCATGGCTTTTGAAGCGCTGAACCATGCGGGAGACCTGGACAAAAACCTGATTGTCGTGTTGAATGATAACGAGATGTCCATCTCCCCCAACGTGGGCGCATTGTCTTCTTTTTTGAGCCGCAAGCTGTCCGGAAAAACACTCATGTATCTTCGCCACGAGCTCGAGAATTTCCTCAAGTCCGTTCCCGGGCTCGGTCCCAACATCCTGAACCTTCTGCGGCGCAGTGAGGACATGCTGGTGGCTCTGGTCACTCCGGGCATGCTCTTTCAGGCCTTGGACTTTCACTACATCGGTCCGATCAAGGGGCACCGCATGGACCGTCTCATCAACACCTTTCAGCAGGTGCGACATCTGAAAGGGCCGGTCCTCGTACACGTCCTGACCCAGAAAGGCAAAGGTTACCTGCCGGCGGAAAGCGATCCCGCCAGCTTCCACGGAGTGGGCCCCTTTGAGATCAATACGGGAAAGAGCTGCGGTCCCCCTGCCGGAACGCCGCGTGCTCCCTCTTATACCAAGGTGTTTGGGGATGCCATGCTGCGGCTGGCCGCCCAGGACCCAAAGATCATAGCCATCACCGCTGCAATGCCTCAAGGGACCGGCCTTGAACCCTTTTCCACCCGCTTCCCGGACAGGTTCTTCGATGTCGGGATAGCCGAGCAGCATGCGGTCACCTTTGCAGCGGGCCTAGCAGTGGAAGGCTTCAAACCGGTCGTCGCGGTCTATTCGACGTTTATTCAGCGTGCCTACGATCAGATTGTCCATGATGTGTGTCTACAGAACCTGCCCGTGGTCTTCGCCATGGACCGGGCCGGCCTCGTAGGAGATGACGGTCCAACTCATCACGGCGCCTTCGACCTGTCGTTCCTCCGTCATATTCCGAACATGGTACTGATGGCCCCCAAGGATGAAAACGAGCTCCAACACATGCTGCAAACAGCGATCGATTATCCCGGCCCCGCGGCCATCCGCTATCCCCGCGGGAATGGGGCCGGTGCTGTTCTGGACGACGATTTTCACACTCTGCCCATCGGACGGGGTGAAGTTCTGCGGGAGGGTGAGGACATTCTACTCATCGCGATCGGATCTGCCGTTCAAGCAGCCATCGGGGCGGCCCAGCGCCTGGAACAGGAGGATATCCAGGCCACCGTGTTGAACGCCCGGTTCATCAAACCGCTCGATGAGGATTTGATACTCAAGTGGGCGAGGAGAACAGGCAGGATTATCACCATTGAGGAGAACGTGCTGCAGGGCGGGTTTGGAAGCGCTCTCATGGAGATGTTCCAGGAAAACCACTTCTTCCCCAAGTCTATGATGCGCCTCGGTTTGCCGGATTCCTTCGTACCTCACGGCAGCCAGGTCATTCTCAGAAATCTTTCCGGCATTGACGCTGAAGGCATCGAGCTGGCGGCACACAGGCTATTGCAGACGGGCCATGGGCAACATCTTCGTGCGATTGGACAAACTGCTGGTCGATAAAGGACTGATCGGCAGCCGGGAGCGAGCTCAGGCACTGATACTCGCCGCCAGGGTGCTGGTTGACGGTCAGCGGGTCACCAAAGCGGGGCAGAGGGTTGCCACGGACAGCAATCTCCAACTGATCGGGCTGGACCACCCGTTCGTCAGCCGTGGAGGCATAAAACTCCAGCACGCCATCGAGACATTCTCGATCGATGTGAAGGGATTGGTGGCAATGGATGTCGGGGCGTCAACCGGAGGCTTTACGGACTGCCTGCTGCAAAATGGTGCACGGAAAGTCTACGCGATCGACGTCGGCTATGGTCAACTGGCATGGAAGCTCAGACAGGACCATCGAGTGGTGGTCCTGGAACGGCAGAATATCCGGCATCTATCGAAAGAGCGAATCCGGGGACCCGTTCAGATCGCCACGGTCGACACCTCCTTTATTTCTCTCAAGCTTGTGATTCCGGCTGTGAAACAATTTTTCGAATACGGCGATGATTCAGAACTCCCGCCTGAAGGCTCTTCCCTCTTCAAGGCGAAGCTCATTGCCCTGATCAAACCGCAGTTCGAAGCAGGCAGGGCATATGTTGGAAAGAATGGTGTCGTCCGTGATGAGAAGGTCCATCAGGCCGTTTGCGACTCCATTTCGGAATTCTGCCTCTCTTCAGGCTTTCAAGTCGAAGGCGTCATCCCCTCGCCCGTTCTTGGTCCCAAAGGCAACCGTGAGTTTCTTCTGGTTGCTGCGCACGAGCGACCCTGTACGGTCAACGGATAGCATTCTCCGATGCGGATTCATCTCGTTTTCGTCGGAAAAACCGCTTTTGCCGATTTGGATACAGGCATCAGCCGTTATCTTGACCGGGTTCGCTTCCACGTTCCGGTACAGATGCACGTCGTCAAAGCCGGCAAGATCTCTCCCAAAAGCACGGAAGAGGTGATCAAAGATGAGGAGGCGGAACGTATACTGAAGCTGCTGGGGAAAGATGACTGTCTGGTGATTTGGGACCAGCAGGGAACGGACATGGATTCGTTGGGATTTGCCCGTTTTCTGGAAGGACTCAGGAATAGAGGGACATCCCACGTGTGGATGGTGGTTGGCGGGCCACTGGGGATTTCCCAAAAGCTTTTGAAACGCGCCGACTCTGTATTGTCTCTTTCAAGAATGACTTTCCCCCACGACCTGGCCCGCCTGATGGTCGCGGAGCAACTTTACAGGGCTTTCACCATTCTGAAAGGAGGACCCTATCACAAATGAGATAAACCAGAGCGACCGCTCCGTCAGACAGCAACCACTTCGGTAATAGCCGGTACTTCCTGTTTGATAACTCGCTCAATTCCCGACTTCAAGGTCATTTGACTCATAGGGCAGCCATGGCAGGCACCCGTCAAACGCACCTTCACGACCGAACCTACCACGTCCACCAACTCCACGCTGCCGCCGTCACGCTCCAGCATGGGCCTGATTTTTCCCAGTGCTTTCTCAACCTGTTCTCGCATTCCCGTTTCCTCCTGAGGATAAGATGTAGGACTGATATAATGAGTTACGGATGCAAAAGCAATGAAAAGGTGAAAAAGGCCATCAGAAAACCGTGCAGTGCGGCTTCCTCCAGCTTTCAGGGTTGCGTATCAGCCGGAAGATTAGTAGTTTTGGATAGTTGCGCAGAAATCCCATTGATTTTTCCAGGCATTTTCCTTACGATGCAAGAGTCTTGGCGCGTTTGAACCGTTTTGCAGGAGGCAAGCCCCATGAAGCGCTACCGATTGGTCCCACGTATTTCAGCGGAGGAATTGGAGAAACAGGTCAATGACCTGGCAGCACGCATAAACCGGGATTATGAAGGGCAGAGTCTCGTCGTCGTTGGAGTCCTGAATGGGGCGTGCATCTTCCTCAGTGATCTTGTCCGTCGCCTGTCGGTGCCGGTCCAGATCGATTTTGTACGCCTGGCCAGCTACGGCAAGGGTTCCCGGACAAGCGGCACAATAAAGATCACCAAGGATGTCGAACTGCCGATTGAGGGTCGGAATGTGCTCATCGTAGAGGACATTGTCGATACCGGCACGACTCTGGTTTGGTTCCTTGAGTATTTACGGCAGCGCCGTCCTGAATCGGTGAAGATCTGTGCACTGGTCGATAAATCGGAGAGGCGTGAAGTCGAAGTACCGCTTGACTATGTCGGAATTCATGTGGATAAAGGTTTTCTTGTCGGATATGGTCTCGATTTTGCCGAGAAACACCGTAATCTGCCGGGGATTTGCGAAGTCGAATTCCTCGAGTAGCCTACCATCACCGTCGATTTGCCTGGGGGATTAGCAGTCCATGGTTGTCACCTGTGAATTTTGCAACACGAAGTTCCGTATCGATCCAGATCGACTCAGGAAACCGAGGAGCAAGGTAAGATGTTCTGTTTGCAGGCACGTTTTCGTGGTAACTCAGCAGGAAGAGGAAGTCCTGGAGATTGACCTCGAGGAGGACCTGGAACTTCCTGCACGAGTCTCCCTCGAGTCCTCGGACTCCCCCATCCCGACTCCCCCTCAGGGTCCGGGTCCTTCTTCTGCCAGGGCACAGGAGAGTTCCCGTGGCAAACGATTGCTCATCTGGCTGGCTGTGGTTCTCGCCCTGGCTGCGGGAGTGCTGGGGATCAGCAGCTATCTGACGTCGCGCTCTCCAGATACGGCTGACCAAGGGATCCCCCAAACACCGTCGATCAAAGTCCTGGATACGACTCAGGCCTTCTTCCTCGAAAACGCCCACGCCGGCCAGATCTTTGTGATAGAGGGTGAGGTGGAGAACCAGTCAACAAAGCCCGTCAGCTTCATTCTGGTTGAAGGCAAACTCTTCAATACGACCAATCGTGTGGCGATCACCCAGCGGTGTTACGTCGGTAATACCATGACCCGAGATGAGCTGAGCCGTCTCAACATCACGGAAATCCAGAATCACATGATGAACCGCGAGGGAAAGAGCCTATCGAATGTCAAGATACCCCCTGCAAAGCGAGTCCCCTTCATGTTGGTCTTTCACAATTTGCCGGAGCTGAAGGCTTTGAGTGATTACAGCGTGGAAATGATCAGCTCCAAATTTGACTGAGGCGCTCACCGGACCGGATCGCTGCTTTCTGCCGCTCTGTCGGAGGATCGGCGGGGGGGTAGACAAAGGGTGGTTCTTCCCTCGTTGCATGCCAACCTATTGAAGTGACAAAAGGAATTGACAACCGCTCGGGTTTGGTGCTACAAGCCGATGGTCTCAACTTCTTGAAAGCATTAGATAAGCAAATGTTGCACAGAACTTTCAAAGAACAGGTATGACTTGAATGCTGGATCTCAAGTTTGTTCGTGATAATCCGGAGCGTGTTGCTCAAATGCTGCGGGACCGCCAGCTGGACCTCGATCTGACACCCATACTGGAACTGGATGAGGAAAGGCGACGGATCCTCCGAGAAGTTGAAGAGCTCAAGCGGCTCCGAAACGTGGCATCCGACGATATTGCCCGAATCATGAAGACTCAGGGTGATGCCTCCCAACGCATTGAAGAGATGCGCGAAGTCTCTCAGCAGATCAAGGCGCTTGATCAGGAACTGACGGTAATCCAGGAGAAATTTGAGGAATTTTTGCTGCTGATCCCCAATATGCCTCACGACTCTGTGGTAGCCGGGCGGGATGAAAGGGATAATCCCGTAGTCAAGGTGTGGGGAAAACCGACTGAATTCGATTTCGAACCGAAACCCCACTGGGATATAGCGGAATCCCTGGGAATCCTGGACTTCGAGCGGGCCGCAAGAATGACTGGGGCCCGCTTTGCTCTCTATTGGGGAACAGGCGCTGCACTGGAGCGCGCTCTGATCAGCTTCATGCTGGACCTTCACACACGTCTGCATGGTTACCTGGAGGTGCTTCCCCCTTTTGTCGTCAATTCCACCAGCCTGAGGGGCACCGGACAGCTTCCCAAATTCAAGCAGGACCTCTTCAAGCTGGAGGATACCGATTACTATCTGGTGCCGACCGCTGAAGTCCCGGTGACCAACATCCATATGAACGAAGTACTGGAAGAGAGCGATCTTCCGAAATACTATACGGCCTATACCCCCTGCTTCCGCTCGGAAGCGGGCTCACACGGGAAGGACACTCGAGGGCTGATCCGGCAACATCAATTCAACAAGGTCGAACTGGTCAAACTGGTTGAACCTCAAACGTCGTACGCAGAATTGGAAAGCCTTCTTTCCAATGCAGAAACGATTTTGCAGGAATTGGACCTTCCCTACCGGGTGGTGTCTCTGTGCACGGGGGACTTGGGCTTTTCCGCTGCTAAGACCTACGATATCGAGGTCTGGCTTCCGGGACAAAATACCTATCGGGAGATCTCTTCCTGCAGCAACTTTGAGGATTTTCAGGCCAGGCGCGCCAATGTCCGTTTTCGGCGCAAGGGTCGATCAAAAACCGAGTTCGTACACACCTTGAATGGGTCCGGGTTGGCCGTGGGGCGGACACTCGTGGCCATTCTGGAGAACTATCAGCAAGATGATGGGACCGTTGTTGTTCCGGAGATCTTGCGTCCCTACCTGGGGAATGTGGAGAGGATCACGAGTCGTCACTACGTCTACCAAACAGACAAGGAGCTTCAGGCATGACGAAGAGCGAGCTCATCGAAGCACTGGCAAAAGCAGAGGGCATTACCCTCAAGACTGCCGAGATTGCAGTCAACGTTGCTTTTGAGAGCATGGAACAGGCGCTGATCAGATCAGACCGTCTGGAAATACGGGGTTTTGGAAGCTTCAAGGTAAAGAACTACGACGGTTATCGGGGGAGAAACCCTAAGACCGGGGATATGATCGAGGTGGAATCAAAAAAGCTCCCCTTCTTCAAGGTCGGCAAGGAACTGAAAGAAAGAGTGAATGCCACGGACCCCAGCGACGAGGAGAAAGAATAGTCAGACCTGCCGGCACCTCCCACGACTCCTAAGTCAGTCCGATCGCACAAACAGAAGATAGAGGTTTAAGCCGCCAAGGATCACAGACCCACCAATGAACTTGAGGAGGTTCTCGAGCGGGATGGTTTCTCCTGCCGACGGCAAGGTGGTTTGGACCAGATATAAGAAAGCCACCAGGGAAAAGATCAGGACCAGTGTCTTAAACCGCTTCTTGACCACCATGTATCCAACAGACGACAATCCAATCAGCCATACATAAGGGTTTGCAAGTACGTCTTCCCATTTTAGATTGTGAACGAGCTCAGAGATTTTGTGAGAATCATACGTAGCCAGAAAATTGATGAACGCTTCCCAAAGCTTTTTCAACTGTTCCACGGCTGTTACCTTCCGTAAGTCACTTCAAAGCGATCGAAGGTCCCTTCATAGACCTCTTCTTTGACTTCCACGTGGTCAACAGAACCATAGGGGCTGCCCTGACGGCACCACGCTATCATGCGCTCAATCGCCGCCGCATCCCCCTCGAATACCGCCTCCACACTCCTGTCCCTCATATTCATCACCCAACCGGTGACCCCTTCCTTGACCGCAGCATCCCGCGTGAATGCTCGAAAGCAGACCCCCTGCACCATCCCTCTTATCCGCACACGAACACGTCTTTTTTCCATGCTTGCCTCTGCTGGTTCAACCCCGTGCAGGGTTTCTGGTTCTCGGCCCGTCGATCCGTCCGCCAAAATCCCCAGGATGATGGAGAATGAACCAAGCACAGCGCTGCACAATAGAGTGACCATTGCCACAAGTCGTCATTCCGGCATGTTTCTAGCCGGAATCCAGAAACGCTTCCTGGATACCGGCCTTCGCCGGTATGACGAACGGCAACCCGGACACTTATTTCTGTGACGCTGTACTGAGCATGACCACAGCCGTCATCCACACGATCACACCATCGAGTGTCCCATGGCCCGCTCTTCAACGGGGTTCAATCAGTGGCCCGCTCAGACAGAATCAGACCGAATCAAATCGAGCCATTGCTGCTCGGTCAGAATGTGCAGGCCAAGCTCTCTGGCCTTTTTCTCTTTAGAACCCGCCCCAGGCCCGACAACAACATAATCCGTCTTTTTGGAGACCGAACCGGCTACATTAGCTCCGAGCGCTTCAGCCTGGGCCTTCGCTTCGCTTCGGCTCATCTTCTCCAGTTTGCCGGTGAAGACAACGGTCTTGCCCGTCACCGTGGAAATGCCCGGCGGACGATCAAAGTCAGTCACCGTCACAAGAGGGACCCGGCCGCTCTCAGCCAGGGTGAACTCATCCAGTATCTGCCGGTTGTGCGGCTCGGCGATGAAGCCTAAGATGTCGTTCAGCATGCTTTCACCTATGCCGCTGATGGACAGGAGTTCGATATAGGCATCCGATTCCTTGTCAAGGGCCGCTTCCAGGCATTTCCGCCAAGAGTCCAGCGTTGAGTAATGCCGTGCCAGGAGACGTGCCGTAACCTGACCAACCTGATGGATGCCCAAGGCGAAGATGAAGCGATCCAGAGAAATCGTCCGGGCATGTTGAATGGCATCAAAGAGCTTTCGTGAGGAAAGCTCTCCCCAGCCTTCCCATTCACGCAGCGGGGGCAGCTCCTTTCCATCACGAGCCTCCAGTGTAAAGATATCAACCGGTGTTTTGATCAGTCCCTTGCTGTAAAACAATTCTATGTTCTTCTCTCCCAGGCCTTCAATATCAAATGCGTCCCGGGATACGAAATGCTTCAGGCGTTCGACCACCTGGGCCGAGCACATCAGGCCGCCCGTACAAAACGTATCGGCATCCCCTTCATCACGCATCAACCGACTTCCACAAATCGGGCACTTCTCGGGGAGGCGGTAGGGCTCGCTGGAATCCGGGCGAAGCTCTTTCACCACCGATACGACCTGAGGGATAACATCGCCTGCCCGCTGGATAACCACGGTATCGCCAACCCGGATGTCCTTGCGCGCAATTTCGTCGGCGTTATGGAGCGTCGCCCGCTGAACGAGCACTCCGCCGACGTTGATCGGCTTCATGATGGCAACAGGAGTGATTCTGCCTGTCCTGCCCACCTGACATTGGATGAGCTCGATGGTGCTTAGGGCCTGCTCCGGCGGGAACTTCCACGCAATCGCCCAGCGGGGCGAGCGGCTTGCAAAACCCAGCCGAGATTGCCAGTCAAGCCGGCTGACCTTGATCACCGTCCCATCGATGGAAAACCCGAGCTGCGATCGCTGCAATTGAACGGCATCGTAATAAGAAAACACTTCCCCCAAGTCCGCATCAACAGACCTCACCAGGCGGGAAGGCTCATTCAGCCGATACCCCCAGCTTTTCAACTTCTCGCGCGCTTCCCACTGGGTCTGAGCGAAGGGTTGCGACGCTTCACCCCACGAGTAGGCAAAAAAGCGCAGAGGGCGGGTCGCCGTTACAGCAGCATCGAGCTGCCGCAAACTCCCTGCTGCCGCATTGCGCGGGTTGGCAAACAACTTCCCATCCGTTTGAGCCTGCTGCTCATTGAGCTTCAGGAAGTCCTCATCGTTCATGTAGACTTCGCCGCGCACCTCCAGGACGTCCGGCCAGCCGTCCCCGCTGAGTCGCTGAGGGATGTCTTGAATGGTTTTCACATTTGAGGTGACGTCCTCTCCATCGAGACCGTTTCCGCGAGTCGCGGCAGAGGCCAGAATGCCTTGCTCGTATCGCACACCCAGAGACACCCCGTCGATCTTCGGCTCGCAAACCATTTCCACCGGCACAGACGGGTCTCTGAGCTCCAGAAGGAAGTTGCGGATACCGTCCAGCCAGTCCACAACATCCTGTCGGGAAAACGCATTATCCAACGAGAGCATGGGGACCGTATGCCGCACCTTCTTGAAGCCCGCGGCGGCTGCAGCGCCGACTCTTCGCGAAGGGCTTTCCGGCAGGATGAGCTCCGGAAACCGTGCTTCAATAGCGCTGTTTCGCCGCCTGAGCGTATCATAATCGGCATCCGAAAGCTCAGGCTGATCCTTTTCATAATACAGCCGGTCATGGTAGGCCAACAGCTCCGCCAGTTCGCCCAGCTCTAAAACAGCTTCCTGAACGGTCAGCAGTTCCACGGCCTTATCCCGGAAGCTGGTGTCCATTCCCCTCTCCTTTTCCATCGCTCTTCCCGGGATCATCCTTTGGACATCTTCCCCTGCATCGTTGAAGAGACAACCCTCAATAAGGATTGCATCAGGTTTTCTCTCGTTCGCATAAACCTGCGATCCCTGAAGCCATGGACCCACTTGAGCGCCGACAAATCATCCGACACCACCAGAGCGGCTGCCAGGTGAATGTTGCGGAAGGCCGCAACCGTGAAGAGGGCAGAGGTCTCCATCTCCACAGCCAGCGCCCCTTTTTGTTGATAGTTCATAACCTTTTTCTTAGTCTCTCGAAAAGGAGCATCCGTGCTCCATACCATCCCTTCGTGAACGGGATGCTCTTCCGCAGCCAGCACTTCCTTCAGCGTATTGAACAGTTCCGGGGACGGGCCGGGCCGGGTAGCCTCGACCGGGTAATGCGGGGACGTTCCCTCGTCCGAAAAAGCGCCCGTCGGCAACACCAGATCACCGATTTTCACATGAGTCTGCAGCGACCCGCACCATCCTGCGGCAAGGACTCGGGTCACTCCCAGAGCGATGAGCTTCTCCAGCACCAAAACGGTCTGTGGGGCCCCAAGCATGGGACCAACCACAGCTAGGGGAACATCCTGAGGGGACCCGGTATACACATCCGAGAGATAGAACCTTTGAGACCGTTTCTGAAGCGAAGGGGAGTGGTGAAGGAAGAGTTCGACATCCTGGGGCGTAAACACAAGGACGGCCAGCTGAGGCAATAGCTCCTCATGCTTGCCCTTGCGCGGCTCAATTATGGCATGTTCATCGATCGGCATGAGCCTGTCATGAAAGTACCGGCAGGTTAGACAAAAAAGGTCTTCTCCATCCTCGGGAAGATCCCTTACGACTCAGTTCCTCAGACTGCCGTGCGAGACTATAACACGACAGAAACTCTGGCAAGCAATAAATGCGGTGAAATCAGGGCGATAAGGAGGATGCAGGCAGATCGTTTGCCTCCGGTTCAGAAACGAGGTATCGTTTGGCGATTTGTCTGTTTTTCGTTCTATGTTCTTGATCCGGCCGTATGAAAACCATGCCCCATGAACCGGCAACGACATGAAAAAAGGAGAGGGACCCCGGTGCTTTTGGATCCGCTGAACCCATGACAGAGCTCTACGCGGAAGTGGCAATACTCAGTGCTCTCGACAAGACCCTCCATTACCGGGTGCCACCCGGTCTGAGTGAGCAAGTGCAAATGGGGGCAAGAGTCCTGGCCCCTCTAGGCAAACGAAATGCACTGGGCTTGATTGTCGGGCTTGAGGACTCCCCTCCGGACCTTTCGGGAAGAATCATCTTTCGCCCGTTGCTCACCGTTCTTGACCGGACACCAGTCGTTCCGGTCGACCTGCTCTCACTTTGCACCTGGATCTCACAATACTACTTCTATCCCCTGGGAGAGGTCCTGCAGTTGGCTCTACCGGCCGAAGCCCGCAATATGCCTGAGATGACCATCCGCCTTGCAGCGAATGCCCCCGGGGCATCACCGGATCCAGGCTGTTCTGAAATCCTTGATCTGTTGTCAAGAAAAGACGAGGTTTCTCTCAAAGAGGTCAAGCGGAGTCTGGAATACGACAAGAACCTTCCGGAAATACTGCGAAGACTCGAACAGGACGGGATAATTGAATGCTCTTATCGCTTCCACACCACCCCGTCCAGATCGAGAACCACTACCGATGCGAACCTTCGCCTTGTTGCCCATCCCGATGCGAAGCCTCTGAAAAACAAGAACCTGAATGATCTGATAGAGCTCATGGACGAATCGGGAGGCCTGACCTCGATGCGTCTCATCCGGGAGCAGATAAAGAATGCCTCATACTGGATAGAAAAACTGGTCGAGATGGGTTGCATCGAGATCGAAGCTTTGGAAGAAACCGCAGCCATCCGGTCTGGACAGGCGCCAGCCATGGCAGCTCCAGTCCTTTCTTCCGATCAGCAGAGCGTACTGGATGCCATTCAGGGGCAGTTTCAGGGGCCTTCTTTCAAGAGCTTCCTGCTCTTCGGTGTGACCGGCAGCGGCAAAAGCGAAATCTATCTTCGTCTCGCTGAAACCGCCCTGCGTCATCAGAAGGGCACGCTCGTACTGGTGCCGGAGATCGCCCTCACTTACCAGCTGGAGTCTCTTTTCCGGCAGCGGTTCGGTACGCAGCTTGCCATGTGGCACAGCGGCATCACCAGCCGGGAACGGGAAAAGCAATGGCGCCATATTTCGGAAGGCTCAAGAAAAGTGGTCCTGGGGGCCCGGTCCGCCGTCTTTATGCCGGTGGCCGATCTCGGTTTGATCATCATCGACGAAGAACACGACTCATCCTACAAACAAGACGACCACCTGCGGTATCAGGCTCGAGATGTGGCTCTGATGCGGGCACAGATCCTGGGAATCCCCATCGTCCTGGGCTCTGCCACCCCTTCACTCCAGTCCATGTATCATTGCTGGAACAACCGGTACAAGCTGCTTTCGCTTCCGCGACGCATCCATGACCGGCCGCTTCCTGATTTGGAAGTCATTGACATGAGGAAGGAGAACAGGAGGAACAGAATCCTCTCCAAATCCCTCAAGGAAGCGCTTTCGGAAACCCTTAAGGCCGGGCAACAGGCGCTTTTGTTCCTCAACCGGAGAGGTTTTGCCACCTTTGTACTTTGCAGCGTATGCGGGCAGGTACTGCAATGCGAGAACTGCAGCGTAAGCCTCACCTATCACGAAAAAAAGAAAGCCCTGTGCTGCCATTATTGCGGATCAGAAAGGAAGCTGCCCGAATACTGTCCGGCGTGCAGCCATAAAGCGCTTATCCTGCAAGGGTTTGGAACAGAGCGCATTGAAGAAGAAGTAAAGAAACACTTCCCGGAAGCTCAGACTGTGCGAATAGATCGCGACACCGTATCGGGACCGGGATATATCGCTGACTGCCTTGAAACCGTGAGAAACCACCAGGCTAATGTCCTCATCGGAACACAGATGCTCACCAAAGGCCACCATTTCCCCAATATTACGCTGGTTGGGGTCATCAATGCAGACACCGCTTTGCAGATCGCCGACTACCGGGCGGGGGAAACCACCGTTCAGCTCCTCATGCAGGTGGCTGGACGGGCCGGGCGAGGCGATAAACCGGGCAAAGTGATTCTCCAGACCTACAACCCTTCCCACTACACCATCGAGTCTGTGTTGAATATGGACTACCACGGTTTTTGCGCGAAGGAGCTCGAATCGAGAGAGCAGCTTCAATACCCGCCCTTCGCCAGGCTCTTGCGCTTCCTGGTGACTTCCACCCGTGAAGACCTGACTCGTCAGGCAGCCGGCGAGCTTGCCAACCTCTGCCGTGAAACCGCCTCCGACCTTCGATCACAAGCCAGGCATCTCGCCATCCTCGGCCCCTCCCCGGCCCCCCTGGTCAAGCTCAAGAATCGATTTCGCTGGCACATTTATGCCAAGGCATGGACGAATCAGGACCTGCAACACTTCACCGAACTGGTGCTGGAGCGACGCAGCACCAATCCTCTGCTTCGGAACGTGGAGGTGGCTATCGACCGAGACCCGACTGTGGCCGGTTAGGCCCTTGAATAGGACCTATTGATTGTATTTGCCGGCCCGGCGAGGTCCGTGATCTGCTTGCGCATGTCAGTGAGGCGGCAGAAGGACCGAAAAACCCATACCCACTTCATGAGGCAATCCACAACGCCAGAAGAGGTACCAGGTTCAGGAGCAGAACACCGATTTTGAAGAATGCCATACCCGCGTAATGAATCACATCAAACTGCTCGCGAGAGATCTTGAACCACCGGCCGTGCAAGGCGTAAATCCAGTCATGTGCCAACACGAATGCAGCAAACCAGACCAGGAGAATGCCGTAATTCACCGCCAAACATACCAGCAAGAAACCTCTTAACTCGATAGCACTCATGCTGATTCCTCGAAAAGCATCTGACGAGTCTCTTGAAAAATCCTGCTCTGATTCACTCCCAATGCAAAGACCTGATTCTCTTTGGAGTCTGATCCATCCAGACATCCCTCCACTGCGCAGGCCAGGACCAGGCGATGGGTGTGATCGGGGGACACGGCTTCGACTGGTTCATGAGGCCCTGTCGGGAACTGACACATCCCATTTCTTTGCCCCTGTCCCGGCTTCAACATGCCCGGAGATCATCTCAAGCGGCCTCTTAGGAAAAACAGCGCAGCAGCTGAGACGGACAAAATGCCCAGCACGAGATCAATGGCTCTCACCCAGCCAAAAATCTCGGAGTGCACACTGGCCTGATAGAAGAGATATGCCGTAACTCCCATGACAAGCCCTTCTCTCAAGTTGCTGCGCTCCAACTTGCTTCCTTTGCGCTCGAGTTTAAGCTTCAGAACATAGTTGAGGAGAATCCCTGTGAAAAATAGACCGTAAAACAATCCTTCGTTCATTTCTGGACCTATATTTTGATCCGTTCAAGCTGGGCCATAAACCATCTGCGGATTCGATCCTGAGTACGTTCACTAAAGTCCTTCACAGGTTTGCGGGCGTCAGTTTACCAGCTTCTTCCTTGTGGATCAAAAAGGAATCCTCAGGTCCTATATCCTGCTCACGATTCCAATCGCCATAATGCTGACCTACAAGGAAGCATCTTGAGCAGACTTTGAAAAACATAAGCCCCCCTCAAAGGACAGCCCCCCGCTAGCAAGCCGAATAAGAAGTCCGAAACGCTCCACAGGTAACCGGATGGGACACAAAGAGCGCAGGAGGCGGTTGCTGCCTGTTCAAGGGAAGAACGGCGTTTTCGACTCTTCAAGCATGGTCAGCAAACCGGATTGACAGGATTGATGACCCCTGATATCAGGAAAATCTTGAAAATCGATTTCCGATCAGCGTATGCCGACCAGGCCAACGGGAGGCTGCCCGCCTCAAGTCGGGCGGACCGGGCTGATCATCATCGCCACACCGTCGCTGTCCGGTGAAGTGGACAAGGCCGAATGTGAGAGCCTTATGCCGGCGACACTGAACGGTATACCGGATAGTCACACCATGTCATCCATCGGTTTGTGAAGGGAATCGGCGCGTGCGCCAACAACACTTGCTCATTGGTTTCGCTGGAGCTTCCAAGATTTCCAGCCGGGTTGCCGCCAACCGAGGCGGCAGGAGGCAGCCATGATGACGAAGGAACTGTTTTGGGGGCGCTGGGTAACCGTTCAGGGGGGTAGAAAATATTTTCCCAAGCCTCCACTTTGGACGGGACATCCTCATCGAAATCTGATATGG
>CAYTWB010000016.1:0-59407 GCA_964441945.1 uncultured Syntrophobacteraceae bacterium
CGAATTCTCACAAGCTCAAAGGAGTTCCAACGGATTCTTGGAGATCTTCAATGAATAGGGGGCAACGGGAGACACGAGTGTTGAGACCGACTGCCTGTCAGGACAAATTCCATCTAGACGCAGCAATCATTACCTTGAACGTTTTATAATGGGGTGTCCAAAACGACCCAAAAACATTCCAGATTCCTTGCCCGGTTTTTGGCACCCAGCCAGTCGCGCTGATCGTGGTCACTGTTTGCCCTGAAAGGGCAGGAATACCATAGCCCAGGGCAACGCCCTGGGACACGGGGCCACCTAACAGGGTCTAAGCCCTGAAAGGGCGACACAAGAAGGTGTCCCGCCCTTTCAGGGCTCGCTTCGGGGGGGCGTTATCCCATCCCCAGGGCGTTGCCCTGGGCTATGATATGTTGCCCCTTTGGGGCAAGAGCCTGCTCGACAATTCGACAAATCGGGCAGCCCAAAACCGGACAAGAATCGGAAGCCGATTTGGACGCCCCAGTTTTAGAACAAAGGTGGAAAGATCGTTGCCTACTATCGATCGCTTGCAGCCTCATAGGGGTTTCAGGCTGGGGTTCAATCGTTCGGCTATGTGTTGTTTTTCATGGACGATGTATCGCTTCGATATCTTGAACAGAGCAACGGCTGGGAATTAGGAACCGGACCCAGTATAGTCATGACTGACCGGCGAAAAGAAGCTGAAAGGAAAACCCCCGTTATATCTTAACGAATCGCAGCTTCCCGTGGCATACCGGCCCCCTCCGTTTTGGTTGAAAAATCTTTCAGGGAACATTAAGATGACACTCCGCTTTCCCCTTCCGGTGAATTCCTGTGCCGTAAGGTGAACATCTCTCATCAAGCGGTGGATTGCATGCCGGAGGTGCAGTGCGCACCGGTTGGAATCCACGGATGCACCAGAACCTGCAACGCGGGTGAAACGAGAATGTCCAAGGCAGTCGAAAGACAGGTTGTTCTGCCATTTCGCCAGGTGGTGAGGATCTCCTTCAATTCCATGATGGTCCGCCTGTCCCGGTCGCTCATTACAACGGCCACGCTCGCCCTTGCCATCGCCTTTGTGGCCTATATCTGGACGGGTTATGAAATCCTGAATTCGGTCTGGCCGCACATTGATTCCTCCCTGCAGGAGAATGTCCTGTCGAGCGGCTACGATAGGACGGACGGGCAATTCGGGACCAGTCCCAAGGATCTGTGGCTGGCCATCCTGTCATTGATCGTCTGTGTCGTCGGCATTGTCAATGCGCAGCTCATGGCTGTGACGGAGCGGTTCAGGGAGATCGGCACCTTTAAATGCCTCGGTGCCCTCAACAGCTTTGTGGTGCGCATTTTTGTCCTCGAAGGGGTCTATCAGGGCCTTTTCGGCGGCTTTGTCGGGAGCATACTCGGCATTCTTGTGTCCACCCTTACCCTGAGCCTGAAACTGGGCTGGTGCACCATCCTTTACTGGCCGGCCCTGGGAATGCTTCTCACCATTGGCTGGAGCCTGCTCCTTGCCGCGCTCCTTTCTCTGCTGGGGGTAATGTATCCGGCACTGGTTGCGGCACGGATGGAACCGGCCGTAGCACTGCGCACGGAACAATAACAGAGGGACTCCATGGAGTTGCAGGACAGCCATAATGTCGTCAGACTTGCCGAAGTGACCAAGGTCTTTCGGATGGGAAACAACGTTGTTGAAGCCCTCAAAGGGATCAACTTCGCCATCAAGGCCGGCGAATATCTCTCCATCATGGGTCCTTCCGGTTCCGGGAAGTCCACTCTCTTCAACATGATCGGGGCGCTCGACAAGCCCAGTTCGGGAAGGGTCTTCATTGACGAGGTGGACGTCGCTCAGCTCGATGCCTATGAACTGGCCTGGCTGCGCTGCAGAAAGATCGGCTACATCTTTCAGACCTTCAATCTGATTACGGTCATGACAGCCATCGAGAACGTGACACTGCCCATGATCTTTGCGGGAATGACCCGCGACGAGTACATGGAGAAAGGGATGGAGCTCCTGGGGCTCGTTGGATTGGCGGAGCGCTATCAGCACAAGCCTCCCGAGCTCTCCGGAGGGCAGCAGCAGAGGGTTGCCGTAGCGCGCGCTCTGGCCAACAGCCCGGCCATTATCCTTGCCGACGAACCCACCGGGAACCTGGACCTTATCACGGGAGAGGAGATCATTACCCTCCTGAAGCAGCTCTCCACGGAACGGGGTGTTACCATTATCTCGGCGACCCACGACATCAAAATGCTGAACGTTTCGGACAGGATCGTGTGGATTCGCGACGGGCGAATCGACCGTGTTGAGGAACGCCGAGATCTGAAGATCTCCGTTGGCGAGGTCAAATAGGGCCATGCGTCTCTTGTTGTTCTCAACCTGCCTCTGCCTGCTGCTTTGCATCACCGGCCCCGGCATCGCAGCCGAGTCCTATGAAACAATGAACGACCTGGCCTTTTTCGCCGGGCTGAAGGATCGCTCCACCGGCAGCCAGGGTTCGGATGCCGCCGCCGATTACATACTCAAAACCTTTTCCGAGGTCGGTCTTTCTGATATCGGTTCTCAGGAGTTTCTCACACCCGTTCCGGAGGCTCCACCGGCCTCCATCGAGGTGAACGGGGAAAGCCTGGACCTCTACCCATGGGGCCCGAACCTGGTCTATCTTCCCGTAACCCCCAAAGAAGGGGCCTCGGGTGCTCTCATCTACGCTGCAGACGGAAGCTTCGCGAGTTTCGACGGAAAGAACATCAAGGGCAGCATTGTGCTCATGGAGATGTCGTCCTGGGAGAACTGGACGAATGCTGCAATGCTTGGAGCCGACGCTCTGATCTTTCTAGGGGAGCCTGCGTCCATCAAGGGTGCGTTTCATCAGAAGGATATTCCCACTCCCCTGGCTTTTCCACGATTCTGGGCGGCTCCGGAAACGGCGGAAAAGCTCAAAGGACTTGCACGGCAGGAGACCCTCGAGGCAACGGTCAAATCAAGGGCCCGATGGCAGAACAGAATGGTTCGCAACTGCTATGGCTTTCTTCCCGGCAAGCATCCTAAGCTGAAGGGGGAACTGGTCGTTCTGGAAGCATTCTACGATTCTTCCTCCCACATCCTGGGGCTGGCTCCCGGAGCGGATGAATCCACCTCGGTCTCAATGCTGCTTTCCGCTGCCCGCAAGCTGGCACGGGATCCTCCGGACCGGAGTGTGCTCTTTATTGCCACGGCCGGCAACGGGCAGGGCATTTCGGGCATGAGGCACTTCATCTGGTCTGTAACCGCTCGGAAGAAGCTTCTGAGGAAGAAATCCAAGGAACTGCTGGAACAGCGGCAACGCGTCAACCGGCAGATCGATCTCCTGCAACAGGACGATTTGATCGCTGTGACGGACCCTGCAGACCAGGAGATGGTTTTTCGTGTCCTGATGGAGCAAGCCAAGGACAAGGCTGATGCCCTCGTCAGGGAGATCCAGTATCAGCAGGCCTATAAGAAAGAGAAAATCCCGGACCATCTGGAAGACCCCAAACCCTATCGGCACCTATCCTGGATCACGGAATTGCAGGAGCTGATGCCCGAACAGCGTCCCATGGCCGTGGACCTTCTCAAGGCCGCCCTGCCCGGGTTAAAGGCCAGGCAAAAGGAATTGAAACTGCGCCAGCAGGCGATCAAGACCGGTGATGCCCTGAGAAATCTCATCGATGAATACGAGCCGGTTCTCTTCCTGAGTTTGAATCTCTCGTCGCATTCCCCCTTTCTGGGTTTGACGGAAATAGGGGAGACCTATCCCGTTCGTGCAACCGTCAGAAGGATGGCACGGGCCGGTCGGCTGAAAACGATCCTGAATCAGCTTGCCTCCAGGACAGCTGCAGATGAGGACCTGCCGAACATGGTGGGAGTGGGCTCCGAAACCGGCCAGGACGAAGACAGTTCAGGCAGAATGGCGGCAGCCCGTTTTCTCTCCGGCGATATCGCTCAGCTGGCAGGCCTTCCGGCAGTGACACTCACAACGCTCGATGATGATCGCTCTTTCTGGTCCACCCCTTACGACACGCTGGACCGGGTGGATCAGAAGACCGTCACCGCTCTATCCCGGTTCCTCCCCTCCCTTTTTTCCAGGCTCTTTTCTCACCCCTCGCTTCGGACCGCCATCGAGCAAGGGGTCGCCGGCATTGCCAGCCTGGAAGGGCAGGCCATGTTCATTCGCCAGGGGGAGCTCTTCCCCGATCAGCCGGCCCCCGGAACGATCATTTCGCTCATCCAGGGGGAGAGTGTATTTCGGACGACAGTGAATGAAGACGGCACTTTTTTTATTCCAGGGCTGGCGAACAAGCGGGTATCACTGGAGAAGCTCATTCTCGAGCCCTACGGACTGGACCCTGAAAGCGGCCGGGTAGTCTGGACGGCGGATAAGGTCCAAACCCGCAAGGTCAATTACCGGATCAAGGTGAAAGGGGACCTGGCGGTCACGTCACTGGTCATGTTTCATTGCCTGCAGACCGACGTGATCAACGTCTTCAATCCTCAACACATGAGCTATCTCACCAAGGCATCACTGCTCGATGCGGGCATGGAAGCGACACCGCTTCGTTACT
The DNA here is from genome assembly GCA_964441945.1 of uncultured Syntrophobacteraceae bacterium. Taxonomy (GTDB): domain Bacteria; phylum Desulfobacterota; class Syntrophobacteria; order Syntrophobacterales; family Syntrophobacteraceae; genus JADGQM01. The sequence continues at coordinate 4,573 of CAYTWB010000016.1, forward strand.
GGTACAGCCGGGTGGATGGGCGGGATAACATGGCCGTTTCCATCTTCCTGGAGGAGAATACACGGTTCAAGCTCCTCATGGCGGAATCGCTGCTCCGAAAGGAATTGCTCCTCCTGGGGAATTCTCCGGACCATACCATAGGGAGAGGGTTTCTGATCGGCGATCCGGCCACCATCCTCATAGCACCCTACCAGGCGGCAAAAGATCTGAAAAACCTGGTAGGAGACCGCCTGGGCAACCTCTTCCAGCACGGCATTTTGAACCGCCACCTGGAAGACCTTTACAAGACGTCCATCCAGGGGATCCAGGATTCTCAGGACGCCCTGGTCAACAACCAGTATGGGAGATTCTGGGAGCGAATTGTTTCCGCATGGGCCAGGCTGGATACGATTTACAGTGAAATCGAAAACACGCAGCACGACGTTCTGACAGGAGTCATGTTTTTTATTGCTCTCTTCGTGCCCTTTGCCTATTGCATGGAGCGTTATCTCTTCTGCTTTCGCAATATCTATCAACAGATTACGGCTTTTCTCCTGATTCTGTTGACCACTGTTTTCACCATCCGCGGTCTGCATCCCGCGTTCAAGCTCACCTACAGCCCGATGGTGGTGATCATCGCCTTCTTCATCGTGGGCCTGTCACTCCTGGTTTCATGGATCATCTTCATGCGGTTTGAAGAAGAGATGGCCGTCAACCAGGGCATCAGGCAACAGGGAACTCCTCAGGCCAGCAAATGGAAGGCTTTCGGGGCGGGGTTCGCCATCGGGGTTTCCAACCTTAACCGGCGAAAGCTCAGGACGGGGCTCACCTGTATAACGCTGATTATCCTGACCTTCACGGTCATGTCCTTCACCAGTGTGAAGAGCCTGCACAGCATCACCGATACCCGGCTTGCCGACGATGCGGCCTATGAAGGGGTGCTGTTTCGCCATCAGTACCGACTCCCGCTCACCCCGGTGACACTGGAGTACATGAAAGCGCGATTCGGGGAAGATGCGAACCTCTGGCCGAGGGCCTGGATCGACCCGCGAGACAACTCCGACCGGACCATTGCCAGGGTTTATGCGAATCAGACCTACTCACCGGTTGAAGGGGTCCTGGGGCTGGGGCACAAGGTACCGAAATACTTTCTTAAAATGGTAACACATGGCCGATGGTTCCAGACCGACACTGAAGAATCGATCCTGATGTCTCTTGCCATGGCTCAACAGCTGGGCCTGGACCCGGAGCGGGACCTCGATATCCAGGTTCAACTTTTGGGTTCTCCGTTCAGAGTGGTGGGCTATTTTGACGGGACGCATCTTGAGTCCCTGAAGGATTTGGATCAGCATCCGATCACTCCCGCCTATATCGAAGTGAGTCAGAGCGAAGAGTTGTCGGAGGTCGAGATCGAGGCCATTCAATCGGGAGAGGAGATGCTTCCCCAGACCGAACGCTTCCGGTTCGCGAGGGCCGAGGCCACGGTCATTCTTCCTTTCAGGAAGTCCATCGATTACGGTGCGACCTTGAAGGGGATCTCCTTTATTCCAGAGCCGGATCAAAGCCCCCTCGCGATCGCCGCAGACCTTTCCACCTGGCTTGCATTTCCTCTGTTCGTTGGAGAGCACGGCACATGGTATCACAGCTCCGGCACCACCATGCGGTATCAAGGGGTAGCCAACCTGGTCGTTCCCATCCTGATTGTAGTTTTCATCACCCTGAATACCATGATCGGCCACGTCCATGAGCGGCAGCGGGAGATCGGCACCTACACTTCAGTCGGGCTGGCTCCCACTCACGTGGGCTTCCTCTTTATTGTCGAGGCGCTCTCCCTGGCAGCCATCTCCACAGTCATTGGATACATTCTGGCCCAACTGAGCGCAAAATTCCTCGGGCACACCAGCCTCTTCTCTCAGCTGACCTTCAACTATTCATCCATGGCAAGCGTCGCCTGCATGTTTCTGGTCTTCTCGGTGGTCTTCCTGGCGGCCCTGTACCCCGCGCGGCTTGCAGCCGAAATAGCGATGCCCGATGTCAACCGTTCCTGGTCCCTCCCGGAAGCGGAAGGAGACACGATCTTCATGAACCTTCCCTTCCTCCTGAAGCACGATGAAGAAGGAGGGGTCATGCGATTCCTCTTTGCGTTCTACCAGTCCCACCATGACATAGCCCAGGGAGCATTCATCATCGATGAGGCCAATCTCGACACTGAAGCTCCAATGGTAAAGCCCGGACAGATGCCCACCCCGGTGTGCCTTCTGATCAGAATGAACACCTGGCTGGCGCCGTTCGATTTTGGCATCAAGCAGCACGTGCAGCTCCACTGCTGCCCGTCAACAGACAATCCCGGATATCTGGAGCTCAGCCTGGTAATGATAAGGCTTTCCGGAGAGCGGTCGGCATGGGCCCGGGCCAACAAGAACTTCATCAAGGGCCTGCGAAAACAGATGCTGCTGTGGCGCCTGCTGGAGCCGGCGGCGAGGCAGGCCTATTTCCGTGTGGATGAAGTTCCACAGGAATAGTCTCAGAGGGAATTCTGAATGAAAAAACCTTCCATACGATTTCCTGCGCTCATAGTGGGTCTGATCTTTGTCGTGGTTTTTTCTGCATTCACGCCGTACAACAATGTCAAATTGCAGAACAGTCCGCTCGCCGGCGGCCATTTCCCCCTGGCCTCCTTTGGATGTCTTCTCTTTCTGCTCGTGGCGATCAACCCCATCCTCTCACTGGTCAAAAAGGCGTGGCGGTTCAATCTCCATGAGCTGCTGCTTGTCTGGGCCATGGTCACGGTGGCCACCGGCATTGCTTACACGGGATTGCTGAGGACCTTCATCATCAATATCACGACCCCCGTGTGGTTCACCACCACCACCAGCAACCTCGGGCAGATTCTGCCCCCTATCCTGCCGGATACCCTTTTTCCCAAGAATTCCGAAATGGTCCGTACGCTATACGGGGGACTGGATGGGGGACTGGACATGACCTGGTGGGAGGTGCTCTGTCAAATTCCCTGGAGCACCTGGGTCCAGCCCATGATCTGGTGGGGTATTTTCATCGTCCTGGTCTATACGGCCATGATGGGCATGATGGGGATATTCTCCCACCAGTGGGTTGAGAACGAGAAGATGAACTTTCCCCTGCTCAGAGTCCCGGCGATTCTTGGCGAGGAAGCCGAAGCGGGGCGACTCCTGAAGTACTTCACACACCGGTACTTCATCATCGGTTTTAGCATTCCTCTGCTTCTTCACCTTTTCAACGGCCTGGGGACTTACTATCCAGAGGTCCCTCAGATTCCGACCCTGGTCCTTGCGCAACCCTATATCCCAAAGGAAGGACTCCTTTCAGGCTTCTACAAAGCGAAAATCTACATCTATCCCGCGTTCATCGGCTTCGCTTTTCTCACTTCAAACCAGGTCTCGTTCAGTCTCTGGGGCTTTTTCATCCTGGGTGGACTCTTGCCGGGGGTGCTCCAGTCTCTCGGCTGGCACCTGCCTGCAGCTGCGCTCGGAACAACCTTCGGACCGGTTGTTTCACGAGTCGAAGAGATGCAGATGGTGGGAGCATTCGCCGTTTTCTTCCTGTTCATTGTCTGGCTTGCCAGGGACCATCTGAAGCTGCTGGTCCGATCGCTCTTTGGGGGTCATGAGTGGGTGGAAGACTATCGAGGCCTGCTTTCTCCGAGGGTTTCATTATTGGTGTTTCTGGTTGGATTCATCGGGGTCACGGTCTGGCTCAACCTTTTTGGAATGGATCTTCTCCCGACCGTTGTTTTCCTGGTGATCTGCTTCGTGCTGCAACTGGTCAATTCCCGGCTCATTTGCCAGGGCGGTCTGCCCTATCTCACTATGCCTCTGGCTCCACCCGACGGCTTTCTGGCATTTTTTCAAACCCGCATGATTGCCCCTCTGACCCTTTATCTGGGTCTCGTTGTTCAAAAGATCGTCTTCCTGGATATCAGGGAGTCGTTGATGCCCTCGCTCTTCCATTCAGCCAAGCTCTCCGAAGGGAGCAGTCCCAGGTCCCGGTTTCTTGTGGGTATTCTTCTCGCTATTGCCGTAGGACTGGTCGTTTCCTTTGTGTCCTATCTGGCGCTCTACTATAAATTCGGGCTGAACACCCTTCCCGATGAATGGGCCGTTGAAACGGCCAGAAGGGTTCATGAGAATTTCGCTCAACTCCTGACCCACCCGGAAGAACCCAAGCGCTGGAGCATGATCTTCACCATGGTTGGTGTCGGCGTTATGACTTTTCTCGTTGCAGGCTACCATCTCTTCATCTGGTGGCCGCTCCACCCGATCGGATATCTGACCACCTACACCTCTGCGATGCAGATCCTGTGGTTCGGGTTTTTCATCGGATGGCTCTGCAACGCGCTCGTCCTGAGGTATGGCGGAGTGGCCCTCTTTAGAGAGGCAAGGCGCCTTTTTGTTGGGCTGATTGTGGGTGATATTGTCATGGCCATTGTGTGGTTGATCGTCGGGATCTTTACTCCCATCAGCTACCACGTCCTGCCGTTGTGAGGCTGTAGCGGCGTAACCGTTCATTCCCCCCTTTCGTAAAGGGGGGTTAGCGGGGATTTTTCGGCGCTCCATAACAAATCCCCCCAGCCCCCCTTTGATAAAGGGGGGAGGGTGTGAATGATTACGTGACGGCCATGTGGCGAGTGAGCGAGGGGTGGGCAGTGGAGAGAAAGGCTGTGGATGTACGAAGATAAGGAACTCAAAGAGTATCGCGATCTCCTGGCTGCGCCCGAGAAGTTTGAAGACGGGTTCGGGTGGAAATCCATTATCGGAGCGATCTTCATTGGTTTTCTGATGATGCCCGGTTCCATGTACCTGGGACTTGTGATCGGCACGGGAATTGGACCGGCCGCCCGATGGGTCACGATCATCCTCTTTGCGGAAATAGCCAAGCGTGCCTACACCAGGCTGAGCCAGCAGGAGATTTTTGTCCTGTACTATATGGCCGGAGCCGCAATGGCTTCGCCCTTCTCCGGCCTGCTCTGGAACCAGTACCTGGTCCAGTCGGAGGCGGCAAGGATGCTGGGGCTCACTCAGCACATTCCCGCCTGGGTAGCCCCCGGGGTCGGCTCCGACGCCCTAGTTGATCGCACTTTTTTCCACAGGGACTGGCTCATTCCGATTCTCTTGATGATCGGCTTTGAAATCATCTCCGCCGTGGACCACTTCGGTCTGGGCTACGCACTCTATCGGCTCACTTCGGATGTGGAGAAGCTCCCCTTTCCCATGGCCCCTGTGGGAGCCCTGGGCAATATGGCCCTGGCGGAATCTACCGAGCGAGACACGAGCAGCTGGAAGTGGCGTCTTTTTTCCATCGGGGGCATGATCGGCCTGGCCTTCGGGGCGATCTATGTGCTGCTCCCGGCAGCTTCCGGAGTCATTCTTTCCGAACCCATTCAGATCTTTCCCATTCCCTGGATTGAGCTCACCTATGTCACGGAAGATCTCTTTCCCGCCGTTGCGACGGGCATCCAGCTCGATCTGGGGCTCTTCTTCATCGGAATGGTCCTCCCTTTCTGGGCGGTAATCGGCGGTGGGATCGGCTTTATCATCACCCTCATCGCCAACCCCATCCTCTATGAGCACGGCATCCTTCATCGCTGGCACAAGGGCATGGCAACCGTGGAGACCATTTTTGCCAACAATTTCGACTTCTACATGAGCTTCGGGATCGGATTGGGATTGGCCATTGCGGCGATAGGGATCTTTCATGTTTTCTTCAGCTTCAAACAGAAGCACATGGAATCGCTGCGGGAGCGGCTGGCCATTCTCTTTTCCCCGCCCAAGGGCCGCGGAGACTTCAGCATCTGGATCGCCATCGGGATCTACGTTCTCTCCACAACCGCCTACATTATCATTTCTTCCATGCTGGTACCGGGGTTTCCCTGGATTTTTCTGGTCGCCTACGGCTTCATCTATACGCCCATTATCTCTTACGTCTCCGCCCGAATGGAAGGGATAGCGGGACAATTCGTCAGCCTGCCCATGGTCCGTGAAGCGAGCTTTATCGCAGCGTCGAAATTCTTCGGCTATGCCGGCATCGGCATCTGGTATGCGCCCATCCCCATTCACAACTACGGCAAAGCCACTCAGCGGTGGAGAGAGATCGAGCTCACCGGCACCAGCTTCAGAAGCATCATCAAGGCGGAGATCCTCGTCATTCCTATCGTCTTGATCGCCAGCCTGCTCTTTTCGCAATACATCTGGCATCTGGCGCCGATCCCATCCGTCAACTACCCGTATGCGCAAGAGCTGTGGCATCTCCAGGCCCTGAACACGCTGCTCCTTCAGAGTGCGACTCTTGAGGGCAATTCACCGTTTTTCGAGGCGCTTAAAGTGGACTATATGGCTGTCGGCATGGCATTGGGGGTGATAACCTACTGGGCGCTGGCAGCCATCAAGCTGCCCGTCATGCTCATCTATGGGATCATCCGGGGCCTCAGCCAGACCAGTCCACACGGGATTTTTCTTGAGATCATCGGGGCACTGGTCGGCCGGTACTATTTTATAAAGAAATATGGCCTCACCTGGCGACAATATGCCCCCGTGCTGCTTGCCGGGTTTTCGTGCGGGATGGGCCTCATGGGGATGCTTGCCATGGGCTTTACCCTTATCTTGCGCTCCTTGCGAAGCCTCGCCTACTGACCGCACAAAATCACCAAGGAAAGAATCGATATATGAGCGACATCTATCCTGAGGATTTGGAGGAAGCCGTCCGCTTCCACGGACATCTCTGTCCGGGGCTTGTGATCGGTTATCGCGCTGCAAAGGTCGCCGCAGCAGCCCTGCAGACGGACCGCGCCGAAGATGAGGAACTGGTCGCCATTGTGGAAACCGATGCCTGCGGTGTGGACGCTGTCCAGGTGCTCCTGGGCTGCACATTGGGCAAAGGAAACCTCATTTTCCGTGACCATGGCAAACAGGTTTTTACCGTCATTTCCCGAAAACAGAACAAGGGAATCCGGATTGCCGTGAGGGCAACTGCCATGGAGCGAACCGCCGAACAGGAAGCACTGCTGACGAAAGCTCGAAGCGGAACTGCTTCCTCTGAAGAAGAACAGGCGTATGGGTCCCTTCAGCAAGCGAGAGTCGGCGAAATCCTCCGCATGCCCAAAGCCGACCTCTTCGACATCGCTGCGGTAACGCCGGAGGTGCCGCAGAAAGCGAGGATCTTCAAGTCGGTGGTCTGTCACTATTGCGGGGAAAGGGTGATGGAGCCGCGCGCCCGTATTCGGGACGGCGAGATCGCCTGCATTCCCTGTTCCGAGGTTTACGGTCGAGGATGGTGAGGAGGTGACGAGTGAGAGGTGACGAGTGAACCGTTGATTGATCAACAATGAAATCATCTACCTCCCCCACGGATAGACGAACCTCTGATCCCCCGTACCGCGCCACAGAACAAGTCACCACTAAGAGATACAGAATCTGTTAACGTCCCATTTTAGCGATGTGAAACTCTCGTCATTCCCGCATGCTGGGTGCATTCAAAAGTGGGAGTAATTGGCAAGGAGGTCCCTCTTGCCTGGAATTCCGCCAATATCGTCATTCCGGCAGGTTTGCCGTGAAAATGCAAAATTGTTGAACATATAGCCATTCCACTAACTTAACTGCGGATTCAGGGATTATTTTCATCACTCGGGGTGAAACAATAGCCACGATTCATGACCGTTAAGCCGGAATCCAGCCGTACAGTTGTATTGCACACGCAGCTCTCTTATGAAACTTCATATGTCCAAATGAAGTTTCAAGGCTGCGTTTAAACCGCATCCAGAGAGGCGGCGGCCCCGCTGGATTCCGGCTAGAAGCATGCCGGAATGACGGATTGTGTCTGTACAGGCAATAGGTTTGTTCCGTCGTGGGGTGGCGTTACTCTCACTTTTGATTGCACCCCGCCGCATGCTTTTGGCGGGAATCCAGGAGGAAGCAAGCTGGATTCCGGCTAGGAACATGCCGGAATGACGGGTGCCTTAAGCGGAAGGCCCGGCACCTCCCGCAGAATATGCATCCCGAAAGGAACTTATCGGGGGCGATCAACCGGTCAGAGGATGCAGGTTTGCCGGGAACAGGAGTGTCGTGAGGAAAAACGTTGACAGAGATCAGGGATATGATAAGCATGAAACGTTCAAGCCGCGCAGTATTATTGATACCCTCGTTCAAATTTCATCTAAGCGTTTTGCCGATAGAGCGGATGACTTCTAACGCCGATCCTGCGGAAGCAACGGGTGAGAAACGCGTGAGAATGAGCCAACAGTCATGAACGCAGAGGAATTCCCGTCGGGTGTTCCCCGTGATGCTACAACAGGATGGCATGCGGCAATTTCCGGCCGACCGGAGGATGCTATTCCGGGACACGATCTGTTCCGGATCATTGCGGAATCCTCGCCGGTTGCGCACTTCATCCTGCGCGAAACGCTCCCGTTATATGTCAATCCGGCTTTTGAAGCGCTTACCGGGTACAGCAGTGCCGAGGCCCTTGATGGCAGGTGCCTTGATCTGTTCGCTGCGTTGCTCCCCGCCCCGGCCGAAGGGCCGACGCCTCCGGGACCTCAGAGCAATCTCCCTCTCCGCTCCGAGGACCTCATTCACACCAAAGACGGCAGTACAAAATGGCTTGCCGTCACGACCGCTGCCATTCATACCGCTCAGGGACCGGTTCTGCTCGGGACCCTGACGGATATTACCGAAAACCGGCAACGGGAGGAGGCCCTCAGGCTGAGCGAGATGCGCTACAGGGGGGTCCTTGAATTTGCACCCGATATGATCATGATCTATGACCTCGAAGGGACAGTGATCGACGTGAATCCCGCGTGTGCAAGAATCTGGGGTGTCCCGCGAGAACAAGCCATTGGGATTAACGTCCCGAAGACGTTCTGGTCCGAGGAGGACAGGGTGAGGTTCCCGGAAATACTGGCGGAAACCCTCCGGCGCGGGGAGTATCTTCGTGACATAGAGGGGGTACGTCCCGACGGCCGGCACTGGTTTGCGGAGAGCAACGCCAAAGTGGCTAAGGTGGGGGACGAGACGTTCATCATCGTTATCGTGCGTGATGTGACGGAACGCAGGCAACTGGAGGAGCAACTGGGATCGGCGCTCAGGGAAAAAGAGACGCTCCTTCGAGAGATCCACCACAGGGTGAAGAACAACATGCAAATCATCTCCACCCTTCTCAAACTGCAATTGAGAAATGCCGGCGACGACCAAACGCGAGCGCTTTTCCGGGAGAGCCAGAACCGCATCCTCTCAATGGCCATGATCCATGAGAAGCTCTACCAGTCCGAGGGCATCCACAAGATCGACCTCCAGGATTACATCAACGATCTAGCCCATGAGGTCTTTGCATCCTTTGGCGTCGATCCCGGCCGGGTCGGCCTGAGGATCGACGTCCAGGACATTGCCCTGAAGATGGACACGGCCATTCCCTGCGGCCTCATCATCATCGAGCTCATCTCCAATTCCTTGAAGCATGCTTTCCCCGAGGGCCGCGGGGGTGAGGTTTTCATAGGCCTTCGCTCGCAGGATCATGGTTATCTTCGGCTTACGGTGAGTGATGACGGCGTTGGACTGCCACGGCATATCGATCTCGCCCGGTTGAAGTCTTTGGGGTTCCGCCTTGTGTCCGATCTGGCCAGGTATCAGCTGCAAGGCGAAATGGACTATTCCGTTGAAGGAGGCACAACGGTTCATGTCACGTTCCACGAAAGATAAAAGCGATCGAGTCCCGACGGCCTTGAGGAAGGCCCGGATCGCCATTGTGGAGGATGAGATCATCCTGGTGAGGGGTCTCGAGGAAGCGCTGGAGAGGCTTGAATACACGGTTTGTGGATTTGCCTCCTCGGGAGAGGATGCCATCGAGTTGATCGAAAGGGAAAAACCGGACCTGGCACTGGTGGACATCTTCCTGCGAGGGGCAATGGATGGAATAGAACTTGCCCGAATTGTTTCGGATCGATTCGGCATTCCGGTCATTTACATCACGGCCTATTCCAGCAGCGATGTGCTGGAGAGAGCCAAACTCACCGACCCCTTCGGCTACATCGTGAAACCGTTCAGGGACAGGCAGCTCAAGGTGAGCATCGAACTGGCCCTCGAAAGACTGAGGGCGGAACGGGAAAGAACGGCCCTGCTCGAAAAGTATCGCAGAACGATCGAGGAATTGGAGCTCGAAATCGTTGGGCGCAGCCGTGAACTGGATGAGACCAGGAAAGAACTGGAGTCGGCAGTCGAAGAGGTTGGCTCTCAGGAAGTCAAGCTCGATCAACTGCGGCATGAATTGCAGGAGCTCAACAAGAGCCTTCTGACCATGTCAACCCAGATGGCAAGGATGAGGCAAGATCTCGAAATGGAGGTGGCTGCAGCCATTCGAGCGAGGATTCTGCCCATCTTGAGGCAGCTCGAAAACAATACCGATTCCCGGAGATATCGAACCGAGATCGAGATGCTCTCTCTGCACATGAGCCATCTCTCGTCGAGCCTGGCAAAAGAGCATACCCCAAGCGGCGCTCTCTCCTGCATGGAACTTCGCATAGCAGCTCTCATCAAGAACGATTTCACCAGTGAGCAAATTGCTCAGCAGCTGCACCTTTCCCCTGATACGATCAAGACCCATCGGCGAAACATCCGGAAAAAGCTTGGCATTCAGAACGTTTCCACCACCCTCTCCACCTTTCTCAAGCGCCGGTGGATTGCGGCCCGTTCTCACTAGCACACCCAAAGCCTCAAGATGGTCCTGCCGGTTACCTGTCCAGAAATTCAAATTCCCCAAAGGGTAAGTGGGTAGGTCAATACCCATTTCATACCCATGAAGAATCACCCTCTACACCAGAAACGCTCCTCCTTTAGGATTCAATTGAGCAAATGCGAAAGTACCATAGCCTCAACGCCGGTATGCAATATGTTCCCATTACCGCGGATGACGACGATCCAAGGGCAAACCGAATCACCGCCTATCTCAATCTCCTGAATCACCTTGTGTCTCAACAGGTGGACCAGTTACGGCAATCGCCGTTCGAACCTGGAAGCGAGATCACCCGGTATTATGAGATGCTGCCTGAATCGCCCCCGAAGGAACAATATCGCGCCATGCTGGAAGCCACAGACCCTGAAGAGAAACAGAAACTGCAGATTAAGCTTCGCAGAGAGGTTGTTCCTGGCTCTATCGATGCCAATATCATGACAAAGGTGGATAGCCTGAGGGATATCCATGGCGCCAAACCTCCTCCTGAGTATTCCGATGCAAAGGCCGCTCTGCGTGGGTTCGCCCGGAGTGAAGGGCTATCATCGATTGTCTGCTCGGCCGGCATAAACAGTTTTCTCTACAAGTATTTCACGAACTTCAAAGAATTCTATCCGGACGAGAACGGTGAGCAGCGAAAGAAGATCACCATTAAAGTGAGCGACTACCGTTCCGCCGAATTCCAGGGAAACTTTCTTGCGAAGCTTGGATTGTGGGTGTCTGAATACCGCATCGAGTCGGGACTCAATTGCGGCGGCCATGCCTTCCCAACTAAGGGGCTGCTTCTCGGGCCGATACTGCAAGTGTTTCTCGATAAACGTGATGCGTTGCGGCAACGGCTGTATGCAACCTACAGAAAAGCTCTGACCGCCATGGGGCGGACCGTACCTGCTGATCCACCGGAAAGCCGTCTGACAGTTCAGGGCGGGATCAGGACGGCTGAGGAAGACAACCTGCTCCACACCTACTACCAAGTCGACGGCACGGGATGGGGAACACCTTTGACAGATTATCCCTCGTTAGTGGGTCGGGCGTAATTTCGTTTCTCTTCCGTTTTGGCGGCAGAATCTTTTTCAGTAATCCCTACGCCGGATTCTCCAGCACCATCTTGTTGTCAATCGCCTCGGCAAAGATCGCGCTGATTACGGCAGGAGTGAGTTCCACGCTCTTGGCGGAAGGTATTGCCAGGATGTCGGCGAGCAGTTCCTTGACTTTCTGCCGGTCGACCTTCTGTGCCGGAAGGTTACCAAGAGAAGGTTCCAGGAAATCACGCACAATGCCGCTATATCGCTCAATCGTATTTGCGCTTTATCTTCCTCTGTTTACCAAGTCCGGCCACTGATGACTCCGCGCAAGCATAATCCGGCATCCTTCCTCATTTGACCTCCACGCTCCCGAGCCATTCGTTCACCTCCTGTAAAGTCTTTGGACCCTCTCCCTCCAGGCGATGCAGCCCCGATTGGGCTGCATCGATCAATTGAGTGCTTCGGCTGATGCCCAGTTTTGGCAATAATGCGATGGTCCTCTTTTTCAGACCAACCATGCAACCATTGTTCGGAGCACTCCATCCCTTCTGAAGCTGAAAGGGGAAACGGATATCTCGCACTAAATTGATGTTTCATAATACATTGTACTTAATGGAATTAATAATATTATATTCTGGCATCAGATAACACTTGATATCTCACTCTAAGTTTTGTATATACCCATGTAACAATGTATTTGAGTTTGTTCCATGAGGCAGTTTATCAAAGTCACCAAGGCACTTTCCAACCCAAACCGGGTCAAGATTGTCAAGATGCTGCAACATCGTTCCATGTGTGTCTGTGAGCTTCAGGCCGCCCTCAAATTGGCTCAGCCTACGGTTTCGAACCATCTGAAAGTCTTGGAGGAAGCCGGTCTGGTGACCTACAGCAAGAGCGGCTTGCGGGTCAACTATTCGGTGTCCGACGGGAATAGCAACCCGTATGCAGCAGCTCTGTTGGGTAATCTTAAACACTGGATGGAAAGCGATCCGCAGATTCTGGCCCTGACTAAAATGCTTCCAGAACTAGATCGAGAGCAGATCTGCCAGAAATAATACCGATCGCAGCACTATCGCCTGAATGGAGAGAGAACGATGGATGCTGTCGATCTCACGCGTATCAGGGTGGGGAAATCCTGTGATGAGGAAGTTGCGTCGTTCATGCTGAAAGAACTTTCTGCCCACAATTACGTTCCCGACGGGGCAAGGGATGAATACGGAAAGGCCTTTATGCGCGAATTCCCGAAAGCTATCGGCCTGGTGGTGACAGGGAGCCATTGGAGCCATCATCAAGGTCTCGACATACAAGTCTTAGGGATAGGCTGTGCGCAGTGTGACAGCCTTGAACAAATGACAATGGGATTGCTAGCCGAACTGAATCTCCCTGCAAGCCTTGATCCTGTTACCGACATCAAGGAGATGGCCCAATACGGAGTGTTGGGGACCCCAGGTGTCATCATCAACGAGAAGGTCGTCGCGGTTGGCAAGGTGCCTCCACGCAACCAGATCAAGGCCTGGCCTGGGGAAGCCAGGGAATCCGTTGCCGGGAAATGAGAGATTTTGAACTGATGGGGCTTTTGGAGCCCATACAGAGAGGACCCTTGCCGGAAGACGGGAATCGGTCGGGAATGTGCCGGCCGCCCTGCTCGGCATAACGCCCTTTTGCTCATGCTCCACGCTACCGCTTATCATCTCCTGAGACGGCCATGCTAAGGAAGGTTCCCAAGCCTAGGCTGATTATGGTCTTCACCGGCGTGGTCACAGTCGGCATTATCATTGTCGGATTCTTGTTTAACCTGTTGATTTGGAACTCGAGTCTTCAGGTCAATCAACAACACACCGTCACACAAGGAGAAGATCATGAAAATTAAAGTCATGGGACCTGGCTGCAAAAAATGTCACGAAACCGAGAGAATCGTGAAAGAGGCAGTTACCGAAGCCGGGGTAACCGCCGAGGTCGAGCACATCAAAGACATCGCCGAGATTGCCAGACATGGGATTTTCTCGACCCCGGCCGTGGTGATTGATGGCACGGTCAAGAGCATGGGGAAGATCCCCTCTAAGGGCGAGGTCCTTCGCTGGCTCAAGTAGCTGGTCTGGTAATGCGGCGGAGGTGTCGCATGCTATTGAAAAGCTATCGAAAAGAAATCCTTCGACCGAGGTGCAACCCGAGTTTCCAGTTCTTGCACTGCATTGCCCGTTCAGATGACGGCATTTCTGAGGTCCTGCCCTATCTCAATCCCGTTTTGGGAGGCTTTCAGTACACCAGTAAGCCGCCGTCGGTCACTTTCAAGACCTGCGGGAAGCTCATTACGGTGCATCCCCGAGAGATAGCTGTCAACGCCATGAAGGACGAGAGTGAGGTTGACAAGGTCCTCGAATGGCTGAAGGAGGAGATTAACGAAACCTGGGAGAAGCGAGGCGAGATCGAACGGCGTTTCCAAGGCGCCCCTAAACCCCGGGTAATCGAGGTCCTCCGGCTTTTGCCGAAAACCAACTGTCGCGAATATGGGCAACCCACTTGTATGGTCTTCGCCGCACAGGTGGCAGAGGGAGTTAATGGGCCGACCCGACTGCCCCCCACTGAGCGACGACAACAGGCAGAAACTCTTGCCCTATCTCGGGCAGTTCCAGCTCGATTGGTAGCCTTCACACTTTCGATGGAAGGGGGTGTGGGTCATGAATGCAAAACCAGAGAGAATAAAAGTCCTCTACCTGTGCACGGGGAATTCTTGCCGGAGCCAGATGGCTGAAGGTTGGACCCGCATTCTGAAAGGCGAGCTGGTTGAAGCCTACTCGGCCGGTGTTGATCCGCACGGTATTGACCCCAGGGCAATCAAGGCCATGGCGGAAGCGGGCGTCGATATTTCAAGTCAGGCATCAAAAGATGTCGATACCCTTGAACATATCGAATTCGATTATGTCGTCACGCTCTGTGACAACGCTCATCAGGCCTGCCCCGTGTTCCCCGCCAAAACCAGGGTGCTGCATGTGGGGCTTGACGATCCACCCCGTCTGGCTGCCGATGCCGAGTCGGAAGAGGAGGCGATGGTTCCCTATCGGCGGGTTCGTGATGAACTCAAGGAATTTGTGGAAAAACTCCCAGCAGTTCTGTCTTCCGAGGGATAATTGACAAGGAGGAAGTTCACGATGGAAGCGTCCGTTGCCAAGAGGCTCTCTTTTCTCGACCGGTTATTGACCCTGTGGATTTTCCTGGCTATGGCTGTAGGTGTGGGTGGAGGATACCTCTATCCGGCCATTCGCGAAGTTGTCAACCGCTTCCAGGTGGGGACCACCAATATTCCCATTGCCATCGGCCTCATACTCATGATGTATCCGCCTCTCGCCAAGGTGAAGTACGAGCAGATGGGAGAGGTGTTTCACAACTACCGAGTTTTAGTCCTCTCCCTGCTACAGAATTGGGTGATTGGACCGATTCTCATGTTTCTGCTCGCGATCACCTTCCTGTCCGGCTACCACGAATACATGGTCGGGTTGATCCTGATCGGGCTCGCCCGCTGTATCGCCATGGTCATCGTCTGGAATGATCTGGCGGCCGGCGATAGAGAATACTGTGCGGGCCTGGTGGCCTTCAACTCGATCTTTCAAGTACTCTTCTTCTCTGTCTACGCCTACTTCTTCATCACTCTGCTCCCGACGTGGATCGGCCTGAGGGGATCCGCAGTCGATATTTCCATGCGCCAGATTGCGGAGAGCGTCTTTATTTACCTTGGCATTCCCTTCCTGGCGGGACTGTTTTCCCGGTTCGTCGGCCTTAAGAGCAAAGGCCGGCAATGGTACGAGGAGAAATTCATCCCCAGAATCAGCCCCATTACCCTCATTGCCCTGCTTTTTACCATTCTGGTGATGTTTTCCCTCAAAGGGGAGTTCATTGTTCAACTGCCTTTCGACGTCCTGCGGGTGACTGTCCCACTGTGCGTCTATTTCGTGATCATGTTCTTCGTCTCATTCCTGCTTTCCTTGAAGGCTGGGGCAACCTATGAGCAATCGACCACCCTGAGCTTCACGGCAGCATCCAACAATTTCGAACTGGCCATCGCTGTCGCAGTGGCGGTCTTCGGGATCAACTCGGGGCAGGCTTTCGCTGCGGTCATTGGTCCTTTAGTGGAGGTGCCGGTTTTGATCAGCCTGGTCAACGTGGCGCTCTGGTTCAAAGAGAAATACTTCCCCTATGCCGTCGAAACCCCAACGGGTATCTGTCATGTGTCCTGTGAGCCGTAGAGAATCATTCAGGGAAGGAAAAACATTGGAGGATAAGGACAGAAAGGACCTTTCCGGTACAGAAGAGTCTTCATGCCAGGATTTGGGCCATGCTCATGACCACCGTCACGCTGGAGAGCATGCCGGTCATGTGAATCATGTCGGTGCCGCAAGGCTTTTAGTGGCACTCGCTTTGAATTTGATCCTTCCGGCGGTACAGGTTTCTTTCGGTCTCCGCGCTCACAGTATGGCTCTCATCTCGGATGCAGTCCACAATTTCAGCGACTTTACGGCCCTGCTGATCGCCTATATCGCCCATCGCATTGCCAGGAAAGGGGCCTCGGTTCGCAATACCTACGGCTATCGCCGCGCGGAAATTCTGGCCGCGTTAATCAATGCTGCCATCCTCACGGTGATCGCAGGATTTATCATTTATGAGGCCGTCGAACGGCTGTATCGATTTGAGAGCGTCACTGGTCCCCTGGTCATCCTGGCTGCCGGGATTGGTGTGATCGGCAATGGTCTGTCGGCATGGCTGCTGCACCGTGATGCTAAACTGGGCCTGAATATGCGAGGCGCTTTCCTGCACATACTGGGGGACCTTCTGACCTCGGTGGTGGTCCTGGTGAACGGCGTCATCCTGACGTTCAAGCCCTGGTACTGGATCGACCCGATCTTGTCGATTCTGATCGCCTGCTTCATCGCCTGGAACTGCTGGCAGCTCCTGAAGACGGCTGTTAGTATTTTGATGAATGCCACCCCAATCGGTCTCGATATCGGCAAAGTGAAGGCTTTTCTGGAGCGCGTACCCGGCGTCGAGGGGGTTCATTATCTGCATGCCTGGAATTTGTGCTCCTCCAGCGTGGCCCTTTCCTGCCATGTCGTGGTACCCGATCAGCGCTTGAGCGGGGTGGGGCCGCTGTCCAAAAAAATCCATCACCTGCTGCTCCATCAATTTGGAATCGATCATCCCGTGCTGCAGTTTGAGACAACCCCGTGCGGTGAAGGCGATCTCTTGTGCGGCTTGAATTGTGCTCGACCCGAGCAACCATCTGCTCATCCTGACGGCGACAGCGAGCAAAGTCATCGGAGCCTCCTCTTGCAGATGCCGTTGCTGTTTTGGGTGCGCCTGCTGGTCGGAGCCATTTTCATTGCCGCCTGCGTTGACAAGATCCTGCATCCTGCGGCATTTGCTCAGATGGTCTATAATTATCAGATTCTCCCCGATAGCTTCATCAATGTCACCGCCATAGTCCTGCCCTGGCTGGAGCTGGTTCTGGGATGCCTGCTCATTCTCGGCTTGTGGATGCCGGGCACGGTGGTTCTGGCTAATTTACTCCTTTCAACTTTCTTTGGGGCCTTGCTGTTCAATCTGGCCCGCGGCCTCAACAGTCACTGCGGTTGCTTCAGCAGCAGCACCCAGGGGGATCCCGTGACCGCCTGGTACGTGGTCCGTGATGCCTTTTTCCTGTTGCTGGGAGGATATCTCTTTTATGGAGTGTTTTTGAAGCGTGGGGATGGAGCGGAAAGGTACCAGGAACCGCCTTCCAACCATTGCGATGAGCCGGGAAAAGAGGATCGGTGAAGAAGAATGATTGGAAGGATGTGATCAATCTATTCCTCTTCGTGAATCTGTGCTCCATTGCCGCAATTGGGTCGATGACGGCTTTTGTGATCCCCTCCGGGCGGGGGGCAGGAAGCGTCTAGAGACTTTCCGGCGCTGCATAGGCAGCAGAGGGGAGACCTTCATCGGTATTCATCGCTCTTTTGCTTGCCCTGATGCTCCTGCATATCCAGCTGAGCTGGGGATGGGGCACCAGTTTTGCAAATCCCGGAAATCGACGCCGCTCCAAATGGGAACCATCTGGCTGCAAGCCAGGATATCGTTTTTGTTGCGCTTCACCTTCCGGTGAAAGAGCATATGAGGTGGCGGCCAGTGCCTGGAAAGAGGTGGCCGGGTATGTCCTTGCTTCGATTGAACTGGATAAAGAATGCGGGTGTGCCTTGAATCCTGCTCTGAAATGATGAGCAGGAATTCCTGTTGCTGTTTATCGGCTTCGTGGTTTTGGGATGCGTGATCGTTGGATGTCTATTCAACGTCGTGCTCTAGGACACACCAGAGAAGTCAAGAAAGAATGGATGAAAGCCGGCGTATTGTCGCCTCCCGCCATCCGGATCAACGACCGCATGGTGGCCAGCGGGAGAGTGCCGAGAGTGCCGGACCTGGTCAACTGGCTGGTTGAGGCCGGTGCCCGATCGACGTGATGTCAACGCATAGCCGATTGGCCGGAAAAGTGGGTATTGCTGACTGATCGGTCTTAAATGAAAGACTGAGCCTCGGAGGAGTCAACGATGAAAAAAGCGGAAGAGATCAAAGAAATTGTGAAATCGGGTTATGCCAGAGTTGCCCTATTGGGGGTGTCGTGTTGCGGCGGTGAAAGTGCCTGTTGTGGGGGGTCTGGCGCGGTGGAGGACATGAGCAAAAGAATCGGTTACACCAGCGAGGAATTAGGGGGCGTCCCGGATGGCGCAAACCTGGGGTTGGGTTGCGGGAATCCCGTGGCCCTGGCCTCGTTGAAAGAAGGAGAGATCGTCCTGGATCTCGGCTCGGGAGCAGGTTTCGATTGCTTCATCGCTGCCGCCAAAGTGGGGAAAACCGGCAGGATCATCGGGGTGGACATGACCCCGGAAATGATTGAAAAGGCCAGGCAGAACGCTCAGAAAGGCCGCTTAGAGAATGTTGAATTCCGCCCGGGGGAAATCGAGAAGCTTCCCGTTGCCGACGGCGAGGTGGATGTGGTCATTTCCAACTGTGTCATCAACCTCTCACCCGATAAGGAGCAGGTGTTCAAGGAGGCGTTTCGTGTGCTGAAACCGGGGGGCCGACTGATGGTTTCGGACATGGTGCTCCTGAAAGAACTCCCCGAAGCCATCAGGCAATCCGTTGAAGCCTACGTGGGTTGCATTGCTGGCGCAGCTATGAGGGAGGCATACCTCGCCGCAATCAAAGCCGCAGGGTTCAGGGAAATCAGGACGGTCGGCGAGGCTATCTATCCCATTGAGCTCATGTCTGCCGATCAGACGATCTGCGCTGATGCACGGCTGTCGAGGGAAGCCGTTCAGGACCTTGCCGACTCGGTTGCAGGCATTAAGGTCTCTGCGGTGAAACCAAACTGACTTTTAGAGGATCCTTTAAACCGTATTTCTTGAGCTTGTAGCGGAGCATGCGCTCATTCAAACCGAGCAGCCTGGCCGCCTGAGACTGGTTGAAACCTGCTTGTTCCAGAGCGTCCTGCAGCATCCGGCACTCGAGTGCTTCCAGTGCCTCATTCAAGCTTCCGTTCGTTGCCTCACGATCGCCTTCCGACTCACAAACAGCATCCGAGAAGGGCAGATCGTCACTGGAAATGACGGAGCCGCGAGAAATCACCACCGCCCGCTCGACGATGTTTTCCAGCTCCCTCACGTTGCCGGGATACTCGTAACGGATCAGCATATCTCGCGCTTGCCGACCCACTCCGTCGATCTTCTTGTGATTCTCCCGAGCGAAACGCTCGACGAAATGATCAAGCAGGATGGGGATGTCTTCACGACGTTCCCGGAGGGGAGGGATGGTCATGGTGACGACGTTGATGCGGTAAAAGAGGTCCTCGCGGAAGGTTCCCTCTTTGACTCTCGCTTCGAGGTCCTGGTGAGTGGCACTGATAATTCGCACGTCTGCCTTGAAAGTTCGCTCACCGCCAACTCGCTCGAATTCCCGCTCCTGGAGGAAGCGCAGGAGCTTGACCTGTACCGGCAAGGTCAATTCGCCGATCTCATCGAGAAAAAGCGTTCCCCCATCCGCCTGTTCGAAACGCCCAATTCTCCGTTGAATCGCCCCGGTGAAGGCCCCCTTTTCGTGCCCAAAGAGCTCGCTCTCAAGGAGAGACTCCGGAATTGCGGCGCAGTTGACCACAATGAGGGGCCGCTCGGCGCGGGGGCTCAAATGATGCACGAGGCGGGCAAGGAGCTCCTTTCCCGTGCCGGTCTCCCCCCGAATGAGGACGGTTGCCTGGCTGGGGGCGACCCGACCGGCCAGATTGATCAGTTCGGCCATTTTCTGGCTCTGGTATCGGATGGCATCGTAAGCCACTCCCTTAGCCATGAGCTCTTCGCGGAGAATCCGGTTTTCCCGGACCAGAGTGCGGTGTTCCGCCACACGATCGATCAGAATGCAGAGCTCATCGAAATCGATGGGCTTGGTGAGGTAATCCCTGGCACCGGCCTTCATGGCTCCGACCGCAGTCTCGATGTTGCCGTAGGCCGTCATGATCACCGCTTCGGTTTCCGGATTGATTCGCTTTGCTTCCCTCAGGACCTCCAGGCCATCCATTCCGGGCATTCTAAAATCCAGCAAGACCACATCAAAGGAGCTCTTGCCGAGCAGCTGAACCGCAGTTTCTCCACTCCCGGCTTCAGTCACCCGGTGGCCCTGCTTGATCAGAAAGTCCCGGAGCATTTCCCGCTGAAAAGCTTCATCCTCGACAATCAGAATATCCAGGTCACTCACAACCGCATTTCCTTCTGTTTTAGGATGCGATCTCACTCCTTCTGCTCCTGCCGCGAGAGCAGGATCTCGAAGGTAGTTCCCTGCTCCGGGTTGCTCCGTACTCGGATCTCGCCCCCGTGGGCAAGAATAATCTCACGGGCAATGGTAAGCCCGAGCCCGGTTCCCCTTGCCTTGGTTGTGTAATAAGGTTCGAAAATCTTCTGCTCTTCACCTGTGGGAATCCCTGCTCCGGTGTCCCGCACTTTGATGCTGATGAGGTTTTTCCCGGAATGTTCCAGGGAAATCATGATGGAGCCCTGGTTCGAGATGGAATCGGCAGCGTTTCGGACAATGTTGAGCAAGGCCTGTTGCATCTTACCGGCATCCATAAGAACGGAAAAAGATCCCTGCCCCGATTGTTGTCCGACATGAATTTCTCTGGCATGCACTTCCTCTCGGACCAGGAAAACGATTTTTTCGACAAGCTCCTTTAGAGAGTGCCGACGAAGATCCAGCTTGTCGCTCCGGGAAAGACTGAGGAATTCCTCGATGATGGTATCGATGCGCCGGACCTCTTCCCGCACGTTGCGGGTGATCCGCCCGAATTCCCCGTTCTGTTGCGTGCTTTCAGGAGGGGCAAATTCCCGCTGCAGTCTTTGGACCGCCATGCTGATGCCGTTGAGCGGGTTGCGAACTTCGTGGGCGACTTCGGCCCCGAGCTTGGCCAGCGAAGAGAGTCTCTCGGCCTGATGCAGGCGTTCCCGCATTGCCTGAAGCTTCGAGATATGCCGATTCTGAGTCCTGTACAGGAGGCCCATGGCAAGAAAGCCAACGGCCACCATGAAACCCGTCCAGAGGTAGATGTGACGACGCTTCTCAACCAGGAGTTCATCAGTTTCCCGGGTTTCAAGTCCCACTCGGGCCTTGCCAATGACCTGCCGATCCATTTCAAAAGGGAGAAATACCTCGAGGAATTTGATATCCCCAACCTTCACGCATTCGGTCACCGGGTTGTCCGAGTCTCTGATACTGCCGGCCAGGAGCAGACATTCCGCCACCTTTTCCTCGGGGACGCTGCCGGCCTGGGTCAGGAGGTGTCCTTCAGCATCCTCCACAGCCAGGTAGACCAATCCCGTTCCCCACAGCATCGTCTCGACCGCCTCCTGAGTGCTGACCCTCAGTCCCCAGTGCTGCAACCCCTTGCCGTCAAGAAGGAGGAGGATGCCGCCCTTTGCGCCCTCTCTGTGAATGCCGATCAGGCTGACAGTGCCATCCGCGGTCGCTTCACTTGTTCCATCAAAAAGACGAATGGCAACTTCCTGCCTTCCTTCGGCCACACCTTTTGCTTGAGATAAGACATCGTCCGGAACAGGCCCGGTCTGAAAGACGACCCCGCCTTTCTCGTCAAGCAGAGCAATGGCATGGAGATGTTCTGAGGCAGCCAACTGCCGGAGGCTCTCATGAGCCATGAGCTGCATCTGTTCCTGATAGTCGATATAGCGGGCGAGATCGATCAACGTCTTGGCGAGGGTTTCCTGAATGGCAAACGCTTCGTCGACTGTGTGCAAGCCGTAAGTGATGCCGTGGTAATTACCACTGACTCGGGTCAATTGACGGTATCGGTCCTCAGTAGTTCTCTCGATGCCTTCGACGATGTAATAAGCCCTCTTCCTGAGCATATCCAGAAGAGCGCCTTCCAGCCGCCTCTGGTCCATCATCGCCATACCGAAAAGAAGTGCGGCAAAGAGCAGGGAAACTAGAGCAACCGCCAACGGCTGAATAAAACGTCCCCTCCCGTGATCCCTATCCTTGCAGGAGGACCCTGGCAAGAGGTTGTTTCCTCGTTCGATCATGGTTCTCTGCCCGGTCCTTTCGCAAGACAAGGTCCCAAGGGACACCACCGTCGCAATTGCTCGGGCCTGAGGAGAGCCCTCACCCTGATTTGATGCTCAATCACCGCTGCCAGACACTGGTCCTGAAGCTGCGAAACCTCTTCAGCAATGCTTCGAACCTTTTGCTCATCCGCTTGGGGATTTCTGAAAACCGACTGCAGCTCCAGTCGTTTGCGCATCAGGTCGCTCTGCAGGGCCGCCTTCTGTTCGCTATATGCCCTATCGAGCTTTTCAATCGCCATCCTTTGTTCGCTATCGAGATCGAGGCCTTCAACCGGAACGCAGTCATAACTCAGGCAGGAAGCCCTGGGGGCACCCCGATGCCTCATCTGCCCGTAAAGAACCGCCGGCAGTAAAATGACTAACAGCAATACACTCGAAACAATGGTTCTTTTTGGCATCGTCCACCACCTCATGCTGGATTAGCAACCTTAAGGTTGTTTAGCAACCTTCATACCAGGCGAACCACGCCGAGCCATAAAGAATAATCATCGAATCCAATATGTTAGCCGAAGAAACGAACAGATATCCAGACGCACCTCGACATTACTGTCGAATCAAAAAAACACAGGAGGAAAATGTCGAATTGATAAGATATTGTAATTCCATAAAAACAGCAAAATAGTCGGTCAAGTCCGTTCGACACTTTTTGCCCTGATTGCTTGCTTTCTTCTCTGCTTCCTGACACTCACCTCCGGAGATAAGTTATGTAATTTCCGTATGTTCGGGCCTCTAAACACGGATACAGCCTGAATGGCACGGATTCTGCCCTTTGAGCCAACCGAGGCAGGTAACAAAGAATCATAACTCAAGGGAGGCAAAACAATGAAAAAGCTGGTATTGGTCTTGGCGGTATTGGTTTTTGGAGCTTCGAGCGCCTGGGGCTTTTGCGGGGGCAAGGGCAGCATGCAAGGCGGTTTCGCCTGTGGTATGGGCAGCATGCAGGTTGGCTGTGGCCTCGGTATGAATCCCAACTGCTCGGCCAATGTGAACCTGACGGACGCCCAACGGGCACAGTTTCAATCCCGGCATGACGCGTTTATGACAGAGGTGAGCCCGCTCAAAGACGAGCTTTTCAGCAGGAAGATGGAACTGCGGGAACTGTGGTCTGCAGCAGACCCCAGTCAGGCCAAGATAACAGCCAAGCAGCAGGAAATCCGCGAACTCCAGGCTCAGTTGCAGGAGAAAGCAACCGAGTATCAGCTGGAATGCCGACAGATGTTGACACCCGAACAGCGTGAGAAGATGATCGTGGCACAGACTTCTTGCCGAGGGAAGGGTCAGGGTCAGGGTCGGGGTTGCCGCATGGGCCGCTGGTAAGGGCACTCTTTTGAACCTGGAACACGAATGTGAAGTAGAAGCAGCGATCGATAGCAGGAATGCAAAGGAGTCAAAGAGATCGTGTCAAGAACCAAGAAGGTTGTGAAAGTGACGGTTGCCGTCGGTTTTATCGCAGTGCTGACTTTGGCTTGCCTTCGCACCCTGTCCTGGAGTGCTGAACCGGAATCGGGCCCTCCCGAGGCGCCGGTAAAAGGCATGGTCACCATGGTGGATATCGGCGCGAAGGAATGCATCCCGTGCAAGATGATGGCGCCGATCATGGAAGAACTGAAGAACGAGTACAAGGGGCGGGCGGCGATCCTTTTCATCGATGTCTGGAAATACCGGGGTGAGGGGCGAAAATATGGGGTCCGCACGATACCGACCCAAGTCTTCTACGATCGGGACGGCAAAGAAGTCATGCGGCATCAGGGCTTCATGGACAAGAAGTCCATCGTGGCGGAACTGGAAAAGCTGGGAGTGAAATAAGGAGGTGGTGGCTGCGGTCGGCATGAGGGACCGCGTGTTTCAGTTCAGACAGCGCATGAAGGAGGATGGATGCTTGAGGAAATCTTCTTGACGATCAATGACTGGATGAATGGGGGGCTGGCTATCGCAGCCCTGGGTTGCTTTTTGTGGGGAGCGGTGAGCGTGGCGTTCAGTCCCTGTCACCTGGCTTCCATCCCTCTCATCGTAAGCTACGTTGCCGGCCAGGAAAAGGCGCTCAAGGCAAACCACGCCGCCTATTATGCGGTGGCTTTCACGGTGGG
The DNA here is from genome assembly GCA_964441945.1 of uncultured Syntrophobacteraceae bacterium. GTDB lineage: Bacteria > Desulfobacterota > Syntrophobacteria > Syntrophobacterales > Syntrophobacteraceae > JADGQM01. The sequence goes on from CAYTWB010000016.1 coordinate 29,059, forward strand.
TCTGTTCATTACCATTGCCCTCGTGGGGATCATCTGTTCCCTTCTGGGGCGCATGCTTGGTGAAGTGGGACCCTATTGGACCATCCTGGTGGGAGCCATTTTGATCTGGGTTGCCCTGGATATGTTCGGGGTGACGGGATGCTCCATGTCCGGCGGACTGATGAGCCGGATCAAGATGAAAGGTCTCCTCGGGGCATTTGTCCTGGGTCTGGCCTACGGGGTGCTTTCCGGTTCCTGCACCTTCGGGTTCATTGCCCCGATTCTGGCCATCATCACGATTCAGCAGAAGATCATGACCGGGCTTCTCTTCATCGTTCTCTTCGGCATCGGCCACTGCGTGCCGATTGCTATTGCCGGGAGCTCGACCGCTACGGTCCGGCGCCTGCTTGAGAGCAGCTCCTTCTATGAGGGCGGGCTCTGGTTCCGGAAATGCGCCGGAGCGGCGATCGGCATCCTGGGTCTGTATTTCATAGCTCGCCCGTTTCTTGGGATTTCCTAACTGGAAATCAACGTCAGAATACCAAACCTCCCGGCAGGTAATTCTGTGGAGACCAGTGTAGCGGTGCAGACTGATCTCGACCCTCAGGCAAAAGAAGAGATCCAGGTTCGTTTGATCAACCATGCGAATTAACGGGAAAGGGAGTTTTTCCTATGAGTACCGGGGATTATCTCATCTATCTGCTTCAGAGCGGGCTGGGGAGCCTTGCCTCCTATCTCGCCGCCCACGTCCTACTGTGCCTGGTTCCCGCTTTTTTCATTGCAGGAGGCCTTTCAGCACTTTTTCCCAAGGAGGCCGTCACCAAACTGCTGGGACGTAATGCGCCGAAAACCGTAGCGTACCCGGCTTCAGCTCTTGCTGCGAGTACCCTTGCGGTGTGCTCCTGCACCATCGTCCCCCTCTTTGCCGGTATCTTTTACAAGGGGGCCGGACTGGGACCGGCGATCACCTTTCTTTTCTTTGCACCGGCCGCTAACATCCTGGCCCTGGTTTATACCGGAGCCACTCTCGGCGGAGACTTTGCTTTGGCGCGGATCATTCTCTCGCTGGTATTCGGTATCGGCATCGGCTTGATCATGGCCTTCATCTTCCGAAAAGAAGACATCGCTCATGCGGAAGCGACGGATGTGGCCTTCGTCGGGGAGGGAGGTCTGAAGGCTGCCACCGTCATCTTTCTGCTGCTCATGGTATCGCTCCTCATCTTTGGGACCCTCAAGGTCTCGATCCTTACCAACTCCTATGCCGGCTTTACCATACCCATGCATGGCATGGATCGCTTCCAGGAGATGCTCTATGCCTGGATACCCTTTGATGAGTCCAAGGGAGAGGAGGGGGTAACCGCTCAAGGGGCTATCCTGATCGGCCTTCTCGCGCTCATTGCCCTCTCCGCCTGGCGGGGGCTGGGCAACCTGCTCAATGGGTACAACCGATGGACGTGGGTTTCTCTTGTGCTGGTCGCGCTGACGCTTATCGTTGCCGCCACCCGGATGGTGCCCACTGCTCAGGGTCTCGATGTCTATCTCACGGGAAGGATGTTTGGCGTTATTTTGGCGATGTTCTGCATTCTATTCATGGCATCCAGGTTTTTCAGCGAGTATGAGGTGCAGCAGTGGCTCTGGGAAGCGTGGCGCTTTGTGAAGCAGATCTTCCCGCTGCTCATTGTGGGGGTTTTCGCGGTCGGCATCATCCGCCGCTTCATCCGCCCCGAATGGGTTGAGGCCATTGCCGGCGACAACACGATCCTGGGCAATCTGGCAGGGGTGGTCTTTGGAGTCTTCATGTATTTTCCCACGCTGGTCGAAGTCCCTATTGCCAAAATGTTCCTATCCCTGGGGATGCATCGCGGCCCCCTGATCGCCTATCTCATGGCGGACCCGGAGCTCAGCCTGCAAAGCATCCTCGTTACCGCAACCATTATCGGGAAAAAGAAGGCCTGGACGTATGTGGGCTGGGTAGCCCTGTTCAGCACGGTATCAGGACTTATCTACGGGGTCTGGGTGGATGGTACCAGCATATTCTTGCTGGCAGGCTATCTCGCAGCTTTCGTTCTGCTGATGGCATCGGCATTGTACTGGCTGCATAAGCGGGACCAGGGCACACCGGTTGTGAGCACCAGTGAGAGCTAGCCCGTTTGCCATAAGCCGGGGAAATCCGCCGGTGGTGTGTTGTCAGCCACACTCATCAGGAAGAAAGGAATCCTTTCTCGGTATTGGAGAACCATTCCGGCGCGTTCCTCGAAGGATGGAGAAGAAGCAATTATGAGAAGAATGTTCATTCACGTTGTTCTGATCTTCTTTACGCTCTGTTGGCCCACACACTGTTTTTCCGCTCAGCCGGAACCGGGCACCTCCCCTGACTCGGGCAAGGTGCTCCCGGCAAGCAGCCGGGAAGCCCCGCGCATGCAGCTTGGCGAAACCAGCTTTGATTTTGGGGAAGTTCTGGAAGGAAGTATCGTCTCCCATGATTTCATCGTCTGGAACATCGGTACCGGTGTGCTGAAGATCGATCAGGTGGGTCCCACATGTGCCTGTCTGAAGGCAGATTTCGACGAATCCATTCCGCCGGGAGGAACAGGCCGGATCACCCTGACGGTAGATTTCAGCGATCACAAAGGGCCCCTGGAGAGAACGGTGGGGGTCCTCACGAACGATCCTGCCGACGATGACGCCACCCTAAGCGTCAAAGGCACCGGCATTGCTGCAGGTGCACCCTGACGATAGTATTTCCTCAGACGAAGGCAGAGATTGAATGCTTCCGGCGCCACCCGGGCCGACTGGCAGATCGGGCAATAACGGTGAAGGAGCAGGTTGTGGCAAAGGGGTATGCAGTCGGCTTCGAAGGGCTCCTGGACTATACTAATGATTTGCTGCCAAGGAATGAGCAGATTGGGAGAGCCTTGCGGCACGAAGTGCGAATGTACCCCATTGCCGAAACCTGGCCTTCTCCTGGTCCCTTGGGCCTGTGAGGTGAGGTTGACACGGCACCAAGGAAGCCTTAAAAACTGAATGTTGATTCAGTTACCCAAACCACCTCCTTGGCCTCCTCTGTGAATAGGAAGAGACCTCCACTTCGAACACTCCCGATCTGGGAATGGGGACTGCAATCGCCGGAGTTGGCGGCATGATTCGTTCACGTCCATCAGGGAGGGTCATGAGCATCCCGAGATTCGCCACGGAAATGCGTCGCGAGCAGATCACCCAGGCGGCCATTGAGCTCATCGCTGCACAGGGAATGACGGGGTTTAGTGTGGTGCAGCTGGCCCGGCGGGTGGGTGTGGCTCCCTCTGCCATTTATCATCATTTCAAGGGCAAAGACGAGATCCTGGACTCTGTCCTCGACCTGATCGAGCACAAACTGAGTACCGGCGTGAAGGCGGTTCTCGAAAAGGCCCGAGATCCACTCGATCAGCTGAAGCAACTGCTCACTGCCCACGCCAGGCTGGTTTTGGGATACAGTGCCCTGCCGCGCGTTCTTTTCTCGGAGGATCTTTACGGCGGGAATGCCGCGCGGAAAGCACGGCTCAACGGGATTATCATGAACTATTTAGGGGAAGTGTCGAACATCATCCGCAGCGGTCAAGAGCAGCATCTCATTCGAGCTGAGCTCGATCCGGACACGCTTGCCGTGATGTTTCTCGGCCTCCTGCAACCAACGGCTATTCTGTGGCACCTGAGCGACGGCCGCTTTGATGCCGCCCGGCAAGTGGAACGAGCCTGGCCTGTTTTTCAGGAAGCCATTTGCGTTCGATCGAAGACCGACATGCAGTGAATCAGCAACCAGGACGAAAGGAGACTTATGGAACGCTATGTTTGCACCATCTGTGACTATGTGTACGATCCGGCTGAGGGTGATCCGGACAACGGCATCGCACCGGGAACGCCCTTCGAGGACCTGCCCGATGATTGGGTTTGCCCTCTCTGTGGGGTGTCCAAGAGCGAGTTCGTGAAGGAATCCGCTTAACCAGGAACAATGGAGGAGCACCATGTTCTGCTACCAATGCGAACAGACGGCAAAAGGTGAAGGCTGTGTCAAGATCGGTGTCTGCGGGAAGCAGGCGGACGTCGCAGCGCTTCAAGACCTCCTGACTCATGCCATGAAAGGCCTGGCCCTCTTCGCGGTCGAGGGACGCAAGGTCGGAGTGAACGACCGCCAGGCCAATGTGTTCACCTGCGAAGCCCTCTTCTCGACCCTCACCAACGTCAATTTCGATCCGGCGGATATCGCAAACCTCATCAGGCGTGCGGTGGAACTGAGAGATTTACTGAAGGCCAAAGTGAAGGCGGCGGGCGGCAAGACCGATTTTGGAGAAGATGCTGCCACCTTCGTGCCCGGGTTGACCCTGGAGGGTCTGGTGGCCCAGGGAGAAAAGGTCGGCCTGAAATCCGATCCGTCCATCGACGCCGATATCCTGTCGCTGCAGCATACCGTGCTCTTCGGTCTGAGGGGAATTTGCGCCTACGCGGACCATGCCCAGATCCTGGGCCAGGAAGACGACAGCGTCTTCGCATTCGTTCATGAAGCTCTGGCCGCCATGCTGAGGAAGGACCTCAGCCTCAACGACTGGGTGGGACTGACCCTCAAGTGCGGCGAGGTGAACCTCAAGACCATGGAGCTCCTGGACGCCGCCAACACCGGGACCTACGGGCACCCGGTGCCGACCAAGGTCCCGCTCGGGCACCGGAAGGGCAAGGCCATCCTGGTTTCGGGCCACGATCTCAAGGACCTCGAGGAGCTCCTCAAGCAGACCGAGGGCAGAGGAATCGACATCTACACCCACGGCGAGATGCTGCCGACCCACGGCTACCCGAAGCTCAAAGCCCATGCCCATTTCTACGGCCATTACGGAACGGCCTGGCAGAACCAGCAGAAGGAATTCACCCAGTTTCCGGGTGCTATTCTCATGACCACCAACTGCATCCAACGTCCGCAGGCGAGCTATGCCGACAACATCTTCACCTCCGGCCTGGTGGGCTGGCCGGGAGTGCCTCACATCTCCAACCGCGATTTCACCCCGGTGATTGAGAAGGCCCTGGCTCTCCCCGGTTTTACCGATGATGCCAACGGTCGCGAGGTGATGGTCGGTTTTGCCCGGAACACCGTTTTGGGCGTGGCCGAGAAGGTGATCGAAGCGGTCAAGGGCAAGGCCATTCGCCATTTCTTTCTGGTAGCCGGCTGCGACGGTGCCAAGCCCGGCCGGAACTACTACACGGAATTCGTCGAAAAGGTCCCCGGGGACTGTGTGGTGCTGACCCTCGCCTGCGGCAAGTTCCGCTTCTTCGACAAGGACCTCGGGACCATCGGCGGCCTGCCGAGGCTCATGGACATGGGCCAGTGCAACGACGCCTACTCGGCCATCCAGGTTGCCGTTGCCCTCGCCAAGGCTTTCAACGTGGGTGTGAACGACCTGCCTCTCTCGATGATTCTCTCCTGGTACGAACAGAAAGCCGTCGCCATTCTCCTCACCCTGTTCCATCTCGGCATCAAAAACATCCGGCTTGGGCCGTCGCTGCCGGCCTTCGTGACTCCCAATGTTCTCGACGTGCTCGTCAAGAATTTCAACATCATGCCCATCAGCACCCCGGATGAGGACCTCAAGGCGATTCTTGGCTGAGCCGCCGGAAAAGGAAAGCGTTTCAAGAAGGAGTTGTGCTCATGAAGAAGAGGCAAATCAAAGATCGGATACACTGGATGGGGGCCGTCGATTGGGACCGGCGGTTGTTCGACTCGCTCATTCCGCTTCCGGACGGGACCACCTACAATGCGTACCTGGTCGAAGGCAGCGCCGGGACTGCCCTCCTGGACACGGTCGATCCCCCCATGGTGGAGACCTTGATGGCGCAGCTGAATGAGGTGCCGAAGCTTGACTATATCGTCTCCCACCATGCCGAACAGGACCATTCGGGTTCCATCGGCCGGGTGCTGGAATGCTACCCGGAAGCGAAAGTGGTCGTGACGCCCAGGGCCAAGGGGATGCTCATGGATCACCTTGGGATTTCCGAGAACGCTTTCATCACGGTCGCGGACGGGGAAACGATCTCTCTCGGCGACAAGACCCTAAAGTTCCTCCACACCCCCTGGGTGCACTGGCCCGAAACCATGGTGACCTATCTCGAGGAGGATCGCATCCTCTTCAGTTGTGATTTCTATGGTTCGCACATCGCCGGCAGCGATCTCTTCGTGACCGATCCAGGGCGGGTGTTCGAGGCGGCCAAGCGCTACTTCGCCGAGATCATGATGCCCTTTCGCAACATTATCGAGAAGAACATCGAGAAGCTCAAGGCCTTCGATATCCAGATGATCGCTCCCAGCCACGGCCAAATATACGATCAGCCTGCCTGGATCATGGATGCCTACCGGGATTGGGTGCTGGGGCCTCCCCACAATACGGTGGTCCTGCCCTATGTCTCTATGCACGCCAGCACCCAACGCATGGTCGAACACCTGACGTCGGCCCTGGTAAGCCGCGGCGTAAGAGTGGAACTGTTCAATCTGGTCGCAACGGACATCGGCAAGCTCGCCATGGCCCTGGTGGATGCCGCGACCATCGTGGTCGGCACGCCGACCGTACTCGCGGGCCCGCATCCCCTCGCAGCGTATGCCGCGTTCCTGGCCAATGCCCTGCGGCCCAGGGTGAAGTATCTCTCCATTGTGGGTTCCTACGGGTGGGGCGGCAAGACCGTGGAAACGCTGGCCGGGATGATCCCCAATCTCAAGGTCGAAATCTTGCCCCCGATCCTGTGCAAGGGTTTCCCGTCAGCAGAAGATCTCAATGCGCTGGACGATCTGGCTGAGGCAATCTCCGTCAAGCACCGGGAGAGTGGCTATACCCTCTAAGGTCCCCACGCCGAGGAGGCCCGTGCAGGCTGCCTGCCTGGGGGCAGGCAGCCTCTTTTGAGGGATCGTAAACGTCCACTGAACCCTGTTTTGCCTTCCCGCCCATTGTGTTCTCCCTCCTCTGCGAGCTTTGACTGTCCGGAATAATATCAACCTGAAACGTTTCAAAATGGTATAATCAAAATGCCGCAAAGCGTTATGACGTGCTCCGGTTCAGGCTTTGGGATCAAGGACCGGATAGTTGAGGCGACAACAAGACACCGGCAGGCAGTATGCGTGACCCAAAGAAGACAAGACCGATCCTGGTAACGGGGGCAACCGGATATATCGGGGGCCGCCTTGTGCCAAAACTGCTTGAGCTGGGGTACACGGTGCGGGCAATCGGCAGGTCCCTGTCCAAGCTGGAATCGCGCCCGTGGGCCAACCATCCGAGGCTCGAGGCGGTGCAGGGGGATGTGCTGGATGTCATGTCCCTGAAAAGAGCGGTCCGGGGTTGCTGGGCATCCTTTTACCTGGTGCATTCCATGAATGCGCCCAGACGTGATTTTGCCTACGAGGATCGGTGTGCGGCATGGAACATGGTCGAGGCATCCGAAGGATCGAGCCTCAGTCGCATCATTTATCTCGGGTGGCTGGGCGACGAGAACGACCCGACCCTCAGCGAGCACCTCCGCTCGCGCTTCGAGGTTTCCAGAATTCTGCGCTCCGGTCTCATCCCCGTAACGACTTTGCGGACCGCCATGATCCTCGGCTCGGGGAGTGCTTCGTTCGAAATCCTGCGCTACCTGGTTGACCGGCTGCCGGTCATCCCCACGCCGCCCTGGTTTCACACACCCATTCAGCCCATCTGCATCCGGAACGTGCTCAACTACCTGGTCGGCTGCCTCGAACAGGAAGAAACGGTTGGGCAAACCTTTGACATCGGCGGGCCTGAGATTGTCACCTACGACCACCTGATCAGGCTCTACACCCAGGCAGCCGGCCTTCGAGACCGCCTTCTCATTCCGGTTTCCTTCATGTCCCCTCGCGTGAATGCTCTGTCGATTTCCCTTGTCACTCCTGTTCCGAAGCCGCTGGCACGAGCCCTTACCGAAGGGCTCCTGAACAAAACAGTGTGCATGGACGAACGCATCAGCCAAATCATCCCACAGCAGCTCATGACCTGCAGGCAGTCAATCGAGCGCGCGATCGAAAAGATCGACCAGCATCGGGTCGAAGCCTGCTGGACCGATGCCGGCGAGCTCCTCCCTCCCGAATGGAGCTACTGTGGAGATGAATCCTATGCGGGCGGAACGGTTTTGGCCTGCGCCTACAGGATACGGCTCAAGGCATCCCCCGTGGAGATCTGGGAACACATCGTCAGGATCGGAGGACAGACCGGCTGGTATTATGGCGGACCGCTATGGAGATTGCGCGGGTGGTTGGACAAGCTGATCGGCGGAACGAGCCTCCTGCGCGGCAGGCGGGACCCCATGACCCTTTATGTTGGCGATGCCCTGGATTTCTGGCGAGTACTCGAAGTCTCCGCCCCTTTCCGACTGCTGCTGCTCTCGGAGATGAAGCTTCCCGGAGAGGCCATCCTGGAATTCAGAATTTGCCCAACCGGTCAAGGAGAATGCGAGCTCCAGCAGGTTGCAAGGTTCCTTCCCAAGGGTTTTCTTGGTCTCCTCTACTGGACCAGTCTGTACGGCGCACATCGGTTGCTCTTCAAGGGAATGCTTCGTACCATTGCGCGGGAGGTTGGGAGGCCGGTGGTGAAAGGGCCTGAGCGCTTTGAGCCGAACCTGCACCTGGTCTGCCGGATAGAATAGAACTGCCGGCCATTTCGAACCCACACACCTCGGTTCGAATCAGTGGCAAACCTGAGTGAAGCTACGGCAGACGTCATGCAGGACAAGGACTCGAGAAAGAAGGGAAGTTTCAAGGGAGGAACATATGGAAGGGTTCATCATGAAACGGGTCCTGGACGAGACGAGGGGCCTGGTGCAGGAGGCGGTGGCCTTTTATAGAAGAACGCCCAAAGCAATTGCCCTGGCCGAGTTCTCCAATCCCCAGGGACGCTTCGTTAAAGGCGACCAGTACGCTTATGTGTTGGATTCCACCGGGGTAATGATCGCACACCCGATCAATGAGAGTTTCGTTGGTCAGGATTTCTACTATGTCACGGATTTTGACGGCAAGAGTTTCATCAAAGAGATCGTCGACACCGCCAACGCTGAAGGTTCCGGTTGGGTGGAATACAAGTGGCTCGACCCCAAAACCAAAACGGAACGCCCTAAGACCGTCTATTTTGAGAAGACACACGGCGTGATCATTTGCAGCGGGATCTACGGGGAAAGTCCTGTTCCCGCCATTCTGGAACACTCAACAGGGAAAGAGACCGCTGTTGTCTCTTTAACAAATAGTTCTCCGCCCAACGAGCTGTTGGCTGATATCGAAACGGAAGACCACCCGGTTGATTTGGCCCTGGAAGATGCCAGGCGCTTTGTGGAAAAGGCGATAGCGTTTTACCGAGTCCATGCGGGAGGGCTCGCTTTGGCGGAATTCTCCAACCCCCATGGCCGTTTTGTTACGGGTGAGCAGTATGTATTTGTGTTGGACCCCACCGGCGTCATGCTTGCCCATGGGATAAACAGGAAGTATGTCGGCAAGGATTTCTATCGCATCATGGATTCTGACGGCAAGAGATTTATCAAAGCAATCGTCGATACGGCCAATGCTGAAGGTTCCGGCTGGGTGGAATACAAATGGTTCAACCCCTTGACCCAAGCGGAGCAAACCAAGATCGTTTATTTTGAACAAATAGAGGGGATCATCGTCTGCAGCGGCATTTACCAGCAAAAAGGGCCCCGCAATGCCTCTCAGGCCCAGGATAGCTGGTCGGACCTGTGACGGGAAGTTCAGGATTCTTCAAACGAAAGGAGCTCTGCCGTGGGACCTCCAGTGTGTCTTGATGGATTGCGCATGCTGAGCTACGGTCTTTACATCTTGACGTCACGAGATGGCGACCGGTTGAATGGGCAGATCATCAATACGGCAATCCAGGTCACTTCTGAGCCGCCTCGTGTGGCGGTTGTCGTTCACAAGATGAATCTGACCACCGAGCTCATTGAGCAGTCCAGGCTCTTTGCGGTATGTGTCTTGGCCGAATCAACACCGTTGACCTTTATTGGGCTGTTCGGATTCAGGTCGGGAAGGGACATCGACAAGTTCGCCAAAACACCGTATCGGACGGGTGTATCCACCTGCCCCCTCGTCACCGAACATACCCTTGCGCATCTCGAAGCGAGGGTAACCGACCGGATGGATCTGGGAACTCACATCATCTACATTGGTGACCTCGTCCATTCCGAGGTCCAGGTGGATGGCCGGCCGATGACCTACCGGCACTATCATGAGGTCCTCGGAGGGAAAACGTCTCGAAACGCCCCAAGCTTCATGTCGCCGAGGTGAGTCGAAAATCCGGGTGAGCCCGAGCACCCCACCGGAAAACGGGGGACACTTTTCAGGGCAGAAAAGCCGGTTCATCGACAAGACCAGCTTTGTAGGCCATTCATGGGGAAATCCGCTTTACAGTTCCATGGTATCCCACTTCTTCCTGAGTGCCACGCCGCAGAACAAAGTGACCATAACCCTGGCCGTCATTCCGGCCTTACCATGCCATTTTGAGATAGTCTCTTAGAAGCCGTCTGAAAATTGCACATTGCCGCCTGTTCAGTGCCCGATCGGGCGGGCATCAAGCCCGCCTCTGCGCCACGGACGGCCCCGGGATGCAGGGGCGCGATTAATCCGCGCCCGCAGCGGACCATTTTTCAGACAGCCTCTCAGGGACCCATCTTCCGCATTTTCCCCCGCAGGGTTTTGCGGTCTATCCCCAGGATTGCGGCTGCTGCGGATTTGTTGCCGTTCACACTGACCAGAACGTTTCGGATGTACTCGAGCTCGATTTCAGCGAGCGAACGGGTGAGGTCGCCTGTCCGAAGGGCGGAAAACCGCATGAGGGAGGGCAAATCCGGCACCTCGATGAGGTCGCCTTCGGTCATGGCCAGTAGTCGTTGAATGACGTTTTCCAATTCCCGCACATTCCCGGGCCAGTGGTAGCCGCGTAGAATCCGCAAGGCTTCGTCCGAGAGGCGGGGCGGCTTGCGGTCGAATTCCTCTGCTTTTTTCCTGATGAAATGCCGGATCAGCAGGATGATATCATCGCCGCGTTCACGCAGTGGAGGAACGTTTATGGCAAAGACATTCAGGCGATAGAAGAGGTCTTCACGGAAAAGGCCCTTTTCGGTCAGGGCGTGCAGGTCCTTGTTGGTTGCGGCTGTGACCCGGACATCGACCTTCCGCACGGTGCTTGAGCCCAGCATGCAGATTTCCTTTTCCTGCAGAACGCGCAGGAGCTTAACCTGCATGGACAGGCTGGCTTCACTCACCTCGTCCAGCAGAATGGTTCCCCTGTCCGCCGTTTGAAAAAAGCCGGCCCGGCTGCTGCCGGCCCCCGTGAAGGCTCCCTTGACATAGCCAAACAATTCGCTTTCAAGCAACTGCTCGGGAATGCCGCCGCAGTTGACGGGCACAAAAGGGAAGGATGCCCTTGCGCTGTGGTAGTGAATCGCGCGGGCGATGATCTCCTTGCCGGTGCCGCTTTCTCCCTGGATCAGGACCGTTGCGGAGCTGGCGGCCGCACGGGCAATCGCATTGTAGACCTCGACCATGGGCCTGGACTCGCCGACAAAACCGTGCCTGATTGATGCCGGGGGAGTTTGGGTCAGTTTTTTTCTGAGCCTCAGTTTCTCAAGGGCTCGGTCAACGGCCTCAAAGAGTTCCTCATCCGTGAAGGGTTTCGTCAGGTAGTTGTCGGCGCCGTATTTCATTGCCCGAACCGCCCCTTCAACGGTTGGGAAACCGGTGATGAGCAGCACCTCCTTCTCTTTGAAATTCTCCCGGATATGCCTGAGCAGGTCAAACCCGTCGATGTCGGGCATTCTGACATCGGTGATGATCAGGTCGACCGGATTATTGTCCAGAATGCCGATGGCCTCTGTCCCCCCGCCCGCTGTCAGGACATGGAAGCCCCTGGAAACCAGGTTCCTTCGAAGCACTTCCAGAGTGCCGGGACTGTCGTCGACCACCAAAATGTTCTCTCGTTTCTTCATGGCTGCAAACTGCTCCCGCCAAATCCTTCGCGACCCGCAGCAACCGGCAGCATCACCTGAACGCGAGTCCCGACGCCTGGTTCACTGTCTACATGGATCGATCCCCCCAGTCCTTTTACGATATCCAGGACCACGGACAGTCCCAGGCCGGTCCCTTCATGAGGCCCCTTCGTAGTGAAGAAAGGAATGAATATCTTGTCTTTGATCTCGGGATTCATGCCGCAGCCGGTATCGCTGATGGTGAGCAGAATCCCGTCATCCGTTCGCGCGGTCCTGATGGTGATCTTGCCTCCGTGTGTCACCGCCTGCAGGGCATTGAGAAAGATGTTGGCAACGACCTGTCTCAAGTGGCCGGGATCGAGAGTGATTTCCCCAACCTCGGCCCCCAAATCGAGTTCGACGCTGATCTTCTCCCTGGCCAGCCGATGATCAAAGAAACTGATCCCCTCTTTAACGATCTTGTTCAGCTCCACGGTGGAGGCACGTTGCGGCATTTTGCGCCCGTACATCAGCAGCTTGCGGACGATTTCCCTCACATGCAAAGATGTGGCCACAATCTTCTCCAGATCGCTCGCCGTCTGAGCCGGTAGGCGCGGGCCCTTCTTTGCAAGTTGGGCAAACCCCAGAATAGTGGTCAGGGGCTCGTTGATTTCATGGGCAACGGCCGCGGCCAGCTGCCCGATTATGGCCAACCGGTTCGAGTGCCTCATTTTCTCTTTGATTTCCTGCTGCTCCTTTTCATACAACCATCGCTCGATGTGTGATGAAAGCTCCAGGGCGATGGTGTCAAGGAGCTTCCGTTCGTCGTGCAGGAACGGGCCCTCGTCCAACTCCGGCATGGTCACCGGATAGGTCACCTCGAGCAGCCCCCGCTGTTGACCATTGATCAGGATCTTCGCCGATTGCCGCTGGGTAGACTCTTCAAAACCTTCCGTTGCGCAAGGCTTGCCGTCGAAGGTAATTCTTGCAGCGGCAACGTTCTCGTGCAAATAGGCCCCGGGAATGATCCTGACGATCTCGCACAGCATCTCTTCCAGGGGCTTTGAGGGTGCATCGAGGATACCGGCTATCCTGTAAAGACAGGAGAGCTCTTTGACACGCTCTTTCAACGACCAGGTTACGTGCCACTGGTAGAGGGCTGCGGAAACGACCTGGGTGGCATGTTCCAGGAATTCAATGATCTCTTCGTTGAAACCCTCCTTGTGCTCAATCCCGAACTGCAGATAACCGGAACCGGCCTCACCCGCCTCCAGAGGCACCAGAGCTAAGGACCGGCAGTCCCGGTCCGGGCAGACTTTGTGAAGATCGGCCTGGTTTGACCTCCCGGCTTGATGTGAAAAGCAACCTTCCGCATCATTGGTCCAAAAGCTCCCCTTCCCGGAGATATGGCCATGGACTGAGACCTGCGCAGTGTTCCGCATCCCTGGCAGAAAGCCGAAGTAGTCAGCCGGATCGCCGTGGAAGGCGGATTCGCCTGCCTGGGTTGCTTCACCTGAAGCTCCCGGTAGGAACTTCAAGGAATGATCCCGGCGACTGACCGCCAGGGCAAACGGCCGGCTCGAGGGTCCTGCCACGGTCACTCCAATTCGATCACAGGGGGTGTGATCCAGGAGAACGCTCAGGACCCGGCGAAAGAATTCAATTTCTGAGAGACCCTCTGACGCGATCTTGAGGATGAGGGAGGTGAGTGCAAAAAAAACCTTGCCGGTGATCATCTTTTCCATGAGTTGCCGCCGCTTCTTGATCTATTTGGGCGATGCGATTACATTCTGATAGCCGCTGTCGATTCTACAATATTGCAGGCTGAACCTCCACTACTATGGCAGGTTGTCGGCATATTAATTGCTTAGAATTACGACGACTTATCGGTTTGGGTCCGCTGTCCTTGCGCCTCTGCAATCCGATTTCATGAAGGAGCTTTTAGGTTATGTTCAGGAACTTCAAACTGGCAGGTACGGTGTTGGGGTCCTTTAGCGTGATTCTCCTGGTTTGTGCCCTGATCGGCGCTTTGGGGATCTTCAGCCTGAGCAGCATCAGGGATTCATTCGATGAAATGGCTGCCGTTAGAGTGCCAAGCATCGATCATCTGCATACCATCGGCAACGCGATGCTGGCTGTTGACGCAGCCGAGAATGCTTTGTTGGCCACCGATCTTGGTGAAAAGCAGCGGTGCAGCATTTATCTGCGATTCGATGAACTGCAAAAGGACCTGGCGGGCGCCCTGAGTGCTTATGAGAGTCTTCCCCAGAGTGCGGACGAAGCAAGGCTGTGGCAGAACTTCGTACCTGTCCTGGAGGAGTGGTGGCACGATCATGAAGAGCTTGTCAGGCTTGCCAGGGAATACGACACGGGCAAAAGCGCTGGAGCTTATAAGGCAATGTCCGCTCAGTCCCTTGCGGTAAGCGCCGGCAGCCTCTCCACGGCCACGGCCCTGCTCGACGAGATCATTGGGATCAACCAGAGATTGATCGAGGAGGGACACAAATCTGCCGGCACCATGGCCTCCTCGTGCCAGAATTACATCGTTGCAACGGTTTTTTCGGGTACCGGCCTTTCGCTGGCAATCGGTGCCATATTGAGCATCAACCTGCTCAGGCGCTCTCGAAGATATGGCCGACGCCTGATCCTCGACGTCAGGCAGCCTCTTTTTCAATTTTCGCCGGCCAAGCCGGTACGCACATCGCAAATCTCCTGTCCGAGTTCCAAGGTGCCCGGGATGTAAGGGCAAGGGGTCTGTTCCCCGTAATCCGTTCTTCTCGATGTCCCAACAAGACAAGGACGATTGTCTGCCTCTTGGGTCCGCCTTCTTCCATGTCCATGGTGAATGCGCCGCAGGTCTTTCAAACCAGCGATTGCAGGCACTGACCGAGCGCGTTATGAAAGACTGGCGGGTGGATGGTTTCCATTGAAGCTCTGAGGCTGCTTATGATCGACTCTGTCTTGGGACAGGACCGAGAGCCGGTCACCTTCTGCCTGTTGTGGATCAGGCGGGGTAGAACCTTGCTGGCCAGGACCCTGATCTCGTAATACACGCTTTCGTCCAGTACGATACCGCACACGGTTTCGATCAGCTCTTCGGTAGGGTTTGGAATCTGGCCGAGCTGATTGAGTACCTCCTCTCGCAAGCGCCAGTTCCCCCTAAAACGCAAAATGCGGATGATGCCGCGCTGACATTCGGCCAGACAACCCGAGCACTTCAATTCCGCCAGGCGCTCCATCACAGAGCCCCACTCCTGCAGATTTCCGAAAGGGTCTTGTGTCATGGGAAGGCCTCCTTCCTTGTCAAAATTGACTTCCAGCCTGTCAGCCAGATGAGCAATCCATGTGCCAGGGATGAGTGGTGGCGTGAATTGCAGTTGCCACCACACCCTATTTTCATAGGTTTTCGCCGGCTATATAGATTGGCTGTGAAGGCAGAAGGGATGCATCCCTCGCGACTTATGGGCGTCCGGGCGCTGGAAAGGGTCCTCGTAATGAGGAGATACTCCCCGGTGGAGGAGAATTACCCCGCTGAGAATCATAATCTGCCGATTAGATCAATCAGTTTTTGTTTTGTGATTCACTGGCTCCCACGCTCTGTGTGGGAGCCGAAGTCTTCGGGCACTCTGAGCCGGTGGACACGGAGCATCCAGCGTGTGCGTTCCCACGCAGAGCGTGGGAACGAGGGGGGAACGAACTTACGGTGCGAAGAACCAGTACAGCCTTTCCATCACGTTTCCGAATCTGTCGATCCCAGTGCTTTGCGGATCAGCCTGGCGGTGAGCTTAAGGCTGAGAGGCTTCATGGCGAACTCCCGAATCCCCATGGCCCTGACCTTCTCCTCGCTGGCCTGGTCATTGAACCCGGTGCAAAGAAGGATCGGCATGTCCGGTCGGACCTCGAGGATCTTCCTGGAAAGGTCCATGCCGGTCATACCGGGCATGGTCATGTCAGTCATGACAAGATCAAACGAATCAGGGTTATCCAGGAATCTATGCAGAGCATCGAGGCTGTCCGTGGTGGAGGTCACCCTGTAGCCGAGATCACTGAGAATGTCACACCACATGGCCGCAAGTATCTCTTCATCGTCCACAAAGAGGATGTGCTCGCTGCCCTTGGGAATCGGCTTTTCAGCCTCCGGCAAGGGTTTACCGGCATCCGCCATGGCAGGCAGGTAAACATCAAAGGTGGAGCCTTCCCCCAGTTTGCTTTGAGCGGTGACCGCTCCTCCGGAGCCCCGGGCGATTCCGTAGACCACGGAAAGCCCAAGTCCCGTTCCTTCCCCAGGCTTCTTGGTGGTAAAGAAGGGATCGAAGATCCGGTGGATCACATCGGGCGAAATGCCCGTCCCCGTATCGGAGATGCTGAGCTTCACGTAGGGCCCCGGGTTCAGATCCAGGTTTGAGCATTGCGTTTGGGGGGTGATTTCCACATTATCGAGACGGATCTCAAGCGTTCCACCACCTTCGCGCATGGCATGAGCGGCATTGGCGCAAAGGTTCATCAAAATCTGATGGACCTGTGTCGGGTCGGCAAAGATGGTTTGTAAGGCCGGATCGATCCTGGAGAGGATGTGGATGGTTGACGGGATGGTCGCGCGAAGTAGCTGCAGGGCCTCCCTGAGAATTGAGGCAACATCGATGGGTCTCTTCTTGTGTTCAGTCGCGCGGCTGAAGGTCAGGATCTGGCGCACCAGGCCCTTGGCTCGGTCGCAGGCACTCAGGGTCTGCTCCAGGTACCCGTTCAGGTCCGGCTGATTGACCTTTGATTTGGTGAGCTCGGTGTATCCCAGAATGGCGGCCAGAATATTGTTGAAATCATGGGCAATCCCGCCGGCGAGAGTGCCGATGGCCTCCATCTTCTGAGCCTGTACTAGCCGGGCTTCCAGTGCTTTGCGCTCCGTGACATCCTGGGCAATGCCCTCGATATAGGCCAGCTCACCACTGCTTTCGCAAACGCCTCGAACGTTGAGAGAAATCCAGGCGATGCTCTTGTCCTTCCTGAAGAACTGACCTTCGAATCTCTGGACCGATCCCTGTTCCCGGATCAATCGCAGGAGCTCGGAGCGGTGTTCGGGGTTGACGTAGAGTTGCTGTGAGAGATCTAGGATGGTGTCTATTAGATCTTCCGGTGAATCATATCCCAGAATGCGTGCAAGGGCCGGATTACAGCTGATGAAACGCCCCTCCAGGGTGGTCTGGAAAATTCCGTCTACGGCGTTCTCAAAAATACCCCTGTACTTGGCCTCGGCAAGGGCGAGTGCCTGTTCGACGCGCCTCCGTTCGGTAACGTCGCGGATGGACTCGATTGCACCAACGGTTTTGCCGCTGGAATCCCGCAAAACGCTCGCTGTCACAAAAACATAGGCTTCCCTTCCATTCAGCGACGGCAGATAGGCTTCGCCTGCAAGAACGGTATCCTTTCTCTCGAGGCCGGCATATTTGGCCTCGAAGGCCTCCTGAGGTGCAAGCACGAGGTCGATCAGAATGGGCCTGCGTTCTCCATAAAACGGCAGAGCGTATTCGTAGTTGTCCTTGCCCAGCATTTCAGCGGCCCTGATTCCCGTCAACTCCTCCATGGCCCGGTTCCAGGCAATGACCCTGCCCTCGTTGCTGATGACCAGCGTTGCATCCGGAAGGAAATTTATGATATCCATGAGGCGCTGCTGAGATTCCCTCAACGCCGCTTCGGCCTGTTTTCTCGTATCCTCGTTGCCGATAGCGCCGGCGATGATGCCGAGGACTTGCCGGTCGCCGTCGCTGGGTCGATAGTCCGTCACGTACACCACACACAGCGATCCCACCGGCCGGCCTTCGCACCTCACCACATGGCCGAAGTAGGTTTCCAGGCCGTAGGCGCGCACATTGGGATCGGAATCCCGATAGGATGTCCGCGACAGGTCCGTGATCAAGACGGGGTCTTCCCGGTTGTCTTGGATCAGGTCATAGCAGATGTGGCCCTCGGGCGTATCCGCGGCTTTGAAGTCGGGGGGTGTCTGCCACTGCCCCTTCGCGCAGAGCAGCCCGCCTTGGAGGCGGTTGTAGAGAGCGCAGGTCGCCCCAAGCATTTCACCGCAAAGCGCCGTCAAGCGGTTGATGTTGGCATCGTGGTCAGGCCCGAGCTGAAGCAGCTCATGGTTGATCCGCTCCAGGCGATCCCTGTTCCTCTTCAGCGCTTCCTCCGCGCGGTTGCGCTCGGCGATCTCCTGCTGAAGCTTATCGTTTGCCGCTCTGAGCTCATTCGTGCGCTCTCCCACCAATTCTTCGAGATGATCTTTATATTCCTTGAGCTCATTTTGAGCCTTCTCGAGCTCTTCGATTCGCTTCTGCAGTTCAGGATAGTAGCTCTTCCGCAACGACCGCTTTCCCAATCCCAAAAGCTTCTCATGAAGAGAATCATAATCGTCCATATCACAAACCATAATAGTCAGAGTGCCTCTTCGTAAACGACCTCGATGTCCCGCTGAGTGGCTTTCCGTGGATTGGTGTAGATGCACACATCCTTGATTGCCTTTTGCGCCAGCCCAGGGATATCGCTTGTCCTGACACCCAGCTGCCCGAGCGTCTTGGAGATCCCGATGGACTTCCTGAAATCATTGACATGCAACATGAGGGCCTTCCTTTTGTCGACTGTGCTCATTCCTCGCAGGTCCAGGCCCATGGCTTCTCCGATCGCTTCAAACCTGCCGGCGGTCGCACTGAAGTTGAACGCCATGGTATGATCCAACAATAAGGAATTGCACTCTCCGTGGGGAAGATCCAGTAAGCCTCCCAGGCTGTGAGCCATTGCGTGCACCGCTCCCAGCATAGCGTTGGAAAAAGCCAGGCCGGCTTCAAGACTGCCGTACATGATCTTACTTCGCAGGTCCAAATCGTCCGGCCGCTTTACCGCATCAAGCAGGTGCCTTGAGAGGATTCGGATGGCTTCGAGAGCGTGGATGTCGGTGATCATGGATCTGCCGGTCGACACAAAGGCTTCGATGGCGTGTGTGAGAGCGTCCATACCGGTGCAGGCGGTGAGATAGGGACCCATTGTGGTCGTCACTACAGGATCGATCAAGGCGAGATCGGGAATGACCGCTTTGCTCACTATGGCTATCTTAACCTTCTCCTGAGTGTTGTTCACTATACAGAATTGGGAAACGTCCGCAGATGAGCCTGCTGTTGTGGGAACACAGATCAGAGGAGGCATGGGTGTCTCCACCTCGTCAACCCCCTCAAAGCTCAAGATGTGCCGATGGTTGGTGCTCACAATGGCTATGCCCTTGGCGCAATCCATTGGACTGCCCCCACCCAGGGCCACTATGGCGTTGCACCCTTCGCTCCTGTAGACCTCAGAGCCGGCCATGACTTCTTCGGCCTTGGGGTTGGGAGTGACCGTCGAAAAGACTGCATACGGCAGGCCCTCCTCATCGAAGCCCGTGACAATGTCGGCCAACCAACCGGAACCGATGATGCCGGGGTCGGTTACCAGGAGCACCTTGCGTGCCCCGAGGTTGGCAGCATACTGACCGGAAAGTTTCCTTGCACCCTCTCCGAAAATGAATTCAGGCGCTACAAATTTTCTCAATTTACCCATAGAAGACCCTTGTTCATCGTCATCGTGCCTGCTAGTCTACCGGTGTCGTGCCCCTACCTTATCGCCCGCTTCCGGCTGATGCCTGGAAGAGGCTGCAGGACTTCCCCCTAAGAAAGCTTGGTACATCGCTGCCCAATAAAGTGACCATTATCGCAGGCCGTCATTGCGGCATGTTTCCGGTCGGAATCCGGAATAACTTCCTGGATACCGGCCTGCGCCGGTATGACGAACGGGAATTCGGACACTTGTTTCTGAGTCGCTGGACTTAGAGGCCGTTTGAAGATTACACCTTGTTCCCACGCTCCTGCGTGGGAACGCACCTATTCATTGCCAATCAGCATAAAGCCTGAGCCAACTTTGCTCCTGGCAGAAGAAGAGCTGCCCTTATCATCCTCCATCACCAGCGGCGTTCCCACGCAGGAGTATGGGAACGAGGGCAAGGCGCAAGAGGCAGTCATTATTGTCAAATGATGAGAGAACAAATCAGCCCTGCTCCCTGGCCTCTTCCCTCTTGATAACCGGGAACCCGGTCCTACCCGATCTTTGACAGTCGGGCCATTCGCTCTTCGAATGTCTCTGAAGAGGGTGGCGCTGTTTTGCCGGCCACGGCGGCCATTGCCGCGGCAATGTCGGAATCTTCCTCCTGCCTGGTCGAAGCGGGGGCGACGGAGGTGAAGACTGCGGCCTTCCGCTTGGACGATTCAGCCTTCTGCTCAGCTTCCTGGCGCTGCTTGTCGTAGATCTGCGCGAGCGAAGCCATTCCGGAGGTCCTCTCCTTAAGGCCGGCAAGCAACCTGGCGTTCTCGACCTTGCGGTCCTCCCGCTCCGCCTTGATGGTCGCCATTTGTGCCTGGCGACGCTTCGACTCGATTTCCTGTTTTGCCGAGGTGATCTTGCCGGCAAAATCCGTCAACTCCTTCTGAAGGGTAACGAAGTACTCGGTAGCTTCCTCGGCTTCGGCTTTCTCCTTTTCCATATCCGCAACCATCTCCTCGGCCTTGTTCATCTGGAGCATCGCCTTGTCCGTTTTTCCCTGCTCCTGGAGCAGCTTTGCGGAGGCGAGGAGTTGCTTGTATCGGTAGAGTTTCTCGTTGTACTCGAAGACCTCCCGGTCCATCTCCTGCTTGGCTCGTGTGAGTTCAGCGTTGATCTTGTCGAATTCTTGCTCCATCTGCTCGATCTCGAGCTCGGTGGCAAATTCGGGGTCCCACTGCACGGCGACATCTTTCAGGCCGTTTCGAACATCCTGGAAGAGCTTCTTGCCAAAACTAAAGAAATATCCCATGCGCTTTATGCCTCCATCGATTCAGGTCCAAAGAAAAGACAAAACCACTCCTGTCCTCGGTACTGCGGCTCAGAAACGAGTGTGTGGACTGCCATCCGTCATCCCGGCAGGTTTAAAGCCGTTATCCGGGAAGGGTTTCCGGTTCCCGGTCGGAAAATGCCGCAATGACGGCCGGAGCTCTGTTCACTTTATTCTGCGACGCTGAACTTACCGTGTAATTGTAGCCAAAGCGAGAGTTGGTTGTCCATCTGCAAAAGCACCCGGAAGCAGCTTCCGGCTTCCTTTGTCTGGAGGAGGTGAAAGTTGTATAGTGGCGGGCCGGCTGATGAGATTGTCCTGCTGTACAATACCGCCGGCAATCGCTTCAGACTCAACGCCGGAGGACCCGCAAGGGAAGGGTCTCCGGGGGAGATCATGGGAGAGATATCCGGAGCTGTCCCGAGAGTTGACGAGCTGGTGATGGTTGAAAAGAGGAGCTGGTGTGAATGAGAATTCATTGTAGATGTAGAGGATTGGGGGGAAAAGCCGTTCATGGCGGATGGATGCTCTCCCTGCTGGTATTGGTTTGCAGCATGCTCCCAGGATGTGCGACCAAGCGCCCTGCCGAAGTTCCCCAGCCACCTGTCATGGACACCGGATGGCAGGTACGCACATTGGGGTTCGAAGAGCTGGAAGCGTTGAGCGATGAGGACCCGGCGCTAGATCAGCAGGCCTGCTTGGAGATGCTGGCACGACTGAATCAGAAGGACCGTGTCTATATCAAAGAGGATATGAAGCGGCAAAGGCCGATCAGAGTTCCAAACGATTTCACTGCATTCAAGACATGGAGCCCCTTGCCGCGCAGCTTAAGTCAGATCAGAAATGAGAAGCAATTCATACTTGTCTCCAAGGACATCCCTTTTCTGGGCTGGTACGAAGAGGGAAACCTGGCGGGTGATACCCATATTTGCATCGGTAAGAAACCGAAGTGGACCAGGGCTGGATTGTACCAAGTCAAGGAAAAGGCTGTAAACCATGTCTCAAGCAGTTATCGAAATGCTTACGGAGGTCCCGCCTGGATGCCGTATGCCATGAGGATTTATGATCGAGTCTGGATTCATGCCGGGGACATTACGGGAGGATACTGTTCTCATGGGTGCATCAACCTGCCCCTGGACGCTGCAGCGGAGCTTTTCAAGTGGGCCAGGGCGGGTACCCATGTACTGATTGTGGAATCGCTTGGAAATCTGGACCGGGCCTTGAAGAAATATTCGGAAATTCTTGCCCTTCCCCGGTAAACCGACACGGCGCAATCAATGACTATCGGCATGCTCCGTACAGCTCCACACCAATGAGTGTCCGAATTCCCATTCGTCATACCGGCCGGAAGCATGCCGGAATGACGTTTATCGACCTTATTGCCATTTGGAGATAGTCTCTAAGCCCCCTGATCCAGGGGTGCCTGTTGGGGAAAAACTCCCCGCCGGTTCAGAATTCACCGCCGGACAACCCCCGCGATGGTCCCCTATTCTTCCATTAACCGCCGGGATGCCGCCGGCATAAGGGTGAATACTCCCAAGGGTCATCGACGAAGGTCTCGAGACGCATCGTCTCCCGTGGCCTGTCCTTTGCGCCTTCTCCGGCAGGCTGGGATGACTGAGGCTGAGTGGGGCGGCGCGATCTTCATTTGAACCGTTCTGGCATGCCCCTTGCGAAGAGACCCTACTGAAGAATAGAGCGTCCATTCGAAAAGCATATTTCCCCTCCCCCTCGATGGGAAGGGGAGAGGGGTTTTGACCCTTTTGAGAGAGGATGACCAGTATGGACAAGATGGCGAGCGATCGGAGCAGGGAATTGCTCTTCGAAGGTGACGACAAAAAGCATCGAAGGGATGTTGATGGACCTTGTTGCCCTCTGGTCGTCCACTATTTGGGCCTCTGTTTGACCTGCAACCATGCCCTGGGATGCACCTCTACCCGGAGGTCCGAATCGCCGGTTCTATATTGCGAAGAATTCGATATTTCGGACACTCTCCATCAGCGATTGACCAGGGACCTTGCAGTGCAACCGCCCAACCGGCTTCAAAACCCTTTCGAAGGTTTGCTGGGGTTATGCAGCAACTGTGAAAAACGTGGCACCTGTACTCTCCCAAAGGCTGAGGGGGGAGTCTGGCATTGTGAGGAGTACATCTGAACCTTTCCTCCGCTTGCTTGAGAGGCATCCGGATAACCCTTTGGGGGATAGTGAAAACAAGAACCCGCCCTGGCCTTGAATCAGCGAATCGTAGACAGACGCGCAGGACCCCATGAATGCTTGGAGAAGATAATGGCGAGAAAAAGAAGAATCTATGTTACCGAATTTGACATGAAACGGCTGGAAAAGCTGATCGATTTGCTGAATGAGGTCCCCGATCGTGATCAGAAGCGCCTGCTGGAATTGGAAGATGAGCTGAACCGGGCAAAAGTGGTTGCCCCCAGGGAAATCCCCCAGGATGTGGTCACCATGAATTCGACGGTACGGGTCAAGGATTTGAGCACGAACGAGGAGATCGTTTACTGCCTGGTGTTTCCGGGTGAGGCCAATGCGGGGCAAAACAAGATCTCGATTCTCGCTCCGATCGGAACGGCGCTGATTGGGGGCCGAGTGGGGGATATTGTCGAATGGCAAGTCCCTGCCGGTATCATAAGGTTCAAGATAGAGGAGGTTTTGTACCAGCCCGAGGCTGCCGGAGACTATCGACTCTAGCACAGCCTGGCGCAAGTCCCTGGCCGGTTCAAACGGCCGGTCAGCCGCTGTTGTAGGGGGCGACCTGCCGGTCGCCCGGACTGCTGCCCAACTGGTCAAAGATTTCCGTCGTACTTTACTGGATGATACGGTCGGGTTCGCTTGCCGGCAGGAGTAGGGTGCTTTGCTCTAAGCGATCTTCATGCCGCCTCGTCTGTCCCGAGTGGGTCATAACGGTCCGGCCGGACGCCTGGCCGGGAGTGCCCCCTGAAGCACTGGATCATGATCAGATAGAGGGTAGCAAGGCCGTAAGCGGCCAGAGTCCCGAGATAAATGCCGCAGCGCGGGTACAAGACGGCCACCGCCAGGGTGTAGGCGACCAGTGATCCCATGCCCTTGGGAAAACTCTTTAAAACGGCATGAACGCAGGGCGCATCGTAGCTGTAGTGGATGATCATCAGCAACGGCAGGGTTGTCATGGGAAAGGCGGCAAATAATCCTGCCCAGGCAGGTCCGACCATCCCTGCCGTCGACGTGATGAGAATGACGACGCCGGCAGCGAAGAACGCGCGGAAAAGGAGCAGCTGTGCCGTACATCGCACCTTTTCTGCGATCATCACGTCTTCTATATTCCTGAACAGATGATGGAACACTAGAATGGCAACGATCGGCAGGAGGAGCGACAGGATGAAACTCGCCCGCAGGAAGTGCAGACCCCACGCGGCGATGAAATAAACGGCGGCACCTGCCGTTGAGGCCAACAGAATGTTAGTCCGTTTGCCAAGTTTTCCGGCTTGCAGCGAGGACCAGTAGTAGCCGTGGGCGAAAGCCAGGGTGGCGACCAGCCCGAGCAGAGTGTAAAGGGCACTTTCCGCTGCAAAGGCAGGCCCCATTTCAAAGCCCAGGAAAAAGAGACTGATGGCCGCTCCAAGCGGAAAGGCGGCAATGATCCCTGCAAACCTGGGACTCACCGCCTCCGCCAGCACCGACAGGGCCACCACCATCAACACTGCCGTTATCGTCTTGATCCCCGTCAACAGGACGGGCAGTTCAATCAACCCTTGCATCTCGATCCAATCGTTCGAAGATAGACGCGCCCCCCAGGCCGATGCTTTGCTCCACCCTCAATGCTCAAGCAAAGGTTCCGGTCATCATCAAGCAAGAGAAGGATGATGGTCATGAGTCTCTTTCTTTGGCTTCTGCACGGGGAAAACTGAGACGTCGAGGGTCAGGCTTTTTCTGCCGGCAACACGGCCCGACAGTCAATGGGATCGAACCCCTGAAACTTGCCCACCCCGAGTTCCAGGATAAACGTTTGTCAGGGTTTGGAACAGGTGAGGAGCTTGTTCTTCGCACCGCAAGTTCGTTCCCCCCTTGTTCCCACGCTCTGCGTGGGAGCCAGTGAGGGGCGCCGGACGGGGGAGAACGAATTCAAAACCTGATCCGGATCTTTAGCGCCCTTCAGGTGGAGCTGAAACAGAGCAATTCAAACCCGAAGACACGAAGAGATGATCCCAACGATATCAGCAGCTTTCTTCACGTTCTTCGTGTCTTCGTGTTTAGAAATGGAAATTCCTATACCATGACCCTATTCAGCCGCCTCATCATCTGGTTCGGACAGAACCCCTTGGGCGGATGATTTGGCTTTGCCGGGCTTAGCACTTGAGTCAGCCTTGCCCGTTTGTTTGGATGCAGCCTTCTTGCCCGATGAATCTGCCTGCTTCTTTGCGCAACTGTCCAAGTCGTCGCTGCTTGTTGCTGCTTTAACGCAGGCCTTTTCCTGCTGGAGTTTCTTCATTCGCTTGTCGAGATCCTTCAGCCTCTGGGCCTTCCTCTGTTCAATCGTTGTGGCTGATGGGTTCGATGACTTCTTACTTTCCATTGCGAACCCTGACCCGGTGAAAATCAGCGCCAGTAACGCTGCTGCGACTACTGTTCCTCTCATGTTTCCTCCTTTAGTGAATAGATCTTCCATCTCTATGTCGACTTTTGGTGCGCCTGGTGCTTCGTGAAATACACTCATTTTATGGGCTATAGCAATAGCGATGTTACGAAGGTATTGAGCAATTGGGGTGTCGGAATTATTGTTTAGACTACCCAGCAACCGGATTGAACTTTTTGGTTTAATCGCAAGCCGCATGTGATCTGCGCGATGGAGGCTGCCATGAGAGTGATTGTGACCGCAAGACTGCCAAAAGAGGCTTTATCGTTGATCTCCCACCACCATCAGGTAGAGACGTACGACGATGACGTACCCATGGACCGGGGCAAATTGCTGGCGGGTTTGGCAGACAAGGAAGGACTCCTTTGTACGATCACTGACCGTATTGATGAAGAGGCGCTGGAGCATGCCCCGTCTCTGAGAGTGATTGCCAACAATGGTGTCGGCTTCGATCATATTGATATCGATGCCGCAACCCGGAGGGGAATTCCAGTAACCAACACACCGGGAGTCCTCACGGACGCAACTGCCGACCTCACCTTTGCGTTGATCCTTGCGACCTCTCGAAGAGTTGTAGAGGGAGACAGGCATACGAGGGAGGGGAAATTCAGATACTTTGCACCACTCCAATTCCTCGGACAGGATGTGAGCGGTAAAACCCTCGGGATCGTGGGTTTTGGGCGAATTGGAAAAGCCGTAGCCAGGAGGGCTGCCGGGTTCAACATGAGAGTCATTTATTTCAAAAGGTCCCGGCTCGAACCGTCGGTGGAAAAAGAGCTGAATGTTGTTTTCACACCTTTCGAAAGGCTTTTGAGGGAAGCCGATTTCGTGACGCTTCACGTACCGCTGACACCAGAAACACGACATCTCATCGGCAAACGCGAACTGGGGACCATGAAACCCTCCGCTTGCCTGATCAACACGGCACGCGGTCCGGTGGTCGATGAGAAGGCCCTGGTGGAAGCCCTGGGAAACGGGATAATTCATGCGGCCGGCCTCGATGTTTATGAAAACGAGCCGGAACTGAGCCCAGGCCTTGTGGATCTTGATAATGTGATCCTTCTTCCCCACATGGGGAGCGCCACCATCGAAACCCGTACCAGAATGGCTTTCATGGCGGCAGAGAACCTGCTGGCAGGGCTTAAGGGCGACCCTCCTCCGAATTGCCTCAACTGTTCTGTGCTCAATGAATAGGAAGTGTCAAGCGGAACAAAGGTCCTGGGGAGACAGGTCCCGCCGGTGAGTGTTTTGCCGTTTTGCCGACGACAAACAGCGAATTCGCAGGAGAGCGGCTATACTCTGGTTTGATAGGAGATTGAAGCAGCTCAACGTACCGGATGGCAGTATGGAGGGAAGGGACTGACCCGGTCACCTTCACACCCGAATGTATTGGGACCACCGGAAGATGTCGATTGATAGGCGTCCATCCCGGCGCAGCCGTTGATGAGCAAGGCAAAGACTATAAGCACCATGCAGAATAAAGTTTTCCATTTCATAAGATCATCCCCCTTGTTATCCCACATAGACGTGCAAATGCCCGGAGCGGCCCTTTCGGTTTTCATTATATCTCAATCGGGAGGTTTTTGTCTTTGACCATTCCCTGATCTCCCTGTTCCTGACCGAAACCGGCGGCTAATCTGTTGCATTGGAGCTCAGCGACTCCTGCTCCCCTCATGGCCTCTGCCAGAGCCATGCCGCACCACGGACTCCGCTGGAATCCCCATGACTGTTTCGGAGGATCGGTGTTTCCGCCTCCCGACCGAACACATAGGACGATAGCTGCGGCGGCACCAACTCGTAAAGTTCGTCGACGTTACTCATACCCCCGCCGAGAACGATCACATCCGGGTCCAAGACGTTGATGACATGGGCCAGGGATCGAGCCAGACGGTTGGCATATCGATCCAATGCGCCCATGGCAGCCCGATCCCCGCTGCGGGCAAGCGCGACAATCTCCTCCCCCTTGAGCTTGTGACGTTCGCAGTTTGGTGATTCCAGGGTTGTTCGGGCGTAGTCGTCCGCAAACCCTGTTCCCGAGATCCATTTTTCGATGCAGGAGTACTTCCCACACCAGCATAGAGGACCTGGATACTCTTCCTCATTCATCCAGGGAAGTGGGTTGTGCCCCCACTCTCCTGCCACCAGGCTTGCTCCAGCCCATGGCTTCCCGTCGACAGCGATACCGGCCCCACAACCCGTCCCGAGGATCACGGCAAAGACGACATGGTAGCCCGCGCCCGCACCGTCGACCGCTTCGGAAAGCGCAAGGCAGTTCGCATCGTTCATGCAGCGCACCTCACGGTTGAGGACGCGGCCCAAGTCCCGGTCCAGGGGATGACCGTTCAGGACGTTTGTGTTGGCGTTCTTGACGCACCCTGTCCGGGCGGAGATCGTACCGGGAATGCCGACACCCACCGTCCCGTTCCGGGCAAGGATGGATTCCGCCTCAGTGATCAATCCGGCAATGGTCGCTACGATCCCTTCGTAGCTGCTGAAGTCGGTATCGATCCGCTTCCGGTAGATTCCTGTCCCGTTCTCGTCAAGTGCAATGATCTCGGTTTTCGTGCCTCCCAGATCGATCCCCAATCGCATTGGAGCCCCTTCTTGCAGCAAGTACAGGGTTTTGCGGCAAATAACCCTCTGTGATGATTGAATCTCCGCGGTCGGAATGAACTATCTCACCCTTAACAGGAATGATCAAGACCCGCCGATCCCAGGGACCTGGCGAAGACAAGGAGCGCCATGTCCTGGTTGGGAGCTCCAATCAGAGAGATCCCCACCGGGCAGCCCTGGAAGGTTACCAGGGGGAGGGTTATCTGCGGGAGGCCGGCCAGTCCCGCCGGGCAGGTCAGTGCAAGCGTACGCTGTCGGACCTCGTTGAGAGCCTCTTCAGGGGTGTCTTTGAGGGGAGCAATGCTTGGGGCCGTGGGAAGACAGATGACGGCATCATCCTGCAGCCATTCCAGAAGTTGGGTTCGAATCGCAGTCCGCGCTGGTTCGGCCTCGGCTCGCTGGGCATGGGTGACCTGTGATGCCCGCTGGAAGCGTTTCTCGATGTCCGGGGCCAATCGGGGATGCACCTGCCGGAGCCATGCCTGGTGCGTTTGCCAGGCTTCGTAGTCCTTGAGCACCAGTTCGGTTTTGGCCCAGGATGCGAGGAGTATCTGAGTCAGGTGTATGCTGGTCACGGATTGGAAGTGGGGGCGGAGGCTGTCGAGGCTCTTTTGCAGAACATCCTGAAGCGGTGCATCCACCAAGGCGAAAGCATCCTCGGCGATGAGCAGCCGCCGGAGGGGAGCGGGCGGTGATGGGTCGGCCAGCAGTACCTTGCCCGCGCGGCAGAGGACATTCGGATCACGGGCCAGCCAACCAACCGTGTCGAAGCTTGGAGCCAGAGGAACAACCCCCTCGGTGGATGTCCTGCCATGAGTGGGGCGCAGGCCGAACAGGCCGCAATAGCCGGCAGGGATGCGAATGGAGCCGCTCGTATCCGTTCCCAGCGCAAAATCGACAAGACCGCCGGCTACGGCGGATGCCGAGCCGCTCGAAGAGCCCCCCGGGACTCGATCCGGCGCCGCCGAATTGAGTGGCGTCCCATAGTGAACATTCTTTCCGCTGAGGCTGAAGGCAAGTTCATCGGTGATGGTTTTTCCCACCAGGTGAGCACCGGCCTCCAGCAGGGCCTGGACCGAAGGGGCCGTCTTCACCGCCGGGCCATGCGTGCGCAGCCAGTCGGGATTGCCGGCGCCGGTTACATAACCCTGGACATCGAACAAATCCTTGACGGCAAAGGTCAACCCGTCCAGTGCCCCTCCCGAAGCGCCTTGTCCCCTGATGTCAAGCAGTCTGAAAAATGCTCGCAAGAAATCGTCCATGGAATTCTCTCCCTTGCCCCGCCCCGGATGATTCTACCACTTTGGACTGGCAGCTCGATGAAGGCGAGATTGACGTCCAGGTCAAGCGAAGATCGAGAGGACAAGGATGGCGGCAGAGGCGGTTGAGCGCGTTTCTGACACTGGAAGGTTTCACCGCTTATCGGACGCAGTGTCCGACAAGCGGATGGAGAACGCTGAAGGCTGTGGGGAAAACCCATCCTTCTCGCAAGACCGCCAAGCGAGAAGCAAATCTCTCATTCCCGGTCTCTACTGTTTTTTCAGGTTTCCTACAAACGCGGTGCCATTGATCGACATGTAAAGCTGGAAAGAAATCTTATTTCCGTTCAGTTTTCCAAAACCCATCAGATTGTCACCCGTGGTAGGCTCATATCCCGCGACAGTGATATTACTTTTCTTAACAGTACCTGTGATTGGAAAACCATAGAAAAGCTCCGGGGGACTCATCTGAAAAGACCCCTGGATAAAACCCGATTGCTCCACAAAGACTGTAAAAACAATCGAACCGGTAGTGACAACCCCCATTCTGTCCATGTAGGTAGCCGTTCCCGTCCATGAGCCGACAAGGTCCGGCGGGGCGGCAAAGATGCCCTGCACTGCAGCTACACTCAGCAATAAGACCAAAGCGCTACAAAAGATGATCCTTTTCATAACTCCTCCTATTTTGACAAGGCATTTGAAATCACGAACGAAATCTCCAGGGACGAAAACTAGCGGTTCCACGTTACCAATTATAGCCCTCACCAACTTGCTTGAAAAGCGGAGCAAGTCCCGCGAAGTGCAGGCAGGTTTCTCCATTTGAGTCTTCGTGACTTCAACCAATCACCCGAGCCTCTTGCAGAACTCAAGAATTCCGTCACCCCGGCGCAGGCCGGGGTCCAGAAATCACCGGGTGGACTGGATTCCGGCCTTCGCCGGAATGACGTGCAGGGACTTTTGCAGGAGGCTCACCCGTGTGTGATTTTGCAGAAGGGTTAAAAGGAT
>CAYTWB010000017.1:0-58926 GCA_964441945.1 uncultured Syntrophobacteraceae bacterium
GAACGGCTACCACATGAAAATATTATTGCTCTATGTTATTTCTGGATGAAGCCTATGCTCCGAGCGCAGGTTCGCCTCGATTGACGCAAAAGGAAACCCCAAGAGGTTTCGTATTTTGTCCATATTCAAGGTCGTGTTCGGCGCTCGCGGCGGGCTGCACTGCATCTCTTCGATTTTCCGGGGGACCAGCATGTCCTGAGTATAGCCGAACACCGAAGCCACCTTGGTCCCCAGGTCATATCGGCTGACACACTCGGCACCTGCAACGTGCCATATGCCGGTCACACGCCGGCGGACGATCTCCCTGATCACCAGCGCCAGCTCACCCACTGCCGTGGGGTTGCGGAATTCATCCACAAAAAGCCGGCTTTTCCGGCCCTCTTTCCAGCCCAAGACCAGGTTCTCATCCGTTCCCCGATTACCTTCCGGGCTCCTGCCGTAAATCAGCGAGGTGCGGATTATGGCGTGGGGCGATTGGCAGTTCTGTACGGCCTGTTCACCCGCCAGTTTACTCCAACCGTAGATGCTGACGGGGTGAGGATCATCCTCTTCACGGTAGTCACCGCGCCTCCCGTCAAAGACAAGATCCGTGGAAAGGTAGACGAGGAAACAACCGTTTCGTGAAGACCATTCACAGAGATAGAGTGTCCCGCCGAAATTCAGGGAGTTGGCCTCCGCGGGATGCTGCTCGCAGTACACGGGGTCTCTACAGGCTGCACAATGGATGATGGTTGACGGACCCAGGCGGTCCAGGAGCCGATGGGTTTCGAAACGATCGCGAAGGTCCGCCTGAACCCATTCGCCAAACCCGACAGGGGGTCTTCTTCGGTGATACAGACCCCGGGCCGCGCCCTCTTGAGCAAGCAGCTGCATCAGCCGGAATCCCACCATTCCGCTTGATCCCGTTACAACAATTCCATTCATGACCCTTACCGATGAAAGAGGCTTCGACCGAGCGTGTATCGAACCTTCATACCCGCTTGCCTAGAAGGAGGGGAACGCCATCCACCAAAGGTTTCTCATGTTCCTGCCGACGAACTTGAAGAGCGTCTCCATGCCGGCCACCTGGAACAGGGTTTTGATCGGGTCGGGCACTTCACAAAGAAAGATATGGTGCCCGCTCTTTGACAGCCGCTTCTGCGTGGCGAGAAGGACCGCCAGGCCGGCAGACCCCATGAAGCTGATCCTGGAAAAATCGATGATGAGGGTCATATCGACTTTGTCCAATTCCCTGCGCATCAGCGGGGCCGTCTCGTGAGTTATCCGGCCTGTCAGGCACAGCGCGCCCGATTCCCAGTGCATGGTGAGAGCCGCAGGTCCCGTTTCCTCCTGACCGGCGCAGGGGCGCTTCCATTTCCAGTTCTCCGGCAGCTCACCCGCCATGGAGGGAAGGACGATATGGAAACGCTCATCGGTATTCTCGACGATTCTAACAGTCACTCCTTCCGGCACTTCAATTCCCTCTTGTCGCAAAACCTCGACCGGATTTTGGACAAACAAGTCGCGGAAGGCTTTGTCGAGGCAGGTTCGAGCGATGATGTCACTGAGCGCATTGTGCTTCATGATCCGGCTCCCTCTCTTCCTATTCCCCGATATAGGGTGGAATGACTATGTGAATGGTTGTGTCCGTATTCTCCAGGAACTGCAGGGTCATGCCTTCCGGGATTTCGATCCCAAATTCCTTCAAAACGGCTTCGGGCTCCTTCAACAGCCTCACTCGGAATTCCGGCGACTGCAATGCCGGGACAATGATCGACTCGTAGAAGGACGAACCATCGGTATCGGAGCACTGGCCGCCTGGAGGTGCAAAGTAGGCATAAAAATTCTGAAGAAGACCGTTCACAAGTTCTGCAAGTCCCATGAGCACCTCCTGAAGGGTGTATCGAATCGTCCTGTATGCGTTGTTTCTTCCTGGATCGTATGGCTAATAAGAATCATACCGATCCTTCCCCTGAGTTCCAAACGAAAAAAGTGCCGCCTTGTCCTTTTGCATTCTCCAAAGAGCCCTGGACAGGTGCGGGGGGATGTGCAACAACCGGCAGAACGAAATGAAAAGACAGGGGAGGGTGGATCTTGCGAGAATTCAAACGTATTCCCGGTGTGGGAGACAAGATAGCACAAGACCTCTGGGACCTGGGCTATCGGTCTCTTCAGGACCTGAGGGACCAGGACCCCGAAGCGATGTACGCGCGGCTCTGCAACGACCGGGGCACCCATGTCGATCGATGCATGCTTTATGTTTTCCGCTGTGCCGTCTATTTCGCTTCCAATGAGGACCCTGATCCCGAGTTGCTGAAAATGGTGGAACTGGAAGGATGCAGCATGCAAAACCGGATGACCGATTGATGGAACCGGCCGGGAATCATCGATCAGGCCCTGACGCCTCAGGGGTCGTCAAGAACGAGCAAATCCTCTCCGCCAGCAGGCCCTGGCCGAAGAAGTCGAACGCAAGGATCAGTATCACGACGGGTGTAAGCCGGTATCCAAGAGGTGAGAGCATGAGGAAGAGTGCCGATATGCCTGGTGCGGAGACGATCAGGGGGAACATCGAGGCCCCGTGACCTCGAATCTTCTTGCGGCAGATCAAATAGACATTGCAGAAGACCGCAGTCAGAGCCAGCACAAGGAAACCTGCGGCCAGAATCCCCCGTGTTTTTTCCGGCAGCCGAAGATAGACCGGGAGACCAAGGGATGTTACGGAAAGGGGGGCGACGCCATACCCGATCATCCTGCCGACCCTGTTGTAGGTCGTCTCACTGAACCACCAGTCCCGCATGGCGGAGCCATCCTTCAAATGAAACAACACAAAAGGTCTTCATTTTTCAATCCTTATCTCCAACATGCTTCTCTTTCCCGAGCGGCTGAGCTTCTTCAACCAGTACCAGCCGATGCCGGACCCGATCAAATAGTACAGGAAGTCGGACCAGCTGAAGCTGGTTCCCAAAACCGTTCTCCCGATGAAGTGGCCTCGCAGGGTTTCAAGAAAGGGTGGATGCCAGAGCTGAAGGAATTCCAGGCCGCAGGTCCCGGCCAGCACGATGGCGGCAATTAGCCCGATTTTCAATCTTCTAAACAAGCAATAGATGACCAGGCACCAGAAGATCTCGTAGAATACTCCGCCCAGAGAGTTCCTGACCCAGTCCTGCCCGTATCCGGCGTAGAATTTCGTCGAAAAGCCGAGCGGTACAATGATGAGCAAAGAAACACAGATCCGGACATCCTTCTTGAGCCGGTCCCAAACCCTGAGCACCAGGCTGTCGTGAAAAATCACTTTTTCCATTGAGGTCCTCTGCGAAAGAGACGCGAGGGCAGACGGCTCTTCATTGCTTTCTACCGGTTTCCCCTACCAGTTGATCACGGAGGAATTTCAAAGCCATCCTGTGAATCCCCGGGATTTCCGACTCTCGAGGCCCGGCGACATTCAGGATTTCTATTGTGTTTGTTGCCAGCCAACAGTCAAGCACGGCTTCGCTTTGGGGCTCTTTACCCAACTGAACCACCAGAAAGGGCTTTTTGTGCCTTTCGGCCATCTTGATGGTATAGGCGGTGCCGCCGAACACCCGCCCCGTATGCAACACCAGGGTCCCATCGGACTCAATCACGTTTTTCTCGGTCCTGACAGCGTAATTCGAGGAGCTCGTTTCGGTCAAAGGGTATCTATCGGGAATGGTCCCTTCCTCTGATCTTCTGCCTTTCGGGCAAAAACCACCAACAGGAATGCCCCGTTCGAGAGCGGCATCCAGAGCGGCACGATCAACACCCGTTTGGCCTCCGGAGATAATCTTCCGAAGCATCATCCGCTCCTGTGATCGATCCCCATACATTAATCCCACAGTTCCCACCGACTGAGGTAAAATACTCGCCGAGGATTCAGATTACCACATGGCGCCTTCACTCAAAAGGGAGAGCTTTTTCATGTCACACCTCGTTCCCACGCTCCTGCGTGGGAACGCACGTATTCATTGCCAATCAGCATAAAGCCTGAGCCGGCTTTGCTCCTGGCAGAAGAAGAGCTGCCCTTATCATCCTTCATCACCAGCGGCGTTCCCACGCAGAAGCATGGGAACGAGAGTAAGGCGCAAGAGGCAGTCATTGTTGTTGAATTATGAGCCTCTTGCAGAAGTCCCTCAGGGCGTCATTCCGGCAGGGTTTTGGGGCCGGAATCCAGGCTTTAAGGCCCCTGGACCCCGGCTAGATGCATGCCGGGGTGACGGAATTTGAGACTTTTACAAGAGGCTATTACGAGAGAACAAATCAGCCCTGGCGGGGATAGACGGAAGGCTTAGGCCCCCTGCAGAAAAGGATCGGTTTACCATGTCAAACAAGATGACCATCAAGCGGACTGCGGGACCTGTTAAAGAGACGAAGAAGGATGTGAAAGACTCCTGGTTTAGCGAGAACGGAAAGAAGCTGGCAGGTCTGATCCCGGTGATTCTCTTTATTGTGGTGGCGATCTGGTATTTCATCACATCCGGGTACTAACACAAATGATGATCGTCCTGCATCGAGAGCGCATGGTGCTCCGCGGGCATGGCGAGGGAAGGTCGGGAGGGCAAGGCAATGGATTGGAGTGCTGTAATGGTCGGGGTTGTCGAGCTGCTACTCGCCTTTGGCTTGGGGTTCCTCACGGTCTGGCTGGCGTTTCGCTCCTTTTCCAGGTTGACCCGGGACCTGGACGAAATGAATGAACTGAAGCAGAATAATACCGCCATAGGCGTTCTGCTTGCCTCCATTGTACTTTCCACAGCCTTGATTGTTCGCACCGCCCTCTACCCATCCATCTCGACGTGGCAGACGGTGCTTCACCGCGGCTTCAGCGGCGGCGATCTGTTGGTCTGTCTGGGGATAACCCTCTTTTCCTTTTTCTTTTCCGCAATGTTGGCCCTGGTCAGCATCTGGAGTGCTCTGCGGATGTTTCTACGGCTCACCCTTGAAATCGATGAATTGCATGAAATCAGCCGGAACAATGTTGCCGTTGCCGTCGTGCTGGGTGCGCTGATCGTGGTCATGGGGTTTTTTCTGTCGCACGGAGTGCAAAGCCTGCTGTCTGCGATCATCCCGATGCCGTCCTTCGAACGGATTCAAGTGATGGGAATGCCATGATGTCATGGTCCACCTTGAGACCGGTTGCCGGAATGTTGCTGATTCTGGCATGCACCGGTTTTCTGAACCCTCTGACGGCTGATTTTCTCCTTGCTGAAGAGGGATTTCAGGCTTTGCCCGGGACAGGGACGACTCGCCAATTTGCATGGGAAGACGTGAACAGCTGGAGGGTCCTGGGAATGAAAGGGGATCGGGAGATCGTTGATGCCCGTTTCCCCGCCCTCCGCTTCGCACTCGAGGTAGCAATCGATCCTCTCCGCCTGCGAAAGGCCATTGAATCATACGGCATTCCGGATTCATGGATGCGGTACAGCTACCGGACGGAGAATGAAAGGCGGCAGAAGGAGAAAGAGCAGACTCTCCGTTGTGCGGCGCGCGGCGTCGCCCATGATCGCCTGAACAATACTCTCGAGCCGGACTACCTGTGGGTGGTTAAAAACAGTCGCGAGGATGTGCGGGAGGCGGCGGTCAGACTGAGGGATGTGGGGCGACAGGCCGGGTATGCCGATTTCATGCGGTTCGTCGAACTGCTTGCCTCTTTCGTACAGTCCTTGGAATATCGATTACCGCCCGA
The DNA here is from genome assembly GCA_964441945.1 of uncultured Syntrophobacteraceae bacterium. Classification (GTDB taxonomy): domain Bacteria; phylum Desulfobacterota; class Syntrophobacteria; order Syntrophobacterales; family Syntrophobacteraceae; genus JADGQM01. The sequence goes on from CAYTWB010000017.1 coordinate 5,678, forward strand.
CATAAGGCGGGGCCGGGACGACACCCTCATCCAGACGTTCGGCCTGACCATGCCTCTGGAGACCCTTTTCAACAGCTACGGGGACTGCGATACGAAGTCCGTCCTCTTCGCCTCCCTGCTGGTCAATCTGGCTGACACGCGGCTGATTCTGGTGCGCGGGGCAAATCACATCTTTGCCGGAGTGCGAGCCCCACCTCGCCCTTCCGAATGCTTTATCCAGTTGCGGGGAGAAAGATTCGTCCTGCTTGAGCTCACCTCCCCCTGGAGGGTGGGACACATTCCCAAAGAGAACTGGCATGCGGTCCAGCTGAAACAGATGGAGATCATCCCCCTGTTCAGGTAGTCGAGGATTGATCGAAAGGCGCTCAAGATGTCCTATCGAATAGAAACCGACCGGCTGGTCCTTCGAGGACTCAAAAACCCCGATGTTGATCTTTTGATTGAACTGTTGGGCAATCACAGAGTGACGCACTGGTTGTTTTCAGGGAAACCCATGGATGCCCGGTGCGCTCGGGCCTTCATCGAAAAGGAATTCACCTTCGGAAACGACGGCCTGGGCCTGGGCACCTTGTGTGAGAAGGGCCCGGAGCGATTTGTAGGCTTTGCCGGAATCATTCCCTGCCGGTATCTGGGCGTTGAGGACCTGGAATTTGGCGTGGCCCTGCTGGAGGATTCCTGGGGCAAGGGGTATGCGAGAGAAATCGGCGAAGCTCAGATCAAGTACGGGTTCGAAAACCTCTCGGCCGACCGTCTGCTTGCCCTGGCACACCCTGAGAACACGGCTTCCCTGAAGGGGATCGAGGCCCTGGGAATGAGATTCATCAAGGACATTTTCACAGAAGAACGAGGGCCAAGGCGCGTTTACGTGATTGAACGCCGGAGAGAGAAGACCGGTCCGCCCGCCGGGTCCTGCCCTGTTGTTGCGTTCTGAAGGCCGCCGGGCATCATCGGAGGATCTGCACTACGGTCCCCAGTAGCGGTGCGGATCATCCCCACCCCAGTAATGATAACTGCTGCCGATTGTTCCGGGATACCACGCATAGGGACCTCCCGGTCCGTAGGGACCGTATCCTCCGTTCCACGTTCCCCACCGGCCGTCATAATCTATGTTCGGATCCTGAAAGGCAGGGTATACTGCACAACTGCATAAGAGGAGAGCCATGACAAGAATACTCGCGATGCGAATCTTTCTGAAGCAATGAGCGACCATCGTGATCACCTTCCAAAGGAGTTGATTTCCGTTCAAAGCCAAGTCTGACGGGAAGATAGCACAGAGAGAAAGGAATTGACAGGGGGAGAAGCATGAACAATATCGGTAAAGAGCTTGCTGCGCGGCGCTGGAGACTACCGGTCCTGATTCTGATCGGTGTCATTCTATCGGGATGTGAGAGCTTATCCTTGATGCCCGTCGGACACATGGTGCCGGCAAACAAGTGGATCCATCTTTCTCAGTCGGGAGATCAGTCTGGAAGGTATAGAACCGAGGACCTGTTTCTCGATTACAAGTATGACCGATATCAGAGTCAGTTGAACATCTCGGGGGTCATCGTTTTCGCGGGCCGCATTTCAGGCAATTATTCCATCGTGCAGTACTTCCACATGGATGCAATCCCCGTTGATGCTCAGGGCAAAGTCCTCAATATGATCAGCCTGGCAACCGCCGGCGATATCAACACCCTGTACGATGGTCCGGTCAATTTCAGCAAGGTCCTGACCTTACCGCCGGAAACGGCTGCCATCGCTTTCAGCTATCGAGGCAGGGCCTATGGAGGTCATTCCTACTTCGATGGCGGCTTTATGGACTTCTGGGAATATCCCGTTTATTGATAACAGCAAGGCTTAAAGCATCACGACCGCACCGGGTGGGTAGTCCTGGAGCGGGTGAACCGTTTCAGGGTCTGTGAGGTTTTCGGCAATCATGGATACTTGACACTAAAGGAGAAGGACATGAAATTGGGAAACAAACTTGCAGCGGAGTTCATCGGTACTTTCTGGCTTGTCTTCGGAGGGTGCGGCAGCGCCGTGCTGGCTGCAGCCTTCCCCAAAGTGGGCATCGGTCTTCTCGGCGTTGCCCTGGCATTCGGTTTGACCGTGCTCACCATGGCCTATGCGATCGGCCACATTTCGGGATGCCACCTCAACCCCGCGGTTTCTGTCGGACTCTGCGTGGGCAGGCGCTTCCCGCCATCCGAGCTGATCCCTTATATTATTGCCCAGGTGCTTGGGGGCATTGCCGGAGCGGGGGTGCTCTATCTTATCGCAAGCGGCAAGGCGGGCTTTGACCTGGCTGGCGGCTTTGCATCCAACGGCTACGGGGCACATTCGCCCGGTGAGTATTCCCTCCTGGCCTGCCTGATAGCAGAGACCGTTCTCACGTTTATGTTCCTGATGATCATCCTGGGTGCAACAGACAGTCGGGCACCAGCCGGCTTCGCACCCATTGCCATTGGTCTGGGTCTTACACTCATCCATCTTATTGGTATTCCGGTCACAAACCTCTCCGTCAATCCTGCACGCAGTACGGGGCCCGCGATCTTTGTCTGCGGCTGGGCACTCGAACAGCTCTGGCTCTTCTGGCTGGCTCCTATTGTCGGGGCGGCATTGGCTGGAGTAGTTTATCCCGCCGTTGCAGGGGAAAAATAGCTTGAAATGATCGGCTGAGGATGTGGCTGAGGATTCTGGCTGGAGACTGTAACGTTGTGTTGTGCTTTGTTTCGCCCTTTCAGACAATCAGATCTTTTTGAGAAACTATGGAGCAAGTTGTTCCAGGGGCGGTTCAAAGGGGTGGTTTGACCCCTCCCAAAGCCCGGCGATGCTTGATCCCCGATTTCGGCGGCGGTCCGAAGAGCTCGGACCGGCGCTGCCCGCCTCCAGCCACCAGGACCTTCCCCTCCTCGTCCTGCTTGCCGGGCAGGACGTTGGCGGTATGCCAGGATTGAGGCTCGTAGAGGAAATCGGAGGCCAGGGCCCACTTATCGTCTTCCGGGTAGTAGATCTGGGCGGCGTTGGGTTCTGCGCTTCCGCCGACGAGCAGGACTGTCCGGTCGTCAAGCAGGGTGGCGGTGTGCTGTGAGGAGGGGATGGGGAGGCCCTCCGGATCGGATTTACAGGTCCAGGTATTCTCATCCGCATCGTAGATCTCATAGCTTCTATGAATGATCGTGCCGTTGTCAAAACCATCCTGACCGCCGGCCACCAGGACCCTGCCCTTGTTTGACTCCAAAACCAGCGGGGTGGCCGTGTGCAGAACGCGGGGGAATGTGAGATCCGTCGCGTTCTCCCAGAGGCCGGTTTGCGGGTCGAAAAGCTCACAGGACTTCAAGGTTTCAAGGTCGTCAAATTTCAGGTCGTTTATTTTCAGCCAATACCAAACGTTGAAGGGCAACCATTTTGAAAAATCAAGGAGTTTTGCCCAGTCCACGGTCACGTCGACCCCGACCATGCCCCGCACGCCGCCGGTCACCAGGACCTTGCCCTTGTTCGGCCCTTCGGCGGTCAGCAGGGTGGCCGTATGCAGGGCCCTGTCGTGGTTGAGGTTGAGCGACGTCGCGTTGTCCCAGTGATCCGTTTTCGGGTCGTAAACCTGGCAGGACTTCAACGCTTGCGCCGTCATCTTTAGTTCTATTGTTGGAGAGAATTGCAGGGTGCACTCAAAGTCCAGGCCACCGGCTATCAGGACCTTGTGATCGTTGTGGGCATCGCCGAGAAGAGTGGCGGTATGGGCGAAACGGGCCGGCGAGAGTCCTTTCGCAGCCGACCAGCCCTGTTGAGGATTCAGCGGGTCGAAGAGTTCATACGTTTTGGCAAGTGCATAGAAAGGGACCTTTTTCCCCAGGACATCAAGGCCTTCCGGCAGCCAGGACAGCCCGCCGACCACCAGGACCTTGCCCTCCCTGTCCGGCTCGGCGCTCAGCAACGTCACCGTATGGAGAGCGCGAGGTTCGTTCAAAGGGTGCTTCAGCCGTCGAAATTCCTTGCGGCTCACGGCATAGAATTCACAGCTGGCTTTTGGATTAAAGACCGTCTTATTGTCATCACCAACCTTGATGATGGTCTCATTCCCGCCCCCGACCACCAGGACGCCCGAACCACTCCCGGCCAGGTCCACCAGGGTAGCGGTGTGAGCAAGCCGCAATTCCCGGAGGGAATCGCCGAGCTCCCAGGTCCAGTCAGACGTGTCCGCACGGACAGCTTCAGGGCCGGCACCACCCCACGCGGTCAGTGCCGCCGCCAATAGCAGTAGAACTACCAGAAGGTGCGGATTATTCCTTGTTGTCTTCATGGCTCATTCCTTTTCAGCATTCTTCCGGTACCCCGGCAGCTCAATCGCGGTATGCCGGAGGGTCGAGGGAGGCTGGAAGATCTCACTCGATTTCGGCAGGCCGCCGGCCACCACGACCTCGCCCTTGTGCGCCCCGGCAGTCAGCAGGGTGGCCGTGTGGCCGGTGCGGGACTCGCGGAGCGTGTCCCCGGTGAAGGTCCAGGTTTTCTTCTCTGGATCGTAGATCTCGCTCGTGTAGCCGCTGACGAGAAGCGTCGTGTTATCGTCCAGGAGGGTGGCGGTATGACCGGATCGATATTGGCGGAGGCGATCCCATCCCTTGTCGTCGGTGGGGCAGGTCCACTTGTTGTTTCTCGGATCGTAGATCTCATAGCTTCTGTAGGAGACGGCGTTACCCCCGAGTTCATTCACTCCACCCGCCGCGAGGACGCGGCCGTCCTTCAGCAGGGTGAGCGTGTGCATCCCACGGGGGTGTTTGAGCGGGGCAACCTCCTCCCAATAGCCTTTCTTCGAGTCTTTCGCGGGATGGTAGACCTCACAGGATTTCAACGCAGGGATCCTGGCATCCGGATACTTGCCCACCACATCAAAGCCGCCAACCACCAGGACCTTCCCTTGGTGCGGGCCGGTCTTCAGCACCACGGCCGTCGGATGAAAACGGCGCTGCTTGAGGTCCCCGGTCGAGGCCCAGTCTGTCGGAGCTGCCGGGTCGTACACTTCCGATGACTTCAGAATTCCCGCGAGCCGGCCGTCAACATATTGCTCACCTCCGGCCACCAGGACTCGACCGTCCGGGAGCTCGACGGCCAGGTGACTATCACGGGCCTCCTTTAGAGCAGGAAAACCGGGGGGATCTCCTTCCATCTTCGGATCGAGAAGCTCGCATTCGCCAATGGATTCATTGCCGTTAAACCCGCCGGTTACCAGAACTTTGCCCCGGTTCGACCCGGCGGTCGGCAGGATGGCCGTGGTCGTTTGCCACGCACGGGCGGTGATCAGGGACGGGCCGGAAGACCATTGGTTGATTTCCGGGTCGTATAAGTCCGTAGGGTGGAGAGGCGTTGGGATCTTTTCGTTCGTCATGCCCCCGATCACCATGACGCCCCGGCCGCCTCCCTGCAGCTCCACCTCCAGGGCGCTGTGAAAGGAGCGGGGTTGGGTCAGATTGTCAGAGGTGACCCAGTTCCAATCCGATGTATCGGCTCGGGCCGGAAGATCGGCAACACCCGCCCAACAGGCCAAAAGCACCCCCATCACGCGAATACCCTGTTTTATCGTCTTTTTTGCCATTGGTCCGTCCTCATTTGGGTACGACTCTTTTAGAACGACGCCCGAATGGGTTGTAATTCCTTGCCCACCCTGGGTTTTGATCGAGAGCACGGTTCACCATCCCGGAGGGATTAAAGCCATTAGCCGGGGGTTGAGGCCATAGGCCGATACCCCCGGAGAACGGTATAGCAAGGAGACGACCCCGGATGGGGTCGCAGCTTTGTCAAACAAGATAGCCCAGTGGAAGACATCGAGTACCCTTGCTGGCACCCCTCCAGGGTGCAATCGTTATCCCGTCTGCTTTCCGGTGGTATCGTCCGCTTGGGCGGACTCAACCACCGGCTAATGGCTTTGAACCCTCCGGGTTCACTCTTTATCGTCATTTCAAAAGAGCCGCACCCTCCTCATCCCGGATCCGGCTGGCAACCGGCTCCATCTCAATGCCTGTGGCTCATTGGAAACCCTCATCGCGGGCCACGCCGGTCATAGCGCAAACCTTTCATGTCAGTCACCGGCGGTGGGCTGGTAAATCTCAGCGCTGTTCAGAGCATACGGATCTTCGCCCGAGTAGCTGTAGCCCCCTGCTGCCAGGACCGTGCCGTCAAGGAGGAGCGTGGCGGTATGGCCGCAGCGGGATTCGCTGAGACTGCCGGTGTAGCTCCATTTTCCCCTGGCCGGGTCATAGAGCTCGGAGGCTTTCAAGGGGATGGAAAAGCTATCTTCGCCACCGGTCACCAGGACCCTGCCATCGGGAAGGAGCGTTGCCGTGTGAGCATCTCGGGCGGTCTTGAGGCCACCCTGGGTGCGCCAGCGTCCAGTGGCCGGGTTGTAGAGCTCAGTGCCCTTTAGGGAATGGTCGTTGCTCCACCCGCCAACCACCAGGACCCGCCCGTTGGACAAACGGGTGGCGGTGTGGCTGTCTCGCGCGACCTTGAGGCGTTTCCCGGAAACCCAGGAATCCCTGGTCGGTTTGTAAAGCTCGCAACCTCTCATGGAACCGCCATCCTGCCACCCCCCGACTACCAGGACCGTCCCGTTGGCGAGAAGCGTGGCGGTGTGACTCTCCCGGGCTTTGTCGAGGGTCTTTGAGCTCAGGCTCCAGGTTTCCGTGTCCGGATCATAGAGCTCGGCGCCGGTCAGCTGCCCGCTGTCCGTATTCCAGCCTCCGGCCACCAGGATGCGGCCATCGTTCAGCAGGGTGGCTGTGTTATAGATGCGCGCCTCGTTGAGGGGACCGCTGCTCTTCCAAATGCCCTCGGCCGGATCATAGATTTCACTGATCGGCAGAAAGCCGCTTTCCCAATTGAAGCCTCCGGCCACCAGGACCCGCCCGTCGGCCAGGAGTGTGGCCGAGTGCAGCGAACGGGTGTGCATGAGCGATTGGGCCGGGGTCCAGGTGCCATCAGCCGGGTTGTAGAGCTCGCAGCCGGCCAGTGGATTGCCGCTGCTGTCCATGCCTCCGGTCACCAGTACCCGCCCATCGGCCAACCGAGTGGCAGTATGGAAGGCCCGGGCCGTGGTGAGCGCTCCGGTGGTCGCCCAGGCGCCGGGCGTACCGGCCTCAGCGGGGAGATCGGCAGGACCCGGCAGGTTCATCAGGATCGCGACCAGCAGCACACACATCAGCCGTGAGACTGCTCTATTCGCGTCATTGGCCTTCATTCCACCCTCCTGAGGTTGAGGTGGCAAGCAATGTTTGGTGAAGGATGTCTTGATGTTTTCAAAGGATAGGCAGGAGTTATCATGTGCTTTCAGGTGGGGTTTTGTCAAGGTCATTCCTCGACGGATCACACCTGCTTTTTTGCTGAATTCCTGATATATGAAGAGACTGCACCGAAGCGGCGGTAAGGACGTTCTTGCTGATAGAGCACCGTTGGGATTCCCCGTTGGCATATTTTCCGAGTTTCATCATTGTGGGCGATAGTGGCTATTGGAGTTTGTGTGAGGAAGTTGAAGGCGGGAAGTACGGCGTTGGTTACTGAAAGAAAGGAGTTCCACCATGTCGGAACCAGCCAAGAAGAAAGCGACATACAAAGACCTTTTCAACATCCCCGAAAACATGGCCGGGGAACTCATTGACGGAGAACTCATTGTAACCCCCAGGCCGTCAAGGAAGCATATTTATGCTGCCTCCAGACTCGATAAGGAAATAGGATCTCCATATGAGCTGGGCAGTGGTGGACCTGGCGGATGGATTATTCTTGTTGAACCGGAAATCGGGCTGGGCAGTGACATCCTGGTTCCGGACCTTGCCGGGTGGAGAAGAGAGAGGTTTCCGGTTGAAGAACCTCATAACTGGATCTCCGTGGCTCCGGACTGGATATGCGAAATCCTTTCGCCGAACACTTTCCGCAGGGACAAGGTCCTCAAGATGCCGCTTTATGCACGGAACGGAATCCAATACTTCTGGCTGATCGACCCAATAGCCAAAACGCTGGATACATTTCGATTGGAAGCAGGCCGCTGGATCGTTGGCGGTATCTATGCTGAAAATGACAAAGTAAGAACCGAGCCCTTCCCGGAAGTCGAATTTGACCTCAATCTTCTCTGGATTGAGACTGTGCCGGGATAACCCCTTGAAAGCTCCTTCTGCTGATCAAGCACCATCAAGGTCCCCCGTTGGCATCTTTTCTGCAAACTGATCAAATACTCCTAATATTTCGAGAGTTACTGCAAGGAGTCGGAAATGCAGGACAAAGATAAAACCAGAGAGCAGCTCATCGCTGAGCTGGGTGCGATGCGCCGGCGGCTCGCCGAGTCGGAGCGGGACAAGGAGAATAAGAAGCGGGTAAAGGAGACGCTTGAGGAATCCAATCGAAGGCTGGCTGCGATGATCGACTTCGCGCCGGACCCAACCTTTGCCGTCGACCAAGACGGGAGAGTCACCGTGTGGAACCAGGCTTTGGAGAAGCTTACCAGGGTAAAGGCGGAAGATATGCTGGGGAAGGGGAACTTCGAGCATGCGCTGCCGTTTTACGGCGAACGCCGGCCGATTCTCGTCGACCTGGCCATGCGTCCGGAGGAAGAGATCGAAAAGAAATACTCATACATCGAACGGCGAGGCGGTATTCTTTCCGGTGAAACGCACAGGCTGACCATTGGCGGGGAACCGGTGCATCTTTACGGGAGCGCAACCGCTTTGCGCGACGACAGGGGCGAGATCATCGGCGCCATTGAATCCATCCGCGACATTACTCGCCACAGGAAAACGGAGGAAGCCCTGCGCGAGTCCGAGCGGCATCTTTCCGACATCCTGGAGTTTTTTCCCGATCCCACCCTGGTAATCGACGCCGGGGGCAAAGTCACCGCATGGAACCGGGCCATTGAATGCCTGACGGGTGTACCGAAGGAAGAGATCATCGGGAAGGGAGACTACGCATACGCCGTTCCCTTCTACGGCGACCCGAGGCCCATCCTGATCGACCTGGTGTTCAAGAGTGATGAAGAGATCGAGAAGGAATACCGCTACGTTGAAAAGAACGGGGATATTCTCTATGCCGAGACCTTTGCACCGATGACCTACCAGGGAAAGGGTGCGCACCTCTGGGGGCAGGCTTCCCCTCTCTTCGATTTTGCACGAAACCGGATCGGTGCCATTGAATCCATCCGTGACATCACCGAATACCGGGTTACGGAACAGAACCTGACCCAAACCAAAGAATACCTGGAGAATGTTCTCGAAAACTCCCCCGACGCCGTCGGCATCGTGGACGAGCAAGGGAGGTTCATCAAGTGGAACCGGATGGCTGCCAGGATATTCGGCTACAGCTTTGAAGAAATGCAGGGAAAGCCGGCTTTCGGCCTCTATGCGGACACCGATGAGCTCGAAGAAATGCTGAAGAGGCTTCGACTGGAGGGTTCCGTCAAGGGCCGTGAAATGCGGCTAAGAAGGAAGGACGGGGGCATTGTTCCCGTCGAGCTTTCCCTCAGCCGGTTGCAGACCACGGAGGGCAGGACCCTGGGCAGCGTGTGTGTGGCAAGAGACCTGAGCGACCAGAAGAAGCTGCTGAAACAACTCAAGGAGACAAACGAGCAACTCCTGGAAGAGATCGCCGAGCGCATCAGGATCGGGAAAGCGCTTCTGGAGGCCAAAGAGGCCGCCGAGGCCGCCACGCTCGCCAAGAGCGAATTCCTGGCGAATATGAGCCACGAAATCCGCACACCGATGAACGCCATCGTGGGGTTAAGCTACCTGGCCATGAAGACCAGTCTGACCTCAAAGCAACGTTCCTATCTGAGCAAGATCCAGGCCTCCGCCCATAACCTTCTGGGAATCGTCAACGATATTCTCGACCTCTCGAAGATCGAGGCGGGCAAACTGGAGGTTGAAATGACCCCTTTCAACCTCGACCAGGTCCTCTATAATGTGGCCAATGTGGTTTCCATCAAAGCCGAAGAGAAGAACCTCGACATCTACTTTCGCAAGGCTCACGATTTACCGCCGGCCCTTGTCGGAGACCCTTTGCGGCTGGGACAGGTGCTGATCAATCTAGTCGGCAATGCCGTGAAATTCACCGAGACCGGCGAGATCGTGGTCATGACGGAACGGGTCTCCCGTGAGGCGGACAAAGTGCAGATCCAGTTCTCGGTTCGCGACACCGGCATCGGGATGAACGAGGATCAGCTGGCCAGGCTGTTTCAGCCGTTTTCCCAGGCAGACGGTTCCACAACTCGCAAGTACGGGGGTACCGGACTGGGGCTGGCCATATGCCGGCAACTGGTGGAGCTCATGGGCGGGAAGGTCTGGGTCGAAAGCACACCGGGCGTGGGCAGCACGTTTGCCTTCACGGTTACTCTGGGATTGCAGGTGGAGGAAACAACCCGAAAAAAAACGGTGCCGATCGATCTGCGCGGGCTGAAGGTGTTGGTGGTGGACGACAATCCCATTGAACGGGAAATTTTGAAGACAAGCCTGACGGATTTGCTGCTGGAAGTGTCGACGGCGGGTTCCGGCAGGTCGGCACTCAATGAATTGGAGAAGCCGGACCAGGAGTTCGACCTGGTGCTCCTGGACTGGAGAATGCCCGGCATGGACGGCCTTGAAACCGCCCGCCGCATCAGGGCTCACCCGCGCGTGCACAAATCCCCGAAGATCATGCTGATGACGGCCTACGGCCGCGAGGAGGTGATGCGCCAGGCGGACGCACTGGAGCTGGAAGGCTTCATGATCAAGCCGATCAGTGATTCCGTGCTGTTCGACACGATCATGGAAGCTTTTGCCGGAGATCGTCATGCTTTGTCGGGTGGGCCTCCGGGGCGAAGTATAGTCCCTGAGACGACACCCGCTCTGACAGGACGGCGGGTGCTGGTGGTGGAAGATAACGAAATCAATCAGCAGGTGGCTCGAGAGATCCTGGAAGGTTTTGGGCTGGAGGTTGAAATAGCCGGCAACGGCAGGCAGGGAGTTGAAATGCTGGCTGCGGGAGGGAATCGGTTCAATGCGGTGCTGATGGACCTTCAGATGCCGGAAATGGACGGTTACGAGGCCACTCGGGCCATTCGCAAGGATTTGCCGAATCTCTCGATTCCCATCATTGCCTTGACCGCCCATGCTCTGAAGACCGAAAAGCAGCGCTGCCTGGATGCCGGGATGAACGATTATACCTCAAAACCCATCGACCCTGAGCAGCTCCTGGCCACCCTGAAACGCTGGATCGCACCGGCTGAGGGCCAAACGCCCGCTCCTCCGGGTGCCGACACTGCGGGTACTGCAGGTTCCGTGGACCTGCCCGATTCCTTGCCGGGAATTGAGGTACAGGATGCGCTCAAGCGGCTGATGGGCAACCGGAGGCTGTTCGTGAAGCTTTTGGGCGACCTGGCCGGAAGCTCACCTGAGATGGTGGGAGAGATTCGCCGGGCCTTAACGGCCCAAGATCTTGAATCGGCCCGGCGCCTGGCCCACACCCTCAAGGGGATTTCCGGCAACCTTTCGGCGACGGAGGTTTTTTCCGCCGCCAGGCAACTTGAGGCATCCATCACGCAGGGGGACACAACCGGGACAGCGGGGAACCTGGATGAGCTCGAACGGGCCCTTAAACCGGTCATCGAAGCCGCAAAGCTCGTGGCCGGGCTGGAAGCCGACCGCACCGCTCCGCCCACCGATGCCGGCACTACGGCAATAGCCGCAGACCAGGTGGCCCCGTGCCTGCAGGAGCTCGATAACCTCTTGAAAAAAAACAGCATCCGTGCCAGAAAGCAGTTCCTTCTGCTTCAGGAGCAACTCAAGGCGGATTCGCAATACCGGTCGCTTCTGGAACAGCTGGAAGCATGCCTGGCACGCCTTGATTTTAGAGGAGCCAGAATCCGGCTCATTGCCATCGCCCAGGTCCTTGGCCTTACAGTATCTTGATCGCATAGGAATTTCCATTTCTCACCACAGAGGACACAGAGAGCTTGTCCTGTTGCTTTCTCTGTGCTCTCTGTGGTGGATTGTTGTGTTCAAGTTCGCCCGAAGGGCGCTAACTCGATGAGTGAGAGCCGTGGAGAAGGAAAAGGTCAGACAGACGGTTTTGATAGTGGACGACGCCCCCGCCAATATCGAACTTCTCAGCGAGGTGCTTGAGTCCGAGTACGAGGTGCTCTTTGCCTTGAGCGGCGAGGATGGGTTGAACATTGCCTTTGAAGAGGCCCCCGATTTGATCCTGCTCGATATCGTCATGCCCCAAATGGACGGGTACGAAGTCTGTGCCCGACTCAAGGCCGATCCAAGGACGCAGACGATTCCCGTCATTTTCGTCACGGCCATGGACCTTGAGGAAGATGAGACGAAAGGGCTTGCTCTGGGCGCCATCGACTACATCACCAAGCCCATCCGCCCCCCGATCGTCAGGGCGAGAGTGCGCAACCACCTGGAGCTCAAGCGGTACCGGGACCTTCTGGAGCGTTTGACGACCACGGACGGCCTGACGGGAATAGCCAACCGGCGGCGTTTTGACGCGTTCCTGGAAAGCGAATGGAGCCGCGCAAGGCGGAGTCAAAAGCCATTATCACTGATCATGCTGGATATCGACTTCTTCAAGGCGTTCAATGATCACTACGGTCATTTGGCCGGTGATGATTGCCTGCGTCAGGTCGCACAATGCCTGGACGGCAGGGTTCGGAGGCCTGCGGACCTGGTCGCCCGATACGGAGGGGAGGAATTTGCCTGTCTTCTGCCCGAAACCAATGCCATGGGAGCGGCAACCATGGCAAAACGCTTTCTCGAATCCATGAATGAGCTCAATATCCCACACGCTTACTCTGAAGCAGCCGACCATGTCACGCTCAGCATGGGAGTGGCGACCATCATCCCTCTGATCGGTCAACCCTCCTCGGAGCTAGTTCGACGCGCCGACCAACTTCTGTATGAAGCCAAGCAGAATGGGCGCAATCAATTCAGAAGTCGGCTGATGGATCCAGAATAACCGTTTCGCCGGGGCTTTCTTTCCGAAAGTCCACAAACCGAATGAGATCGAAGCGGAGTGCCTTATATCGGAGAACATCGAATGAAAATCATAAAGTCCGCCATCATTCCGCTGATCGCAATCGCGGTATGCGGATTGCTCTTGCGCTCGGCCTATGTTGAAGTCAAGAGCGGAATCATTGACCGGCTCAACAGCCGACAGTTCGTCATGGCTGAAACAGCCGCAAGCGGCATCGAGAACTTCTTGAGGCACTATTCCGCGATTCTGACTCAGTTCTCTAAAATGAATGAGATCGCCTCTCTTGACGAACCGGGCAGACAGTTGATGCAGGTCCTTTACCGGACTCACTCGAATGATATCAAGGCCATCACCCGCATCAGTCCTTCCGGGCGGCTGGTCTATGCTTTCCCCGAGATCTCCGGCGCAGTTGGAGCGGATCTCTCCTCTCAGGGACCTGTTCAAACGATCATGCAGACCCACCAGCCGGTCATCAGTGAGGTTTTTGACTCGACTCACGGTTCTTTCACCATTGAATTCCATGTTCCCGTATTCAAAGACGAGGTATTCCAGGGTGCCCTGGGTGTTCAGATTCCTTTCGATCAGCTGTCACGGGACTACATCGAGCCCATCAAGACTGGAAAAGACGGGTATGCCTGGATGATCAGCCACAACGGGACCGAGCTTTACTGTCCAGTCCCGGGGCATATCGGCAAATCGGTTTTCGACAACTGCAAGGACTTTCCGGCAATCCTCGCCATGGCCCAGGAAATGGTGAAGGGGAACCGGGGAACAACCACCTATCTCTTTGACCGGGTCCGGGGTGAAACCGTCGTGCCTCTAGAGAAGCAGGCGGTATATGTCCCGGTCCACCTCGGCAATACACACTGGTCCATCGTGGTCGCCACACCCGAAGATGAGGTGCTGGGGGATGTACAAGGGTTTCGGAACCTGTGTTTCCTGATTGTCGGGGTGCTGGTCGTTATAGCGATCGCCTGGACCTCCTACACTTTGTGGATCTTCAAGGTCCTCAAGGAAACGGGAAAACGCGAACGGGCCGAGGCGGCATTGCGGCAAAGCGAGGAAATGTTCCGTTCACTGGTGGAAAACACCAGTGATTGCATCTGGGAAATGGATCCACAGGAACGCTTCACTTACATCAGTCCTAAGTTCGAGGACTTAACGGGTTATCCGCCCAATGAGTTGCTCGGCAGGACCACTCATGACCTTCTTCCAGAGGGAGAGAGGCACAAGGTACGCGAGCAGGTTTTGCCCATTGTTGCCGCCAAACAGCCGGTATCATGTATGGAGATACGAGTCCGGCACCGGGATGGTCGAATCGTCACCGTGGAGGTCAGTGGGATACCGATTTTCAGCCCTGAGGGTGCTTTCAAGGGCATGCGAGGCATTACCCGTGACATCACCGGACGCAAGCTGGCGGAGCGGGCGTTGCTCGAATCCGAGGCCAAGTTCAGGACGCTGGTCGAAAGAATACCGGAGGCCATCACTTACATCCATGCGCTCGACGAAAGCAGGAGCATCCTCTACGTAAGCCCGCAGGTCGAAGCGATACTCGGTTATCCTGCACCGCAATTTGTGCAGGATCCTCAGAGCTGGTACGAAAGCATTCACCCGGATGATTACGAAAATGCGATGACTCAGGTAGAGGTCAGCGAGACTTCAGGGCAGGTTTTCAACTCGGAGTACCGGGTGATCAGACAAGACGGGCAATCGGCATGGCTCCATGATGTCTGCACTCTGGTGCGGGACGAAAACGGCAGCCCGACGTCTCTTCTGGGCGTAGCTTTTGACATTACCGGTCGCAGGCAGATGGAGGAGGCCCTCCGGGAAAGCGAGGAGAAGTATCGGAGTATCTTCGAGAACGCTATGGAGGGTATTTTTCAGTCCACTCCCGATGGGCGCTATCTCAGTGTGAACCCTGCTCTCGCACGGATGTCCGGCTTCGCATCACCGGAAGAGATGATAGAGCAGATCACGGATATCGGCCGGCAGATCTGGGCCAATCGGGAAGAATGGGAGAAGATTAAGGGACTGCTGAACAAAGAGGATAGGGTGGAGGGGTTCGAGACGCAGCTTTGCCGCCGCGACGGCCGGGCTTATTGGGTCACCCTCAATGCCCGCACGGTCCGGGACGCGACCGGAAGCATTCTCTATTATGAAGGCACCTGTCAGGACATTACCGACCGCAAGCAGGCGGAAGAGTCACTCAAGCAGTCGGAGGAGCGGTACCACAGCATCTTTGAAAACGCAGCCGAAGGCATTTTTCGATCTCTGCCGGATGGGCGAATCATCCTGGCAAACCCGGCCTTTGCCAGGATGTGCGGCTACGGTTCACCGGCGGAACTGATGGAAAACGTTCATGACGCAGGGAGTCAAGTCCTCGCAAACCCGGAACTTCGCCAGGAATTCCGTCGAAAGCTGCGAGAGCACGATACCGCGGTTTTCGAAGCTGAGATTCGGAGAAAGGATGGCAGCACAGTGTGGACGTCCAACAGCGTTCGGGCTGTCCGCGATGCTCATGGAGAAATCCGGCATTTTGAATGCGTTATTAAAGATATCACCGACCACAAGCGGGCCGAGGACGAATCGCACAAGTATGCGTTCATAGTTGGTGCAACTCCCGATCTCATGTCATTTCTCGACAAGAACTATGTTTATCAAGCGGTCAACGAGGCCTATCTTCGCGCCCACAACAAAACAAGGGACGAAATCGTTGGTCATTCCGTTGCCGAACTGCATGGGACCGAGGTCTTCAATGCAGTCATCAAACCTGAAATAGACCGATGCCTGGCAGGAGAGCAGACTCGTTATCAGGCTTGGTTCGACTACGCCGGTTCAGGACGGCGCTATGTAGACGTGGTCTATCATCCCTACCGAGACAGGGAGGGCGACATTTCCGGAATGGTCGTAAGCGTCCACGACATCACCGAGCTCAAGCAAATGGAGGAAACGTTGTATGAAAGCGAGCGCAAGTTCCACTCCGTTTTCGATTCAATGAGTGAGATGGTTGTTTTGCATGAGTTGATTTACGACATCAACGGACTGCCGGTTGATTATCGCATCATCGAATGTAATCCGGCATTCACGCGCAGTACAGGCATACCCGCCGAACGAGCGGTCGGTACCCTCGCTTCTCAGCTTTACGGTGCGGGCGAGCCCCCATACCTGGAAGCCTATGCCAATGTAGTGATTACGGGGAAACCAACCGATCTCGAAGTGAACTTCGAACCGATGAAGAGGCATTTTGCCGTCTCAGCGGTGGCCCTGGAAAAAGGAGGCTTCGCGACGGTAACCACAGACATCACCGAGCGCAAGCGGGCTGAAAACGCCTTGAAGGAAAGCGAGCAGAAATACAGGGAACTGGTTGATTTTCTGCCCATATCGGTCATCGAACTTGACAACCGGGGAATTATTACCGGTTCAAACCGGGCTGCGCGCAAGGCTTTTGGATATTCGGATGAAGACATCCGCAACGGCATAAATGCTTTCGATGCAATCCTTCCTGAAGACCGTGACAGGGCCGTTGAAGGTTTTCTAAAGATACTCGATGGGGAATCCCCCAGAAGCATTGAATATACTGCCATGAGGAAAGACGGCAGCACCTTTCCTGTCCTCATCTTTTCCAACTCTGTCGTCCGGGATTGTGGAGTAGTGGGCATCCGAGCAGCGGTCATAGATATTTCCGACCGCAAACGGGCGGAAGACGCCCTGGTCTTCGAACAGGAACGGCTCGCTTCAATTCTTGACGGTATTCCTGTTCCAACTTTTGTGATCGACGCTGCCCGGCAGGTAGTCGTCTGGAATCGATACAATGAGGCCTATACCGGCATGCCGAAGAGCAGCATGCTCGGAAGGCCCCTTGATCTGGGCCCTCTCTTTCAGGAAGAGGCATCGCCCTCCCTGGCCGAATTGTTGCTGGAATGGAACGACGATGAACTGGTTGCGCGATTCAAAGAGCGAGGTTTGCGCAAGAGTGAAGTCATACCCCATGCCTTCGAGAGCATGGGGCGGATCTGGATTAACGGAGAAGAAAGGACACTGACCATACAGGCCGCAAGAATTTTCGATCCCAGAGGCAAGGTGGTCGGTGCCGTCCAGACAGGGCACGACATTACGGAGCGCATGAACCTGGAGGCACGGCTCATCCAGAGCCAGAAGCTGGAAGCCATCGGCACGCTCGCCGGCGGCATTGCTCATCATTTCAATAACCTGCTCGGCGTAGTGATGGGACGTCTGGAGCTGGCCCTTGGCGAGCTGCATCGGCCTCCGAGAGCTCACAAGCACCTTGACGAGGCCATCAGGGCTTCCGAGCGTGCCGCTGATATCAGCCGCCTGATGCTGACCTACCTCGGCCGGACGATCCAGGGGAAAGAACCCTGCAATATTGTCGAAGCCTTGCGCGAAGCCCTTCTCCTGGTGGGGCCATCCTTGCCTCAAGGGGTGCATGTGGATGCGGAACTCCCTTCCGAGGGGATTACGATTCAGGGAGACAAAGTCCATATCGTGCAGGCCCTGGCCAATCTGATGTTGAATTCCGGAGAAGCTATTGAGGATACCGGCGGACGGATCACCCTGGCGGTACAAACCATATCGGCTGAAAAGCTCCGGGAGCTTCGTCTTTTCCCTTCGGGCTGGGAACCCAGGGAAGGGAGCTATGTCTCCATTTCGATTTCCGACACGGGCTGCGGCTTCGATCCTACCACGATGGAGAGGATTTTTGACCCATTCTTCTCGACCAAATTCACCGGCCGGGGCCTGGGTTTGCCGGTCGTCCTGGGCATTGTGCGGGCTCATGAGGGGGCGCTGGCGGTTGAGAGCCGGTACGGCCAGGGTTCCACTTTCCGTGTATTCTTTCCGCTGCCGGCCGGACAGTGAATTTGGAGGCTGTCTGAAAGATACGCGCATACGTCATACCGGCAGAAGCCGGTATCCAGAAAGCCGAGTAATTCCTGGATGCCGGTTTTCACCGGCATGACGTTGAGGGCACCGTCACTGGCTCCCACGCTCTGCGTGGGAGCCCATGCCTTCGGGCACTCTGCACCAGTGGACGCAGAGCGTCCAGCGTGTGCGTTCCCACGCAGAGCGTGGGAACGAGGGGGGAACGAACTCACGGTGCGAGGGACCAGGGATTGCACCGCTGCAGCCGGGATAAGAAGATGCCTGATGAAGTTTTGCTGAAGAAATACGCCAACCGGCGGCTCTATGATACGGAGAAGAGCACCTATATTACCCTCAGCCAGGTCTCGGACATCGTTCGGGAAGGGCGTCAGGTGAAGGTTGTCGATGCAAAGACGGATGAGGACGTGACCGCCTTTATCCTCACCCAGATCATTGTGGAGGAAGCCAGAAGAAAAAACCTTCTCCTGCCGGTGTCCCTTCTCCACCTGATCATTCAATACGGCGGAAATGCACTCAGTGAATTCTTCGAGAAATACCTGGAGCTCACCATCAGAAACTACCTGGCCCAAAAGGCGGCCCTCGATCAGCAGTTTCGAAACTGGCTCGATATGGGCAAGGCCATTTCCGCCCGGCAGCCAACCGCAACAGCCCCTTTCGAGGGGATTGACTCCCTGTACAGGCTGTTTCCCGGCCTCGGAAAAGCGACCAGTCAGGGTCCCCCGGCCGAGGATTAGGACCCGCCGGAAGACCAGAAGGGCGGCAAAATCGGCTTGGTTCGCAATAAGGAATCGTCCAAAAACAAGTATCACAGAAACTCGTGACTCATCGGGCGGGCATAAAGCCCGCCCAAAGCGCCTAATCCGCTCAGCAAGGGGCGGGGTTTACCCCCAATGTTGTTGATTTAAGGTACAGGATCTCCCTGTTGAAGCCCTGTGCGTCATTCCGGCGAAAGCCGGAATCCAGTGATTTCAATATCTTCTGGACCCCGGCTTTCGCCGGGGTGACGGCGCCGCGCAGGGAAGTCCGGCTTAATTCAACAGCATTGGGGTTTACCCCCGCCCGAATAGACAATGGTCAATTCTGGACAAGTTCCTAACCCCGCTCTCCCGCGTCCTCTACTCGGAGCGGACCTGCTTGATATCGGCATGATACCCTTGCAGGGATTTGACCTTGCTTCGCCCCCGGCGAAAGGCTTCTATCCCCCGGGCGGCGGCAACGGCAGCCGCGACAGTGGTGAGATAGGGTACCTTGTATTTGATTGCAGCCTTCCGGATATAGGAGTCATCATAGGTGCTGAGCTTGCCGGCCGGGGTGTTGATCACCAGCTGGATTTCCTTGTTCTTGATGGCGTCCACGATATTCGGCCGCCCCTCATGCATTTTATCGATGCGTTCGGCGGATATGCCGTTTTCCACCAGGAACCGATGGGTGCCCCGAGTCGCCTTGATCTTGAATCCAAGTCTTTCGAAGCTCCGGGCGGGGTGCAGCACGGCCTGCTTGTCTGCGTCCGCCGTGGTAATGAGTACCGTCCCTTCGGTCGGCAGGCACTGCAAAGCGGCTTCCTGAGCTTTGTAGTAGGCGATGCCGAAAGAATCGGCCATCCCCAGGACCTCTCCCGTAGAACGCATTTCCGGCCCCAGGACCGGGTCCACCTCGGGAAACATATTGAAGGGAAAGACGGCTTCTTTCACGCCGAAATGAGGAATATGCCTCGGCTTGAGGTCCAAATCGGCCAGTTTCTTTCCAAGCATGACCTGGGTTGCCAGGCGCGCCATGGGAATATTGCACACCTTTGATACCAGCGGTACGGTTCGAGAAGCCCTGGGATTCGCTTCGAGGACATAGACGGAATCGTTGGCAATGGCATATTGCATGTTCATGAGCCCCACCACGTTCAGTTCCACAGCGATCTTGCGTGTGTATTCGTAGATCGTGTCCAGGTGTTTGGCTGGAATACTGATAGGCGGGATAACGCAGGCCGAATCGCCGGAGTGGATTCCAGCCAGTTCGATATGTTCCATCACCGCAGGGACAAAGGCATCCGTGCCATCGGCGATGGCATCGGCTTCGGCTTCGATGGCATCATCGAGGAACTTGTCGATGAGAATGGGACGATCCGGTGTGACCCCTACCGCGGTGGCTACATACTCTTTCAGCATCTCACAATCATGGACCACTTCCATGCCCCGGCCTCCCAGCACATAGGAAGGCCTGACCATGAGTGGATAGCCGATTCGTTCAGCCACTTCGAGAGCCTCGTCCAGGTTGCTGGCCATGCCCGATTCAGGCATGGGAATGCCGAGCTTTTTCATCATCTTCCTGAAACGATCCCGATCTTCGGCCAGATCGATGGTTTCAGGGGAGGTGCCGAGGACCCGCACGCCCGCGTCGGCGAGCTCTCCGGCAATGTTGAGCGGCGTCTGGCCCCCGAACTGAACAATCACACCTTCCGGTTTCTCCTTCTCGTAGATCCCGAGCACATCTTCGACCGTAACCGGCTCGAAATAGAGCTTGTCAGCCGTATCGTAGTCCGTAGAGACCGTTTCCGGGTTGCAGTTCACCATAATGGATTCGTAGTTCTCGTCCCGGAGCGCAAATGCAGCGTGGACACAGCAGTAGTCGAATTCTATGCCCTGGCCGATGCGGTTCGGGCCGCCGCCAAGGACCATGATCTTTCTCCGGTCGCTGCAGGTGATTTGATCGGGTGCGTTGTAGGATGAATAGTAATACGCGGCACTCTCCACCCCGCTGACCGGCACCGGGTGCCATCCCTGGACCACACCCAGGGCTTTGCGGCGATCTCGAATGTCGCTTTCCCCGACACCGAGGAGCTGCGCCAGGTAGCGGTCGGAGAAGCCGTCCTTCTTGGCCCTTGCCAGGACCTCGTCGGGAAGGACCCCAGGACGGTATCCAAGGATCTCCTCTTCAAGTTCCACCAGCTCTTTCATCTGCTGGAGGAACCAGGGCTTGATGTGAGTTCTTTCATAGAGCGCTTCAATCGAAGCGCCTTTTCTCAAGGCCTCATACAGAATGAACTCGGTTTCACTCGACGGGAAGACCAGCTGTTCCATCAATTCATCCAGGGATTGCCCGTTGAACCCTTTCGCAAATCCCAGCCCATGGCGACCGATTTCAAGCGATCGGATGGATTTCTGAAAGGCTTCCTTGTAGGTCTTGCCAATGCTCATCACTTCGCCGACGGCACGCATCTGGGTCCCCAACTTGTCCTCGACCCCCCGGAATTTCTCGAATGCCCACCTGGCGAACTTCACAACAATGTAGTCCCCCCATGGCGTGTACTTGTCCAATGTGCCTTCGCGCCAGTAAGGCATCTCGTCCAGGGTGAGCCCCCCGGCAAGCCCTGCGGACACCATGGCGATCGGAAAACCGGTCGCTTTGGAAGCCAGAGCGGAAGAACGGGATGTTCTTGGGTTGATCTCGATCACCACAACGCGACCGGTCTCAGGATCATGAGCGAACTGAATATTCGTCCCGCCTATGACCTCGATGGCTTCCACGATGTCATAGGAGTGTTTCTGAAGCCGTTTTTGCAATTCCGGATCAATGGTCAGCATCGGGGCGGTACAGAAGGAATCTCCCGTGTGCACGCCCATGGCATCGACATTCTCAATGAAACAGACGGTAATGATCTGGTTCTTGGCATCACGAACCACCTCGAGCTCCAGCTCTTCCCAACCGAGCACGGACTCCTCTACGAGGATCTGACCCACGAGGCTGGCGGAAATCCCCCGGCTTGCCACGGTTCGCAGTTCTTCAATGTTGTAGACCAGTCCGCCGCCAGTACCCCCAAGCGTGTAGGCGGGCCGGATGACCACCGGATAGCCGAGCTCCGCAGCAATCCGTTCGGCCTCCTCAACACTCAGAGCCGCCTCGCTCCTTGGCAGCTCGATCCCCAGGCGGGTCATGGTCTCCTTAAAAGCAATCCGGTCTTCCCCCCGTTCAATGGCTTCGGCCTGAACCCCAATGATTCTGACACCGTACGCATCGAGAATGCCCCTACGATGCAGCTCTGCAGTAAGATTCAGCCCGGTCTGACCGCCCAGGTTGGGCAAAACGGCATCGGGCCTTTCCTTGTCGATAACCTTCTCCAGGAATTCGACGGTCAGGGGTTCGACGTAGGTCGCATCAGCCATACCGGGGTCGGTCATAATGGTTGCCGGATTGGAATTCACCAGCACGATCTGATAGCCAAGCTTGCGAAGCGCCTTGCATGCCTGCGTCCCGGAATAGTCAAATTCACACGCCTGGCCGATGATGATAGGGCCTGATCCGATGATCAATACTTTCTTTATGTCGTCTCGTTTTGGCATATGGGGGCACCTCTCTAAAGAGTATGGGTATGTGTCGCAAAAATCCCTCCTGGATGGGAGCGTATAGCCTTGTTTGACCGTTTTGTACAGAGGCTTTTCAGCCCTTGAGGCAAGACCGTAATGAAACAATTCCCTGTCCGATGCCGATGGGCACTCAGGAGCACGCCACCTTGCCAGGGTGTACTTTCCGATCAGGGTAAATTGGTTCTCATTGAACATCATGCTTGAGTGGGGCCCTTTTCATGTTACACCTCGTTCCCACGCTCCTGCGTGGGAACGCACATAATCAGCATAAAGCCTGAGCCGGCTTTGCTCCTGGCAGAAGAAGAGCTGCCCTTATCATCCTCCATCACCAGCGGCGTTCCCGCGCAGGAGCATGGGAACGAGAGTAAGGCGCAAGAGGCAGTCATTGTTGTTGAATTATGAGAGAACAAATCAGCCCTGACTTTCCGGTTGACGGAAATAGCGGTTTCCATTAAATTCGCTAGTGTTTAGGGGGCGGTGTAGCTCAGTAGGTTAGAGCATGCGGCTCATATCCGCAGTGTCCGGGGTTCGACTCCCTGCACCGCCACCACCATACCATCTCTGTTGAGGATGGGTGCCTCGGTCCTGGGGCGGCCTCCACTAAGCTCCTTCTCGATCTCCATCAGCAGTTCAAGGGCTCTTGGGGAAAGCATTTGTGCTCTGCATCTGAAGCTCACTGGTAAGTCAACAGAATGCGGCAGCTATCTTGTCAGATCCATCAGTGCTCATGCCTTGGGATCATCAAATGTCAATCCTTAGAGAAAAAGGAGAGAGCTTATGAGCGAGCTGATCGTGACCGTTTTTGGTGATGAATTCAAGGCGGAGGAAGTTCGGCTCAATTTGCGAAGAAGGGAAGCCGAACATCTTGTTGACCTGGAAGACTCCGTAGTCCTGGTCCGAAACAAGGAGGGAAAGGTCAAACTCCACCACGTTTCCCACTTTACAGCGGGCGGCGCTGTTGGCGGAGGTTTCCTGGGTTCTCTCATCGGCGTATTGCTCCTCAATCCACTCTTTGCCCTGATCGGGGCAGCGGCGGGCGCAGTGGTCGGCGGCATCTCCGGCGCACTCTCTCATGTCGGAATCGATGAAGACTTTATGCAGGACCTGGCTGAACATTTGAAGCCGGGCACCTCGGCCCTCTGCATTCTGGCCGGAGAACACCCGGAAAAAGTGCTGGGAGAGGTCAAAGCCTTCGGAGGCAAGGTCTTCAATACGCCATTGCTGCATACCGACGAGGCAAAGCTGAAGGCGGCGCTTGAAAAAATCAAGGAATCCGTTAGCGACTGATGTGGGCTGGCGCACGAAAAATCGATGGATCGTCCTGCACATTTCACGGTATCATTCCGGCGGAAAGCTTGCCGGCGTGGCGGAATCTGAGGGCTTTTCTTGACAGCCTCAGCTGAATAAAAACCTGCGGATGGGCTAACTCAAGGCTCGACATGTGAATACTTTTTCAATATGATGGGCAGGTAATATGGTGAGGTAGCCCCCGCGCTCATTGAATCTGAAACACTGTAGGTAAAGGAGTCGAAAATGTCAGAGTTCAAGTATCAAGAGCCGTTTCCCCAAGCCAAAGATGACACCAAATACCGTCTGCTGACTAAGGACTATGTTTCTACAGTTAATTTTGACGGCAAAGAGATCCTCAAGGTAGATCCGGAAGGACTCGCCTTCCTGGCCAATAGCGCCATGCGGGACGTTTCCTTCCTGCTTCGCCCGGCTCATCTCGAAAAGGTGGCAGCAATCCTGACCGATCCGGAGTCTTCCCCGAACGACCGCGGGGTCGCGGTTGCGTTGCTGAGAAATGCTGAAGTTGCCGCCGAGGGCGTTTTGCCCCTCTGCCAGGACACCGGCACGGCGACAATCGTCGGAAAGAAAGGTCAGCAGGTCTGGACCGGGGCAAACGATGAGGAATTCCTCAGCAAGGGTGTCCACAAGACCTACACGGAAGAAAACCTTCGCTATTCGCAGACCATCCCGCTCGATATGTACGCTGAGACCAATTCCGGCAACAACATGCCGGCCCAGATCGATCTCTATGCAACCCAGGGAGCGGAATACAAGTTTCTTTTTGTGGCCAAGGGTGGCGGTTCCGCAAACAAGTCCATGCTCTATCAGGAAACCAAGGCCCTGTTGAATCCGACGAACCTCGAGAAGTTCCTGGTGGAGAAGATGAAAAGCCTCGGAACGGCGGCCTGCCCTCCCTACCATCTCGCCTTCGTCATCGGCGGGACCTCGGCGGAAGGATGCCTCAAGACGGTTAAGCTCGCCAGCGCCGGCTACCTGGATAACCTTCCCACGAAGGGCAATGAGGGCGGACAGGCTTTCCGGGACCTGGAGATGGAAGAGAAGATCATGCAGGCCGCCAACAAGAGCGGTTATGGCGCCCAGTTTGGCGGCAAGCACTTTGTGCTGGATGTGCGTGTGGTCCGCATGCCCCGCCATGGGGCTTCGTGCCCTGTTGCCATGGGTGTTTCCTGCTCGGCCGACCGGAACATCAAGGCGAAGATCAACAAAGACGGCATCTGGCTGGAAGAAATGGAACGCAACCCCGGCCGCTTCATCCCCGACAAGTATCGCGGAAAACATGAGCACGGCGTTGTCAAGATCAACCTCAATCGTCCGATGAAAGAGGTCCTGGCTGAGCTGACCAAGTACCCGGTCACGACCCAGCTCTCGCTTTCCGGCACGCTCATCGTGGGACGCGATATCGCCCATGCCAAGCTCAAGGAACGGCTCGATAAGGGTGAAGGGATGCCGCAGTACATGAAAGACCATCCCATTTATTATGCCGGACCGGCAAAAACCCCCAAGGGCGCCGCTTCAGGTTCCTTTGGTCCGACTACCGCCGGGCGTATGGATTCCTATGTGGATCTCTTCCAGGCCAACCAAGGTTCCATGATCATGATTGCCAAGGGCAACCGCAGCCAGCAGGTGACCGATGCCTGCAAGAAGCACGGTGGCTTCTACCTTGGTTCCATTGGCGGTCCTGCTGCGCTTCTGGCAAAAGAGAACATCAAGAAGGTAGAGGTCCTGGAATATCCGGAGCTCGGCATGGAAGCCATCTGGAAGATCGAAGTGGAAGATTTCCCGGCTTTCATCCTGGTTGACGATAAGGGGAATGACTTCTTCCAGCAGCTCAAGTGCTAGTTTCCGATTAACGGAACACCTTGTCGAATTGCCCCGGATCCGCTGAGATCCGGGGCTTATTTGTTCAAGGCTCAGGAAAGTGAATGAACGGACTGGATTGGGTCCTGATTGTCATTGGCGCGGTTTGCCTCGGACGTGGGTCCTTCCGCGGAGCGATTTCTCAGCTTTTCGGAATTGCAGGGGTCATAGGAGGATTGCTCCTGGCTGCTCATTCCTATGAATCCGTTGCAAGGCAATTGTCCGGGGTTTTTCCCGGCCTTCCGGGGGCCGGGGCAATCAGCTTCTTCGTGCTTTTTTTGCTGACATGGTTCTGTGTAGCCGTAGCCGGATACTGGACCGGGAAGTTCTTTCGCCATTCGGGCCTGGGGTTTCTTGACCGATCCCTCGGGGGTTTGGTGGGCATGGCAAAGGCCCTCATTTTGTCAGTCATTGTCATTGCCCTGCTCACACTCATCCTGTCTCCCAAAAGCCCTCTTTTGGCTCAGTCGTACCTGGCCCCTTACGCTCAACAAACCGCACAGCTCATGCTCAAGGCCACTCCCAAGGGCCTCCAGGACCTGTTCAACGAAAAGCTGAAAACACTCAAACGCAGCTGGATTGAACACGGGGAGAGGGGAGAGAAAGACACAAAAGCCAAATGGATCGAATCGAAGACAAAGAAGCATTGAACCCTCCGGCAAGCCCGGACAATCAATGGAAAAAGGTGCGTGCCGTCTGGGAGATTATCGACCGGCTCCGTGGCGAGTCGGGTTGTCCATGGGACCGGAAACAGACTCCCGAGACGGTTCAGACATACCTGGTGGAGGAGGCCCATGAGGCTGCAGCCGCCGTGCGTGAGGGTCCTGCGGGTGAGGTAGCCGACGAACTGGGTGACCTCCTCTTCATGACGCTCTTCATGGCCCATATGTATCAGGAAAAGGGATTGTTTGGGCTCAACGATGTGTGCGACCTGATTTGCGATAAGATGATTCGTCGGCACCCCCATGTTTTCGGCGATTCCACGGTGCAAAACGCCCAGGAAGTGCGAGACAACTGGGAGAAGATCAAAGCGAACGAGAAGGCTGCTTCGGGCAGGACCCCCGGAGGGATTCCCGAATCCTTGCCGGCGTTGATGCGAGGCTACCGCATGGTATCGCGTCTCTCCCATGAAGAGAACTCCCCATGGAATGACCTGGCATCCGGGATCAAGGGTTTTTCTGTGAAGAGTCAGGCCTTGTCAAAGCGGTTGATCGAAGGCACTCCGGTCTCCTCAATCGAATTCGGGGAGGTCCTGCTTCATCTGGTGAACATTGCCCGCCTGAAAGGTTACCAGGCTGAAATCTGCCTCCATGATTCTCTGCGCAACCTTGCAGATTCCTAGGATTTGTCGATGATCGAGGGCACGTCAGACCTTCAGGTCGGGCGGGAATGGCCTTCTTTGGCGCGAATGAGCGCCGACATAGGTTGATCTGCCGGAAACCATAAACCCGCTCAGTCAGGAAATCCGTTCATGCGTGACACTCAAAAAATCCTCATCGTTGACGATGAGGCCCCTTTTCGATCAGCTCTGAGGCGTTTACTGGAACAGAAGTATGCCGTTGTTGAAGCGGAGACGGGTACTCAGGGACTGCAGCTTGCCTATCGCGAAGAACCCGATCTGGTACTTCTCGACGTTGCCCTGCCGGATGCCAGCGGCCTAGAGCTGTTGTCTCAATTCAAGGAGATTCGTCCTTCACCAACGGTGGTCATGATCACGGCATACGAACAGGTCAAGGATGTGGTCATCGCCATCAAACGCGGCGCTTTCGACTACCTCGTCAAGCCGGTCGATCTGGATGAATTCGAGCTCACCATTCAAACCGCATTGGAACACGCAGGATTGCGCAATGAAGTCGATCGCCTGCGCCAGGAGGTGCAACGGCTCCAGCAGGTTGACCACCTGATCGGCCTCAATCCAAAGTTCCTGGAGGCTCAGATGCTCGCCGTCAAGAGTGCCCGGAGCCGTGATGCAGGGGTCCTTCTTCAGGGCGAGAGCGGGGTCGGGAAGGAGCTTTTTGCGCGTCTTATCCATGCACGAAGCCCGCGGGCCGATTATCCTTTTGTGGCATTGAATTGCGCGGCTTTCAGTGCAGACATCATTGAAAGTGAGCTCTTTGGCTATGAAAAGGGCGCTTTCACCGGCGCCAGAGCAGAGGGAAAGCAGGGACTGCTTGAGGTTGCCGACGGAGGGACTCTCTTTCTGGACGAGGTGATCGACCTGCATCCCGAAATTCAGGCCAAGTTGCTGCGTGTTCTAGAAGAAAAGGAATTCTACCCACTCGGAGCGACCCGAAAGAGAACCGTGGACATTCGAATTCTCTCTGCATGCAACACGGACCTTTGGCAGGCGGGCGAAGAGGGGAAGTTTCGAAGAGACCTCTTCTTTCGGCTGGCAACCATACGCATTGATCTGCCGCCACTGCGGGAACGGACCGAAGATATCCTGCCCCTGGTCCGATTCTTCATGGAAGACTTTAACGACAAATACGGCAAGCGCTTTCGACGGCTCAGCCCGGAAGCGGAACGGCTGCTTCTCGCGCATTCCTGGCCGGGGAATGTTCGTGAGCTCAAGAATACGATAGAACGAGTCGTCCTGCTTGAAAACGAAGAGACCATTCTCGCCAATCATCTGCATTTCCTGGTGTCATTCACTGAGGCCCGATCCCCCACGGTCTCACAGATCTTTCGTGTTGAATTTCCCGAACAGGGCATCGCCCTGGATGAGATTGAAAAGCATGTCATTCTAAAGGCTTACGAAAGATGTCAGGGGAACAAGTCGAAGACCGCCCGTTTCCTGAGTATCCCGAGGCATGTTTTGATCTACAGGCTGAAGAAATTCGGAATCGAAGACTGAACGAGCATGTAGAATAGTATTCAAATCCTATTTTAGCTGGTGATTATTGTTCACTCTTCATTATATACAGCTATATAAGGATCTTAGACAGGCGATAAGGCCTCCAGCTTGATTCTTGTGAACCCGATCAGAGAATATTCACCACCTGCTCCGCTTCCAGCTTTTCTCCTTCACTCCACACAGGAACCGTGAATCCTGAATCCATAGGAAGTCCCGGACACTCCCATGCCATGGCATACCATTTGCACAATCAATCACCGGAGGCTGCGAGTGAATGCTGAAGTGGTGGTTTTGCTTGTTGAGGATGACGCATCCTTAAGGCGCTCTTTGGAAAAGTATCTAGAACGGGCCGGGTGTATCTTTTCCGGTTGCTCAACTGCTCGTGAGGCGCTGGCGCTGGCGGAAGGACTATCTCCTGATGTTGTTATGGTTGAATATCGTCTTCCCGATGCAAACGGTGTATCGCTGTTGGAAAAGTTGAAGCGGATTATCCCTGATGCGGCTGCGATTCTTATATCGGAATATGATTATGAAGCGGTAGCGAAAGATCTGGTTCATGTTGCTGTGCGATCGTTCCTCAAGAAACCCTTTGATGTTGCTGAACTGAAAGCTGCTTTGTCCTCCGCGCGCTAAGAAGAGAGCATGGTATCGGTTGAGGACCTTGAAGATGAGTGGAGGTTTGGTTGACAAGATGCGCCCGTCTCTATATTCAAACAGGGAACTCTCAGAAGTTGACATCTCGTAGTTCATGTTGGTTTCAGGCGGATAGCTGAGGTTGTGGATTGCATCGGGTGTGAATGTTGAAGCGGCTTTGCGAGTGAGAGCGAATGATGCGGCTGAAGTGGATGGTGTGGGACCGGTGACAGCTCAAGTGGTTAATCGTGCTGATGTTGCAAAATGGAGTCTGGCTGAGCGCGGCAGGTTTTCAAGTTCAAGCGGATATGTGTAAATCCTTCTGACAATAGACTGGGTTTGGTCTGGGAGCCCCTTTTGTATAGCAAAAGGCCGATAGGTTATTCCTACCGGCCTTTTGTTTTTCCCCGTTTTTATGTCGTTATATCCGTCCCTGGCCATGCTTTTCGGTCGGGCTTGATTCCGGCACCATACCCTTCCCGTCAATATGAGTAGAAACCATATCCAATACAAAAATCATCAAAAAAGTCTCTTGACATCCCGCACTCCTACTGCTAGAAGGTTAGCCCGGTTTGCTATATATGCTCAGCATGACATATAAAAGCTGGGGTGCACTCCGGTTCGCAGCCTTCCCCATTTTTTGTTTACACTGCTCTCTAGATCTATTCCCGTTTAAAGGCTTTCCGTTTTCCGGACAGGCTGGTTCCCTCCGTGAGGGTGGGCTGGTTGGGAAGATGGTGAAAGTGTGCCGTGGACCTTTTTCCTCTCGAGCTCCTCGTAGAGCATTGAGATGCTTGTCAAGAAGGCAGGTTTACCATTTTGGACAGTTCGAGGAGGTGTTTTATGGAACATGAGAAAGATGTGACGCAGCAGCTGGGACAGAAGGGGGTTTCTCGAAGGGATTTCATGAAACTCTGCACCCTGTTGTCGGCTACCATGGGACTCTCATCATCCTTCATTCCGAAGATCGCCGAGGCACTCACGGCGCCAAGGCCCCCCGTTGTCTATCTGGCCTTCGCGGAATGCACCGGCTGTGCCGAAGCCACATTAAGAACGACGTACCCCTGGATCGATACGTTGCTATTGGATATCATCTCACTGGACTACCACGAAACCATCATGGCACCATCGGGTGAGGCGGCGGAGAAATCTCTGCATGATACGGTTTCGAAGTATCCCGGCAAGTTCATCTGTGTGGTGGATGGGGCCATTCCTACGGCTGAGAACGGCATTTATGGGATGATCAACGGGAAAACCTTCCTGGATATCGCCAAGGAAGTCTGCCCCAAGGCTTTGGCAACCATCGCCATTGGGACCTGTGCATCCTACGGCGGGCTTGCGGCTGCGGCTCCCAATCCCACCGGGGCCAAGAGTATCAGGGACGCGATCGGGATCAACACGTTGAACATCCCCGGATGTCCTCCGAACCCCATCAATTTTGTCGGCACCATCGTGAACTATCTGCTGTTCGGCAAACTTCCTGACCTGGACGACAAAGGACGTCCGCTCTTTGCTTATGGTAAGACTATTCACGACCAGTGCCCCAGGCGTTCTCATTTTGAAAACGGTGAGTTCGTGACTTCGTTCAGCTCCGACGAAGCCAGGAGAGGATACTGCCTCTATCAGGTGGGTTGCAAGGGACCGGAAACATACAATAACTGCCCGATAGTCAAATTCAACGACGGCACGAGTTGGCCGGTGCAAGCGGGACATCCCTGCATTGGATGCAGCGAGCCCGATTTCTGGGACAAGATGTCGCCTTTCTACAAGTCTCTCTAGAGATCGTTCCACTTCGGTGCGGTGGCCGCCGTCTGTGGAGCAAACCTGAGATACCACCAGGATACGCAAGGAGAACTGACTATGGGACAGAGAGTAGTCATCGACCCCATCACCCGCATAGAGGGTCATTTACGTATAGAAGTCGAAATTACGAACGGGAAGGTGAGCAACGCGTGGAGCAGCTCCATGCTGTTCCGAGGCCTTGAGATCATCCTCCAGGGCCGGGACCCCCGCGATGCGTGGCTTTTTACACAGCGCTCCTGCGGTGTGTGCACCCTTGTCCATGGCCTGGCTTCGGTTCGAGCCGTCGATGATGCGGCGAAGATCACGATACCCGATAACGCCCGGTTGCTCCGCAACCTCCTTTTGGGCGCGCAGTTCCTGCACGACCATATCGTCCATTTCTATCACCTGCACGCTCTGGATTGGGTGGATATAACAAGCGCCCTCAAGGCCGATCCCAAAAAGACGGCAGACCTGGCCGCGAAAGTCACCAATGCCCCCAAGAGTGGTGTGAACGATTTCAAGGCGACCCAGGGCAGATTGAAGAAGTTCGTGGACAGCGGCCAGCTGGGCATTTTTGCCAACGGATATTGGGGTCACCCGGCCTATAAGCTCCCCCCGGAGGTGAATTTGCTTGCCGTAGAGCATTATTTGATGGCCCTTCGCCAGCAGGCCCGCACTGCACGTATGCACGCTGTCTTCAGCGGCAAGAACCCCCATCTGCAGGGCCTGGTGGTGGGCGGTGTAACCTGCGCTACGGACCTGACACCCGATCGCATTGCCGAGTTCAAGTACCTCTGGCAGGAGACGATGGATTTCGTCAACAACGTCTACATCCCGGACGTGCTGGCGGTGGCCGGATTCTACAAAGACTGGGGCAAGATCGGCGGCACCACCAACTTCCTCGTCTACGGCGATTTTCCACAGACCGCCAAAGAACCCGACAGTTTTCTCTTCCCGCGAGGCACCATCTTCAAGCGCAATGTCGCTCAGGTCGAGCCGGTCGATGTTGCCGCCGTCGAGGAGCATGTGAAGCATAGCTGGTATGAAGGGGATAAGGCGCTGCCCCCATCCAGGGGTGAGACCAAACCCAAGCCCGGGAAACTCGATACAAACGATCGCTACAGCTGGAGTAAGGCGCCGCGCTACAAGGGTGAACCGATGGAAGTGGGACCGCTGGCACGGGTCCTGGTGGCCTACGGCAAGGGTCATGCGGCTACAAAGGCGGCGGTGGATGGAGCATTGAAGCAGTTGCATCTTCCCGTGGATGCGCTCTTCTCCACACTCGGGAGAACGGCTGCCAGGGCCCTCGAAACCAAGATCATCGGTGAGGCCATGGAAGGCTGGATGACTCAGCTGGTAGAAAACATCAAAAAAGGCGATACCAGGATCTACCAGGACTATGAGATGCCGGATGAAGCCATGGGGGCGGGCTTGAACGATGTCCCTCGCGGCGCTCTGGGGCACTATATTCAAATCAAGGACCAGAAGATTGCCAACTTCCAGCTCGTGGTGCCTTCGACCTGGAACCTCGGTCCTCGATGCGCTCAGAACAAACTCGGTCCGGTAGAAGAGGCGCTCATGAATACACCGGTCGCCGACCCAAAACGGCCGGTCGAAATTATACGGACCGTCCATTCATTCGATCCCTGTATCGCCTGTGGCGTGCATGTGATCGATCCTCAGACCAATGAGGTGTACAAGTTTAAGGTTGTCTAAACCCTCCGCGGCGGATATCATCGGATGTAGGGACCTGGCTGTGGGCTCTGCCGCGCCGGGTTCCTCTTTTTTGTTCCTGTCTGCGGAATAGGAAGGCGTCTTCGATGCAACACAATCGGATACTGGTTCTGGGAGTCGGCAACATCCTGCTGCGCGATGAGGGAGTTGGAGTCAGGGCCGTGGTGGAGCTCCAGTCGAACTATGACTTTTCAGACAACGTGGAACTGCTGGATGGCGGTACCCTGGGCATGAGCCTACTGGGTCCCATATGCGGGTCGGACTACCTCATCGTAGTCGATGCCGTGAGATATGGTCACCCCGCTGGAACACTCTACCGCTTCACCGCTGAGGATTTTGAGAGACGGGTGAGGTATAAGAATTCTCTTCACCAGCTGGATCTCGTGGAAGCGCTTGCTTTTGGCGAACTGCTCGAGAAGCGCCCCAGGGCCGTGGTTGTAGGCATTGAGCCGGAAGATATGTCCCCCTGGGGCACGGAATTGACCGAGACCGTTCAGGCCCGTTTGTCCGATGTGTGCTCCAGGGTGCTGGAGGAGATTGCCCTGGCGGGAGGAACGTTTAAACCCAGGAATGGAGCACCGCAGGAACACCCCCTGGCGGCTGCCCGAAAATGACGGCCGCAGGAGGATCGGATTCTTGTCGAAAGCTTTTGGAAAGGAGTGAGTGAATGTGCCTGGCCATCCCCGCAGAAGTGGTTCACGTTGAAGGTGACATGGCAACCGTAAAAGTGGGAGACGCTCTCAGAAAAGCATCCCTGACGCTGCTGCCGGAAGGGGCTGAGCTCGGAGACTATGTGATCGTGCACGCTGGTTTCGCTTTGCACAAAGTGGACCCCGATGAAGCCATGGAGTCGTTGAAGCTGCTTCGGGAAATGGCGGCCCTTGCCGACGAGGATGCCATCCACTGATAAACCGGTTCCTTTAGCCGCTCACCTCTATTTCCAGTTGTATCGGCTTGAAAAGATAGATGATTCGGCCCGCATTGGATGCTTCATCAAAGCTCAGAAGCAGATTGACATTTTCGCCGTTCCAGAACAGCTTCTTTTCGGATTGGCTCGGTTGGAGTGGTTTTCCAAAATCCCTGGAGAGTATCTCCTGAATCCTGGAGTAATCCGATGGCGAGGAGAAATAGATCATCACATTGTAGAAGCGTTCCTTATAGAAGCCGTAGATGATCCGGTCCACATTGACATCGCCGATCTTCGCCGGGTTGCCGGCCTTCTCGAAGAATTTCAAATCACCCTCTTCGGCCAACAGCTTCATATCCGGCAGCTCGCGAATGCTGCTACCCCATTTCATGCCTCCAAAATCAGCCGGTTCCTTCGCTGTGCTGGATAGAAACAGGTAGGCAATTACCAGGATGGCCGCCGCTACCGCCGCCAGTAAAAGCCCGAGTATCCGTTTCTCCTGATGAAAAAAAACCATTATCAACCCCTCTGGAATCGCCTTTTCTGTTGTTACTCCTCAGGCCCCTCTTCTTCCTCAAATTCAAGCCCCAAATGCCGTCGCAAGAAATCCAGCACGCGCCTCCCGTCATCGGTCGGAATCCACCCAATGCCGCCGCATTCCGGACAATCCATCACCTCGGCATGATCATTCCAGGGGACCACTCCGCTCCCCCAGCATTTCCAGCACTTACTCTCCAGGTCCGGAAGTGTCATGTTTGCAGTACACCCTTAAAAGTCGGCATGCCCAGGGGTCCTGGGAAAGGGAATGACCTCACGAATATTGGGCAGACCGGTCATGAACTGAACCATTCTTTCCAGACCAACGCCAAAACCGGCATGGGGAACCGACCCATACTCCCTCAGCTCGACGTACCACCGGTAGTCGTCGGTCGATATGCCTTTGAGCTCCATCTGTTGGAGGAGCACGTCTCGGCGCTCTTCGCGCTGAGAACCTCCGATGATTTCGCCGACACCGGGCACGAGAATATCCATGGCCGCTACGGTTTGTTCATCATCATTCACCCTCATGTAAAAGGGCTTCAACGCCCGCGGAAAGTCGATAATGCCCACCGGCTTTTGAAGCAGCTTTTCCGTGAGGTAGCGTTCGTGTTCCGCCTGAAGGTCGTTACCCCATTCCACTGGAAAAGTAAAGGCTTCGCCTGATCGCTTGAGGGCCTGCACCGCATCACTATAGGAGATGATTTCAAAAGGAGTCTTTGCGGTCTCTTCGAGGGTTTTGAGCAGAGCGGGTTCAATGAAGCGGCAAAGAAAATCGAGGTCTTCGCTGCAGTCCTTGAGGACCGAACCCACCAGGTGCTTCACGAATTCCTCTGCCAGTTCCAGATCATCCTGAAGGTCACAAAACGCCGCCTCCGGCTCAATCATCCAGAATTCGGCCAGATGCCTGCTCGTGTTTGAATTCTCCGAGCGAAACGTAGGACCAAAGGTGTAGACTTTTCCGAGTGCCAGGGCATAGATCTCTGCCTGAAGCTGACCACTCACCGTCAAGAAAGCCGGCTTGCCGAAGAAATCGTTCTCGAAGGGACGATCCAAACGGGTCGAGACCAGGCTTTCCGGTCCGAGCGTGGTGACACGAAAGACCTCCCCCGCCCCTTCACAGTCGCTTGAGGTAATGATCGGAGTATGGATGTAATAGAAGCCACGGTCCTGAAAAAACTGGTGAACCGCATAGCTTAGCCGGTTGCGTATGCGGGTTACGGCCCCGATGGTGTTGGAGCGTGGTCTCAGGTGGGCGATCTGCCTCAGGAATTCAAGGGAATGCCGCTTCTTCTGTAACGGATAGGTCAGGGGATCTGAAGGACCGTAGAGATCAATCCGATTGGCAAGGACCTCGATCGGTTGTCCCTTGCCGGGCGAAGGCGTTACCGTTCCTTCCACGAGGATGCAGCTTCCCGTAGTAATGTGAGCCAGGACGGCCTGATACTCCTGACGGTTGTGTTCTGCGATGATCTGCACGCTCCTCAGACATGACCCGTCGTTCAGCTCTATGAAACTGATGCCGGCCTTCGAGTCCCGCCGGGTTCGCACCCAACCCTGCACACGGGCGGTCTGGCCGACAAAAGCCTCGCTTCGAGCAAAAAGTTCCACAATCCGCGTTGCCTTTTCCATCATGGTGGTTTAGATCCTCCCTTGGCTAATTCCGATTTATTCAATATGATCTTACCCCGTTCTTGATGACAATTGAGAGGAGATCCGTTTCTTGCAATGGCCGAGATCAGCATATGGTTTTGTCTCAAGTTCCCTGGAACCGTGGGTATGCCGCTTCCTTTCTTCTAGAGTACAGGAGGACCCGTCCTTTTGGCAAGGGAGATTGGGGTATTACAGCCTGGAATTGCCACCCGATCGGAGTCCGAGGATCTGGATGCACGCCGCCTCGGTCGGCGAGGTGACCGGGGCGATTCCCATTGTCCATGCCCTGCGAGAGAGCTTGCCCGGGGCCGGACTCACCCTGACCGTAACCACGCCGCAGGGATTCCGATTCGCTGGCACCAACCTTTCCCGGTGGGCTGAGATTCTTCCGTTTCCCCTTGATTTTCCCGGTGTCCTGCAACGGGCGTTCCAGAAGCTCGAGCCGGATCTCTACGTGGCGCTGGAGGCGGAATTCTGGCCGAATCTGTTTCGTATGCTGGAGTGCCGGCAAACTCCTGCAGTCCTTCTAAACGGCCGGCTTTCTCATCGTTCCGCCCGGCTGTACGGTTTCTTCAAGTCGACCTTTCGACCGATCTTTAGACAGTTCTCCTGCCTTGCCATGCACTCTGAGGAGGACAGGAAGAACGTAGTGCTTCTCGGGGTGCCGCCGGAGCGCACCTGTGTGCTCGGAAGCTCCAAATACGATGCCATCGTTTTGCGGAAAGATCCTGAAAAGGTGGAGCATCTGAAGCGAGTGCTGAACCTTCCAGGCAATGTACCGGTGGTGGTGGGGGGGAGCCTGCGGCGGTTGGAGTGCATCTGGCTCCTGGAGGTCTTTCGCAGCCTGAGTCATGTCGATCCCGGACTGGTAGGGATCTTTGCTCCAAGGCACATGGCACAGGTACCCAACATGATCAAATGGCTGGACAGTGTGCCCTTTCCCTACCAGCTCCTTTCACGGATCGAAGCGGGACAAGAGGCGCGATCCGCACCGGTGATCCTGGTGGACCGCATCGGCATCCTCTTCGATCTCTATGCGCTTGGAGACCTGGTTTTTTGCGGCGGCACTCTGGAACCCTTTGATGGACACAACATTTTGGAACCGGCCGCCTGGGGAAAACCCGTTTTTTACGGCCCACACTTGCAAAAAGTGCTTGTTGAACATAATATGCTGCAAAGCTTCAAGGGGAGTTTTCTGGTCCAGGATTCGGGTGATCTCTTGCAGCAGTGGACCTATTGGATTGAGCGCCTTCCCCTGTTGAAGCGGCACGGGGAAAACGCGAGAGCGGCGCTCTTGAAGCTGGGAGGAGTATCCGCAAGGCAGGTTGATATCATCTTGAGTGCTCTGTCGGATCGAGCATCCAGCCACGCATAAGCTGCAAATGGAATTCTTGATGAACTGAAAGCATCATTCTGCCAAGGGAAGGAACGAAAGTGACAAGAGAGCATCGACCCAACGCGAGGGAATCCGCCGTCATCTCGAAGCTGGACCATGCGAAAGAGTCTCAACGGTACAATGCCTTGAATCTTCTGCGTCAGAACCTGGACAACCTGAGTGATCGAACCGCCACGAAGCTGATAGAGGAACGATTGGTGGACACCACCAGCAAAGCTGATCTGGAGAGCCAGATCAATTTCGCCCTGCAGAACCTTTTAACGGCTGAAGAGTTCGATATCCAGTATCAGATTGCCAATGTTCGTACCCTGGTCCCACGCCCCCATTTCATCAGCCTCTATGTGACCGCCTATGTGATTGAAAAACTGATTGATCACCGATGCATCGTGGAAATCTACGGGACGGACGAGGACATCTACCAGTGCATCAACAGGCAGGTCTCAAAAATCATCCCTCTTTAGCCGTCATGCCCTGCTACATCACGGCCTGGTCTACGCTAATGATTCTTCACCCTGGTCAGCCCTTGTTTGTCTGGTATGGCGGCGCACCAGGCGAGCCAGGTCCTTGAGGTGCTGAAGGTCCTGATAGGAAAAATCGGGGCGCCGACAGGCGAAAAAGGAATTGTTGTGATAGAGCGGCTCCCTGCCGAGGTCGAACTGACATGACCGCACGGCATCCAGCCACATTTTTGTTCCCGGAATGGGAGAGTACTCGGCGATATAGGGCTGGACTCCAGCCTGCCTGACCACTTCAATCGCCTCAGCCACTTCTCCCGGCGACTGTCCGGGAAGGCCACCCAGGAGATAAACTCCTACCTGATCGGATGAAAACCCAGCATCGAGCAGATGCTCAACGGCTGAAAGAAACATTTCTGTTTTGACCTTTCCCCCCCAATCCCGCTGTTGTTCACTCTGAGTTGTCTCAAGCCCCAGACGCATGACCGTGAAACCGCTTTCAAAAAGCAGTTGACAGCATTCGGGCGTTAGAGAACGGATATGAACGGCGTTGGGTGTGTGGAATCGGAGGCCGGGAAGTTCTCTGCAAACCCTTTTCAAGGCAGGCGTCAGACTATTTTCCGCACCAATCAGCAGGGCATCATCATAAAAAGCAAAATCAATCACCCCGAATTCTCGATGCCATTTCGAGATTTCTTCATAAATCGCATCCGCGCTGCGCTTTTGCCGTTTGGGTTGCAGGATTCCCGATGCGCAGTACGGACATTGGTACACGCACCCCAGTCCGGTAAGCACAGGAACATAGATCACCCTCGTGAGCAGGTCCCATGCCGGAGACGGAGCCAATTCGAATTGTGTCCATTCATGCCTGTTTCGCAAAGAGAATCCCGTTGCCGCTGCGATTTTCTCCGGCAGCTCTTCCGCGGAAATCGCTACGATCTCATCGACCCCGCTCGTCTCCCGTGCGTGCCGCGTACAGAGCCTGGCATAGACCCCTCCGAGCCAGATGGGGACTTCAGGAAGAAGCTCTCGGATGATCGAAATCGTTTCCCGTATCCCCGGATACCAGTAGGTCATCATCGATGTCACCCAAATGATGTCCGGCTTCTCAATGGTCAGCAGTTTGCGGCGGAAACTCTCCGGGTGAATACCATATCGATAGTAACGGCGTGGGATTTCGGCATAAGGAGGCGGCTTTGGAACACATATCTTGGGATATTTTCCCGTACCGTATTTTCGTTCGACGCCGGGCACAACATCCGGATGGTGATTGGTGAGATCGTCGTACCGGTCGACACAGTCAATGAAGGCAATGCCGCAGCCGCCCGAGCGAAGCAGTGAGCCGAGCTGCAATAGACCCAGCGGCCTGGACCAGTAGTCATAAGCAGCAAAATCCGCGATCCAGGGATTGACCAGAAGAATCAGAGGGGCATTGGACATGGTTGCCGCCGTTTCACCAAAAGACCCGTGTAAAGGCAAGAACAGTCAGGCCGATTCTCACGCTTGGATTCCTTCGCCGGACATACTATATAGAGAAGGCTTTTTATATCCTTTTCTCGTCCGTGGTCAAGCGACAGGGCCTGGGGCATGAGATCGATTCGGCATTCATGGAGTACAGCTCCGCATAAATGAGTGTCCGAATTCCCATTCGTCATACCGGCAGGCTTTAAGCCGGTATCCAGGAACCTTTTCTGGATTCCGGCCAAAAGCATGCCGGAATGACGGTCAGGGTTATGAGCCCTCTATTCTGAGGCGTGGTAACGGAGGGAAGCGTGAGAGCGGTGGTGCAGCGGGTGCTGGAAGCCAGTGTTCGCATCAGCGGAGAGGTCGTCGGCAGGATTGGCAGGGGGATACTGGTCTTCATCGGCATCGGTTGCGAGGATGCTTCTGAAGACGTACTCACTCTGGCGGAGAAGGTCCTGCACCTGCGCATCTTTCCTGACGCCTTCGATAAGATGAACCTCTCCGTTCTGGATATTGCCGGAGAGATCCTTGTGATATCCCAGTTCACACTCCTGGGAGATTGCCGCAAAGGGAGGCGTCCCTCCTACATCTCCGCCGCCCCGCCGGAGCATGCCGAACCTCTGTATCAGGCCTTTGTCGATGCGGTACGCCAATCCGGTCGCCGTGTCGAAACAGGCCGATTTCAGGAAACGATGCAGGTCCATCTCATCAATGACGGACCCGTAACCCTGCTCCTGGACTCAAGGAAAGTATTCTAATCGTTTGGGGAGGCGGCGGTGGATTCCAGAGAGTTGCCGGAAGGATGTGACAGATCGTCGGAGAGCGGATGTGCTTCCGGCATCCATGTGGACCGTGAAGGAGACTGGTACTACAGAAACAACCGAATCACCCGGGGAGACATCCTCGAATTATTTCTCACCAGCATCCGTCAGCTTCCGGGCGGCGTCTTCGCCCTGGAATGGAGGGGACAGCGCTGTGCCCTGGATGTGGAAGACACTCCCTTTATTGTTTCAAGAGTAGATCGGATACAGCCTGACGGCGGAAAACCGGAGCAGATACTGATCCGCTTGAAGCATCTTCCCGATCCGGAAGTGCTGGATCTTTCAACCCTGAGAG
The DNA here is from genome assembly GCA_964441945.1 of uncultured Syntrophobacteraceae bacterium. Classification (GTDB taxonomy): domain Bacteria; phylum Desulfobacterota; class Syntrophobacteria; order Syntrophobacterales; family Syntrophobacteraceae; genus JADGQM01. The sequence goes on from CAYTWB010000017.1 coordinate 45,606, forward strand.
TCGGGAAAGGCAATGTCCCGTATTGTATGGTTCGAAACGGTCAATACCTCGCCAGGTTTTCCCGGCCCGCCTATTACCAGTTGGCGGCATGGGTCGAACAGGATGCTCTCACGGGCACCTTTTTTCTAAGACTAGACAACAGGCATTACCCGATTTCGACCAGTCCGGTACCATCGTTGTCGCCAAGGGACAATGAATAGCGCGTGGTATAATCGAAAACCCACCCCACCGTATTCTACTCAAACTCCTCCGATTCCTCACTCGTGTAAAAGAGATGCAAGTCCTCCTTGGAGATGCGTGTCAGCTCCGTATGCAGGAGATACTCCTCCGCCCGCTCTCTGAAGATTCTGGCTTTTCTTTCCATTTCACCCAGTTTTTGAACAACTCCACTCTCAGCAAGCAGGGTCTTGATCTCTTCGAAAAGGCTCCGACTCCCCAGCAGCAACACTCCCTCCAGGAGTATCTTGCAGGCGACCATTCGTTTGAATGTGTCAAAGTGCAGCTGCTCTCTCACCCGTTCCATTTTCTTTACGACATAGTCAATCTCTTCTCTGACACTCGGCGATATCAGGGTACGGTATTTTTCCTGATAGATCCCCCCGTCAAGCTCTTTAAGAAAACCATTGGATAACGTGTCGTCTGCAACCACAACCAGATCGATGTCCGACCCATTGACCAGCTCACCGGTGCTGACCTCCGGGCGAGGAACATCATGGGCCATATCATACACAATGTCCCCGGCCAGAATGAAACAGATGCGTCCTTCCTTTGGCCACCGGCCGGCGAACTGTCTCTCGATCCCGGCAACAATCGAATGGGCCAGAGCAAACTTCGATTGGCTCACTTCCCTGATATGTTGCGTGATCTGATCCGCTCTTTGATCGAGGGCCTGTTCAGCTTCTGGAAGGCCCACAACGGTATAGGTCATGAACTCCCTCAGGATCGACGGTGAAAGCCTTGCATACCCGTCGACCTGCTGGTCCAGCCTCAGGTATCGGGAACCCAGTATGCGCCTCTGCATCCTGTTCGACAGGCAACAGGTCCTCCACAGCAACAGGTTCAACTGGCGGACCTGGTCCAGTATCTCCCCACCCGTCAGTGGACCCTTCTCTTCAATAAGCTTGACAATGCTTTGTTCCATGCCGCTATCCACCCGAAGGCCATGAAAATCTGTGTGCTCAGTCAAAACGTACACTCTTTTTCCTGATTCGTCTTATAAAGCGATCCGAGGGTCCTGCCCGGCGAGGCGAGGCACCTTGAAAGGCGGTCTGAAATGGGCGATGCTCGGAATCAGAACAGGGCGAGAATGGCCGGGGCCTCACACCACATGCGCGACCCCGGCCATCCCTTCTACAGGAAACGGGTTTTCGCCTATCCCATTCGACCCGTCTTGGGATTGCGGACAAAAGTCAGACTCTCAACCTTCACAAACGCCGTCGTGCGCACGTCAATGATCTCATAACCCCTGGCCTTGACCTCGGCTGCATTTTTCAAGATCTCAGCCGCGGCAACTTCATCGATCACAAAGATCATGTTGCCACCTTCAGCAGCGTACTTTTGTCCATAGCTGATGGGGACATCCGGGGTAACATTCCCAAGGATTGCCTCAGCTACCGGACCGGTTTTTCGGCCGCCATTGGCCACAAGCAGGACGGTCCCCGCTTTGTAGACCTGTTCCGCACCCATGGAGATGGCGTACCAGGGGCTTTCTTCTTTGCTTGCAAAGTGGCCGTCTTCGACCGCATTCGAGACCGTATTCTCGTCCAGTTTGACAAGCAGGACCTTATTGCCCTCAAAGGGTATGCCGCTCTCGTGGAATGCCACATGCCCCCGTCCGCCGACTCCCACAATGTGCAGATCGATCCCGCCGCATGCATCGATCTTTTTCCAGTATGCGTCCAGGATCTCCTCCTTGATGAATTTCAGATACCCCTGGGCCTGGTCCTTGATCACAATGGCCTTGCCCCGGTCCGTGCCCTGGAATTCATAGCAGTCTCTGTTCTCCTCAAGCGACTTCACCAGCTTGTTCTGGTCGATCAGGGTACCCCAGGGCACATTGGTTTCAATAAACTTCTCCTGAAGAAGGCCAAAGAGCTCGGAGATCATGAAGTAACTGTAAGACTCGCAGTGGAGGGTCCTCTGTTGCGGGTTCTCCCCGGGAAGACCGACATACTCGTCCAGGTTGAAGGTCCGAACCCTCCGAGGATCGAGTCGCTCCGCATTGAATGCTTTGGCCAGATGCTTATAGATGCCCGTGGGAGAATTCCCTGTGGCGAGGCCAAGCACGTATTCTTTCTTGCTCAGCTGCTTCTGTTTGATATCAGCTTCAATCAAATCGGCTGCGACCTGACTCATCTGGTCCCAGTCTCTGGTTATGTAGATCCGAAAAGCCATATGTGAATCCTTTCCGACAGGGAAGGTCCCCTGCTGCTCCCTGGCTGTTGTCCGCCGATTGGAGGCCCGTATGCCGCGTATGGATGGTTTCGCTAGCCAATTGCGGCCTGCACCGCATCGACAATCTGTTGGCAGTATTTTGCAGTGACCTCATCGGTTGGCCCTTCGACCATCACCCGGCACATGTTCTGGGTACCGGAATACCGGACCAGTACCCGCCCCTGATCGCCCAGCGCCGCTTCCACCTCTTTGATGGCAGCAACAACCTGGGGCAGGGTGGAGATCTCCGGCTTGCTGGAAACGTTCACGTTGATCAGCTTCTGCGGGAAGATGTCCATCAGTTGAGCGAGCTCGGAAAGCGGCTTGCCGGCCGCCAGCATCGCTGCAATGAGCTGCAGGGCCGTCAAGATGCCGTCACCGGTCGTATGGTGATCGAGGAAGATGACATGGCCTGACTCTTCGCCGCCTATCGCGCCGCCCAATCGTTGCATGTCCTCGAGCACGTAGCGGTCGCCGACCTTGGCGGCGTGGTGCTTGAAACCATACTTCTTACAGGCCACCGTCAGCCCGAGATTGCTCATGATAGTGCTCACCAGGAGGTCATTCTTCAGGCGGCCCTGCTCCTTCAGCATTCTCGAACAGATGATCAGGATCTGGTCACCGGTGATCTCCCGCCCCTTTTCATCCACGGCAATCAGCCGGTCGCCGTCGCCGTCAAAGGCCAGCCCAATGGCCGCGCCCTGCTCCACGACCCGTTTGCGCAGATCCTGCGTGTGCTGTGAGCCGCATTTCTCATTGATGTTGATCCCATTGGGAGTATTGTGAATGATATCGACATGCGCACCCAGTTCGGTAAAGGCTTCGGGAGCCACTCGATAGGTCGCGCCGTTTGCGGCATCGATCACAACCTTCATCCCCTCCATGGACAGCGCGCGAGAAAAGCTGTTCTTAAGGAATACGATATACCGTCCATGAACATCTCCGATGCGGTACGCCTGGCCCATTTGATGGGCGGGAGGGACCTTCTTCGGGAGGTTCCCATTGAGAATCAGCTCTTCGATCACCCCCTCCTGTTCATCGGAAAGCTTGTAGCCATTTCCGCCAAAGATCTTGATCCCGTTGTCCTGATACGGGTTGTGGGAAGCGGAAATAACGATTCCGGCATCGGCACGCATGCTTTCGGTAATGAAGGCAATCCCCGGAGTGGGAAGAACACCCACGAGATAGGGGTCACCGCCCATAGACGTGATGCCGGACAATAGCGCGCTTTCGAGCATATACCCTGATATGCGTGTATCCTTTCCAATGATGATTCGCGTTCGGTGCCCCTCTCTCTTTAGTACATGAGTTATCGCCTGACCGACTGAGAACGCCATCATGGCATCCATGGGATGTTGATTTGCCACGCCTCTGATCCCGTCCGTACCGAATAAAGTACCCATACTCCTGCCTCCCTGGCTCAATGTGGTATCTTAAAAAAGAGTGAACGACGAAAGGTATGCCCCTGCCTTGTCACACAAGGCATCAACAATGTGCTGAAGCCACCTGACTCCATCCTGGGAGATGGTTGCAGGCATGCCCTGGATCACCTGAATATAGCCTTCGCTGTTGCCGCTCCGGTATATCTCGAAAGCATTCAGAAAACGGTCTCTCAGTTCAGCCTCCTTCTGATCTGACGGTTTCTCTTGAAACAATTCACAGACCACGCCGATATTGGTGTGCAATTCGCACGAACGTTTTTCCGCTCCCGTCCGGCATCGACACTTTCCATGCGACGGCGGTACCTTCTCGACCATTGCCGTGAGCCTGCTTGTCCGTTCCTTCCTGGCCAGGGCCAGTTTATCCAGTACTCCCTCATAGAGGAGTTCACCAAACTCCATGGTGGAGAAGAACGGCCTGCGTACATTCCGGTACCAGGACTCCAGGGCAACGAGATTGGCCAAAAAGATGATATTATTTTTGAGAATACGGGTGAGATTCGAATACCGGTGAGGTTTGAAGTCGACAACGGCTGGAGGGTAAGTCTTTGCCACGATCATCTTATTGTCCGCCGGGGTATCGTTTCGAAGAACCGTCCCGGCGACGGAAGTATTTCCGTAGCCCAATCGCAGAGGACCCACCATACCGCCCTGTCCGCCAAGGAAGATTGCGGGCTGATTCAGCATCACCCCCCTGGGGACATCGCCCAGGAGCGATGGGGTCGTCTTGTTCCCATCGGGGGTAAAATTGAAGTGAATGTAGGAACTGCCGACTTCACTGTGATCTTTTCTGCTTCTCCCGCCTGCCATAAGGCAGTCGCAGAAATTGATGAGACTCCCCAATGTCACAAAGGGGAAAAGTATGGTTTGTTTCAGTCCCACGCAGTGAGCCCCGTTCGCTTCCTCTTCGAGGATGCATGCCTCCCGAACATGGGCGCCCAGTCCCATATTGGATTTTGCCAGGAAGACAGACCCCTTGAAATAGCCGCCTTTGAGCTCAGCCATCGGGCCGATCTGGCAGTTGTCGACCGTGACCGGGCCTTCCGCGCCAATCCTGGCGCCCTCAGCAATTACGGTCGCCTTTCCATAGATGCGGCATCCCGGATAGATCTTCACGCCATTTGCGGAAATGTTCTCCGTTCGAACCTCATCTCCTATATCAAGGGTCAGCGGATTCGGGATATCCACCCCCTTGTTCATGAGCTCGACAATCTTCTGATGACTTCTGGGCCTCAGTTCCATTTCCTCCTCCATCGTAGAGAATGGACCCACACGATATATGCGGGCATCCGTCCTTCAACCGTCACCACTCCTCGTTCCTTCTTGGACTAAGGATTATTGCTTCAATCCGCATGTTCGAATACCACCTTGCGAAAGAAATCAATGAGGGCCTGCTTGCGATTGCGCTCCTTGAGCTGGCAGGGAATGAGCTTTTGTGGAGGCCAGCGCAGCAGGGACATTTCATACTCCATGATATCGGCATAGGCATTATTCAGATACCATGCATACAACAGGCCGAAGAGGAGACCGGGCGGAGTGAAGCCTTCATTGCCATTCAGCGTTATTCTGTATGTCCCGGCGTCGTGAGGACTGGGGACCATACGGGAGAGGCAGAGATAGGTGTGCAGCTGGGAATCACTCAGGAATGACGCCCTTTCCCGCACCGGACGGAGTTTTATTTCGTAGCACTTTGCACTCCATTCACCCTTCGATTTCCAGTCAAGCCACCGGCGGCTTTCGAGATATCGCCCGAGCAGCGATTCGCCAAGCGCAATCAGCAGGTTCCCTTTCAGCCGTTCCGGTGCGTTGCGCAATTGCTCATGGATCTTCAGCATGCCGTCCTCCGGATCATAGTAGCCGAGAACGTTGTCCCACTCATTGCTTCTACCCCATCTGGCCGCAGGAATGATCCTGACCCCCCGGAAAAACTTGAAATGATTGACTCGAACGTCACGATTCTCCCAGACGATCTCTTCCAGTATCCGTCTGAGCTCTTTATGCGAGAACCGCTTTTCCTCAAGCATTCCAATCATTGCTTTCTTGTAGGCACAGAGCGGAGGGGCATGGACAGGCACCCGGTCCTGCGATGATTCAGGGGAACCCGGCAATGGAAAGCCTTCGGGCTTCAGGTTGTACCGTTCCTGGGCAAACACGAGCGATCGAACGGCCAGGGCAAATTTTTGAGGATCATGGTGCATGACCCGCGCGAGCCGCAACCGCTCCCTCGAGTAGATCGTTGCCTCGATCGGCAGCACTCCGAACTGCTCCACCCGATTGCGGTCAAGATAGATGGGGCTCTTGCCTTCCAGGGCATAGCTGCTGAGCACATTGCCGGGCACGTGTTCGAGATTGGCACTCAACACTACATCAAAAAGACCTTTTACCCCTCCCGGCACATTGCGGTCATAAGCCTCAATCAACTCAGACACATGGAACCCTCGATTCCTGCCGCGCAGGGATATGTCCGTTTCTCCCTCCTGGATCCAGAAGTTGGCTCCGAGAATCTTCAATGCCTTCTGATTTTCCTTGATTGCTGCGACAATGGGCGGCAACTGCAAAATCGGCATAATGCTCGTGTAGAGGCTCCCGGGCGCAAAAAGGATCACATCGGCCTCACGGATGGTGGTGCAAAGGCTTTCATCCACTACCGGGTTGTCGGAGAATTCCACAGACAGGCTGTCAATGGGAAAATCCCGCCGGCACCGCCCTGATTTCCACTGGCCTCGCACGGCCACCCCATTGCTGTACCGCAGCACCAGCTGACCGGGTGTCGGTGTTGCCGGATGCAATCGCCCCGGTACCACTCCGATCACCCTGGCTATCGTATCCAGCCCCTTCTCGATGGACTTGAGATCCGGAGGACCCTCTCCGCTGCCGGAGAATTCCCGGAATATCGCCGCCGTGAGAATCAGATTTCCCAGGCAATGGCCTCGAGGCTTTATCGTTGGTCCATCCCCGTGCGGAGCAATATATTGACCGAGCGAACACAGCAGCCCGGCAAATGGTTCGGGCAGGGATCGTCTCATGCTTTCGGGCAAGACCCGGAGCGGGTTTGAAACGTATCTCGAATCGTTACAGTCTGCAGGAAAACGATGCTTAAAGATACGGTGGATCAGGCGAACCAGTTGCTTTGTTTCGATATCGTCGAGGCCATAGGTTGCCCGCAGCTCATCCTCCTGGATCAACGATAAGAGGAGCTTGCGCAAATCACCGATTCCGATGATCGGCAGCTGCTGCAGCAACAGGCCTGTTGATCCCCCATCATCCGTGGTGCAGACGACGACGTCAAGGAATGGGAATTCCTGTTTCAGGCCGACAAAGGGATTCTCAGGCCAGTCCTCCAGCTGGGAATTCCCGCCCACCACCGTGGAGAGTCCCGTTCCACCTCCGAACGCCACAACCCGCGTATTGCTGCATTGGTCGTCCAGCGAGGCCCCAACCGGACACAAAGCGAGGCCTTTTCCAGAAGCTTTTGGGATGGACCTGCTGATCACGGACTCTAAAAGCTGTCCCACCTGTTTGCCAAGCTGGCCCCTCTTTTTCCCCGGCAAAACCCCCATCCTCCCAACCTCGTCACCGCAGCAGTTTGTTAGAAATACTTATCGAATCGCGAAAAGCTATAAGGTCGACTTATTATTGTTGTCAAGAAATTTTAAAGACCTTGTTTCCGCCGCACAGGACATGCAATCCGGGAGCTTTGACAAGGAACTTCAAGGGATTGCGCATCACCGGAAAAGCGGCCTCGTGCCAGTCCGAAAGGGGTATCGTTGAAAACGAGGTCCCCAACACCCGAACACGAGGGAGAGCCCTCAAAGCAAATCCTTTTCCTGGAGGTTCTCCAGGCCGATTTCTTTCAGCCGCGAGGCAAAACTACCTGCTGGAGCGACTTGAATGAGAATGGAGAAGATATCGGGCAATTCAGCCCGTATTCGTTGTTTGATCCGGGTTACAATGCTGTGGCATTCGCCGATGGTCATCCCGCAGTCCAATTCCATGCTCAGGGTGATATGGTAGGCGCCGCCGATGGTGCGAACCCTGAGATCATGCACAAGAACGACGTCCGGCTCCTCATCCGCAACGGTTTCGATCTTCGCTAAAATCTCTGCGGGCGGTGCGTAGTCGAAGAGCTCGACAAAAGACCCCCGGGCAATATCCCATGCGGCCTTGACGATCATAGTGGCCACGGCGGTGACCCCGAGCAGGTCCCAAAGGGCTCTGTTGCCGAGAAAAGAGCCCAACAGGAGGCAGGCCAGCACGGCCACAGAGGAGAGGGCATCAGAGCGATGATGCCAGGCATTGGCAACAAGGGCCGTGCTCCCGACCTTGTTCCCATGGATGATGGTGACCCAGAAGAGAATCTCCTTCACCGCAATTGCAGAGATCGTCAAGATGATCGCGGCAAATATCGGAATCTCAGCCGGCGTTTCACTCAGGTTCTCAATGGCTTCCTTGACCAGGAAAAGCGCTGTGGCGACCAGGATAGCGGCAATGACCAGGGAGGCAAAGGATTCCACCTTTCGTTGACCATAAGGGCGTCCTCGGGAAACAGGCTTATGGGAAATCTTGACAAACACATAGACGAAGATATCCGCAACGAAATCACTGAGTGAGTGGAAGCCATCCGCCGTGATAGACTGAATGTCGCTGCAATACCCGAAAACGATCTTAAGTACTGCCAGTGCCAGATCGATAACACCGCCGATCACAGTCAGCCACAAGGCAACCTTCAGTGTCTTGTCCGGATCTACCATTGGAAGCATTTCTTCTGCCGGGTTTCCTTCAGTCGGCACATTGGTTCTGCGGGTATAGGGAGCAAATTCATCAACCCGATATTGCCATAAACACTGGCATAGTTCTTCAGAAAAATATTCTCAGATTCTGTGGGGGTGCAGGGCAGACTGGAAGCCTGCCCCACATGAGCAAGTCTTTGAGGTTTTTAGGAAATGTCAAAGGGAAAGGCCGTGGCTGCCCTTCCCTCGTTGTATGGGATTCCATGCCCTCTAGAAGTCGGTAAGGTCCTCATCGCCGGGAGGAATCGCCTGTTGGGGATGTTGTTTTCCGTGCAAAGCCTGGGGCCTGGGCTTGCTCTCTTTCCTGCCGGTGCCCGGTCGTTGAACAAGCGCCTTTTGATCCGCAGGAGGACCAGGGGGCGGAGCAAGTTTGCCCGCCGGCTTCCCGGCGCTCCCCTCCTTGCGTCCTCTTCGCTCTGAAGCATCACGCTCTTCACCCCTCACCAGCGCTACCAGTTCTCCCACATAATGCTTCAGGTGCTCGAACTCACTGTCCATTTCCTTTGATGCCTCGGCAGAATCATCGGCGCTTGCCGCATTCTGCTGAACCACTTTGTCCATTTCCGCGACAGCCTTGTTGATCTGCTCAATCCCCTGGGCCTGTTCCACGGATGCGGTGGTGATCTCTCCGACAAGTTCGCCCAGTTCCGAAACACTTTGTGCTACTGCATTGAATTCTCTGGTGGAGCTTTCCACCAGTTCGGACCCCCCTCTGACTCGTTTGACAGTGCCTTCAATCAGCAAGGCGGTATTCTTGGCGGCCTCGGCAGACCGTAGCGCAAGATTGCGCACTTCGTCGGCAACAACCGCAAAGCCTGCGCCGGCTTCACCTGCCCTGGCCGCTTCCACGGCGGCGTTCAATGCGAGCAGGTTCGTCTGGAAGGCAATTTCATCAATGGTCTTGATGATTTTCTGGGTCTCCTCGCTTGCTCTGGTGATATCCCCCATGGATTCTGTCAGGTGCTTCATGGACTCGTTGACGCGCGAGACGACATGATGAACTTCCTTCATCAGATTATGGGCCTGGTTGGCATGATCCGCATTTTGTTTGGTCATCGAAGCCATCTGTTCAAGAGAGGACGATGTCTCTTCAATCGCTGCCGACTGCTCCGATGCCCCATCAGCCAGCTGTTGGCTGGCGTGAGAAACCTGGTCCGATGCGTGGGCCACATGGTAGGCAACATCGTCAAGGCTTGTGCTGATCCGGTTCAGCGGCCGAATGGCCAACCTCGAAATCAGCAGGACAAGCGCTACAAGGATGACCGCAATCCCAGCGAGCCCGATTATGATGTTCTTGTTCTGCAATGACTTGAGACTGGAGTACATGCTGCCGCTGTTCTGCCGGACCATCACTCCCCCCAGGACAGGACGGCTTGAACCATGGCAGTGATAGCAGCGGCTTTCATTCAAGAGGGGATGCAGGACCGTATAGTATTGCTTGCCTTCCGCCTGCTCTTCGTATCCGGTCTCCGGCTTCTTCCCATCCTGCAGCATGCGGTCCAGAGCAAGGTCCAGTTCCGGTGCAGCGATCAGATTCTTCAGATTCTTGCCGGCTTTATCGACATCCGATGCATAGGTGACCAGCTTGTCAAATCCAAAGATCAGCACTTTAAGGCTGTCCCCCTCCTTGTTGAAATCCTTCATTTGCGCCCATATGGTATCACTGTCTCCAATCGACATGGGATAGAGCAGCCCGTTGTAAACCGCATCGGCCAACATGCGTGTGGAGGACTGAAATTCCGTCCGAAGATAGGTCTTTTGATAGGAGTAATTCACCACGATTATTATTGAGACTACTGCAACCACCAGGACAGCAATAGCGGTGACCACCTTGACCTGTAATCCTGATTTGGATCTCCTCATCAGTGCGCCCCCCCGAAAATAAGCGGTTTGTACTTGAAAGCGTTCACTCTCTCCGAGTTGTGACAGACCTCGCAATCCTTCGCCACCAAGTTCGCTTTGATGTCTTTCGGGTCTCCCGATTCAACATGAAGGCTGCCCGGACCATGGCATGTTTCACAGCCCGCGTCCTTCAGATGGGGAGTTTCCTGTTCTGAACGAAATCCCGTCGGCTTTCCGTAGCCCGTGGTGTGGCATTCAAAGCACTTCTCGAATTCAGCGGTTGTCAGCCCTTTCTTCATGACAACGATACTCTTGTACGAGTGCGCCTTCTTGGAATAGGTCATGTAGTTCTTGTACTGGGTCGCATGGCATTCATTGCATCGCTCGGCACCGACATAGCTCTTTTGCGCTTCAGGAGCGGCCTCACTTCCTTGCCGGTTCCAGAGCAGAACCAAAGCAAGAACGATGGCAGCCGGCAGGATGATCACTTTGGCACTCTTCCACATACGGATTCCCTCCTCCTTTCCCTCACCACATTCCGCAATTCACCATAACTACTCACCAATATGGAATTCTAAGCTCAGCGCTCACCCCAGCCGGTTCGCACTGAAATTCCCCTGCTGACGCCCCGGTCCTCGATTGCTAGGGCCCACTCCTACTGCTCTTCCTATCTATCGGCACGGAAGGAGCCCTCCTTCAATGAATTCGTCGCACCGTTTGTGGGTTTCGGCCGTATCTATATAAGGGGTGAACGCCTTGCCGAAATCGCTGAAAACAGCTTCTGGAGCAGAAGTGACCGCTGGAGATCCTCGGCTGCAATCACGCGAACGACAATATCCGTATTCGCAATCATTGTTTCAGTATGTTTCTTCCCCTCAGAAAAATAGGCCATTTCACCAAAGATCGCACCTTCCGCCAGGTCTGTAATCTTCCTTCCCTGTGCATTGACAACTCCAACTTGACCTTTCACTATATAATAGATCCCATTTGCCTTTTCACCTGCCCTGATAATAGTCTCTCCCTTTCTTATCCAATCTGTCTTGAAGTAGCTGGACCAATGCGTATCCTCAACCAAGGTATGATAGACTTCATAATCAACTGCTTTAAATAGCTCCTGGGAAAGCCGCATAAGCCTTATTCCCATGGAAATACCTTGCTTATCATTTATATACATACCTTCTTTATCAAAAGTATCCATTGGATATGGGTTGTCACGAATATAGTCAAGAATACGTGATGTGGCCAAGTCCATTGTCCCCGTTATTTCTTTAAACACCACAGCAGCCTGGTCCAGGCATTCGAAAGCCATTTTGAAATCCGGATAAATTCCAATTCGATCATTTCCTACGAAGTGTTCAATGCCATCATTCTTCAGCCGAATGAATTCCAGCAGTCTCTTTTCATCAATATCTAACGGACAGTTATGAATCCCTGGCTTGTAGATTGAGTAAACATGGATGGGATGATTGAAGTTCTTCGGTGTTACTTTTCCAACAGCCACTAGGTACTTTCGCTCTGCATCCTGAGCCAGCGCAATGTCCCGATCCATCAAGATTGTCGTGCCGAAAAAAGCACACAGTTCTTCAAGGCGGCTGGCCGCAGCAAAGCTCCTACCGAACTTCAAAATGGATTCTCCAAATTGAGCTCTGATTATCTTACCGGCAAATATGCCGATTCGCGTGAAAGGGATTTTCCCCGAGTCAACGGCTTTGGCAATATCAATCGCAACCCGAAGTGCGCGCCTGCATTCTTCCCTTTCCCCCTCCCCCGGTCTTCGCTCGAAAATGGCTTCTGCGCCGTCCCCGGCAGAAGGCTCGAATTCCTGGGCGCCGTTGTCTTCCTGCATCACCATAGCCTGCAAAGACAGCTGGTAATCAACAACAAAATCCCTGATCTGTTCAGGGGTCATCAGATCGATTCTCCTTGCGTACTGACACATGTCAGTCAAGAGAACCGCAACGTCTCTTTCTGGATTGGGCATGTTTTGATTGAAGATTAGCGTCATCTCCCCATCCTACCCTCGAGGCCACCGGTTCACAGCATTGTTGCCGTCTTAATCTGCCGTCTCAAACTCGTTTCAGACCGTCAGCCGTTTTCCACCCGCGACGCATGGTTCGGACTCCACCCGTGATCCCGCTACAAGTGTGGTCGAGATCTTCTCGGATTACCGTTTGAAGCATTGGAAAAGTCGATCAAGGTATCCTGAGCAAGTCTATCCTCTTTCCAGACTCGGACCCGGATGAATGCTGAACCGGGACTGCGGTTGAGAGGCTCTGCGAGAACGAGCTCTCGGGTGTTTCGGTTGTAATACTTCACCGGAAGCAAAGATCCTGCAGCTTCGAGACCGGCCTTACGGCTGATTCTCCTGATCTCCTCCTCATGGCTGGTCCATCTCGATGCCCGGGTGGCCGGAGATGAGTGCGAACCGGAAAGGCCCTTCCTTTCGCCTCGGTCAATCTTCCCTATCGCGACATTTTGAGGAGTCGTTCTTTTAGAATCATCCGCCGTCTTCTTTTCTTTTTTGGCAGCCGCCGTTTTAGACCGGTTGTGCTGCTCTAATCGGCGACGTTCTTCCTGCAGGGACCGCCGCTCGGATTCAATCCTCGCCGCAAGTCGGTCGATCTCCTGCTGCTTTTCTTCCAGTCTCTTTTGCTCCGCAGCCATCTCACTTCTCGCTTCATCCTGAATCTCTTGGAGCTCCTGAACAGCAGCTCGATGCTTTTGGTCGACAAGTGAGGTTGTGATGCCGACAATCCCTACAGTAAGGCTTCATCCAGAAATAACATAGAGCAATAATATTTTCATGTGGTAGCCGTT
>CAYTWB010000018.1:0-57954 GCA_964441945.1 uncultured Syntrophobacteraceae bacterium
ATTGTCTTCACTAATTTCTGAACCCAAGTGTCTCAAAGTTGTTGACACATTCCGTTCATTATCTCGGCACGCAGTTTACCAGGGTTTCGGGTGGCGCACCCAAAACGCCTAGTCAACTCGATGAGATCTTTAGCCTGATCTACATGTCGGAGCCGACGGAGAAGAACCGCGGCCTTCTGCCGTGCATCTGCCCATGGCCAGTCCTGTTTGTAGGCCAGGTTGTGTGGGCACTTTTGGAGCGCCGAACACAACGTCGCTAAACTGTCTCGCTTTTCCCCTGGCGCCAGGAGAGCTGGTTCGTTCACAGCCACGACCGGAAAGCTGCCATCGCTTGTTTGAACTATACGCCACAGACCAGAGCGCTCCTCATCAGAAACAGCCTCGACATCAGAAACTGATCCATCGTAGGCGAGCCGAACTCTCAGAAGACATTTTGCCGATTGTGGTAAGGGTTTGATCAGTGGATGTTGTGGTTCTGTCTGAATCTTCGACCGCTGGAGCGCTTGCCATAGACTCCATGTCTCATTCAGCATTGAGATCTTCCTCCGTTGGGGTCTGATGCAAGTATGACATCATACCTCTCACGATGTTCCAGTCTTGCACATATTCAGGTTTAAGTGCGCGATAATCCCACATAGAACGGAGAAGTGAAGTAATTACAGTGCCATCTACACTCTCTTCCCGCTTGGTGCCTTCGCGAAGAGGCCCGAAATAGCTTGGGACAAACTCCTTCCAGCCCAAACAGGGTGTGTAGAAGGTTTGGCCCTGCCGCAACCGTTCATCGAAAATCTTCTTAAAATGGGGTCTCCAGTCCTTTCCACGGCGACGACGCAATTGAAAAAACCCACCGCCACGTGTACTCATTTTCTTCATAAGGATTTCGCCGTGGACGCGATAACATACGTCCACAAGAATGGTGGCCACCAGTTGGTAGTTGTTATTGCCCTTAATCTGGTCTTGTTTGCGCAATGGCCCCCCGTAGTTAGTCACGTAACGATCGTATCGAACAGGCCTGCAGATCTCCACACGTGTCGGTTGGACATACACATGCGGGCGCCGCAACACGGCTTCGAACATACCTTTCGCAGCGGATAGGGTGGGTATCGGATAAGAAACAGGTGTTGAGCCGGTATCCGGCCTAGTGAACATCGCTGCTGGTCCGGCGATTTCAAATCTGACCATGTGAGGGTTGGGCATGCTGACCTCCTTTCTTATGTGTTTTTTGAGAGACGGCAAACGGAAAATTCTCCTGACCCAGTTGAAAAGTGGGGGGAATGCGGGAGACGCCACCATTGCCGGTTCGGAATAAACAGAAGCAAGGCGGGCCGAAGGCTCAAGGCACATTCACAGGCAGTCCCGGTTGCTGCCGCATCGCCATCTCTTGCCATCCGAAGACACGCATCCTCACGCCCAGCAGCCATGCCGTCGCCGACTGCACGTCCAACCCCGCTATTCCGCCGGTTGTTGAGTTCATCACAGAGGCAAGTTGCCACAAGTTGTAGCTGATAAGTCTCCGATAAGGTCAATGAGCAGCAAACCATGAAAGTGAAAGTGAGGTTTTTAGTTTTCGCCTACAGGGTTATCGATGGACCCCGCTTCGCTTCACCCGTTCCATGCTGTTGCGGGTGCCGCGTCAACGTTGGTCCCATTTGAGATGAAGGCTTCATTCCTTCGCTGAAAAATAGCTTGAACCGGGAAACCGGCAGCTTGTCGGGATTACTTATACCACAGGAGGTGGGACATCCGGCGACCCATGTCCGAAAAACTTTCGATTTTTTTTCAACACGGCCGGGATGTTTGTTGGGGATTCCGCGGTGCCGTGTTACATGAATCGGCGGCGGCTTTAACAGGGCGGCAGCAAATGCCGCCAAGACTGTGCGGAGAGCTGGAGGTCCTTCGAGCCTGTGCCGGGATACATCCCGTCTATCTGCAATGTATGTGAATTAAGATGGGTGCAGCTCTTTTGAACCGACGATAAAGAGTGAACCCGGAGGGTTCAAAGCCATTAGCCGGTGGTTGAGTCCGCCCAAGCGGACGATACCACCGGAAAGCAGACGGGATAACGATTGCACCCTGGAGGGGTGCCAGCAAGGGTACTCGATGTCTTCCACTGGGCTATCTTGTTTGACAAAGCTGCGACCCCATCCGGGGTCGTCTCCTTGCTATACCGTTCTCCGGGGGTGTCGGCCTATGGCCTCAACCCCCGGCTAATGGCTTTGATCCCTCCGGGATGGTGAACCGTGCTCTCGATCAAAACCCAGGGTGGGCAAGGAATTACAACCCATTCGGGCGTCGTTCTAAAAGAGCCGCACCCAATTAAGATCAAGACGGGCGGGCATAAAGCCCGCCCCTACAGCCAATGATTGTGCGGCAATGCAGGGGGAGGGTTTCAGCCCACCCAAAAGACCGGCTAAGATCCTTACCGTTAATTCACCATCTTTGCCGTTGACCCGCCGCTCAGTTGGGCTCGCTCTCGGCGCCATCATCCGGCAATCTCCGGCCTGAGTCATCCGGCAGGCCGTACAGCTCCTTCATCTGGGGGATCTCTTCCCTGAGCTGATCGCACAGCGCCGCGGGTGCCAGCACTTCCACGTCCGCTCCGAATTGCAGAATCATCATCTTCACCTCTCGGAAATCAGCCACAGGAAAGGAGAGTTCGACACCGCCGTCCGGGGTTGCACGCACCTCCTGTGCCGGGTGCCAGAGCTGCTCTCTCACCCAGCGGGCGCGGAAGGCATTGAAGCGCAGCGTAACCGGTACACTGGCCGGCCCCTGGAAGATGCCGAAGGCGCCCTCCAGCTGATGCGCCCACTGCTCTCGGGGCCGTACATCGAACGTATTGGGAAGCGTTTGCAGTCTTTCGATCCTGGAAAGATAGAATTTCCGCCAGTCTTCACGCAGGCGGCAGTAGGCGATCATGACCCAGGAGGCCATGTAATGCTGGAGATGGTGCGGTTCGACAATCCGACGAGTGGTTCGACTCGATCCCGGAGAGTGGTATTCGATCTCAATCACCCGGCATTCGATCAGTGCTTCGGCTGCTTCTCTGAAGATCTTATCCGACGCCGGGCTGTAACCGTGCCAGGAGGTTGAAAAGCCTTCCTCCAGTCGGGCGGCATCCACCCCGAGGGCGGCTGCCGCATCTCGGAGCAGCAGGCTGAAGCGTCGCATGGCCGAGCTGATGAATCCCCCGTGACCCTCGGACAGCAGTCGGCGGGCAATCAAGAGGGCGATGATCTCATCCTGGGCAACCGGCAGGCGGGGCAGCCGGAAGGACTCATCGGTATAATAATAGCCTCTGTGTACGGGATCATATTCAATTGGAGCCAGCAGCCGGTCGCGCAGGTACGAGATGTCGCGCTGGGCGGTTTTTCGTGAGATCCCGAATTGCTCGACAAGACGGGTCGTATTCGGATAGGCCCGTTGTCTCAACAGATGCTCGAACCAGACGAAGCGTTCGATCTGAGGGAAAACGCCCATAACCATCACCTCCGGCAAGGGGGGAGCGTTCTCTTTGATGCGGGGAACCGGTGATTCTTCGCCACTCGATGCGGGGCGGGCCGACCCCGCTTCAGGAGATGGAAAGGCCCGTCTTCCATGATTCCGATTGATCGCAGGGTTTGTTAACGACCACGGTCTTCACGTTCACAAACTCCAAAAGACCGTACTGAGACAGCTCTCTTCCCACCCCCGATCTTTTGATTCCGCCAAAAGGGAGTCTCGGGTCCGATTTGGCGATGCTGTTGACGGCGACGAACCCGGCCCTGATCCGCCGGGACAATCCCTCTGCACGTTCGATATCACCGCTCCAGATCGAGGCCCCAAGACCGAATTCCGTGGCGTTGGCAACCTCGATCGCCTCTTGTTCATCCTTTACAACGATGATCGGCGCGAGCGGCCCAAACACTTCCTCGGAGACGACCCGCATCTGCGGAGTCACATCGGTCAGCACTGCGGGCCGGAAGAAGAATCCTTTGCCGGCCGGCGGCTCCGGACCGTAGGCCACCTTCGCTCCCTTGCTTAAAGCATCGGCCAGCTGGGCCCCGACCTCGTCAACCAGGTCTTTCCTGGCCAGAGGTCCCAGATCGGTTTCTTCTTCCATGGGATTTCCCATCTTCGCGGCCCTGAGATGCGCCGTGAAAGCCTCTCGAAACTCCTCCGCAACCGCTTCCACCACGATGAACCTCTTGGCGGCAATACAGCTTTGACCCGTGTTCGATGTCCTTGCCTTCACGGCCCTGGCTGCCGCCCCCTGCACGTCCGCATCCTCCAGAACGATAAACGGGTCGGAGCCGCCCAGCTCAAGCACCAGCTTCTTGATCTTCCTGCCGGCCAGGGAACCGATCCTGGATCCTGCCGCAACACTGCCGGTGAGCGATACCCCGTCGACTGCATCCTGCTCAATGAGCTCTTCCGCTGTCTTTGCATCGGCCAGGAGCGTCTGAAAAACTGCAGCCGGGAACCCGGCCTCGACGAAAAGCTTCCCGATTTCCATGGCGGCAATCGGAACATTTGAGGCATGTTTCAAAAGACAGACGTTCCCGGCCACCAGGGCAGGGACCGCAAACCTCAGGACCTGCCAGAACGGATAGTTCCACGGCATGATCCCCAGGATGACCCCCAGAGGTTCGAACGCGACGTAGCTCCTAACCGCCTCCGTCGCAATGATCTCGTTTCGAAGGAAGTTGTGGGAATTCCTCCGGTAATACTCGCACAACTGAACGGTTTTGCTGATCTCGGCAACAGCCTGCCGGATCGGCTTGCCCATCTCTTTGGTGATGACCCGTGCAAAGTGGTGCTTTTTTCCTTCGAGCACCGTAATAAGGCCTTTCAGCAGACCGGCCCTTTCGGCCACCGGGAGATTTTGCCACTCAGGAAGATGTCGTCTCGCCCGATCAACTGCAGCAGTGCACTGGTCGAAGGAGAAGGCTTCGTATTCACCGTTGATTGCTTCCGTGTACGGGTCGATGGAAACCAGCCTGGTCATTTTCCCCTCATCTATGGTTTTTCACCGCTGACGCTTTTAGCGTAGTTCAAAGCGCCCCCGGCCAACAAATATCTGCGTTCGAGGTCTGAAACCTTCAACACCGCAACGATGCGCTCCCCATCTACCTCCACCGGAATGTCCACATCGCCTCGTGCGATGAGCTCCCTCACCCGAGGGAATACCAGTTTCGATCCTCTTCGCACCAGGTCGTAATCCTCGGGATTCTTGAATGTCAATGGCAAGATGCCGAAATTGCAGAGATTTGCCTTATGAATCCGCGCAAAGCTCTTCGCAATCTTGACGCGCACTCCCAGGTATCGGGGGGCCAGGGCCGCATGTTCACGGCTGGATCCCTGACCATAATTCTCCCCGCCGACCACAGCCACGGTACCTTTGCGTCTGCATTCCCCGGCAAAATCCGGATCGAGCTGCGAGTAGACAAATTCACTGAGCGCCTCGATGTTGGACCGCAGCGGCAGGATTTTGCCGCCCGCCGGCATGATGGCGTCCGTGGAGATGTTGTCCCCGACCTTGATCACGACCTCGGCTTCAAGCGTTTCAGGGAGGAGAGCCATAGCGGGAAGGGGCCTGATATTCGGACCCCGAATGACTTCGCTCTTCCGCAACGCATCGGAAGGAAAGAGGATGGATGATTCATCCCTGATGTATTCTTCCGGGTCCCTGATCCGCGGATAGACCATTTCCGCGGAAAGGTCACGCGGGTCCGCAATGACTCCCCGCAGTGTCGCAACGGCGGCCGTTTCCGGCGAACAGAGATAGACCTGATCGTTTTCCGTGCCCGACCTTCCGGGGAAGTTGCGCGGCATCGTACGGAGACTGACCTCGCCCGTGCCCGGGGCCTGTCCCATGCCGATACACCCAAGGCAGCCGGGCTCGTGGATTCTGGCCCCGGCCATGAGGAGCATCATGAGGCCGCCATGCGCCGTGACGTTTGCAAGCACCTGCCTGCTTCCGGGGTTTATGTGAAACGATATGCCCGGATGGCATCGGCGGCCTGCCACCGTTTTGGCTACCACCATGAGATCGCGAAACGACGAATTCACGCTGCTGCCGACAATCACCTGGTCGACTTTGATTCCTGCCACATCGCGCACCCGCACGATGTTTCCCGGTGAAGACGGGCAGGCCATGAGAGGCTCGAGGGCAGAGAGATCGATGTCGTCATGCTCATCATATTCGGCCCCTTCATCGGCATGCAGTTCTCTCCAGGAATCTCCGCGCCCCTGGGCTTCCAGGTAAGTGCGCGTGTTTTCGTCGGACGGGAAAACCGTACTGGTAGCCCCCAGTTCTGTACCCATATTGCCTATCGTTTCACGATCCGTTGCAGACAGGCCCTTCACACCGGGTCCATAGTATTCGACAACCTTTCCAATGCAGCCCCTCACGCCGTAGCGTCTCAGCATTTCGAGAATGACATCCTTGGCGCTCACCCAGTCTGGAAGCTCTCCGGTAAGCCTCACTCCCAGCACGCTCGGGCAAATGAGATGATACGGATAACCGGCCATGGCCATGGCCACATCGAGCCCCCCTGCGCCTATGCCTAGCATGGAAACCCCTGCGGCAGCGGGTGTGTGGCTGTCTGCTCCAAGCAAAGTCTTCCCTGGAATGCCGAAGCGTTCCATATGGACCTGGTGAGAGATTCCGTTTCCTGCCGGGCTGAAATGGAGCCCGTACCGTGCTGAAGCGGTATGGAGATACTTGTGATCGTCAGCACTCTTGTAATCGGCCTGGATGATATTGTGATCCACGTACTGCACCGATATTTCGGTCTTAACAGCTGGAATTCCAAGCGATTCGAACTCGAGCATGGCCATGGTCCCCGTGGAATCCTGCAGGAGGGTCTGATCGATTCTGATCGCAATTTCCCGGCCGGGAACAAGCCTCCCCGCTTCCAAATGGGCCTCAATCAGTTTGTGAGTCAGGTTTCTTGGCAACTTAGAACTCCTTACCGCCAGGCGCTTCGCACCTCAACACAACCCCTGGGCAAAACCAGGCCCGTAATGATTACTCTGAAGTGTTTTCTTGCCACCTGGAATGATGCGTGCGAGGTGAGCCGGAATGATGGTCCCGGGGGACTGAGCATCATCTGCCGTTGCTGCCGATGCAGAATCTGGTCAGCCCCCGCTAAAACCTTGTTGTATTTTTTCGGAGAGGGGGCAAACGGTCCTCTATTATAGACCTTATTTCACTTTTTCGCTCAAGCTCTTACCGGGCTTAAACTTGACGACCTTCGAGGCAGGGATGGTTATCTTATCGCCAGTCCTCGGGTTCCGCCCCTCACGTGCAGACCTTGTTCCGACACTAAACGTTCCAAAACCCACAAGAGTAACCTTCTCACCCTCAGACAGTGCGGCTGATACTGCGGCTACAAAACCGTCAACAGCCTTTTCCGCCTGAGCTTTGGTAAGTTTGCTATCCCCAGCAGCAACTTTCGCAACCAACTCCGCTTTAGTCATGTCACTTCCTCCTCCGTGTCCTCAAAACTCCGTCATGAAAAACCCCAGCCGAACACCTTCCTTCCTATCATCACCTCCCGTTCCAGCAGAACAAAGCCTTGAACAACCATACCTGACAAAGAACTGATTCAAGCTCTTCCGTTCCACCCAAGATGAACAACAAGCCCCTGATTTCACCCCAATAATCTTTCTGTCCGAACGCGCCACACCCACTCCCACTTTACCCACTGCCTCGGGAAGCCCAGCACCCCCATGTCCCAGTACAGGGCCTTAAACCTTTCCTGCAACTGGAATCGCAGGCATTCTAAAGACAACTTTTTTGAAAGACAACAGTTATTATGGGGCTGCAACCCACTTGAGCGATTTTTTGACCAATTCAGGAAATTTTCCAGCCGATGGGGTGCTGAGGCGGGATGGATGCCGTTCTTCGCAGCCAGATTGGAGCGCTGCACAATAGAACACCCATTAGCGCAAATCGTCATTCCGGCCTGTTTCCAACCGGATTCCCTAAGACTTACTGGATGCCGGAGGTTTTTTCGCGGCAAAGCCACTGATCGCCTTTGGGCAGGGGACCGCCTTCCTCTCAACTCACCCTGCCGGTGAGAAAGACTGAGCTTTTCTCCTCAACGCAAGAACAGCATATCCCGGTATCAGGCTATTCCTTGTACACACCGCTACAGATGATCAGATCATTGACTTTCTCACAATAGACCATCTTCGGGAGTACTTTCCTGGTTTCCGGATCATACCATTTGTATTCTATCCAACCGCTCCCTTCGTTGTTGGCGATGTCAAGGAGTTCTCGAATGAAAGGTTTGCCGTCACAATCCTCGATGTCAATAAACTCCTCCCCCACAAACGCTTCATTAACACCATGGGCCAGCATGGTCCCCCTGGGGTTCAACACAAAAAGATACCTGTCACCTTGAACAAACGGTCCCTTGGGATTCGAGAACTCGGCCAGGGCGATCCTTTTTCCGGAACGGTTGTAAAACGCTATTGCTTTGTCCACCCAGGACTTGGCATCATGTTCAGATCTCGGGTTCATCCTGTCCTCCTCTGATACGATGGGAACACCCGGCTTTTATTCGATCATCCTTGCTCGATCACCGGACCCGGCATGAGAGTTTTCGGCATCTTCCATGTGGGATGCCCCCGCGTCGTCCCCATCGGCCATGAAAGTCTCTGATCAAAACTCCTTGTCTTCTTATATTTCCATGAGAGCGATAGACACCAGATGATCCAATAAAGCTTCCAATCCCCCCGCCGTCTAGTCTCTGTAAACGGCACTGCAAATGATCAGGTCATCAACCTTCTCGAAATAGGCGATCTTGGGCCGCCACTCCTTGGTTACTGGATGGTACCATTTGTATTCCACCCAACCACTGCCCTTTTCATTGGCAAGATCGACAATCTCCCGAATGAAGAACTTGCCGTCAGAATCCGTGAGCCCCAAAAACTCCTCACCCACGAATTTTTCATTGACACCGTGAGCAAGCATGGTCCCTCTCGCACTCAACACATAGATATACAGCTCGCCTTGAATAAACATGCCGTTGGGATTCGAAAACTCAGCCAGAGCAATCCTTTTACCGGCAGCCTTGTAAAAGTTTTTTGCCTGCTCCACCCAGTACTTTGCATCCTCTTTCGGTCTCACGCTCATTCGCCTCTCCTTTGTGTTGGTTGTGCGATGCTGGTCAAACGGCGATTCCCCGGCCAGCGCAAAGCCTGCCTGCAGACTTTGCACTCACTCAAGTTTACAAACTAATATAATCACGGAAACCGAACACAGCATCGACCGTTGGAAAAAAATGTATCCCCGCTGCGCCTTGTATGGGCAGAATGATGAATAAGATGCCCCGAAGATGCTCCCAAAGCCATTCTGCGCCCACTTATCACAGGTCCTGGTTCTCGGTTTTGCCCTTGCCATCAACGAATACATGGGCCTATGATACCATCGAATGAAAGGAGGCAAGCTCAAGATGTCCTAAAGAGCGCATGAGCTTGTCGCGGGAGCAGCCAAGATGAAAGTGCGGAATCCAGCGAGAGTCTCTTTTGGCAACAACCTGAAACAGGAGACCCGAAGGCTTTTGCCCAACCTGATGCTCATCACAGGGCTGGTTTTCGTCCTTATGGCCTGTTTCGAATGGGTGAAAGCGATTCTCTTTCCAGACATCCCAATCTGGCAGTCGAGCCTTGCCTCAATCCTCTTCGCTACGGTCATTGCCGCTGTGGGTGCACACCATGTTTTTCGCAGGGGCCAACCGATGCAAGCGATCCTTTTCCAGGGCATGCTCGACGCCATACCCTACCCGGTCTTCTACAAGGATCGAATCGGATCGTACCAGGAGTGTAACAAAGCTTTCACAGCTCTGGTCGGGTGCGAGAGAGAGGACATCATCGGGAAATCGGTTTTCGATTTGGCGCCGGGAACACTGGCTGAGCTTTGTTTCAAGAAGCATCCCGAACTCATCGATGACCCGGGAAGCCTGGTTTATGAAACCAGGGTAGAGTGTGCCGACGGCACGCTGCGCGATGTGGTCCACTATGCTGCACCCTTTTGGACCGCCGACGGCACGCCGGGCGGTTTGGTCGGGGTCATCGTGGATATCTCCGACCTGAAGCGAGCCGAAGAATTTGCACGTCATGAAGACGCAAAGCTTTTCGCCATGATCTCCGGAATGGATGAAGGCGTTGTCTTTGCGGATGCCGATAACACTATTGTTGAACTCAACGAGTGGTTTGCCCGGTTTGTCAATCGTGACAGGCAGGAGCTGATTGGCAAAAGCATCGAGGCGTTCCACTCGGGCGAGGTGCTGGAAAATGTGACAAGGATTATCTCCGGTTTTCGCCGGGAAATGGGTTCGGGCCCGGTTGCGATACAAAGGGCAGTGGGCAATATGGAGGTTATCCTTCGAGTACAGCCGATCTATCGGGAGAACTGTTACGAAGGAGTCCTGTTGAACGTCATCAATGTAACGGACCTGGTCCAGGCCCGCCGCAAGGCGGAAGAAGCCGATGTGGCCAAAAGTGAATTCCTGGCCAACATGAGCCATGAGATCAGGACCCCCATGAACGCAATCATTGGAATGACGGACCTCGCACTGGATACCGGGCTCAATGAGGAACAGCAAGAATACGTTGAGGTAATCAAGAGCTCCGCATACGCTCTTTTGACCTTGATCAACGATATCCTTGACTTTTCCAAGATTGAGTCGAAGAAGCTCAGTCTCGATCGTATCGATTTCAATCTGCCGGAGACCGTCGGTGACGCACTGAGGAGTCTCGCGGTGAAAGCCCACCAGAAAGGTCTTGAACTGGCTTATCAGATTAATCCGGATGTCCCCCAAACGCTGATTGGCGACCCCGGCCGCTTGAGACAGGTCATTGTCAATCTGGTCGGTAACGCTCTCAAGTTTACCGAACAGGGGGAAGTCATCATGCTGGTAGAGAAAGAATACGAGGCCGGGAGGGAGACACGCCTTCGGTTTACCGTGTCGGATACGGGCAAAGGCATTGCGCCGGACAATCTTTCGATAATCTTTGAGCCGTTTCAGCAGGGTGACGGCACCGCAACACGAAAATATGGCGGAACGGGACTTGGGTTGAGTATCACGCGGCACCTGGTGGAGCTGATGGGGGGACATATTCGTGTCGAGAGCAAGCTCGGGAAAGGTACGGTTTTTGAGTTTTCCGGAAGCTTCGCCCGTTCTGCAGAGCCTCCATCAAGAAAAATGCTCTCGCTTGACCTGCTGGATTTGATGGACCTGCCCGTCTTGATTGTGGATGATAATGCTGCAAATCGCCGCATTCTTCAGTCCATACTGACCAACTGGCATATGAAGCCCACACCGGCAAACAGCGGCAAGACAGCTCTCGATGAACTGAGGAAAGCCAGGGAAGCAGACAGCCCTTTTGCCATTGTCATCATGGATGTACTGATGCCTGAAATGGATGGGTTTTTAGTCGCTGAACAGATGTTGAAGTCTTCCGAACTCGACGGTGCCATAATCATGATGCTGACCTCCGCCGGCCAGCGAGGCGACGCTGCCCGATGCCGTCAGCTGGGGATTTCAGCTTACCTCACCAAGCCTGTAATGGAATCAGAGCTCCTGGACGCCATCATGAATGTGCTTGCAATGCGAGGTGAGAAGCAGAGCAATCGGCCACTGGTAACACGCCACACCCTTCGGGAGCCCTTGACGCCCCCGCCGGCAACTTCAAGCCGCCCGGTCCGTATCCTTCTCGTTGAGGATAATCTGATTAACCGGCAACTGGCCGTCAGGGTTTTGGAGAAACTGGGTCATACCGTGGTCGTTGCGGGCAACGGGAAGGAGGCCGTGGAAATCTCCGGCGCAAACCGCTTTGACCTGATCCTGATGGACATCCAGATGCCTGAGATGGACGGTTTGGAGGCAACCCGAATGATCCGTGCAAGGGAAGAACAGACCGGTTGTCACACTCCCATCGTAGCCATAACGGCCCATGCGATGAAGGGTGACAGAGAGAAATGCCTTGCCGCAGGAATGGATGACTATATTTCCAAACCGATCAATACGAATGAACTTTATGAAATCATTGAAAAATGTATAGCTACTCCCGAGACAATTGAGAGCGGATCAACACACCGCCAACTAAGAGAACGGCCTGGACCGGCAGAAGACGTCTTTGACGTGTCCAAAGCACTGGAAATGGTTGGAGACGATCGGGAGCTTCTTCTAGAGCTTGCCGGCCTTCTCCTGAAAAGCATGCCCGAGCACCTGGGCAGAATCCGGGAGGCAATTTCCTGCGGCGATATCCGAGCGCTGGAGCAATCTGCTCACAGCCTGAAGGGTGCTGCAGGCAACTTTGGAGCTGCAAGATTTGTCGCTTCAGCCGACCGGTTGGAGCGGATTGCACGCGAAGGACAGCTGTCGAAAGCGCCGGAAGCATTCCTCGAGCTGCAAAGAGAGTCAGAGCATTTAGAGAGCGCCATAAAACAAGGGCTGGCGGAGTTGCAGAGTGAAGATTCTAATCGTTGAAGACGAACCCATCTCCTTGCGGTTACTCGAAATCACTTTGCGCAAGTGGAGTTATGAGATCGTCGCCACATCGGATGGCAAGGAGGCATGGGAACTTCTTCAGAGTCCCGAGGCACCGAACCTGGTCATTTCGGACTGGATGATGCCGGACATGGACGGCCTGGAGCTCTGTAAAAGGATCCGGGAGGCTGAAAGACCCGGCTATACCTATCTTATCCTTCTCACGGCCAAGGGGAAAAAAGAAGACCTCATACAAGGTCTGGAAGCGGGGGCCGACGACTATTTGACCAAACCCTTTGACCCTGAAGAACTGAGGTATCGGATCAAGATCGGTGAAAGGATCATCAGTCTTGAACGCCGTATTCTCCAGCTGGCCAATACCGACTCGTTGACCGGTGTTTTGACTCGGCGGGCCTTTATGGAAAAATTGCAGGTTGAAGTGGAACGAGCGCATCGTGAGTTTGGACAGCTATCCCTTATTCTTGCCGATCTAGATCATTTCAAGAGAATCAACGACCAGTACGGGCACCAGACCGGTGATCTCGTGCTTCAAGAATTTGCAGGGCAACTCTGCACCCTCTCAAGACAATATGACTTCGTTGGAAGATATGGTGGGGAGGAATTCGCAGTCTGTTTTCCGGGTCTGGATTCAACCAATGTTGCCCTGGTCGCAGAACGCATGCGAAGAAGAGTCGAAGAGCTCAGAGTCCCCACAACCGATCCCTCTCAATATATCCAGGTTACCGCCAGCTTCGGCTCGGCTGCTCTTCAGCGCAATCCGGAAGAATCTCTGAACTCCCTGATCGCTAGAGCGGATGAAGCGTTGTACATGGCCAAGCGCCAGGGGAGAAACCGCGTTTGTGTAGCCGCTGAGGCCGGTGCCCGATAGAACGCAATGGGGAACAATCACTGATGGACTTATCACGCATCAAGGTGTGTATTTTTGACGTCAACGGTGTTTTGATCGATTCGAATCCGGCCAACGCCCGTGCTATGGCAAGGGCTTTTACTGATGACCCAATACTGCAGCAGAAAATTGTCCCTTTGTATCTTGAGCTCACCGGTATTGACCGGGGTACCAAAATTCGCATCCTTCAGGAAAAGATAATAGGCATCCCCTTCAAGGAGGCGGAATTCGAACTGCGATGGCAAAACTTCATACATTTCGGCCGCCTGGCCATGCTAGAGGCTCGCCCTGTTGTAGGATGCCGGGAGGTGTTGGCCGAAATCGGCAATCGCAAGCTCACCCGAGTCGCCTTATCGAATACTCCACTGACCGAACTGGTGGAAGTACTGGCCGCTCACCACCTCGAACCCTTCCTGGACATCATTCGGGGCGGTGGAGACTGGCCCAAATCGGAATCACTGACACGCCTGCTCCACGAGTTTCACTATGCTCCAGCCGAATGCCTCTTTTTCGGGGACGGTAAAGGCGACCTGGCTGCAGCCAGGCACGCCGGAGTATCATTTGTTGCCATTGATCCGGGCACGGGGGAATTCGATGCCGAAGACTGCTTCTCAGGACCATACCCGTCCCTTGTTCACTGGGGCAGGGAAGCAATCGGCATGTAGTTGCCAGGTTGAAGCCTTCCGGCCCTTTGGGTCAGGCTTCTATCATTGCCCCATCCAAGGAGTTCTCCTTCCGATCCTCCTGCTTTCTTGATATTGACACACCTTTCGTGTGTGCTTAACTTCGGTTCGAAAACGGTAAAAATACCAGTAAAAACAAAAAGGAAGGAGGTTTTTGCCATGGCCATCGTTCGTTTGTTTGAACAACCCACTTTACCTCGACCGTTTGACGTTATGGGACAGCTGAAGAGGGAAATGGATCGTTTGTTTGCAGATTTTTCCGGCAGAACGGCGTCTCCTTTTCGCGCCGGGGTCTTCCCACCCATCAATGCAAGCGAAGATGATGAAAACCTTTATCTGCGGTCAGAATTGCCCGGTATCCAACCTGACGAAATCGAAATCTCGGTTGAGGGTGATACCCTGACACTGCGAGGTGAGCGGAAACTGCCGGAGGCAGCAGAAGGAGTGAACTATCACCGCCGAGAACGGGAAGCCGGACGGTTCCGCCGGGTTATCACCCTGCCGACCAGGATCAACCCGGATCGAGTGGAAGCCGTTTTCAAGAACGGCATGCTCAAGATAGTCATGCCAAAGGCTGAAGAGATCCGAGCAAAACAGGTCAAGGTGAGGACTGAATAGGAGCTGGAACTGCCTCATCTTCGATTCTTCGACAGTCTGATCAAGACAAACAGGAGGGTCCTGAAAATGACAGAAA
Source organism: uncultured Syntrophobacteraceae bacterium (assembly GCA_964441945.1). GTDB lineage: Bacteria > Desulfobacterota > Syntrophobacteria > Syntrophobacterales > Syntrophobacteraceae > JADGQM01. The sequence goes on from CAYTWB010000018.1 coordinate 14,770, forward strand.
AGGATTTGCAGGCAAAAGAAAAAGTTGAGCTTCAGACTGCGGCCGAAAGCACTCGCGATGTTCCCTCTTACGTGCCTGCAGTCGATATCTATGAATCACCGGAGGCGATCACTCTGGTTGCTGATATGCCTGGCGTAGGTCCCGGGAGTGTGCTGATCGATGTTCACAACAATCAGCTGACTCTTCGAGGAACAGTCTCGATGGAAGGCGGAAAGGAACGGCTTCTACTTCAGGAATATGGTGTCGGAGATTACGTCCGTGAATTCACCTTGGGAAAAGCAATCGATCAGTCCAAGATCGAAGCAACGATGAAGAATGGCGTTCTGACGCTCACACTGCCCAAGGCTGAAGCGATAAAACCTCGGAAAATCGCCGTAGTGACAGGGTAGAGGATCGTTGACCATGCCCCGGCCCGCCAGTTTCTCGCCTACCGGTCAGGGCCAATAGATTGGTCGACCATAAACCATGACAAGCAGCAGCCGGTTAGTGTACGATCTGACCGGCTGCTTGCGTTTCTGCAGCAAACGGGATGGGCACAGCCTGGAAGCTGCATCGATATTGGCTCGACAGGGATTTGAAAGATGGGACAGGAGCTCAAGACCTATGAACAGGGGCCAATCCGGCCACCCAGCGAGGCAGGAAGCCTGCTGTTGCGGTTTACCCGGAATTGCCCCTGGAACCAATGCACCTTCTGTCCCATTTACAAAGGACTTGCATTCAGCAGGCGTTCTCTGGATGAGATCTGCCGAGATATCGATGCCGTACACCGCATTGTCGAAGACCTGCACAGCCTCTCCTGGTCAAAGGGACTGGCAGGCCGGCTGACCCGGGAGCTTCTAAGAACCGTCCTGGCTGGTCCGTCCTACAGCGACCAATATCGATATGTTGCGCTCTGGGCCCTTTCGGGAACAGGGAATGTCTTCATCCAGGATGCCAACAGCCTAGTCCTGCCCACCGACCTCCTGGTGAAGGCTCTCCAGCACCTGCGAACCAGGCTACCCGGAATCCGAAGGATAACGTCCTATGCCCGCAGCTCCACTCTGGCTCGAAAGAGCATCGAAGATCTCAAAGCTCTTCGGGAAGCAGGACTGGACCGCATTCACATTGGCCTGGAAAGTGGATCGGACCAAGTGCTGCAGTTTGTAAAGAAGGGCGCAACATCCGAACAACACATCACAGCGGGCAGAAAAGTGATCGAAGCGGGAATGACGCTTTCAGAATACATCATGCCCGGATTGGGCGGCAAGGAATGGTCACGGGTTCACGCCCTGGAAACGGCTCGAGTTCTGAATGCCATCAACCCGCACTTCATCAGGCTGCGAAGCCTTCGCATCCCGCCTCGCAGCCCACTCTACCAAGACAAAATTGAGGGACGCTTCATCCCGCTTTCCGACGATGACACGGTCCGCGAAATAGGGCTTCTTCTTCAAGCCCTCGAGCATATCAGCAGTACTCTCACCTCCGATCATATCATGAATCTCCTGCCCGAGGTGGAAGGGTCCTTTCCCGGCGATAAAGACCGCATACTTGCAGTCATTGAGCAGTACCTTTCGCTTTCGGAGGATGACCGGTTACTCTACCGCCTCGGCCGCCGAGCGGCGGCCATCCAGGGCCTGGCCGATTTTGAAGACACCACTCTGAGGCATCGCCTGGAAGCCGCTCGTCGAGAATTGCAGGCGGACCCAGGCATGGATATCGAAATGATTATCACGGAAATGGGAGACCGGTACATTTGAAGGAGATCGTACATGCCGGATGGAGAGGCTTCGAAAGCCAGGACGGGGAAAAACCCGGCCCTGCGTCATAAGCTATAACGCAATCTGGCAAAAAAAAGACCGGATGGCACGCCATCCGGTCTCATCTTAACACCAGGAACTAGGAGAACTTAGAAAGCCCACTGCAGCCGGGCGCCAAGTTCATAAGCATTCTGGTCCCCGCCAGTGTATCGGACATTGGTTGACCTGGCACGATAGGCCTGACCGGTGAACATCACAGCGCCGACCAGATCAAGGTTCAACTTGTCGACGATGTTCTGTGTGATGACCATGTCTAGTTCGTGGCCCAGATTGCTGCTCGTATCCCAGGTACCCGTCTGCGGATTGAACTTGGACGGGACCTTTTCGGATGTCCCAAAGTACCAGTAAGACATAGCCATTTTGGTTGTCGGCAGCAACTGGTAAGCACCGCCCAGAGTGATGGTCCAGATATTGGTCGGGGCTGGATAACCTCTCCAGTACCCACCGTTGGGGGCTGCGTTATCCAGGATGCCGCCACCCATAAGTTCCGAGAAGTACTTGGAAGTGGCGAGCGGGTAAACAAATGTGCTGATGTCGTTCCCGTTGGTGGTAATCACCTGCGGGTTGTTGATGTTGGCCGGCTGACCATTCGCCGTGTTGAAATTCAGCTTTTGGCCGCTGGTGTAGAAGCCGCCCAAATTCGCTGTGAACGGGCCGCAGAAATAGTTCACGCCCGCATCGATCATCCAGCCGGTGTAATCGGCGGTATGCGGATTGATCATGCTCAGCCCCGGGAAGTTATTTGTGTTGACGCGGATGTTAGTATCAACACCAGGCTCGGTGTTTGCGGTGGCCACGTTCGAAAGCTTCACGCTACCAAAGTTCTTTACGAAATTGATGTAGGCGCTCAAATAGTCGATCTTATAGCCGAGCTGAACGCCCAGATCAAACAGGTTGTTCCGCTGTGTCGTAATGAACAGACCAGGGAAATACGGGTTTGCATAGTTAGCACCGCTGTTGAAACTACGCGAGAACGTCACATTCGTCTGGACCGGATCATCCTGTAATGCCCCTATTGTCGGGAATACGCTCGCCGGAGTGTTGTGTGCATCCTGCCACAAGAAGGTCAACCCTGCGTTGAACGGTCCCTCTTTATAGGCCACAACAGCAACCAGGTCATCCACGTTGTCGCTTTCCATCACAGTGGAGTAGTTCTGACCGGCGGCATAGCCGAGGACTACCGTAAACGGCTTCAGATCGGCGGTCACCACTGCCGCGGAGAAGTCACTGTCGATGATCCATGAATCCAGAAGAGCAATCCCCTGGACACCGACTTTTGCCTTCAACATCGTGTTGGGGATCTTGAATTCCACATAGGCGTTCTTGATACCCAAGTTGTTGTTGTCGGCGCCGACATTACCGCCACCCACGACGTTTCTGGCGCCCGGGTTACCATAGGCACCCCATACTGAATTGGCTTCGAGTCGGGTTACAACCTTCAGATTTTCGCTTGAGATGAAGTCAAAATACATTCTGATGCGCTGATCGAAACGGTTCATGTGCGGAACATAAGGGACACCGCCGGCACGGATACCGGTGCCGTTGGCATTGGCTGCCGTCGCCTGCGGATAGGCAAGCGCTGCATTCGGATAGCCATAGTCTGTAAAGTTGTGATCATTCAGGACGCGGGCTCGGAACAAGCCGCCGTACTTGACCTCGAGGGCAAAGGACGGCACCGCCACGAGCAGAGCCAACGCTACAACCAGTGTTGGGATGAGAAACCTTCTCATTACTTTCCTCCTCAAAAACTAAACGATTGTTTTGTCTCTAGAACCAAAGCCCCAAAAAAACACCAAACAAACGCCTTTCTTCCCACCTCCTTCCGCTATCTAAAAGGTTTAAAGCAATAGCCCCTTTTTCTTATTTGCGTCCCGTTTACATGCCGGTAAAGCAAATGTCAAGAAAAAAAACATCAAAGAACGCTTATGTTTCAATTTTCTTTGAGCGAGTTTTCAATACGAAAACGGCATGTCGGTTCCTTCTTTTTTCCCGTTTCCAAGATGCTGCCGATTCAGTATACTGCGTCCGGATAGGAAGGAGTGAATCGATGAAGGGACATGGGTTGCGATGGTTCCGGCATTCGCTTCTCATTACACAACATCAACTTTGAGGTTGGACAACCATCTCCATTGCGAGGGCTTTTGAAATGAAGACATCGAAACGGTTATTGATCTGGGTAGTGTTTTGCCTCAGTGCTTTCATCCCTGTGATATTCTCTTTTGCAGCCGAACCCGGTAAGGCCCCGGTGAAGGTTGCCATCCTTCCTTTCAATATGCATACTCCCAGCCAGCTCATGTACCTCCAGGACGGTATAAGGGACATGCTGACTTCCCGCCTGGGATGGGAGGGAAAGGTGCAGGTGGCGGATCGAACGGCCGTTGACCAGCTGACTCGTGGAATCAAATCCGATCTGACTATGGAGGATGCCCAAAGGATTGGCCGAAACCTGAAAGGTGACTATGTCGTATTCGGCAGTCTTACAGGAATTGGCCAGGCGGTCAGTATCGATGCCAGGCTTGTTCCACTTTCCGGCCAGGGAAATCCCCTGAACTTCACTTCTCAGACCAAGACCCTCGATGAGGTAGTTCCGCAGATCAACCTGTTCGCTCAGGAGATCAACCAGAAGGTGTTCGGACGCCCTGCGGACAAGGCTCAGACAGCCGCTTCGGAGGACGAAGCCGCTCTGACCCGCAATCCCGAGCTGCTCGTTCCCAGCACGATGCTTCCGGGCGACAAGATCTCCTATCTCAACCCCAACTTCGTAGAGGTGACTCCCGAGGGTGCTTTGCGTCAGCCGGGCCTGTGGAGAAGCCAGAACATCACCGGTGGTGTCGTGGGGATGGACATTGGTGACGTCAATGGGGACGGCCGCATGGAAGTGGTTACCGTCACTCAAAACAAGCTCACCGTCTACCGGAGAGAAGGGCAGGCGCTCAGAGCGCTCGGAATACACAGTGCGTCGAATGTCGACCATTACTTTTCCGTGACTGTCCTGGACCTCGATCGAGACGGGAGGGCTGAGATATTTGTGACCAACATCCGCGCCGACACCGGCAGACCCAGACCGGACGAAATTCAGCAAAATGAACCGGGTTACGGCAGAGAAATTGTCTCCTCTCTTGTATTCCGCTTTGTGGATCCGAAGTTCGAAACGGTTTGCGACAGGATACCCTACTTTCTCAACGGAGTGGAATTCCCGAAGCGCGGCAGAATTCTCCTAGGCCAACAGAAAGGCAATGCCTCACAAGGCCCCTTTCAGCCGGAAATCTTCGAAATGCAGCTCCGAGGCAAAGCATTGACCCCTCTGGTGCGCGCCAATCTGCCGAGCCGCTGCAACATCTACAATTTTGCCAGGGCCGATATCAACAATGATGGCGCCGAGGAGACTCTCGTCATTGATAACACCAATCGCTTGCTGATTCTCACCGCATCGGGGGATCAGATCTGGAAGAGCGATCGCATGTTCGCATCCACCACCAACGCATTTGAAGCGAAAGTCGATGACTTGCGCTTCAATGCCGTCGATTATTATGCGATTCCGTCACCGATTCTCATCACCGATTTGAACGGCGACGGCATAGTCGAAATCGTCGTATCGCGCAGCACGGACATCATGTCGAGGTTCATGCCCCAGGGGCTCAAATACTACGATAGAGGTGAGATCGTGTCCCTCTCGTGGGATCAGATGGGTCTTATCGAGAACTGGAAAACGCGGGAAATCAGCGGAATGGTGACCGCCGTCCGCATCGCCGACGTCGGCAATGATGGAACCAAGCAGCTGGTCGCAAGCCTTGTCCTTGCAAAAGACTTTCTCAAAATATGGGAATCGAGAAGCAGCATTTTCGGCTACGACCTCAACATCTCTCCTTCGAAAAACACCGCAAAAAAGCAATAGACATTTCTTGACAGACCCGCCCGGTTTGGTTAACCTTGCTTTCGGGCAAGGTTAACCAAACACAAACAACGGGTCCTCTTTTCATGGATCGAAAACAACTGCAGATGACCGTCTTGTCAGCTCTCATGGCAGCTCTCATTTCCGTGGGAGCCTACCTTCAGATTCCTCTTCCACTCGGCCCGGTGCCTCTGGTGCTGCAGAATCTATTTGTCCTTTTGGCCGGACTGCTCCTCGGGGGGCGTTGGGGTCTTGCGAGTGTCGGGATTTACCTTCTAGTCGGAGCCATCGGCCTGCCGGTATTCGTCGGAGGCAAAGGCGGCATCGCTCACTTCCTGGGACCGACCGGCGGCTATCTCATTGGTTTCGCTGTGTGCGCCTTTGTTACCGGCTCCCTTTCGGGAGGTCTCCCAAACCGTATGGCAAAGGATGTTTTTGCCGTGATTCTTGGCTCCATGATGATCTATCTCTGCGGGGTCCCGTGGCTAAAGCTGGTGGCCTCCATGTCCTGGGAAAAGGCCGCCATGGTGGGCATGCTTCCCTTTCTCCCCGGGGATGCAATTAAAGCTGCGGCTGCGGTTATTCTCTCGCGAGCCATCCGACCGATGTTGCGCCACCAACTGGCAGCGGTGACAACAACTCCTTAGCTCCCGGCTTCTGGCTCTCAGACTTCGGCCTTTAGCCCCTGATACCTGGTTTATGATACAATGATTACTATTCGGGATTTGGTCTACTCTTACCCCGATGGAACTCCCGCCCTGAAGGGGATCACCCTTACCATAAATGACGGGGAGCTCTTGCTGGTCTGCGGTCCCAACGGCAGCGGCAAAACGACTCTCATCAGGCATCTCAACGGCCTCTTGAAACCATCTTCCGGGACTATTCGCGTTGACGGCCTGGACCCGATCCGGGAGGAAAAACAGGTGATGCAGCGAGTAGGGATGGTTTTTCAGGACGCAGACAGCCAGATTGTGGGGGAAACGGTAGCTGAAGATGTGGCTTTCGGTCCGGAGAACCTGGGGCTTTCACCTGAGGAAGTGAGGGTTCGCGTCGCCACAGCTCTGGACATGGTTGGCCTGCAGCATCTTCAGAACAAGCCGTGTCATCTCCTCTCCGGAGGTGAAAAACGCCGGGTAGCCATTGCCGGAGTGCTTGCCATGCAGCCCGGCATTCTGGTTTTTGACGAACCTTTCGCCAATTTGGACTATAGCGGTGTTCGTCAAGTGCTCGAACAAATCCTGAAACTGCACGCCGATGGCCACACTGTTATCGTGGCAACTCATGATGTAGAAAAAGTGATCACCCATGCGGATCGAATGGCAATCATTCACAAAGGCGAGCTCAAGGCGCTGGCTCCTCCGTGTGCGATCATATCCGATTTGCCGCAGTATAATATCCGCCCACCATGCTACAGTCTTTTTGGAGCAAGCCCCATATCATGGCTTATCGATTGATTTTTCATTATTTTCCAGGCGATTCCCTGTTGCACAGATGGGATGCTCGCTGCAAGTTTCTTGGCCTTGCTCTGGTAACCTTCGGCCTGCTTCAGATGGACGAGAAGGCACTGGCGCTTTTTTCAGTGTTGTTTCTCGGAGTTGTGGTCAGCGCTCGCCTGCCCTTGAAACCGATTATGCATGATCTCAAGGCCTGGTCATTGTTTTTGCTTTGTATTTTTCTAGTCCAGGCGGTGGGGCATCCCGATTCCGAGACCGTTTTGGCTCCCTGGCTTCCGGTGGGCAAATCAGGCTTGTATGCCGCCACATTGACCTGCTGGCGGCTGGGGCTCGTTCTGTGCTACGGAGTGCTCTTCACCCTGGTCACAAGACCCCGCGATCTGCAGTGCGCATTAATCTGGTTCTTGAATCCTCTCCCCTTCCTCCCTGCTCAGAGGATCGCACTCATGGTTGTCCTCACCCTGAGGCTTCTCCCGCTGTTGATGGACCAGCTGGAAGAGGTTTCCCTGGCGACCAGAACACGTTTGGGCAATCAACGTAGAAATATCCTCCAGCGGACCAAATTTCTGGCACTACCGCTCTTCCGCCGCTCCCTGATCCGTGCGGATGAACTCGCCCTCGCTCTAGCCTCCAGAGGATACAACGAAAACCGCCCCATACACTTGCCCAGGATTCCTTTGACTCACTTTATGGCCCTGGTTCTGATAGCCCTTTCCCTCGTGCTTTGCTCAATCCAGGCTTCCCGCCTGGTTCAGGAAGTCTTTGCCGCAATCACATCATTCTTTCTTAACTGAACCGCTGAGTCGATCGATGTCCCCATCGATCCGCCGGAGCCTTTCGGCATCGAGGCTCACAACCTCATTCCCGCCTTCCCTATGGACCCAGACCGTGACGGGCTCACCCCCTTCCTGGGGAGGCTTGTCCCAGTTCAAAGTCAGAAGCTCTTTCTCAGCATCTCTCAGTTCGATCCTGCAGCAGGGTTTGGAAGTAACAGGAGCTGACGAATCAAGCTTCTTCAAATACTCCGTATCATTAAGGTCCCATAGAAGTGATCGCATATGCCACGAATCCTTCATGGGCTCAGGTTTTCCGTCTCCCTTTTTGATTCCCCACCGGGTCTCATCCAGCTGCACCGCATGCCCTAGATAGTCGCCCTTGCTCCAAATGACCTGTTTGACTTCCTCCGATTGGAAGCCCAGCAGTGACCTGTCCTGTAAAGCCAAAAGGTCCTTTGGAAGATCATCCAGGATGGTGGCGGACACCTCGACTACCGCCGATAGCTGGGAACTCATCGCAGCGACTTGCTTTTCATCTTTCTTCTTTCCAGCCAGCTTCAGAGTTGCGATCTCGCCGGACTTGAGGCGGATCGTCACTGCTACAAGGGGAGAATCCAGACCGTGCAATGCCAGATTCCCAGGTCCCTCTTCCAGGAAACCCTTTGCTCTAATCCAGTGTATCTGCTCGATAGCATTGTCTATTTTGCTCTTCTTTATTTTGACCTCAGGAGCCGCGGGGGCTTTCCACTCTTTATCGTTTGAATCGATCTCAACGGCCAGGGACCTCCCATCCCGCCACGCCAGATGGACTGCAGCCACGTCTTCCAGCTGAAACGATAAGAGCTGCCTTCTTCTCAGCTCATCCAGGCCCTTGTTCAGAACCGCGTAGTTCCCTTGAGCAATAAGAAACACCCTTGTTCTGTCGGCTGTCTTGGCATAGTAACCGTCCCCTATCGGGTTCTTATCCCCGACAACCAGCTCAAGCTTCTGTTCGCCGGCAAGGAAACTGATGGTGAGCGAAGGCTCCGCCAGGCCGAAGGACTTCAGATCATCAGGAGTTGCAGCCACTTCCCGCTCAACTTCGAGCTTCGACAAGGTGTTGATGAAGTCACTGACGGCAAGCTTGTCCGCATCCGCTCTTATCGGCTGCACTATTTCCCACTCCCCGTCTTTTTTCAGCTCAACCGCTGCCTTTTCCTTTGGCTTGACAGAGAGCAGACCAACACTGTCCGCTGGAAAGGCAAATACCCTTCTGGCTTCACTTGCCGCCAAATCCTTCTGTTTCTTCTGAACCACCTCGAAGTAGTAGTAGTAGCCACTCACCAGCAGAAACATCACCAGATAGATGAGCGAGCTTCGCCACTTCATCGCTGCGACCTCCGAACACGATAGACCACCAGACCGGAGAATAAGACCATTAACGGCACGAGGACCATAACCACCAGAAAGACTATCCAGGCCTGGGTCTGGGTCATTAACATCGGCTGATGTGATTTATCACGGGGCTTGATCTTGATGAGATTTTGTTCTTCTGCGAGAAAATTCACTATGTTCAAAAACAGATCTGCGTTCCCGGAAAGGCCAAAATAGGTGTTGTCGGCGAAATCCGAATCTCCGGCAACAACCAGGAAAGCCCGCCTTCCACCCTTCCGATCTTCGTCTTCAGAGACATTCTTCTCCTCTCCATCTGGAGCAACCTTCGACTCGCCCTCCTTTGCCTGATCAAGACCTATCTCAGACAGGACGATCAACGATATGGGCCCTGGAACATCCTCTTTTTCATCATAGCTGACTTCCCCGCTTTTGATTTCGTTGAGGTTCCTTTCCGCCCATGCGTTCTCGGAGGTCGAAGCAAGCACCTCCAATTGGATTCCGGAAGGAGGGTCTTTAGCTGGGACCACGGAACGGGCTTCCGGATAAAAGGTCGCCAGATCGAAATTCTCCGAGATCCGATGATGCCCGTACTGCATCACCACCGGCATGAGATAGCTTCCACCGAAGACACGACTCAGTTTATCGATTACGATGTCCTCACCCACTTCCACTCCGTAGCCCTTCAAGAACTCCTTCATGCCCCCATCCTTAAAGGGATTCAGAAGGACCATTAATCTGCCTCCACCCTCCAGATAAGCTTTCAGAGTGGCAAGCTCTTGAGGAAGAAGCGGCTTTTCCGGTCCGGCCACGATCACAAGTGCCGCATCGGCAGGGACCTGAGCCTGCTGGAGGAGATTCATGTCCGAAATGGCATAATTCTCTTTCTCCAGGGCCTCACGAACTGTGGAATAGCCATCCTTTTCATCCTTTTGAGTCGACCGTTCGCCGTGACCTGAAAGAAAGTAGATCTTCTTTTGTTCATTGCGACTGAGCTTGAGAATAGCGTTGGTGATACTTTCCTCATCGGCAGTTTGAATCATCTGTTTCCGGTCATAGCCTTCCAGAACGAGGGTCCCGTAAGATCGGACTTCGTAGTGTTTCGCAATTTCGGGCTGACGGTCCGGGTCAACAAATTCATAGCTGAGCTTGCGACAGGCGTAACGATAGGTTTCCAAAACATCTGTAGCTTTGGTCTGTTCCGGAGATGCTGTCGCATAGAATGCTTTGATGGCGATCGGTTGTTCAAGTGAATTGAGAATATTCCGGGTCTGCTCGGAAAGGGTGAAGGCACCCGATTCCGTCATATCCACGCGCCACGGGTGGCGTTCGGCAATCAGCACAATAAAGACCAGAATACCTAGAAAGAAAAGCGATGAAAGCACCGCACCCGTACCATAGCTCCATGTACGATTCTGCCTGCCTGTCCCTGCCATGGTGGTCCTTTCTCTTAACCCTTCCATCGATAACTTGCCATTTGTCTCAGCGTTAGAAACAGGAAAAATATTGTGAAAACGAGATAATAGAGGAGGTCCCTGGAATCAAGGACCCCTTTGGAGAAGCTATCGAAGTGTTTGATAATGGAAAGGTAGTCAATGACATCCCCCATCGCCGCTCCCGCATACGATTTCGCCCAACCGATGACCCACAGCATCAGCAAGGCCCCGAAGGAAAGCACAGCCGCGACGATTTGATTCTGGGTCAACGAAGAGGTGAAAATACCGAGAGACATAAACGAACCGCCGAGAAGCAGGATCCCCAGATATCCGCAAAGAATGGGTTTCCAGGTTGGATTGCCCAGATAGCTCAGGAGGAAGACACCGGGTAGGGTGCCGATCAGGATCACCAGGAAAGCACTCACAACCGCCGCGAATTTTGCCAGGACGATCGACCGGTCAGGCAATGGATAGGTAAAGAGGAGCTCCAGAGTGCCGGTTTTTCGCTCCTCAGCATAGAGGCGCATGGTCAACAGTGGAGAGATGAGCAACAGGACAATGCCAAGGTCGAAAAAGAAAGGTCGCAAAACCATCTCCATGATATTGATCTGCCGGGCCATCATGGGATTCTGGCTGGCCTGAAAGCTCAGCAGGTTGAAATAGACTATGGCGCTGTAGAAGAAATAACCGGCAATGACCAGAAAGGTGAAAGCAACCGCATAGAAGACCGGAGAGGCAAACAAGCTGTAAAGCTCCTTCCGATAAACCGAGACAAAGCCCTTCATGATGGGGTATCCTCCTGGGACGGTTCTTCAGTCACCAATTGCATAAAGATATCTTCAAGACTCAGGTCCACGAGCTTGAGCTCAAGCAAATCCAGGCCCTTGTCTACCGCAAGGCGGGCAATGTCCGGCCTCAGATCTCCCGACCGGTCGGTTTCCACTATAAGCTTTCTGCTGTCCGGTCCGGCAGACGTTACCTTCTGGACACCATTCAGCCTTTCCAGTGCAGAGGCCAATTCCCTGGTCTCGCCTTTGATCTCCACCTGGATCTGAGCGGATTTCTGCAGCTGGCTGGTCAGGTTCGCGGGGGTATCGGTAGCGATGATTTGCCCTTTGTTGATAATCAGTACGCGCTGGCAGATCTGTGCCACCTCGGGGAGAACATGGCTGCTCAGAAGAATCGTATGGTCTTCACGCAGTCCCTGGATCAGACGGCGGATTTCAATGATCTGGGTCGGATCCAGACCGATGGTGGGTTCATCCAGGACCAATACGGAGGGATTATTCAAGAGCGCCTGTGCCAGGCCGACCCGCTGCCTGAACCCTTTGGACAGATGGCCAATGATTCGATGGCTGGAGCTTTCGAGACCGCAGGTCCCGGTTACGCGCCGGACTTCCGCCTCCACCTTCTTTCCCGCAACCCCCTTTGCACCGGCGGCAAAGCGAAGAAAACCCCTTACGGTTTGTTCTCCATAAAGAGGCACGTTCTCCGGCAGATAACCGATCCGGCTTCGAACAGCGAGAGACTGCTCGAAGCAATCCAGACCGTCGACCCGCGCAGTCCCGCTGGTTGGCGGCATGTAACAGGTCAAAACACGAATAGTGGTTGATTTGCCTGCACCGTTCGGCCCCAGAAAACCGACCACCTCACCCTTTTCGACCTTGAAGCTCACATCCCGGATGGCTGGCAGCGGACCGTAGAATTTGGTCAGGCCTTCCGCTTCGATCATAACCCTACCCTCGTTTCAGTTTACCGAACCCGCACTGATGGACATTGAGCTCTTTAAACAAGCGCCCATCAAGGGACTTCAACGCGCGATCAAGCAGCCGCGCCGAGGCACCGGTGAGCATGAAAAAAAAGCCACTGACTTTCCCCTGTTCATGAATTTCGCAATCTGCTTGAATCTTTTGTTTGGCCAATAGAGCTGAAAAACATGCACCGACTCACTCTACAGTAGTGCTGCCCAGTACCCGAAGACCAAAGACACCGGAGATACGGTCGAAGTCTCTATCGTTATGCAGCAAATCGGTCTTATGCTCGATGCATACGGCTGCGATCATGCAATCGACCGAATTCCTTATGGTAATCCCACGAGAGTGAAGGGTGCGGTAGAGATTAGCTGCGAGCAGGAATGCACTCTGGTCCATAGGAAGGTAGATCAGGCTCGATAGTACAGATTGAGTCTGTTTATGTTGCTTGTCATCCCGAATACCCTGAAGTACTTCCGTGAGGACGATCCCACATAGGCACAGATCCTCCCCTAGATCAATAATGGATTCAAGCACCTTTACCTGAGCCGTGTTTCGAGCAGCAAAGAAATCGATCCATACGGAAGTATCCACCAGCGTCATTCAAACTTCCTTTCCTGACGCATAGTAGAAAGATCTCCTTCCCAGCGGACCTTCCCTTTAAGTTCAAGAATCTTCCTCTGTGAGTCCCTGCGCAAAAGCTCGCGAAGGGCATAGTCGATGAGGGCTCGACGGCTCTTGAGGCCGGTGATTTCCATGCCGGCTTCAACCAAATCCTCATCAAGCACTATGTTCGTGCGTCTATTCATGATCACACTCCATCCAGTTTTTATACACATTAAATATCATTAGAGTGTGTATATCAAGGCCTTCGTATGGGGAACAGGCCCAACCTGCAGTTCACCACGAACAGCAGGAAGAATACGAAAAGCAGTATTCCGGATAATCATTCGTATGCTTCATGGCAGAACGGTGGGCTTCATCGCTTTGATTGTTTGTTTCAAGGCATGTGAAGCTGAAGCTGGCGAGGTTGACGCACAGTCTTGGTGCCAAGAGATGTCGCACACACCTGGCAAACATACTCGTGCAACTCCCCATCAGGCAGGAACAGCAGCAGCCGGCTGCGTACCGGCATGGCTCGCTTACAGCGAGGACAATAAAGCGCAGATGCGTTGAAATCTTTGTATTGGCCGGAAGGCGCCCTTTGCCGCACGACTTGACTCCTCACCTGTTCTCAAAAGGCAACCTCAAGAAAAAGCTTCCCGCGAGTGATTCGCTGCCGTATCTTTATCACGATCCTTACGGCGAGGCCAGGGCCACTTCCTTACCTTTTCCTCGCCCTTTTCCTTTTCGATCTCCATCAGCTCACGCAGCAACTCTTCCTGGCGCTGTGAAATGCGTACCGGAATTCTCACCTGGACTTCGAAGAAGAGATCCCCTCGACCGTTGCCGCGCAAGCGTGGGACCCCCTCCCCCTGAAAACGAATCACCGAACCCGGCTGCGTACCCGGCTGGACACGGATGTTCTTTTTGCCCTCCAGGGTTGGTACCTCCACCTCATCTCCCAGGGCAGCCTGTACAAAAGAGATGGAAACCTTTCCGTACAGATTGTCTCCGTCACGCTCGAAGAATTCATGAGGCCTGACATTCAACCGGACATAGAGATCACCCGGCAAACCGCCGCGATAGCCGCTTTCACCTTCTCCGCGAAGCCGCAGGCGAGTTCCCGTATCCACACCGGCAGGGACTTTGACCTCAACGCGTTTTGTTTGTTTCAGTCGGCCCTGGCCGCGGCAGTAATTGCAGGGAGAAACCAGCACTCTCCCCATCCCCTGGCACCTGGAACACGTCGTGCTGATGCGGAAAAAGCCCTGGGATTGCACCACCTGGCCGCTTCCCTGGCACATCGGGCAGGTTGCCTCTCGAGTACCCGGTTCAGCACCCGAGCCGTTACAGTGATCACACTCAACATGCGTTTGAACCTGGATTTCCTTTTCAACGCCGAAAATCGCTTCCTCAAAGCTCAGCGCCATGTCATACAGGAGATCGTCGCCGGGGCGGGATGCGCTACGGGGTCGCGATGCACCTCCAAAGCCAAATGAAAACAGATCTTGAAAGACATCACCGAAAGAGCTGAATATATCTTCGAACCCACGGAATCCTCTAAATCCGGACCCCTGCAGCCCTTCATGACCATAGGTATCGTAGATAGGGCGCTTTTGAGGGTCCCTCAGGACCTCATAGGCTTCGGCGGCCTCCTTGAAACACTCCTCCGCCTCCGCATTACCCGGATTTCGATCAGGATGGTATTGGAGCGCCAGCTTACGATAAGCCTTCTTTATTTCCTCATCATCCGCCTGGCGCGATACGCCCAGAACCTCATAATAGTCTCTTTTGCCCATCTTAGTGCCATTCCTCTGCGGATCCTGCTTCCTTCGTAATAGATCAGAGATCTGGTTCAGAAATTCCGGTAAACATAGTTTCGCGGCTTGTCAAGCCCTGGGGGTGTGAAAGAGCACCGGTTCGCCGATTTCCTCCCGTCATCATGGGGCTGTGTCCTCGGGTATGTCCACAACTCCGGCGAGACGACATGCCTCTGCAGCAAACGTAAGCTTTCCAAGCTCCCTGGCGCTGTCAGCAATCGAAAGCCACTCATCACGATCGGGATCATGCCCAATGATTCGACATATGCGGCGAAAGAGGAAAACATTTCCCGTCTTCATTCCTTTTGATCGAAGCTGGACAAGGGCATCGACGGCACCGCTCTTCTCATAGAAATCAACGGCATCACAGAGTGAGCCGGCTTCCTCGTAGTGTTTGCCCCAGGAGATCAGTGCGTCACGAGAAAAAACAGCTTCGTTCAAAAGGTCCCGCTTTTCGAGACAATTCAAGCCATACTTCCCTGCCACCAGATTATCCCTCTATGGTAAGGTCAAACGAGAGTCTTCAAGGGCGGGAAGCCAAAAGGCCAAAACCGCCGGTCATCAGCGGCAAGAGAACCATCCCGACCTATTCTTCCTCAGGGTAAGGATACTCGCCCTGGTCGTTATACTCTAACGACGCATCGTATTTCGTCTCGGCCTCAAGGATCTCCCTTACCTCCGTCTGGCTCGCATCCTCTTTTGCAGGAATGCTCGCTTCGGTCAGGAGTCTCCTTTCCTCAAGCTCGCGGATGTTTTCCGGAGTCACCCCACCGGCTGCAATCTCACGCAATGCGAGAACCACCTCTTTGTTCTTGGGATGCTCTAAGAGCAGAGGCACGCCGCTTCGCAATTGCAGGACTCTGCGCACTGCCAGATGCACAAGAGCAAAACGGCTATCGACCTTTTCCAGGCAATCTTCAATTGTCACACGAGCCATATGGGCCCCTCCCCGCTCCCACAGACAGGCTGCAGGCGTTAAACTGATCCTGTTCTTGAGCATCAGCTGCCTTGCCGGCAAAAGCCCTCGAAACAAGCTGAACCTTATAAAACAGTTTTGTACAGAATGGCAATGAAAATCGCGGGAAGGAAGCTTAGCCTTTCTCTTCGGCATAGCGAGCGAGAGTAAAGAGAAAGTCCCCGAGACGATTCAGGTAGGCATGAACCTCCGGATTATCAAGTTGCCCCGCTTCTCTAAGAGCAACGCAACAGCGCTCTGCACGGCGGACTATGGTGCGCGCCAGATCGATCGCGGCACTCACGGCGCTGCCCCCTGGGAAGATAAACTGGCGCGGCAACGGCACATCAGCCTGCAATTCCTGAATCCAGCGTTCCAACCTCAGGGCCCGTTTCGGCTCGATCCGATAATCAGTTTGTTTCCCACGCTCACACGCCAGTTCCGCACCCAAAACAAGCAGGTCCTCCTGCACAGTGGAGATCATCTCCTTAAGCGGCACATTCCCGCTGAGCGCCTTGGCGAGTCCCATGGCGGAACTGGCTTCATCCAAGGTCCCATAGGCTTCGGGGCGCAAGCTGGCTTTTGACACCCGCTCGCCGGTCAAAAGACTGGTTTCTCCACTGTCCCCTTTTTTCGAAAACACAAAGGCATCCACCTTTTCACTCCCCTCTCTCATCGAGTCAATCACAGACCAGCCCCGGCCAAGCTCAGTGTATCCGGCCATCATGGAGAGATTGCGCCACTTCCGCTCCCAGAGAAAACCGGATTTCTGAAAGCAGCTGGTTGGTCGCCTCTTCGATTCTTGAGATGTCTTTTTCGTCAATCACGTCATCGGCAAGATTCACCAGCGATTCCTTCAACCGTTCAAACCTCTCGATGACATCCGGCCGAATCTTGCCTTTTCCGAGGGTCTTATCCAGAAGCAGGATCGTATCGACACAACTCTCCACACGCAACCGAAAATGCTTAGAATCATGCTTGTCTTGCAGACTCCGCTTACGCATCACAAGCCTTTCCCTGAATCAGCAGCTACCCCCTCTTGCCGAGTTGGTCATAAAAAAGACCATAAAAAGACTGGTGATCTTTCAATATCCGATCCAGTATCAGCGGGATTTTGTCCGCGTCCCGCAAATTGATAGTCAGGTTCGCTCCAATGCGAAAGGCCACCATTTGATCAAGCGTGGGGAGGTTCCTGCTGAGGAGACACAGGAATATTCTTCTTCTTAACGGCATAGCCATACGCTGGATATAGACCATCACGGGGTTTTCAGAAGAGGCTCCTTCGCCAAACGCTTCATCCAACAAGACAAGATCGCATTGCTGATACTGCAGTTTGTCCAGAGCGGAAGACGGCTTTGCAGCGACAATCACATGGTAATCCAGCTGGTTGAGGGCCTGAGCCATCCTCTCAGACAGGGCTTTGTCTGAAATGCAAACAAGCGCAATTCTGTTCCCGGCTTCAGCCAAATGCAATGGGGTTATCTCATCACTATGACGGATGGTCCCACTCTTGGCTTGTGAGGGGGCTAACGGTGAGTTGGCAACAACCGGCCCCTGGGTGTCTGCCTCACCCCGATGTTCTGGTTCAACAGGCTCATGACAAACGGGGCATTGGAGTCTCTGGCCGGTCCTTCGAGACATGACCACCTCCGGAACCAGGACTACCGACTGACATCGTGAGCAAACAAGCTTGACCATATTCTCCTCTCGCGATTGAATAAGCTGCTTTTCGAGCATACTAGCTGTAAACCACGTTTGACAATGCAAAATTTTCGAAATAGAGGGAAAGTGCTCTCTTGAATGCTGCATGTCCATCAACAACAAGAGCGAATGGAGGAGTTGAAGCCATGGAAAGAGTTCGATTCGGGCAGACCGACCTGGAAGTTTCGGTCCTTGTCTTGGGCACCTGGGTTACGGGCGGTTGGGCATGGGGAGGCTCCGATGAGCGGGAATCTCTAAAAGCCATTCTGCGAGCCCTGGAGTTGGGAATCAATTTTATTGATACGGCCCCGGTCTACGGTTTTGGAAGGTCAGAAAGAATTATTGGGCAAGCCCTGGCGGAGTGGGGGAATTGTGAGAGTGTTGTGATCGCTACGAAATGTTGTCTCGAATGGGATGAAAAGGAAAGCATTCGAAGGAACGCCAGCCCGGCAAGAATCCAGCAGGAGATCGATCAAAGCCTTGAGCGCCTCGGATTGGATCGCATCGATCTCTATCAGATTCACTGGCCGGATGCGAAGACGCCGTTTGAAACATCCATGGAGACCCTGTTGAGACTCCAGGAAGCCGGGAAGATTCGCTACATTGGGGTCAGCAATTTTACCAGGGAGCAAATCATGGCCTGCCGGAATACAGGCCAAATCCACAGCGTGCAACCTCCTTATAATCTCTTTGAGCGAGAAGCAGAAAAGGAACTCCTTCCATTCTGTCAAGCCAATGGAATTGCCACCATGGCTTACGGCGGACTTTGCA
This sequence comes from uncultured Syntrophobacteraceae bacterium, assembly GCA_964441945.1. Taxonomy (GTDB): domain Bacteria; phylum Desulfobacterota; class Syntrophobacteria; order Syntrophobacterales; family Syntrophobacteraceae; genus JADGQM01. The sequence goes on from CAYTWB010000018.1 coordinate 33,096, forward strand.
GGGGACTGCTCACCGGGAAATTCCATGGTGACGAAACCTTCCCAAGGGGAGACCTGCGCCGCGCCGACCCCAAGTTCAAACCGGATCGATTCAGGCAGTACGTCAAGACCGTGGATGCGCTCAAAAAACTGGCGGGAAAATACGACAAAAGTGTGGGCCAGTTTGCATTGCGTTGGGCGCTTCAGCAGCCGGGTATCACGACGGTTCTTGCAGGGGCAAGAACGGCCATTCAGGTTGAGGAGAACGTGGGAGTTGCCGACTGGCAGATCAAGCCTGAAGACCTGGAAAGAGTCGATAATATTGTAGAGACACGCATCAAGATCCCGATCGGACCGGAATTCATGTCACCTCGAAAGGATTAGTAAAGGCCAACTTACCGGTCTTCCTCATGATCGACCCACGGCAACCGTGATGGGACTGCCTCTGAGGCAAGTAAAGGGCATCGTATGAATCAAGAACAGCCCCATGGCTCCAACAGGCCGACAAGCCGCTCGGCCGGCATCTACTGCTTCATGGATATCGTGGCCAAGGAGGCGGAAGAGTATGCCGCAGATCACACAACACCCATGTCTGCACTCCTTGAGGAGGTCGAGCACTTTACCCTGACGAGGACGCCTTATCCCAGCATGCTCACCGGGCGACTCGAAGGCCGGTTTCTTCAGTTGATGGTTCAACTCTCCGGTGCCCGGCAAATCGTTGATATCGGCACATTCACCGGCTACTCGGCCCTTGCTATGGCCGAGGTCCTGCCTCAGGAGGGGAAAATCCTGACCATTGAGCATGATTTGCACTATGCAAAGATCGCGCAGGATTTCTTCGATCGTTGCCCCGACGGCTTCAAGATCACCTTGGCCCCCGGCAATGCGTTGGAGCTCCTGAAAACCCTCCCTGATGCCGGGACCGATCTCGTCTTCATCGACGCCGACAAGCAGAATTACAGTGCGTACTACACAGAATCGATGAGGATACTGCGAAACGGCGGCCTGATCCTTGCCGATAATGCCCTGTGGTATGGCAGGATTTTCGATCCGAAAGACGACGAAAGTCGAGCTATGAGAGACTTCAACGAGTTGGTGAAGGCCGACGACCGGGCCGTGAAGCTATTCCTTACCCTCCGTGACGGGATCTACCTGATTAAGAAATGCGGCAGCGTTGATGAATCCCGCTAATAGATATCCTCTCTCAGTCACCCCGGACTGTTCCGATCAGTCTGGGCGGGAAGGGTAATTGTAAGGGCATATCCGCGGTCACGCCAGACAATGTTCCTGCGGGGATTGGCGTCTGGAAGGTCAATGGTTCAGAAGCATTTCAGCCGTTCGCTCCGTAGTGATCAGTTCGTTGAACAAGACTCCGCAAATATCGCCTGAGAATTTCGCATCGCGTCCCGCCACGTCATAACCCAATGCAAGGAGGATTCATGTCAAAAGGAGAAGGAGAGACAAAGCCAATACAGATATCTTGAATCATATGTGGAAAACAGCGTCAGAGCTAACGTAGTCGTTGGGACGACTTACGGTTCTTCCTCAATCGCTTGCCCGCGAGAAGTGAAAGAGATGCCCTGCTGTGAGACCGTACGGATCATGATGGTCTCGATGATGGGTTCGGTGACCTTTGCGGAGGATCTCCACTTCACGATGAAGTTGGCTCCAGACCCCCCGCTTCGATCCGATTCCTTCAGCATGTAGTCTTTTGAGCCCATGGGCGGCAGGCTCACCTCGCCCTGCAAAAAACTCTTGAGCAGCTTCCCCTCCGTATCGAAATAGTCAACGGAAAGGATAGTAAGAGAATGAGCCGGGTCGGTATTCCGTACACTGAGCGTTACAGCCAGGTAATAAGGAATCTCTCTATCACCGTGGTAGATATGGGAGTAGACGGGCACATAGACCGTTTGACCTTTGACCCGCCTGACCTCCGATGCGGCAGCAGAGGCAAATCCCAGTACCGATCCAAATAAGACCAATTGGAGAAACAGGGCACAGAATCGTTGTTTTCCATTTGCTGCCATGACCATGCTCCTCTTCCCTGTTTAGGAGAACACGTGTTTTATGACGATAGGATGCCCGTATAGTCTTGGAGTGAACAGAGGGCACCGTCCTCCCCCATCAATCAGACCGGTGTTCTTACCCCAACCTCCAGCTACGGCATCGCAGCCAGTTTCTTGAAGTCGATACCCTGGGCAAAGGCAGCCAAATCCTCCCGGGTGATATCGTTCCCCTCGACGGTTATGAGAAAACGATTGGCAATGACCAGGTTGATGGTTCCATCCCTGTCAGCCTCATTGAACTTCACGATTGCCTTTTCCCCGTTGATTTTTTCGAGCTTGCCGCCGTCCGATGTCGCCAGCATGGGATTGGAAAACATCATCATTATCCCCTGCATCATCGGGGAATCAGTGATGATCTTGACATTCGCACGGCTGGCGTCCTTCGTATACGATCGTTCCGCCGTGACCCCGCCGCCGAATATCGCAGATCCCATGGCTTGCGATGTGGCACTTTCAGCCTTCCATCCAGGAATGGGTTTTGGAAGGAACGCCTCGAGCTGGCCGCCTTTTTTCTGCCGAATGAGCTGGGATGCATAATCGAGGCCCTGAACCGCATCGGCGAATTCCCCGTTGTTGTATTGTTTCAAGGCCTCATTAATGGAATCCGTCACATCGTCGGCCAGAACCGGGCTGGAAATAACGGACAAAAACAGAAAAACTGCGGCAACGGTCACGGTGGAAATGGATAGTCGATGCATGGTCTTCCCTTTACTGTGAAGTGATTGAAAACGGTCCTCTGAAGGCTTCTGGCTAGCAGGTCTACAACAGCTTGTCAAGGGATTCTCGAGGACATTCTTGTTTCAGTTTGTGCGCATCGGAGAACCATCAATGTCTTCCCATCTCCTTTGAAAGGCCCCGCCGTCGAGGATATCCCCCTTGTGTGTTATGACTCCTCTATGACATACTCCTGAAGCATGGCAGCCAAATCGCTGGTGCTGTATTTCCTTTGGGTGCGGGCATCAGGGAGCACTTTCGACAAAGAGCCTGGAGCGTAACGGTGATCGGCACATATCTCGGGCATCTTGACCATCATGATCCCCTGTACAGGTATCTGCGGGATCATATCGTTCCCCAGTTGGGTATCGGGCAGCCGGACTTGGAATTTCGCGTCTTCCAGTCAGCATGGTCGAGGAATGTCTACCTTTATGAGGAAGTCCACACCACGGCGCGCCTGGTGGGCAAGTTCCATCCATCCCAAGGCATTTCCGGCCCGCATACGAAAACAGGAGAGACCGAGTTCCGAAATCTCATCTATTTGCGAAGCTTGGGGTTCGATTCTCCCCCCCACTACGTGGTCAAGCCTTTGGGCTTTAACCCTGACACAGGCAACGTGCTGCTGATGGAATTCCTGGAAGGAGACCTGCTTGGAACCGTGATCAACCAGGCCATGCACCAGGGCAGAAGCCGGCGGCTGTTCCGGAAGCTCTCGGCCCTGGCCCATTTCCTGGCCACGATGCACAACCGCACCGCAGGGGACTGGGGGGTCAATTTCGATCACAGCCACGCTTACATGGGACGGCTCATCGTCAAACTGGACCTGGGACACGACCTCTCCCAGGAACTCAACCTCCTGCGCGAGTCCTGGCGCAAGCAGGGTATCATGTGGGAGGATCGAAGCGTGCTGGTGCACGGCGACGCCACACCCTCAAATTTCCTTCTCGGCAGAGGCTGCACCGTTCTGGCCATCGACCTGGAGCGCATGCAATGGGCTGACCGGGTGTTCGATTTGGGCAGGCTCTGCGGCGAACTGGCCCACTTCTTCCTCCAGGGTAAGGGAGACCCCGGAGCGGCCGAGCCCTTCATCGGCCATTTTCTCTGGGAATACTGCTCCCATTTCCCGGACTGCATGAGCGCCTTTGCCGCCATCACTCGGCGTATCCCCTTCTATATGGGCATCACCCTGCTGCGTATCGCACAGAACTCCTGGATCGACCGGGATTATCGCCGGACACTCGTGCGGCAGGCGCGAAAGATCCTGACCGCACTGCCATGATCAGAAAGCTGATTACGCTTGATCGAACGTCAGGAGGATGGATTTAGCGCTAACAGACAATTGCACGCTGGCGGGAATACCCACGGCACAGGAGCAGGCTGAAACAAACCCCGTTGATCTGCAAAGAGCTTTCTTTCGTTCAACCGTTACGCCTAAAACAGCCCCGCATAAATGAGTGTCCGAATTCCCATTCGTCATACCGGCAGGTTTTAGGCCGGTATCCAGGGAGCTTTTCTGGAATCCGGCCGGAAGCATGCCGCACTAACGGCCAGGGCTATGGCCACTTTATTCTGCCGCGTGGCACTCAATTCTAATCCTGAACACGGTCCTTTTCCGGGACCTCTGCTTCGCTGCCCTCCTCCTTTTCAGCCGGTTGTTTGACTTTTATGAGGTATTTGATTTCGTAGACGGTCATCCAAAGAGTCTTCTTCTTCCGTTCTATTCTTCGGGAAACAACCTCGAGAGTGGGAGATTCATAGCCGTTTCTGGTGAGCCACTTCCTGAAGCGTTCCAGGCGGATGATTTCCGCTTTTTCGGATTTGAGCGGCAGAAAGGGATCTGCAGTGCTGTAGTACCAGAAGTAGTCATATCCATTCAACGAGGGAGCGGAGTAAACCTCATCATCCGATGCCGGTCGGGGGATGGAAACACAGGAGGCCAAAACAAACGCCAGGGTGATGAGGAACAGCACCTTCCCTGCCGTGCGCTTCTTGCGGTAGACCTCAAACAAGCCTTGATTGCAGGCGGATTTGCCGCCATCGGGCAACATCCCTGTTGGTGCCGCTCCGAGTGCCCCCATGCTGGAGCGAATACGATGGAAAGTAGTCCGGACGGTGAAAGCTGTTTCGATCAATTTCTTCTCCGGCAACCGGTTCTTAGGCACACCATGCCAATGATCGAAGTCAGGACTGGTTTCTTCTCAAAGCAAGAACGGTCTCGGCGACTTCGGCAAATCCCCAGCCGCCCTCCCGGTCGGCTATGAAGGCGGGCCGGTGCTGCATCCGATCAATGAATGTCAGGACATTCCTGACGGCAACACTCACCGTAAAGAACTCAAACATCGGTTCATCGTTCAAAGAGTCTCCACAGAAGAGAAATCGGGACCTTTCCTGCTCGATATCGATCCCCCAGAGCTCCTTCGCCAGCAATCCGGTCATGCCCAGCTTGTCGTAGTTTCCAAACCAGCCGTTGACGTGAATCGAGGATATCTTACAGGCGGCCCCGTGTTTCCTGAAAACAGAGCAGATGCGCTCTATTGCGCTCCAGTCGAGAGGGGGCACATCCTCGCAGAAATCAATTGCGAGGTCTGCTTCCCGATAGGGCTGATCGGAAGCCGTCGCCGTTCCGGGGACGGCACTCAGGATATCCTTCTTGATCCTTTCGAGTTTCGCGCGATTCTTGCGCCGGACATCATCCGGATAGAGGAACCGTTTCTTGAGCTTCCGGTTCCCTTCATCGAGCCAGAAATAAAAAGCCCCGTTTTCCCCGACAACCGCATCAACCGGCCACATGCGGGCAATGTGGTCACACCAGCCGGCAGGTCGTCCGGTGATGGGGACCACCTTCAGGCCCGATTCCCTGAGGGCCCACAATGCCTGAAAAGCTGGTGCCGGGACCTTGCCGTGGAAGGTGAAGGTATCATCGATATCGAAAAAGATACCCTTCAGGTTCCTCACCGTCTGGGGGTCAATACTGCTGAACGAAGCCATCATGCCGCATCTACCCGAAAACGCCGCCGGCCTTAGCTCCGGTGATCCTGTTGATCGTAAAAAGACAGATTGCTCCAAGGACAATCAGAATGAGACCGAGGGCGGCAGCTTCGTTCACCGACCCCCCAATATAGAAATTGAAAATGCCGACCGGCATCATTTCGTGCCCCGGAACCACCAGGAGAAGGGTGGCGGAAGCTTCCTGAAGAGCCAGAATAAAGGAGTACAGCGAGCCCACCAGGACGCCTTTCCAGATCAACGGGAGGGTGACGTCCCTGAAGGTCGTGAGCTTCCTCGCCCCGACGCTTTCAGCTGCTTCCTCGAAGGACTTATGCACAATCTGTAAAGAGGCAAAAGTCCCCCTGACCGTATAGGGAAGCCGTCTCACGCCCAGGACTATTGGTATGACGATCCAGATCCCGATCAGGGCGGTATTCATGAATGGAAGGGGTTCTCGGAAAGCCCGCAGGTAGGCGATGCCGATTCCGGTACCCGGAAGGGCGAGGATGAGTGTGGTGAGGGAGTCGAGCAGGTCACGGCCGGGCAACCGGGTCCTTGCCATCACCCATGCGATCGGCACTCCGAACAGAATACATAGGAGAACGGACAGTCCCGAATAGAGCAGGCTGTTGAGTATGAACTTCGGGGTTTCAATTGCAACCCGCTGGAAGTACTGAAGGGTATACTTGACGGGGATGGGGGTGAGCGCCCACCCTTTGCCGAATGAATCCAGGATGATGCCGAAGTAGGGGATGAAGGCAAAAACGAGAACCCCACTCAGGAAGAGGACCACACCGGCTCGTCCGGCCCGTGAGAGCTTCTTCCTTTCTATAACGGAGTAGGAAAGGGAGCTGTAGTCTTTTGCGGCCACGTAGCGCCTGGCGACAATCAGGAAGAGAATGGCAAGGAGGATCATGATCGCAGAGATGACGATCCCCATCTTAAAAAGCCTTCGATCGACGAACTGAACGATGTTCAGATAGGCCTGGGACGCGAGCAGGTTGTCGACGCCCACGACAAGAGGTGTGGCAAAGTCCGCAAAGGTCCATATGAAGACGAGAAGTGCGCCGGAGACAAAACCGGGGGTCGTGAGAGGAAACGTGATGTCCCAGAATTTCCTCAGCCCTCTGGCCCCGACACTCTCCGCAGCCTCATCCAGTGAGGGCGAGATCTTTCCCAGGGCGTCCACGATGCTCAGTGTCATGAGAGGGAAAAGGTGCAGGGTCTCCACCAGAAGGACACCGTGAATGCCGTACATGAAGTTGATGGGTTTGGAGAGCCCGAAGTAGTCCATGAGTATCACGTTGACTGTTCCGGCCCTGCCGAGGATAAACACGAAACCCATAACCCCCACCAGGGGTGGCATGATCATCGGGATGATCGAGAGGTAGGAGAAGAGGCCTCTTCCCGGGAATTCGTAGCGCACGAGAAGGAAAGCGAATGCGATCCCGACCACCGACGTGGTGACAACGGTGCCCACCCCCAGGAGAAGAGAGTTGCAAAGCGCCTGCAGGTAGAAAGAATCCGTGAAGAAATCGTAGAAATTCATCCATGTGAATTCGTTTTCACCGGTCGTGAAGGCATCGAAAAAGAGGCGCATCAGGGGGTAGATGAGAAAGATCGCCAGAAACGCCCATATCCCTGCGTAGCCGATCAGCCCCCATGTGTTTTGCCGCGAAAGCAGGCCCGAACCCCGCCCGGCAGTGGCAATCCCACCACGTTCAATTTCCATGGAATTCTCTGAGGCGCTCATAGCGGAATGGCAAAGGTAGTCTTAGAGGAGAATGTTACCTTCACGCTGTCTCCTATGGCGTGCGGCCTGTGGTTTCGAGGGTTCTGAATATCCACCCTAAAAATGGAATGTGTTCCGATTTCGATATCATAGCGAATCGTGTTGCCGACAAACGAGGCGAAACTGACCGTTCCAGGAATTGTGTTGATGTCGAGGCGGTCCCCCTCAGGTTGGTCAATCGCGGCGGTCTCGGGCCGTACACAAATCATGCATTTCTCGCCGTTTTGAAGCCGTGGGTCGTATTCGCTGAGAATGAGCCCGAAGTCGGTCGATACCTTTGCCCGGGCCTGGTCTTCCAGTTTTTCCCGAACCCGGCCCGGGATGAGATTGTTTATCCCAATAAAATCCGCCGTGAAGGGGTTGGCGGGCCGTTCGTACAGTTCCCCGGGTGAGCCGACCTGCTGCACGATCCCGCGATCCAGGACGGCAATGCGGTCGGAGAGGGTGAGTGCCTCCTCCTGATCGTGAGTCACATAGACCGTGGTGATCCCGAGCCCTCTTTGCAGCTTGCGGATCTCCGCCCGCACCTGCAACCGAATCTTGGCGTCCAGATTACTCAGGGGTTCATCCAGCAATAATACGCTCGGGTTGAGGATCAAAGCTCTTGCAAGGGCCACTCTCTGCTGCTGTCCTCCGGACAATTGACCCGGGAAGCGCTTTTCGAGCCCTACGAGGTTCACCAGAGCGAGAGTAAACGAAACCCTGTCTGCAATCTCTCCCCTGGGAATCTTCTTGAGTTTCAAACCATAGGAAACATTGTCGGCGATGGTCATATGAGGCCACAAGGCGTAATTCTGAAAAACCATCCCGATATTTCTTTCGTAGGGCGGCATCCCGATCATGCTCTTTCCCGCGAAGAATATCCCGCCCTGATCGGGTTCATGAAATCCCCCGATCAGGCGCAGGATCGTTGTCTTGCCGCAACCGGACGGCCCCAGGAGTGTGAACAATTCCCCGGCTTTGATGTTCAGAGAAACATGACTGACAGCCTCAAGGGAACCAAAGCGCTTAACGATATCTTTCAGTTCAATGTCCATTGCAGATGACCGTGTTTCCCTCGGGCACAGGCTCAGTACAGCGCCACAGAAACAAGTGCCCGGATTGCCGTTCGTCATACCGGCGAAGGCCGGTATCCAGGAAGCTTTTCTGGATTCCGGCCAGAAACATGCCGGAATGACGACTTGCGGTAATGGTCACTCTATTGTGCAGCACTGTGCTCAGGAACAATCCCTCTTCTTCCCACCGTAAGATACTCCTGGGAGAAAGAGGGGCAAATTCCGCTATAAGAAGTCATGACCGGTCGCGTCCCGGACTATTTTTCCTTCACAATTTCCTTGTGCTTTTCGGTGATTTCCTTCCGGAAATAGGAATTCACCTCTTCGATCCGTTTCTTGTCGCCGGCCAGTTCAACATTGTAGACATTGCCAACGGGGATATCGAAAAACGACCGCATCCCTCCCGTGAACTCGACGGCCTTTTCCTGGCTGGAACCTGGGGCCCCCTGGACTTTGTACTTCGGTGTGATGGGATAGACGCCCAGTTCGGAAACCAGCTTCTGCCCCTCCTCGGAAAGCAGGAACTCGATGAAGGCATGAGCCGCCCTGGGATGAGGCGCTCCCTTCAGAACGGCCATCGGTTCGGGCGTGACATAGGCATTCGTTGGATAAACATACTTCAATTCGTATCCACCGAGGACCTCCGCAAAAGCCATGTAGCTGGGGACCCCGAACCCGACCGCAAATTCCCCCTTGGCCACGACGTTCGGGACGTCGCGGGACCGGGCGGTGAATATCCCCGTATTGGCAGCCAGCTTTTTCATCCAGTCCCAGCCCTTCTCCCATCCGAAAGTCTGGAGGATCACCTCGCAGGTCGCATGGCTGGAGCTCGACCGGTCAGGAGTGCATTGAGCGATCTGTCCCTTCAATTTGGGGTTGAGCAGATCGTCCCAGTCCTTGATCTCGACACCCAATCGTTTCAGCAGCTTGGGCTGGTAGATGATTCCGTACGGTTCCAACATGGTACCCACCCAGAATCTCTTTGGGTCTTTCAGGGGCAGAGGAACGGGTTTTCCGATGCTTTCCGGGATCTCATCCCATGCCTTCTGGGGCAGCTGTGTTGTTTCAAGCAGTCCCTGTTTTGCAAGATCGTCGAAAAGCGTGCCCTCTCCCCCCCAGAATATGTCCGCCTGAGGGCTGCCCTTCCATTCAAGGATCTGCCCGTAGGCCACAGGGGTCCCCTTAGGGATGGCGCTGGTCTTCACGTTGACGTCCCACTTCTTCTTGGCGTACTGTTCGAAGGCCTTCAAAACCGGATCATGAACATCCTTGGATACGGGAGTGATCAGGTAGAGTTCGTTCTCAATCGTCTGGGCCACAGCATTTCCCATACTGCCAATGATCAGAGCTGAAACCATCAGGGTCAAAACCAGGACTTTTTTCATCTCTCCCCTCCTCTTGAAGCTGGATTTAGCTGGAACTCTATCCGATTGCCGGGTTGTTGGCGGCCGCACCCGCTGCCGGGTTGCATGCCGCGGCTCCTATTGACAGACCTGGGTGGAGTTTAGTGGAGTCCCCGTTTCGAGTCAAGGCAATAGCCGCTGCCCCGAACCGGCTTCAGAGTGGTAGCCTGATCGTATACGAGCTTCCATTTCGAAACACGAAGGCAGGAAGCAAGTTGTTCGGATCATGTTGGAATCACCTCTTCGTGTCCTTCGTGTCTTCGGGTTTGAATTGTTGTATTTCAGGTTCGCCCGAAGGGCGCTAACTTAATCGAAATGCGATCGGTTGGTAAGATTCTGCTTGACCGCTTAGGCAAGGAGGATCGAAAAGAGTATAGTTCTTAACAGCCATCGGTGAGATCTTGAAGAATATCGATCAGAGTCTTGTAGCAGCCACCCGATGAGGAGCATTTCATGAGCAGAATCTACGACGACATCACGAAGACCATCGGCAATACCCCCCTGGTTCGGCTCAACCGCATTACCGAGGGGCTGGAGGCAACAGTTTTAGCCAAAATGGAATCCTTCAATCCCCTATCCAGTGTCAAGGATCGCATCGGAGTTGCCATGATCCGGGATGCCGAGCGGCAGGGACTGCTGCACCGGGATTCGGTGATCATCGAGCCAACCAGCGGCAATACCGGAATTGCCCTGGCCTTTGTGGCTGCGGCAAAAGGATATCGGCTCATTCTGACCATGCCGGAGACCATGAGCATGGAAAGGCGGCAGCTCCTTTCGATTTTAGGGGCGGAGCTCGTCCTGACACCAGGCGCGGAAGGGATGAAGGGAGCTGTTAAAAAGGCCGAGGAGCTGGTGAAGGCAACCCCCGGCGCATTCATGCCTCAGCAGTTCAAGAATCCTTCCAACCCGGAAATGCATCGCCGGACCACAGCCGAAGAGATCTGGAACGACACCGACGGCGAAGTGGATATCCTGGTGGCCGGCATCGGTACCGGGGGAACGATAACCGGCATTGCCGAGGTCCTGAAAGCGAGGAAGAAGGGCTTTCAGGCCATTGCCGTGGAGCCGAATTCCTCTCCTGTCCTCTCCGGCGGCCAACCCGGTCCCCATAAGATCCAGGGGATCGGCGCCGGTTTTGTGCCCGAGGTCTTAAACCGGGAGATCATCGACGAGATCATCAGGGTCAAGGATGAGGATGCCGGTGAAACGAGCAGGCGGCTGGCAAGGCTTGAAGGGATACTTGCCGGAATTTCGTGCGGAGCGGCGACGTGGGCGGCCCTGCAGGTGGCCGGGCGCAAAGAAAACCGGGGCAAAACCATCGTTGTGGTACTACCCGACACCGGCGAGAGATATCTTTCCACCTGGCTCTTCAGGTAATGGGCCGTCCACGAATAGGTGTCATAGGAATCCGTGAGTTATCGGAAACAACATTTCCCGAACCACCCCTTAGCACAGCGCCTCAGAAACAAGTGTCCGAATTCCCGTTCGTCATACCGGCGAAGGCCGGTATCCAGGAAGCTATTCTGGATTCCGGCCAGAAGCATGCCGGAATGACGGCCTGCGATAATGGTCACTCTATTGGGCAGCGATGTACTTAGCGGACTTCACTTTCACTCTCTAAATTGTAGAGTGAGGTCTCTTCCGGTCGAGATTCGGGAGCTGTGTCGTTGACCCGGCAGGTCTCGGTCCCTTTGATGACCTCGACGTACAGAAAGGCCCCGTTTTCCGTGATGAACTTAACCAGGGCATTCTTGGGATAGCCGACGTCCGCCGTATCCAATATCTTGATTCTGAGGGTGCCCTCGGTAAAATCCGGAAGGCTGATCGCTTGGTTGGGGTCCATAATCCAATCGTCCAGCCCGGCGGTACAGAAGTCGGGGCGCAACGGGGATTTATAGAGCACCTTCTGTCTGGCGGTTTTCTTATCCGGGCTTTTCTGTTTGACCTTCATGACCACTGTATCGGTCCCGCCAAAAGGGTCTCCTGCCTGGATTGTGAGCCCCTTGCCTCCCCATATGGTGATACGGTAGTCTACAGACTTCTTGTGATTGTAACAGTAAGGGATGACTCCCATCGAGCCGATACTGCCGCTGCCTTCCACCACGGTGAAGTTGACGGCCTGGCTAATCTGATCATAGCGCATCTTGAACGTCCCGTCCCCAAACGGTCCGGTCGTTGCCCCCCAGCTGTTCTTCATCAGATAGCACTGCTGGGTGTCGTTCCAGCCAAAAGCAAGGACAGCGTGACCGCCTCGCTTGCCGCCGGAATGATGAAAGTAAACCCCGTCGGTCCAGGGAGCTGTGCCCAGCGGGCTGTCCCAGTAGGTTGTAAAATCCTCATAGACTGTGAATCCAACCGGGGCGGGACCGTCCTGATAGATGGATGCGTTCACCTGATTGGAGTCGCCCACATTGATGGTGTAAAATCCTTTGGCGTTGTAATTGACCGGCGTGCAGCTCTCGGAGCATTTCACATCCGAATAGGGAGGGCAGCGCTTGTGCTTGCTAAAGAAGTCCGCATCCCCGTAAGGATAGCACCTCTCCAGCCGGGGAAGTTCTTTCTCATAGAACCGGATGCCGCTCAAACGCCCACCGCAGCAACCCTTGTTGGGTGGGTTGTCGCATGAGATGAGCTTCTGTTCGGACAGGTCCAGGGTTTCACGAAAGAGGATCCGGATGTGGGATTCAAACGCTCCGGTTACAGCAAAGGCCCAGCATGAACCGCAGTTGGCCTGATCCTTGGCAACGGTCACCGCCTCGTGATTACGCCAATCATAGGCTTTGGGTAATGCCTGATACGCCTCTTGAGGCTGTTCAACCATGAAGAATTGGTATTCGGCCGGGTCCATGGGGATCCAGCCCATCTCTTCAGCCTGGATCGGTCCTGCTACTCCGACCATGCCGAGTAAAACAGCCGCGATGAAAATAGCACACCTCAGTTTCCGCCACATGATACCCCCCGTAATTTCCACCTGTTGAACCAGCTCGGAAGACCGCCCGGGACCGTTTTCGCTTACTCGTTGCCGCCTTTCTCCCAAAGGTTCAAAGGCAGCATGAGAGCCGCGCAACGGCACTGTATTACCCCCCGTGGTCCGGTATCGTTGCCTGACGCGGCAGCTTTCGCGCAACCGCGGAAGCAAAGCAAGGAGGGCCCTGGGCCAGGGATGCGAAGATGGCCCGATCCTTTTCGTTAAGCTTGCGGCGCTACAATCACTTTCATGACCGCATCCGTTTTGGAATCAATCACCGTGACAAACGCGGAGCCTGCGGTCGTCGCATACAGATATCCGTTCTTCGCGGCCATGGTAATGCCCCATAGCGAATATGGAGTTCCAATGACGCCTATCAGTGTCCTCGCCGCGGGATCGATCTTCTCAACACCATTACCTGTTGCCCTGGCGCCATAAACAATCTTCCCATCAAGAGACGAAACGAAGTAGTTGGAATTGGAACCCTCCACCTTGCCAAGGAATTCACCACTTTCGGCATCGATGACAGACGTGGAAGTCGTGGCAGCAACGACATATTTGCTGTCCGATGTCAGAGCGAGCCTCCAGCCATTTGATTGAGCGGTATAAATCCCGTCGACATGGCAGTTGCGGCCCACGCGCGCCACCCAGCCATCACGCGTTGTCGCATAGAACATTTTCTTACCCAACATGGCGACGCCATAGGTCGAAAGCCCAAAAAAACACTTGCTGATCCTTCCGCCGGTAGCAGCCTTGAAGGTGTATGCGCCTCCATTCGTATCTCCCACCGTGGCATACTTTCCGCTTGGATCGAAGCCGATCGAAACCGGCGCACCCGGTCCACGAAAGGATCGCAAGACATTGTTTTTCTTCGTATTGATCACGTAGATCCTGCCATTCGACGATGTGACCCAAATCTCTTTGGAATGCGGACGAGCCGCCATGTAATAAGGATGTTCGCCAACTTTAATGGTTGTTGCCACTTGATCGTTTGCCAGGTTGATAACCTTGATGTTCGAGTTGTCATAGTCCGCCACATATAGTCTTGTTTCCTCTGCGTTGAGAGCTATCCCTCGCAGGTTGGTTGTCACATCCGGTCCAATCCGTGGCGCAAGGCCGAAGTCAGTGATTCCCAGAGATTCAATTCTTTCTGCCCCTCTCTTTCGCTCTTCCATCGTTTGGCCTTCAGTCAGGCGGGCTTGCCCCGTCATGGCCAATACGACCAGGAAGCATACCCAAAAAGCGCCTGAGCCCACTTTAGGTGAGCAATTGCGAGACGTCATCTTCATCACTTCCTCCCATGCTCTTGAGTGTAACGCTTCGCTAGATGGGCATCTATCCTACCCTCGCTTCAAAGTGAAGACAAGGATTGAGTCGACTTCAGAAGCCGCCATCGCCGGTGATGGGTCGCTCGATCCAGCCTCCCCCGATCAGTCGGTCCCCGTCATAGAAGACCGCCGCCTGCCCGGGCGTGACTGCTCTGACCGGCTGGTTGAAGATCACCCGAACCCGCTCCGGTCCCAAGTGCTCGACTACCGCCGGAACCGCCGCATGCCGATAGCGGACCTGGACGAAACAAGGGATTGGATCGGTATTCGGGAGACACCGGCTCCACCTGACCCCCGAGGCAATGAGGCCTTTCGACAGGAGCTCCTTCTTCTCAAGGGCGATGGTGACCCGCGCGTTTTCCGGATCGATCGACTTCACCCAGGCCGGCCGTCCCAGGGCAATCCCGAGGCCCCTCCTCTGGCCGACGGTGAACCGATGAAAACCTTGATGCTCCCCGAGGACTCTCCCCTCACTGTCCACGATTTCTCCGGGTCGCGCGGGGGCCTGAAACCGCTGTCTCAGGATTTCGGCATAGACTTCTCCCTCCGAGAGGAAGCAGGCGTCCTGGCTTTCCTCGAGGTCCGCATTCTGCAGCCCGAGGTCCCTGGCCTTTTCGCGAACTTCAGCCTTGACGAGGTGTCCGACGGGAAAAAGCGCTGCCGCTCTTTGCCGGTCATCCAGTGAGAAGAGAAAATAGGACTGGTCCTTGCCCGGGTCCATGCCGCGCATCAAGAAAGCACCACAGCGATTGTCCGGCTCCAACCGCACGTAATGGCCCGTTGCCAGCTTCTCGGCCCCTAGAGATCCGACCGAATCCAGCAGGAAGCCGAATTTTATCCGTTCATTGCAGATGACGCAGGGATTTGGGGTTCGCCCCCGAGAGTATTCCGTCCAGCTGTAGTGCAACACGGTGTCGTGAAACCGGCTGCGGCAGTCCAGAAGATAGTGCGGGATCCCGAGGGCCCCGGCTGCCAATCCAGCCTGGGCAGGCCCTGCGGCGCTGCAACACGAACGCCCGGCCGTCGCATCTTCGCAGGACTGCAGCTGCAGGGTTACCCCGATCACTTCATAGCCGTCTTCAAGCAGCATGGCGGCGGCGACACTGGAATCCACCCCCCCGCTCATGGCGACGACGACCCGCCCTCTACGTTTCGTCATGGCTTTGACCGCTGCTGCCGGGGCGAGCATGGACTTTCGTTCACAGCTTCGAACCTGCAAGCCGGATCGTCGAGTGTCCGAACCATGAAAAGGACCTGGAACGGCAGATGTGGGAAAGCGGCCTTCTTGCCGTCCAGGAAGCCGATTCTCCGGTACCATTCTCTCAGTTCTGTCTGGTCGGCAATGATGCCGATCTCGACGCGACGGGCATTGAGCTGCCCGGCTTCCCACAGAACGTGATCGACGAGCGCTTTTCCAAAACCCCTCTGCCTTTGGTGAGGGAGGACTGCCAGCCTTTCCAGATAGCAGACCTCGGGATTCGCCTGTTCGAGCGCCACGCAGCCGCATGAAGCACCGTCTACATCGAGCATAAAATAGCGGATTCCCTTATTCAGGGCCTCTGCAATCCAGGAGTCCCGGCAATTGGACGGGTGCTTCGGGCAGTTTTCCTCGGTCAGCCGGAAACGCAGAGCAACGTCTTGAAACGAAGACCTGATGATCTCGACGAGTTCGGGGATGTCCGACTCACCGGCTTCTCGAAGAACATAGGCCAGGGTCGGTCCGGTTAAGGTCATAAAAGCATTTCTCATTCAAGAGGGCAGTTGGGAAAGAAGATCCGCGGTCCTTGACACTTTCGCAACCACAGCGTTCAGGGCAGCCAGAATCGAAAGGTGGACATACCGGCCCGGGATGCTCTGGCCATTGTGCGTCAACGTCCTGGTAGCGCAGGCGTCTTCGGCAACCCAACACTCGAAACCATAGTCGAATGCCGCCCTGGTCGTAGCGTCGATACACATATGGGTCATCATCCCACAGATCACCAAGCGCTTGACTTGCTCTGCCTGCAGAAGCGTCACCAGGGGTGTCTCGCGAAAACTGTTTGGAAAATGCTTCGTTATGACGCTTTCTTCCTCCAGGGGTTGCACCTTCTCGTGGGTCCTCACCCCGTCCGTATCGGGGACAAAAAACGTTGCGCCCGGGCGGGTGGAGATATGCTGCACATGGACCAGAGGAAGGCGCATCTCTCGGAAGTGGAGCAGCAACTGTCTCGCCTGGAGACAGGCCTCGATGCTGCCTTCCAATTCCATCGCTCCCCCGGGAAAGTAGTCCTTCTGGATATCAACCAGCAGGAGTGCTGTTTTCATGTTGGTCCTCATTCATCAGTGTTTCATTCAGTGAGCCGGTCCGATAGCCTTCCAGGTCAAGGGTCACATAGGTGTAACCGGCCCGTTTGCAGGCCTCGACCATGGCGGCTCGCATGGGCGGAGCTGGGACCCGGTCCAGATCATCCGAGAGCAGCTCGATCCTCGCCAGCAAATGATGGTCCCGCACCCGCACCTGTCTGAACCCCAGTTCCCGGATCGAGGCCTCGGCTTTTGCGATTCGATCGAGGCGTTCTCGGGTGATCTCTTCCCCATAGGGGATTCTCGATGCCAGGCATGCGGACGAAGGCTTGTCCCAGTTCTCCAGCCCCAGGTCCTTAGCCACTCTTCGGACCTCCTGCTTCCCGATGCCGACCTCGACGAAGGGGGAGCGAACTCCGAGCTCCCGCAGGGCAGCCAGGCCCGGCCTGAAATCGGAGAGATCGTCGGCGTTCGTTCCTTCTATGACGAACGGCAGTGCCTCGTTCCTTGCCTTTTCGAGAAGCGCGGCAAAGAGCTTTCTCTTGCAGAAATAGCACCGGTTGGGAGGATTGGCTCTGAATTCCGGGTCATCGAGCTCATCGGTTTCCAGAGTGATCCAGCGCACACCGAGCCGGGCCGCGATCCTTCGAGCGAACTCGAAGTCTCCAGCCGGAAACGCCGCCGATACGGCGGTGACGGCCAGGACGCAACCGCCCAGGGCATCCCGCGCCGCGGCCAGGAGAAGAGAACTGTCCACACCGCCTGAAAAGGCGACCAGTACTCCACCCATTTCTTTCAGCAGGGTTGTCAGCGTCTGGTAGGGCGTTTTCACTTTGAACCGCTTTTCCGGGTCCCGCCCTGGCATGAAATTCATTTAGACTTCGACGGCAATTTCAGCATGCGGTCCAGGGCTGTTCGCGCATCCGCCTTCACTGCCTCGGGGACGGTGACCACATTGAAACGTCCGAGGTTTTCCAGGGTCCGGAGCAGGTTTGTCAAGTTGATCCGGAACATGTCGGCACACAGGGAACGGTGCAGCTCCAGCACCCTTTTATCCGGATATCTCAGGGCCAGCCGATGGACGAGGTTGATCTCCGTTCCAATGATGATGGTCGCTCCCGGGGGAGCATCCTTCACGTAGTTCACGATGTGGCTGGTCGAACCGCAGGAATCCGAAAGCGCGACCACCTCCTGAGTGCATTCCGGATGCACGACAATTTTCGCGTCCGGGTATTCTTCGCGCATCTTCCGAATGTGCTCAGGTTTGAAGCGGGTGTGAACCAGGCAGTATCCGTCCCACAGGATGATCCGAGCTCTTTCAATGTCACCGGGCAAATTTCCGCCCAGGGGCTTCTTCGGATTCCAGACGATCATTTCCTCAGGCTTGATGCCCATTTGATTGCCGACATTGCGGCCGAGGTGCTGATCGGGAACGAACAAAATCTTTTCGCCGACCGAAAACCCCCATCGCACAGCCGCATCGGCATTGGACGATGTGCAGACCGCTCCTCCATACCGGCCGCAGAATGCCTTGAGAAGCGCATCCGAATTCATGTACACCATGGGAATAACGGAAGCCTTCCCGCAGATGGCGGTAATCTCTTCCCATGCCCTTTCGACATCCCCAATATCGGCCATGTCGGCCATCCCGCATCCGGCCCTGTCGTCGGGGATCTGCACCGTCTGATGCGGCTGCGCCAGGATGGCCGCGCTTTCAGCCATGAAGTGAACGCCGCAAAAAACGATATACCGGGCTTCACCCCTCTCGGACGCCGTCTTCGACAGGCCGAAGGAATCGCCCCTGAAATCCCCCAGGTCGATGATCTCTTTCCTCTGATAGTGGTGAGTCAGGATGACCAGTTCTTTTCCCAGCGCTTCCTTGATGCTGCGAATGCGCCCAACAAGTTCCTGTGTTTCAACTAGAGCTTCCATCTTCTCTCCGGACAACCGTGTGAACGAGATATATCGGGTCTCCACTCCGTATGATGCCCCACTCGAGTACCCGCGTGAATAACCCTCCCCGGGCATGCTGCGGTCTCTTGTTCGAGAGGCTAAGTGCACAGTGCGGAACATGAATCTCCGCTGTCGTTGTATAGAAGGTTTTGGCCGTGACAGTCAACAGGGATGTCCTCGAGATTATGAATCCCCATTCACCGACGTCGTCTCCGTCCCCCTCCCGTCGAGCCGCTCAACAGCAGGAAGTCATCCGGCTGCTCCCTGAGCAGCACTGGAACGCACAGCCGGAAATCGGCAGACGGGAGCCGGAAGGCTGGAATCGGCAGAAACCAGGCAGTCCTTCAGCTGTCAATCGCGCTTGCTCTTCCCGATTTTGTCCACAACTCTTTCGAAATAATGCTGGTTCTCTTCCAGCGCCAGGGAGGTGCTTCGGGTCATGTTGAGCTTCATGATCAGGTAATTGAGTCGTTTGATCTGTTTGTATTTCTCCTGAGTGTCCTGAATCCCGGACAGCAAAGCCTCCGTCGTGCGGATCTCCTTGCGCAGCTCCAACTCCGGAGGAAGGCAGTCGGCGTTCTTGAGAATTTTATAGGCCAGGCGAAGATCCGGGGGAATGTGACTGTCATCTTCCAGGTTAAGCGGTTTCCCTTTGCCGGGAAGATCGTCCAATTCGCCGCGTTCGATGGCTTCACGGATGCGCTCTTCGGCAATCTTATCGAACACAGTAAAGAGATTGCTCAAATCGTCCCTCTCGCTATAATGTTGGTTGACCCCGATGATTTGTCGGCGGCAACAAGACCGTTTAATGAATAACCCGAAAGGAGCCTCCCCTGCAAGGTCCAGATGTTTCATCCGCCGGCTTTTTCCCGCCGCATAGGATCTGTATTCTCGGTGCGGGATACTTTGGATATCTCGCCGCACAAAGGCTGAGTACGCGATATCCCCAGGCTTCCTTCCTGGTGGTTGATCAGCGCAGGGAGAAGCTTGATCGAATTGAGCGAGATTTCAGTCTCCCCGTTGCCATGTCGGACGTCGGGTCATTCCTCGACAGCCCCTGGGCTGATGACCTCACCTGGGTTGTTCCGGCAATCCCAGTGCATTTTGCTTTCCAGTGGCTCCTGCATGAACTGGAGAAGAGAGGGCGTGCCGAGCGCCTCCCTGTCCCGGAATCCGTGGATGCACAAATCCCCAATCCCTATCGGGCGCCCGGCGGATCGCTTTGTGCGAGCTTCGCCACGTTCATCTGCCCGGACACCTGCAGCGAACCGGATGACTTCTGCACAGCCACCAAAGGCCCGCGGCGGGGAAATCTGTTCGAGGACCTCGGCAGGATCAGTGTCCCGGGATTCGATGTGATCGTCACAAGGAGCCGACAGCTGGCGCCTGGTGTCGGCGGCTATCCGGTGAGCAGTCTCCAGTCGGCCCTGCAACAGATTTCGGAAAAGCAGGAAGGATGTTGCCTGATCATTACGAGCTGTCGATGCCACGGCGTGATCGATGCCCTGCGGTGGGAATGCTCGCAGCGCGTCTAATGGTCAAGAAAGGCCTTCAGTCGAGCCACGAATGATTGGGACGGGACCCTCTCCAGGGCAATCTGCTTGATCTCCTGCTTTGTTTCCGGGAGATCTTCCCAGAAGATCAGCTCCCCGGCCGTCAGCCCCATGACCCTGGAGATGGCTGGATAGAGCTTCTCCCGGACAAACTGTCTCGAAATTCGGATATTGTTGCCCAAAAAGATCGCCGTTTCCTTGAAGTACATCCCGGAAGCATGGAACATGTGCGGAATGGAGAGCACGATCCCGGTACCCGGCAGCTCGTGTTCAAAAGCATGCCACTCGATGCTCTCTATGAAGGCATTGACGCTTTCCCAGACCGCATCGTCCGGAGTGTCGATCAGAAAGAGCAGCGAAACGTACTGGGTCTGCTGGTCTGTACCCCTGGGCTTCGAGATCTTGCAGAGGCCCGATACCGCATCGTTTCCGCCTGGATAGATGTGGAAATCAAAGAATGCGAGCATTTGTTCTTTATTGAAAAGCTCGATCAACTGCCTGGTCAAATCAATCATGTGTCCGGCCCTCCTCGGTTTTCCCTCCGGCATTCCAGCTTCCCACCTTTCGGCCCAGAAACCCTCCTTCCCATTATGGTTGGATTCGATGGTAAGATCAAGGAGGGACAAGAGCTCAACGAATGTTCTGTAACCAACGGGTCGCCTCGGACGACTTTAATAAGCGAGGGCCATGGGGTCCTTCTTCCCGGCCGGGAACAGGAAACGAATGAGACCGAAAACCATCGAGATTGGTGGAATGGACAGAAAGAAAGGAGAAAGGCAATGAAGGGCACCCGGAGTATCGTAGCATTTTGGGTTCTGGTGTATATTCTTTTCGGATGGATGGGGGTCTACGCTGCCGACACGCCCCCCGGCCACCCCGGAAAGGGCCATGGTCGGCATGGTGAAGGATTTGCGAAAATCGTCGATCAGCTGAAACTGACGGAATCCCAGAAGCATGAGATAGCCGTCATTCTCAAGCAGAATCGAGAGGAGGCACAAGGACTCCGGGACGAAATAATGGAAGCCAGGAAGTCCTTGGGCGAGGCGATCACAGGCGATGCCTTCAATGAAGACGCTGTGCGGGAAGCCGTGCGAAAGGCTGCGCATACCGGAGAAGAGCTGGCTGTGCTGAGAGCGAAGGCCTTTGATGCAGTGAGAAAGGTCTTGACGCCCGAACAGATCGAGACACTTCAGAAGATAAAGGCCCATTGTTCTTCGAGGATCCGTCACCGAATCGGGCACGGAATGGCCCCGATGGATCGGTGGATCGACCAGTATAGCGGCGGATAGTTCAAGGGGTTGTGGGGCAGGTTTTCCAGACTGCCCCACGGAAGTCAAGACAGGCAGAGGATCAGGGCAGTTCAGGCAGGTCCCCGGTGATCGGCGAACGGTATGGCGGCTGGAATCACTGAAGCCCCGAGCGGGCAGCTTTTCAGAACAACACGAGCGGAGACAATCACCATTTGCCGATCGGATCATTCAGAGCGCCGGGACTCACGGGTCGATCATCAATCGGTTGAACCCGACGACGCCCGGATCATTCAGAGGGTGTTGAGCGGCGAGGTCAATGCGTTCGAACTGCTGCTGGAGAAATATCGCGGGATGGTATTCGGGATCGTGCT
Source organism: uncultured Syntrophobacteraceae bacterium (assembly GCA_964441945.1). Classification (GTDB taxonomy): domain Bacteria; phylum Desulfobacterota; class Syntrophobacteria; order Syntrophobacterales; family Syntrophobacteraceae; genus JADGQM01. The sequence goes on from CAYTWB010000018.1 coordinate 54,798, forward strand.
CAAACACGTCCCGCACGAGAGCGCCGAGGACGTTGCCCAGGATGTCTTTGTGAGGGCCTTTCAATCCTTGGGTGGCTATGCTTCGAGGAGCTCTTTTCGGCATTGGCTGGCAACGCTTGCGGTGAGAAGCTGCTATGATTTCTGGCGGAACCGGACGAAGAATCGCGAGGTGCCGTTGAGCTCACTCACCGAAGAAGGCCAGAAGTGGCTCGATGAGGCGCTTGCTCCTCAGTCCCGGGAGGCTTTTCTCGAACATACAGCCCGCCAGGAGGGGAAGGGAGTGCTTCGCTACGCCCTCGACCGCCTGTCCGCAGAAGATCGGATGGTGGTTTCACTGATTCATCTCGATGAGCTCACGGTCAGGGAAGCAGCGAAGATGCTCGGCTGGGGAGTGGTCAAGACCAAGGTCAGGGCGCATCGGGCAAGGCGTGAAATGCACAGGATCATTCTTGAGATGATGGAGCGGGGATCGAAACAGCCATGAATTCTCATAAAGGACCTATCCGCAAAATTGAAGAAGCACTCAAGGCAGTCCATCGCAGAGGGGAGGACTTCCTGGTCAGTGCTTCATGGAATGAGAAGGTGATGCGGGCAGTCCGCAGCATTGCGGTGCAACCCGCTGTCAGCCGTTTCGATCCAGCGGGGTACGGCCGACTGGTGTGGCGCTTCTCCGCGGCAACCTGTCTCATTGCCCTGGCCCTTGCGGTCTATGCCATGACCAGCGACCTGAGCACGGCGTCCTCAGTCACGACGCTGTTTTTCGAAGATCCGATTGGAGTCGATCTGGTGCACTCCCTCGGGGTTGGCTAGGAAAAGACAAAAGGATGGTTCACCAGTGAAAAGATGGAACGTGGTTCTCGGGCTTCTGGTTTTGTTCCTCTCCGGTGTTTTGGTGGGTGGCGTGGGAACAGCCATTTACTTCACTCACACGATTGACCAGGGCTTCACACATGGCCAGCCGCAGGTCCGGAAGCTCATCATGAAGAAACTTGTCAGAGAGCTCGACCTCACGGAAGCTCAGAGAGACCGGACCGAAGAAATCGTTGGCCAGATACAGGAAAACCTGGCGACATTTCGCAAACAACACCATTCAGAGATTGAAGCTATTATTGCTGAAGGGATTCAGCAGATCAAGGCCCAGCTTACCAGCGTCCAGCAGGAAAAGCTGGACAGGTTCGTTGAAAAGCTCAAGCAGCACCGGGACCACCCCCCCAATGGACACAGGCGCAGACTGGATTGAACCGGGTGGGCGGAACCGTGCAGCCCCCTCCAATAGTTTCCAGGGTGTTCCGGCGGAGGCCACGGCGTCAAGTCAGTAATTCTCCTCAACCCAATACACTGAGTCTAACCCGCCAATAGACATTCGCTCTTCCAGTTGATGCAAAGATAAGCGGTGCATCCGGGAAGGTTCCACCTTTGTCAGGCAATGCGGCCTCTCGTCGAACTGAAATGGCGAGTTCTCAAGAATTGTTACATAATAACGGCAGGATAGAACCAGCACTCAGAGGGAAGAGTGCATGAGAGCCCAAATGAAGGGTCCAATCGCACCTTTGGTCCTTCAGGCCATTCATCTCGGGCGGGGAGAGGGCGGCGGAATGGAATGAAGAATTCAGTCGGAAAGGAATGATTCAAATCTTTAGACCAGCTTTTCGAAGACCGTCGATTATCGCTTCGATCAGGGAGGGGGTCTTGACGTACATGCTGATCAGGTAGAATCCACGAGAGGGGAAATCCGGCTTCAACGCAAGTAGTCTATCGATTTCGGCTCGAGCCTCCCGCTCCATTCCCATCTGGCCCAGAGCTGCGGCCAGCAGGAGAGGGTCCCAGAAGAGCTGCGGCAGGTTGAATTGTCTGGCCGCTCCAAGGGCTTCCGGGTACTTTCCCTGCCGATAGTAGTCCAAATACGGTGCGACATGATACCAACCCGGGCAATGGGGGTTCAGCCGCATCCCTTTTGCCAGCAGCGCAAGACCTGGCTCCCAGTCCCCGTACAATGCCCTCGCCCATCCAACCCATGAGACGCAGGATGGATTCTTGGGGTTTAGGGCAAAGGATATCTCCGCCTCTCGAAGGCAGCCGTCCCTTTCGTTCTGTAAAAAGAAGATAAAGGATAGAATGAGATGAACCAGCTGGTTTCCAGGATCCAGAGCAACCCCCGTGCAGGCCATGGCCGCGGCCGTCTCAAGGGCTGTGTTGGCCTGAAAGTATTCCAAAGCATAGTTATTAGCGTAAAGGTGCGCGAGAAGGGACCATGCCAGTCCATTTTCCGGCTCCTCGGCCACAGCGTCTTCCAGTGCCTTGAATGCTGTGGCAAAGGATTCCGATGTTAAGGACAAAAGAAAATGAAAATATCTCAAAAACGCGTCATACGTGTTCAGACTGTCGGGAGGTTTTTTTTGCGATTCTCGGGACATGCGCAACGAGATGACTCCGAACAGGTCCCCGATCTTGCCCGCCACCTTGCCGGCGATCTCTTCCTGCAAGGCGATCAGACTTTCCGTTTTGAGCTCGCGCCGGTATTGCTCCCCCCAGACTTGCAGCTCGGTCGCCGTGTCGATCAATCGAACGGAAATCTTCACTGTATCGACATCCCTGCGCATTCCTCCTTCCAGAAGAAACCGAACTCCCAGCCTTTGAGCCATCTCCCTTGCGCCGGCTTTCTCATTCTTCAGCTGAACAGTGGAGTAACTGGCCACAACACTCAGGTACTGGAACCGTGCAAGCTCATGGGTCAACTCCTCCGTCAATCCGTCGGCAAAGTACTTCTGTCCCGGGTCGTTTGTCATGTTGGCCAGAGGCATGACGGCCACCGTCGGTCCAAGGGATTCCGTGGGTCTGGCTCCTCCCCATTCGGCCCGGGCTCTTCCCTTGCCGGGTTCATTGGCGCTGAGCTTGTGAAACGTCGGAACATAGCTTCCCTTGGGTATTTCGATCCTCACCGGATCGCGGCCGCTACAGGATGCATAATAACGTTCCAGTGCCCGACGAAGTCGCCCTGCCTGGATGCGTACAATGGAGTCCTTGGACGGGTCAAAGTTCTCCCTCCTGCCGAAAACCTCTATGGCCACCGTGTATTCCTTGACTTCATGAGCTCGCCCGGCCAGGACTTTCTCCACAACAAAGGAGAGAAAATTTCGCAGGACAGGCCTCCTGACAA
>CAYTWB010000019.1:0-57659 GCA_964441945.1 uncultured Syntrophobacteraceae bacterium
CACCCTCCCCCAGATTCCCCGACCATGGGGGCAGGTGTGGGTAATTGTCAGTTTTCATTGAGCTGCATCGCTGTTTGCCCATGGGATGTGATTCCAAACTCACATCTCCAACTTAACAGATTTTTCGAAATCCAGGAAGAATCAAAGGATCAAGATCTGGGTTGGCCAATAATTCGGGATATGAACAACAAGCCTGTACATCCATATCATTTTGCCCCAAGATAGAGTGGATGTACTCAGGACCACCGACTCTGCTCCTTCTTCATTACTTGCAAAGGATTCTCCTCTTTCCTTTTGCAGGAGACATTACAGATGAAACCTGCCTGCGTTGCTGGATGGAGTGCTGCAAGCCATGGGAACGGACCTTGGGTCAGCCCCGCGCCGGCAGGAAGAGGAGAGCGCTGAAGATGCAACCTGCTGCAAAATGGCAATACGACGAGATGAAGCCCACTGGTGTCGACTATACTCGACATGACCAGGTGGCCGCCTATGACAGCATGCATCGGAAGTTCCGGGACTATGCCAAAGCAAGCGAGGAGATCATCCGGCGTCTCGCCCTCGATGCCGGCAGCATCGTCATCGATCTCGGGGCCGGTACCGGGGCCTTCACCCTGCATGCCGCAAAGCACTGCCACACCGTCTACGCAGTCGACATTTCCTCTGCCATGCTTGACTACTGTCGGCAGCAGGCCGAGAAGGAGGGCCTCACCAACATTGTCTTTTGCCATGGCGGGCTCCTCAGCTACCAGCATACCGGGGAACCGGTCGACGCCATCGTATGCGTGGCGGTGCTGCACCACCTTCCGGATTTCTGGAAACTGGCCGCCCTCAAACGCTGCCACACCATGCTCAAACCCGACGGCCGTTTTCTCCTGTTTGACATTGTGTTCCCTTCCTGTGACCCTGACCTGCAGTCAAGCATCGACCAATGGATCACGATGATCGAAACCATGGTGGATCCCCGCCTGGCCCAGGAGGCCGTTATTCACGTCCGGGATGAGTTCAGCACCTATGACTGGATTATGGAAGGGATCATCCGGAAGAGTGGGTTTCGGATCGATTCCGCAGAATACGGGAAAGGGTTCCAGGCGACCTACGTCTGTACCCGCCTGATTGGCGGCGGCCCGGAGGCAGGCCCTTCGGCCTCTTGATTCTCATGAACCAGTCCGGCAACAGGTGCTGCCCGGATATTGAAAAAGCTTCGACAGGCCCTTATGAGGGAAGGTCACTGGAAGCGTTTGTATCGAGGGCTTTCCCCAATTGGGGGGCGGGGCCGCGAGCCATTCTGAAGCTGCACTTCTGTACCGGGCATGCCTGGCATTTGTAAACATTCCTTGCTGAGGTTTCATCGCTCGTGAATCTGACGAAGAAAGAGAGCGATTTGCCTGGCTTCATGACCATGTGCTGGTTCAGACTCACCCCGATTTGCTCCCCTCTTGCCAGTTCAAAGAGAAGGCCCTGGGTTGACATCGGCATGTCGCCGTAGCCAGGACCAAAACGGCAACCGGTGAACAGGCCCCGCGACTGAGCCTGCGCAGAGAGGACCTCATAGGATCGATCACCGAGGGCTTCCAACAGGGCAACACCCGCTGCATCCAAAAACAGGCTTCGGAGAAAGTCCCCCTGCTCCTTGAGCCGGCGGCACTTTGTCTCAACAGCCGCACCGATGGTACAGACGGCTGCTGCCAGGTATTTCGTGTGAGGGTCCGCTTCATGGGCCGGCAAACCAAGCGAAAGTCCATCCTGAAGCAGCAGAGTCCCTTCAGGTGTATGCCTCATCACGGGATGCACCGCATAGATCATGGCAGAATCGATGAGATGCCCGGCCAGATCGATGACATCCGCAGCAAGCCCGGCCGTCGAAGGGTCCAATCGGTACTGAACTCCGCCTGCGTACCGCGCAACCTGCGCCGGGGTGGTGGTCACAGCTTCAGGACCAAAGCGGACAATGTTCGAACAGGCAGGGTGAAGGACCCCGGGAATTGACACCATAGCCCTCTTCGCTCAGCTCTGCTGCCGTCTGGCCCCATCAGAACCGGAATCGGACAGAAGGCGTTTGATCTTTCGCTCGATCCGAAAGAAGATAAGCCAAAAGTAGATCTCCTGGAAGAAAGTGGTACGCGCTCGTTTCAGGCACTTGCGCCCCTGGTCGCAGTAGCGCATGGCCTCACGCAACCTGCCCGCATCCATGCAGAGACAGGCCAGGTGCTGATAGCAAAAGGGCGTGGTGGAACCTTCCTTTGCCCCCTTTTCGTATACCGCTATTGCCTGCTCGAACTGCTCCATCTTCTCGTAGACGATACCGAGCTTGTTATAGATCAGGAAGCGGCCCCCGCTTCCTGAGGGGAAATCCTTTAAGGCTTCCAGGTACTTGGCTTCTGCTTCCAGGTACCGTTCCTGTTTGCATAGGACCTCACCCTCGAATACCGGGGTCAAGATTTGGAAAGTCTCTTCAGATACCTTACCCGGTTGCAGGAGCTTGCTTAGATTCATAACGGGAAACTCATCCCTTTCAGAAACTCTTGGTGAAAATGGGGTGCCTTGGCCAGCTCGATGTACTCTATCTGTTCCGCCACCTTGACCGCTTCCTTCAGTGCCTTGACGGAAAGCAGCGCCATTTTGGCCCCACTGCCCGCAGCATTCCCCACCTGAGTGATTACAGCATTCTTGAAGGCGGGAAGAAGTCCAATGGCCAGGGCACTTTCGGGTTTCACATAGTTGCCGAAGGCCCCAGCCAGGTAAACTTCTTTAATATCCTGCTCCCGGAGACCCAACTTCTCCATAAGCAGTCGTATCCCTGCCATCATGGCCCCTTTAGCCAGTTGCAGCTCTCGGATATCTTTCTGGGTGATCACCACCTCGCTATCGCTATCACTGCCGCAAGGTTTTCGGCCGATCAGTACGAACTGGTTGTATTTGCCCTTCGTCAACATGGACGCAAACGGTGATTCGGGAATCTCCTCTTTGGTCAACAGCCTGCCATCGCTGCCGATTAAGCCTGCCGACAACATGCCTGCGACGGCATCCACGAACCCCGACCCGCAGATCCCTTTGGGTCGTATCCCGTCAATGACGTGAAACTGAAGCCCGTCCCTGGCAAAATCGACGCGATCTATGGCCCCGCCGGCGCCCCGCATGCCGCATTGAATGTGGGCCCCTTCGAATGCCGGCCCTGCAGCGCAGGAGCAGGCGATCATGACCTTGCCGTCGGTGAGCACAATCTCCCCGTTGGTGCCGATATCAATGGCCATTTTGGGCGTTCTGCTCCGGTGCAGCCCTGTTGACAGGACCACTCCCACGGTGTCGGAACCGATGAAGCCGGAAACAAGGGGAAGGGAAAAGACCCTGGCTGCAGGATTTATCGTCAGGCCCGTCTCTTGCGCAGGAACGCAAAGGCTGGCAGTGGTGACAGGATTGTAGGGAAATCGGGACAGAAACAACGGAGACATTCCCCAGAACAGATGGTTCATGGTGGTGTTGCCGACCAGGGTCACGCTGTAGATGTCGTGGCTCGAAATGTCTGCCGTGCGGCACACCCTTTCGATGATGAGATTGATCGTCTCCGTCACCCGGTCCTGAAGCTGTCTGAGGCCGTCCGGGGCATTCACGGCAAAATCGATGCGTGAGATGACATCGCTTCCGTGAATGGATTGACCGTTGAGAGCCGAGTCAACGGCCAGCAGCGCACCCCGGTTGAGATCGAAGAGATATCCGACCACGGTGGTGGTGCCAATATCGACCGCCAGACCATAATTCCGGCTGGTGGTGTCACCCGGTTCGAATGCCGGGACCTCATCATTTTGCAGCAATGCGGTCAGGCCGGGCGGATTGCTGTGGAGCAGGGTCGGTAAAGCCTTCAGACAGGATAAGTTGATGAGCGGTTTTCTCACGCCATAAGCGAGGAGAAAATCCTCCAGAATGGTGCTGATAGGATGCTCGCTTTTCAGATCTTCGGAGCTGACATTCAAGAAGTATTTCCTGACATGCGCCTGCAGCGAAACGGCCCGGCTGATTCCCTCCTCCAGGATGTGTTCCTTGCCGGAAGGAATGGTCAAGAGCATGACAGAAGTCGCGCCTGTCACCCTGGTCTGGCAGGCCAGGCGAACGTTATTCCTGGTTTCTTCGGGGGTAAGGTATTCTCTTTCGAGGGGAGTGGGTGGGGTGACTCCCCTGGAGACAACCACCTTGCATTTGCCGCAACGGCCTGATCCGCCGCAATCGGATTCCAGGTGTATTCCTGCCTGTTCAGCCGCCCACAGCAGGGAAACACCGCGTGCCACCTCCACTTCATCGTCGAGAGGTTTGAACGTGACCCTGATCCTCGCCTTCATCCCTTCATCCTCAAGCCGAAAAGCATAAAGGGTGGCTGTATGTTCCACCCTTTATGTTATTCCAAATCAACGACCTCATACACGTCTAATCGTATTCAACTTCATGCACGGGGACACTCCAGAGAGCCACCATGATGAATGCGGCCACCAGTGCCGCAATGATCCAGTAATAGAAGCCCGCCGTCCACCCATAATTCTCGACCAGCCAACCGGTGAAAATACCGGTCATGGCGGCACCAATATAGCCAAAGCCATCGATAAACCCGGCAGCCGATGCCGCAGCCTTCCTGCCTGCAAAATCCTGGGCGGCATGCCCGACCATGAGAACATGTGGTCCGTAGGTGCAAAAGCCGACCACGGCCAGACAAAACAGACTCCAGACCCAGGCCCCGGGGGGCGCCGTATAGAAGAGATAGGAAAAGATGGCCAGGCCGAACAGGCAGATGCAGATCACCGGGGCACGGCGATCATTGAAGAACTTGCCGGTAGCCCAACCGGATACAATAGCCCCTGCAGAGCCGGCAAGAGGTAGAACAGCCACGGTGAGGCCGGCGCTGGTGATCTCAGCCCCCTGAGCTTCGATGAGGAACGTCGGCGCCCAGTAGAAAAAGCCGTAGCGGATGATGTCCAGGCAGAAGAACGCCAGGGACACACCCCAGATCCGGGGATTGGTGAGACACACTTTACAGGTGTATCTAAATCCCATGTGTTCGTCTACCTTCACCGCACAAACCGGCGCCGCTGTGGGATCAGCACCCTTTCTCGGATCTTCGCCTTTTTCCAGCATGACTCGCAGCCGCTCGATGGGAGGCAACCCCACTTCCTCGGGCGCGTTTCGGAGCCGGATTACGAAATGAACGGAAGAGATGAGGAAGAGGATGGCCGGGACCCAGAAGAGCGAGCGCCAGCCGTAGTTTGCTGCCAGCCAGGAGGCCAACAGCCAGGAATAGGCATTTCCGATCTGATAGCAGGAACCCATCAGCCCCATCCACTTGCCACGCTGCTTCACGGTGAACCAGTTCGCCATGGTTTTCACCTGAGGGGCCCAGCCCATGGACTGGAAATAGCCGTTCAACCCCCAGATGATCAGCATTAAGGTAAAGCCCGCAGTGAAACTGAAGGCGATGTTCAGCAGGGCCGAACAGACCATTCCCACGAAGACCAGCTTCCTGGCCCCGTACTTGTCTCCCAGTTGACCATTGATGAACTGACCCAAAGAGTACATGATGAAAAGCGCCGTCCCGAGCAGACCAAGCATGGTCTTGGAATAGCCGTATTCCTGCGCCAGGCCCGGCAGGGCAAAAGAAATGTTGGCGCGGCACAGGTAAAAGGTGCCGTACGTTATCCAGATAGTGACGAAGGTCCTGACTTGCCAGCTTTTCCAGGCAGACATAATGTCAGTCTGGCTCATTTTTGATACGTCATAGGTTTCTTGGGTTCCCATGACATGCCTCCTTTCGCGTCCTCGACCGATGGATGATCCAAAGAGCGCCTATTTTGCTCGCAATTTGCCTTCAAGAATCATGGTGGGCAGCGTTTGTTTGATCGCTGCACCCAATGCGGCCTTTACTCCCACAGGGTTTTCAATGGGCTTGCCGCCGGGATTCGAATAGATCCCGATCGCGACAAACTTCTTGTATACATCCTTTTCCATCGTCGTCTGCAGGTTGGCTGCTCCGCTCGCATCCACGGTCAGAACGAAGGGTGCCTTGCCGATACCCTGAAACATCTGGCTTTTCACGTTCACAAAGAACGCGGTATAGAGCTCTTTCGGATCAAGCCCGGTAATACTGATGGTGATATCGGTGCCTGATTTGGTATCGATCACCGCGGTTCCCTTGGCACTTCCTTTGTAACCGCCGGCCGGGTTAAGAGCGACTTCCAGTTTCTCAGGCAAGGCAGGTCCTCCTCCGCAGCTTGCCAACCCCGCAATCATGACAATAGTACTTATGATGGCTATGGCTCTTCTCATTGGAATTCCCCTTTTAAGAACATTTCTGCCTACCTATAAAATTCTCATCCCTCTCTCTGTTCTTGGCTCTGTTGCTAAACATCTAGCTTTCCCGCCCTGAAGGCCTTCAGATACCCAACACAGTAAGGGTCCCTCCCCATCACGGCTTCCGTTGCTTGAACCAGTGCCACGATCGCCTTGTCCGTCGGATCCATGATGGCGGCGTCCATCCCGGCCCCCAGGGCCAATACGAGAAAGGCTTGATTGAGCAGCCTGCGTTTGGGCAGGCCAAACGAGATATTGCTCAAACCGGAAATAGTCTTTGCGTCTCCAAGACATCTCTTGATCTCCCGCAGCGTTTCCAGGAAGAGGAGGCCGCTGCCTTGATCCGTACCCACAGAGAATACCAGCGGGTCAAAGTAGATGTCTTCGAGGGCAACCCCGTACTTCTGCGACTCCTTCGCTATGGCTTCCGCGATCTTGAGCCGTTCCGCACTGGTCTTTGGTATGCCTGCTTGCTTGTTCGAAGTGAGAGCGATCACCTTGCACCGGTATTGCCCAGCCAGGGAAAGGATGGCTTCCATTTTTTCCGGGTCTCCGGTGACCGAGTTGATCATGGCACTGCCCCTGTGAAGCTTCAGCGCTGCCTCGATCGCCGGGGTCCGCGCGGAATCGATGCACAGGGGCAGATCTACCGCTTCCTGAATAAGCGGAACGAGCCACTTAAAATCTTCCGCCTCCTCTTCCGGATAGAGAGCCAGGCCGGAATTCACGTCCAGATAGGTTGCCCCCGCCTCTGCCTGTATCCTGGCCAGGTCCTGGATGAAGGCCGCATCCCGCTCTCGAACCGCCCGTTCTAAGCCCTTCCTGCTCGTATTGATTTTTTCGCCGACAATTTCCATATACGCTCCATTCCACCCTTGCCGGCCCAGGCATCGTTCCCGGGCGACATTCCCAGGTCCAGCCGGCGTCAAGCCCACAGGCTCACTATCTGAGCTCGACTGCCCGGCCATGGCGCCTTCTCCTCCGTCAGTAGACTCCATACTCATGATAGGACTCAAAAAGGGCCGCCACGTTCTCCATGGGGGTGTCCGCCTGGATATTGTGGGCGGTGCCGAAAATATAACCGCCGCCGTGCTTGGCGTTATCGGCAGCGTACTTCACCATCTTTTTGACATCCTCGACGGTGCCGAGGGGCAACACCTGTTGGATGCTCATGCCGCCCTGGAAGGAGAGGTCTTTGCCGAATTCCTGCTTCAGGCGTTTGATATCCATGTTGGTGGCCTCAGGCTGCACTGACTGGAGCATATCGAGACCGTTCTTAATGAAATCCGGTATCAGCTGGTAGACATCTCCACAGGTGTGATACATCACTTTGAGTCCATACTTATGGGCTATGTCACAGTACTTCCTGAATCCTTCGCCGAAATATCTTCGCCACATATCCACACTGATCAGAGGGCCTCGCTGACCGCCCATGTCATCGCCCATCATGAACATGTCGATTTCGCCGCCACCGGCCTCAAAAACCTTGGGGTTGTATTCGAGAAAATAGTTCACCACGTGGTCGCGAATACACTCCACAATCTCCGGATTCCTGGCCAGATCGATAAAGGTCTGTTGAATACCGCGAAGATACATCATGGGTTTCAGCTGAGCGGTTCGATCCAACCGGTCCCCCTTGTTGAGGACAAAATACTGGGGATGCCAATAGACACATTCCTGTTTCATCTTGGAATAGTCCCACCATGAAGGTGAGGGCCAATTCGCGTAGGACTCTATCTCCGCAACCGTCGTCATGTGCTCCAGGGGCGACCAGGCCACCTCCTTGAAAATACCTTCATGTGCTGTTCCCTTACCATAGACGACGACCTTCCTCCTCACTCCCCACAAATCGGCTACGGTGCCGTCATCAAATGTTTTGAATGCTTGTCCCACATAGCTGGGGCCGTAATTGTCCCGCACATCGACACCCAGAAATGCCAGCAATTCTTCCTCGCTCTCACACCCCCAGTATTCCATGCACCGCTTCTTGATTTCGGGCACCATCCAGTTATCGATGGGAATGCGATCCGCTTCCTCAAAATTGATGGCCTTGAGGCACCGTTCCCGAGACGTCATCTTTTCGTTCTTGGCCCGGAGTTCGTTGATCCGGTATCTTCGGTCCTTATAGACTTGATCTTCTTTCATGTTTTCCTCCTTTGGGTCAGACAATGCCGACCCTCGTCCTGGGAAATCACCCGATCAGCGTCTTGGCCAGCTTGACCGCCTGCGGCGCATCCGGCGCATACCCATCGGCACCGATCAAATCCGAGAAGGCCTGATCAATGGGAGCACCTCCCACCATCACTTTGACCTTGTCTCGAAGGCCTTCGTCCTTGAGCGCCTGGATCGTATCCTTCATGGCCAGGCGTGTGGGGCTGTAGAGGGCGGAAAGGGCAAGGATCTGCGCTTCCTGGTATTTCAATTCCTTGATGAACTTGGCCACCGGCACGTCTACGCCCAGGTCAACCACCTTGAAGCCGCCACCCTCCAGCATCATGGCGACAATGTTCTTGCCCACATCATGAACGTCTCCTTCAACCGTCCCTATGACCACGGTGCCGACAGTCTGATGAAGCGACCCCTGCGTCATTTTGGGCCGCAACACCTCGAGGACCTCCTGGGCCGCCATTCCAGCAACCATCAGCTCCGGGACAAAAGCCTCAAAGCGCGAAAACCGTTCCCCAACCGCGTCCAGGCCGGCTACAAGTCCTTCCTGAACAATGCTGTTGGGGCTGATGTTTTCACCCAAAAGCTTCTGCGCCAGTGCCCTGGCCTCCTTGCCTTTACCCTGTTCTACGTACTCACTCAGTGTTTTCAGTGTTGACATAGGTCGACCTCCTCACAGTCTTGGGGTTAACGATACACCGTATCGGTTGTGAAATGCTCCGCACAGAACAGGTGGTAGTCTCGCTCGGATGGTAGTGGTGAGAAGAGATGGCAATGAGGCGCTTTTGGAGGGATGATGCCATGCAGCGATCATGTTCTTTCCCCCTGGAGCCAACACAGCACCCATCTCTTCCTCCGTTTGGGATCAAACGGTAACGACTTTGAATGATCTGGACGAAAAGACCCTCCCCCTATGACAGCTGAGACGGCACCAAAAGGAACACCCAGTCGCCCCGCAGATGATCCCCTTGTCTTCATTGTATTCGATCATACTCCAGACACCCGTACAGACGAAGAGACGGCCGTCAGAAGCACAACCCACGCCTCTGAAAGTGGGACTTCTCAAGCTTGACAACGAAAAGCGATCCGATTGGTGGTGAGATCCAACTATGAGGGTTCGACCGATTCTGTACGGGACGGAGCGAAAGCTTTTCATGGTGATTACACCTTTCGCTAAGGCGCGAACCATGACAGCAAACTGCTTTCAGCTATAACTACGTATCACTTCGATCGAGCTTCTGTAGAACTATGAGAGGTTAGTTGCAGCTACAGTATTATCAATACAGGCCTTACTCGTTATCTATAATCGCATATCACGGATACTGTCAAGGGGAATGCTGGCCGGAATATACCAACGAGACCGGTGAAACTGCTTTTATCCACAATCTAGATGGTTTTACTGCCAAAAACCTTCCTAAGCTCTTCTTCAATAAACGCTTTGTCTTCCTCTCTTACGATCAACACGAGCTCTGTTCGCGGGATCGGTCCTTGCGTATCCTTTGCCTCGAACCCGGATCGAGACAGTTGTATCTCCATAACCCCCTTTTCAGTCAGTACAAAACCTTTTGACCTCACCATCTTGTGGCGATGCTTCTGGTAGAATTGCAGGAGCGCTTCTTTGAGGATGGGTGAGTGGCGGGCAAAGGAGATGGTGGCGAAACCGGCCGTAGAGTCCAGTTTCCCCAAAGATGGCTTGTCTTTTTTGCTGTTCACCCAGCCGGCAGCATCATAGCGCCGGGAGAGTATTTCGCCGTAGGCGACCTTGCCAAAGCTGGTTTCAAGAATAACTTCGCCGGAGCGGGCAGCCAATCGGAGTCGCCGCCGGGCTTCCAAGAGCGAGTCGGCGTCGATGAGGTCTATCTTGTTCAAGACGATGACATTGGCTGCTTCAAGCTGTTCCCACAGAAGGGGGGATCCCTCTGATAGCAGGCTGCCGGCATCGACCACGGTGATAATCCCTCCGAACTCAAGTCTTCCCTCGAAAACAGGCGTGAGGACCTGGCGGGCAATCTCCTGGGGAATGGCAAGCCCGGTTCCCTCGATCAAGATGATGTCTGCTCTCAGCGTATCCAGGGCAAACCTCAAGGAAGCCATCAGCTCTAAAAACATGCCGCAGCAAACACACCCCCCGGACAGATCGACGATATTGAGTGGATCAGCCTTGATCAGCCGGCGATCGATTGAAATATTGCCAAACTCATTCACCAGCACCATGATCCTCAAGTCCGGGGGAGCAGACGCAAGTATGCTGTTGATCAGCGTTGTCTTTCCCGACCCCAAATACCCCGAAATCACATAAACAGGCGTTGACATTCTTCTACCATTTCATAACCGGACCCTTTTTCAAGGCCCCTGGCTCAAAGGATGCGAGGATCCGTCGTCGAGGCTCGGCATCCGCATCTTTCACCTCGTCCAGCGGTGATTCCTCAGCATTTCCAGCCGGCCTATTCCGTTTCGCCTGAACAGCGGGTGGCGGATCGCGGCAAGGGCCACCAGGAAACTGCCGAAGGCCCCATAACTGTAACCGGCAAATTCCGCGGCACAGGCCATGCTTGCGTCGGCACAGATATCGGGATTAAGATTGACGTCCAGGACATAGAAGCACCCGTCGCGCAAACGGAGGTCAATCCGGCCGTAATCCCTGCAGCCTATGGCGGAGTAGGCGGCTGCAGCCGTTTCGCATAAGCACCGGCGGGCCTCTTCATGCAGGGGTGCCGGAAGCACTGTCTCGATCTGTTGATAGTGCGAGGAACCCGGTGCAAACTTGGAATCATAGGTACAGAGCCTGTCGCGGATATCCGGAAACAATGAAAAAGCCAGTTCCACAACCGGAAGCGGATCCGGCGCACTACTCCCCCAGAAGGACACACGAAACTCACGCCCGTCTATAAAGTCTTCCACCAGTGCAGGCTGCCGATAATGGTCCAGAACATGGGCAATCCTTTGCTGCAGCTCGCTTCTGGTCATCACGACGGAATCGGTCGAGATACCGATGCTGCAGTGTTCATAGACCGGTTTTACAATGGCCGGATACCCTTCCCATCCATCCCCCTCCGTCTCCTCATAGACCTGCCACCGGGGAGTGGGAATGGAATGGCCTTCAAGAATGGCCTTGACGGATTGCTTATCCTGGCTGAGCGCCAGTGCCCGGGAATCGGAGCCGGTGAAGACGAAACCGAGGGATTCCAGTACTTCAGCAACCAGGGCTTCACTCCGGGAAACCCCTGGAATGCCCTCACACCAGTTCAGAACAATGAAGTCCTCGGGATCAAACGCATGGAGCTCTGCAGCAATATTGGCGTCAACGATGGGGATGAGCGTTACGGGATGCCCGATCTCCTCCAGTGCCGACCCGAGTCGATGAGTTTCCCTCACCGCTTCATCTCTTTCGTGAAACGCCCACGAGGGGTCCACATTGTAGATGAGCAGAACGGGCAAAGCGGCGGCAAATCCTGGTTCCGTCATCGGGCCACGCCTGTTTATTCGCACACAGCAACCTCGATGCCTCTGGTGATCGCCAGCAAATGATCGACGGTTATCGGCGCCGCAGAGTGTTCATTGCCGGCCGCCGCATACACTACCGGGAATCGTCGCATCGAGGCATCGACAAGGACCGGCAAACCGTGCGGCAAAAGAAAGGGGCAGACCCCACCGGGAGCATAACCGGTGTAGCGGACCACCTCATCGCCTGCAGGGAGTCGGGCCCTGCCGGTCAATCCCCCTTCACGCTTGAGCCTGGATGTCTTGACTCTTACGTCCCCGGAGGTCACCACGAGCACGGGTGTGTTTCCAACAATAAAGAGAATGCTCTTGGCAATTTCCCCAACGGAACATCCCACTGCCTTTGCGGCAGCCTCCGAATTGGGTGTTGCTTCAACAAATTCCAGCACACTCACACCATGCACCTGCAGAAAAGCTTTCACATCTTCGATGGTCGGCATGTTGCTTCATTCCTGTTCAGCAGAGATCAAAGCAGAAAGAGGATCGCCAGAAGACCGACGGTGGTCATGCTGATGGTATAGGGGAGCGCCAGTTTTACCATTTCTCCGTAGGACAGCCGGATAAGCGGTGCCAGAGAGGATGTGAGGAGAAACAGGAAGGCGGCCTGACCATTGGGTGTCCCAACGCTCGCTATGTTCGTCCCCGTGTTGATGGCCACCGCCAGGAGGTCGAATTGCTCGCGGGAGATCCTGCCTTCGGCGAAGGCCTTCGCCGTTTCCGTGACATAGATCGTCGCCACAAAGACATTGTCACTCACCAGGGAAAGGATACCATTGGCAAAATAGTAGGCCGGAAGCTGGGCCCTTCCCTCCAGGGAGAGTGCGAAGTCTATCACCGGGTGAAAGAGTTGCAGATCATGGATCATCGCGATCACGGCGAAGAACACGACCAGCAAAGCGGTGAAGGGTAGTGCCTCCTCAAACGCCCTGCCGATGCGACGCTCATCCGCAATACCATTCATGGCGGTGAGCAGGATAATCACCATCAACCCAATGATCCCGACCTCGGCCAGGTGAAAGGCAAGGCTGACAATGAGCAGCAGTCCTGTGGCACCCTGAATGAGAAGTCTCGCCCGGGCCTGTGCTGTTCTATTCAGATCGTCCCGGGCGGTTTGTTTCTTGAGGATGCTGCGCACGGAATCGGGAAGCTCAAAGCCGTAGCCGAAAAGACGGAGTTTTTCGAGGAGCAGGCAGGTCAGCAGACCTGTGATCAGTACAGGGATAGAGACCGGTGCCACCCGAATAAAAAACTCCCCAAAACACCAGCCCATGGTATGGGCTATGAGCAGGTTCTGCGGCTCGCCGACCAACGTGGTTACCCCTCCGAGGGCCGTGCCCACGGCGCCATGCATGACGAGATTGCGCAGAAAACCTCGAAAAACCCGCAAATCGGTCTGGTGATCTTCACCGATTTCGGCATCATCGGACAGGTCGTGGATTGCCCGTCCCTGTTTTCCGGAAGCGAAGCGGTGATACAGATCATAAAAGCCGAAGGCCACGGCCATCACAACGGCTACTACCGTGAGAGCATCGAGGAACGCTGAGAATAGGGCCCCAATGGTGCAAAAGAAGAAGGAGAGGGTGCGCTTCGAACGGGTCCCCAGAAGGATTTTTGTGAAAGTGAATTGAAGAAGCTCTTTCATGAAGTAGATGCCGGCAACCATGAAGATCAGGAGCAGCAGAACCGGAAGGTTGGCGGCCGTCTCATTGTAGATGCTTTGCGGTGTGGTCATGCCAAGCAGTACGGATTGAACGGCCAGCAGTCCGCTCGGTGGCAGGGGATAGCATTTGAGTGCCATGGCCAGCGTGAAAATGACCTCGGCAAGGAGCACCCAGCCGGTCGGAAAGGGACCGGCGACAAGGAGGATAACGGGGTTGAGAACCAGGAAACCAATCAGGGTGTACTTGTACCAATCCGGAGCTTCGCCTAGAAAATTCTCCCAAATGCTGCGGCCGATTGCCTTCGGCACTTTTTATCCTCCCGTAAAACCCGCAAAGCGCGTCTCCCAATCCACAAACGTTCAGCTGTGTACCCGGACGATCCACTCCACAACATTGCGCATAGAGGTGACTTACCGCCCCGCCGAAACGATCAAACAGGCTGCCCCATGGGAAGCTTGATGTAATCCCACTAAGTCCCTATATTAGCCGTCGGAATCCGGCAAATGCAAGTGATTAAGGACTTAGCTACTTAGAAGAACCGGAAGAGCATAAGAAGATATCAGGCAGCCGGCTTGTTTGGTGCCGGCTGAAACGGAGGTCTCGGCAGATGCATATTGTGATGGTCACCCCCGAATGTGCGCCGGTCGCCAAAGTCGGCGGTCTCGGCGATGTGGTCCATGGGCTTTCAAGTGAGCTCCAGGCAAGGGGCCATCTCGTTGAGATCATTCTTCCGAAATATGATTGCATGCGCTATGATCATATCTCAGAGTTGCAAAAAGCCCTCAGCGATCTTTGGGTCCCCTTCTATGATCAGCATTTTCACTGTGACGTCTTCTCAGGCCTGGTCCACGGCTTGAAATGCTTTTTCATCGATCCTCATTCGTATAAGGTGTTTTTCAACCGGGGTATCTTTTATGGACATCAAGATGATCCGGAACGCTTTGCGTTCTTTTCTCGTGCGGCATTGGAGTTCATGCTCAGGAGCAACAGAAACCCGGACATCATCCACTGTCACGACTGGCAGACCGGCTTGGTGCCGGTGCTTTTATTCGGTATCTACGAGGGCCTGGGCATGATTCACCCCAGGGTCTGCTACACGCTGCACAATGTCATGCACCAGTGTGTGACCGGAGACCCGGTGCTGCGGCAGGTGGGTCTGAATCCCCTGGATTACCGAACCCCGGATCGCCTGCAGGACAACCACAATCCTGAGGCTGTCAATCTGATGAAAGGGGGCATCGTTTACTCAAACTTCGTCACTACGGTATCTCCCCGCTACGCTGAAGAGATCAAGTATTCCGCCCTGGGCTGCGGGCTGCAGCAGACCCTCCTGGCATACAGCAAGAAACTGGGAGGAGTTCTTAACGGCATCGATTACAGCATCTGGAACCCGGAGATCGATCCCCTCATTGCCTGTCGCTACCGGATTGATACGATCGAAGACAAGTACAAGAACAAGGAAGCCCTTCGCAATCGTCTGTGGCTGCGGCATGAATTCAAACCCCTTGTGGCTGTGGTGAGCCGGTTGGATCGTCAAAAGGGTGTCGAACTGATGCAGCACGCCGTCCTTTACTGCCTGGCCAACGGATGCCAGTTTATCCTCCTGGGATCAAGCCCTGATCCCAGGATCAATCAAGAATTCCTGGAACTGAAGCGGCGGCTGGACTACAGCCCGGACTGTCACCTGGAATTGTCCTACAACGAGGAACTGGCTCATCTCTTTTATGCCGGAGCCGATATGATCCTGATCCCCAGTGCGTTTGAACCCTGCGGACTCACCCAGATGATCGCCATGAAGTACGGGACCGTGCCGGTGGTTCGAAATACCGGCGGGTTGGCCGATACGGTTTTTGATGCCGATTATGCCTCCAAGGCCCATCACGAACGGAATGGTTATGTGTTCAACGACTTGAGCCCACAGGACCTGGAATCGGCGCTAAGCCGGGCAATCGGGCTCTGGAACCTTTATCCCCGATACTTCCGGGAGCTGATGATCAACGGTATGCGCTGCGATTTCTCCTGGCGTCATGCCGCAGAGTATTATCAGAATATCTACGACTACATCAAGGAGTAGGACGAAGGGCAGGATTCACCTACAGGGAATCCCGTTCGATGATTTCTTGTTTCTCGCCGATGATCTTCAATGCACTGCCGACCTTCTGAATTGTCCAGAGGTTCTCAGCTCGCCCGGAAACAGTGTTCCTGGCGTTCTGGACAAAGAACCTGGAGTTGAATTTCACTATTCTCAGATCCGGCTGGTCTATGACAATGATTACGATATCACCGTCTAATGAAGAACTGATCCTGTCCCAGTTCCGGAAATAGTAACCCTTGTCTCGACGGATGAAGTCCCTGTTGACGGTTCCCTTTGAATAGTAGTCAACGCGGTCGCCGTAACACTCAAGCGATCGCTCGACATCCTTGCTCTGCATTCCATCGATGCAATTGTACACAAATCGGACCACTTCGGCCCGGGTAATCGGAGCAGAAGCGGAAAGGGCCTCCTGGGTTCGGACCGTATCCGTTTCCTCTCCGGGTCCTGGAATCGCCGGTTCTTCGCTTTCCGCCCTCAGCTGTTCCGTCGGCAACTCGGAACTGTCCTCCTCCTCTTCAACCGGCGACGGTCTTGAGGGTCCCTTGACCACCGGGGAGCCGGCACCCGGAGCTGCCTCGCGCTTGAGAGGCGCGATATCGACCAGGATCGGCCTCTTGTCTTTGGTGATATCGGAAGCAGAGGTGTAGGTGATCATCGCCTCTTTGTTCCTCAATCGCTCGGCAATCCCGGTCAGGGCGGAGATCTTCTGTTTGGTCATCCCGGGGTCCCAGTAGAAAACCAAGTTCGGTGCATAGACACCGTACTTGTCGACGTGGAGGATACTAACCTCCATCTTCTTTTCGGTTTTCACATCTTCGGTGTCAGCCGACGCCAGTTTGGTGCAGGGAAGAATAAACATGACAGCGAGAAGCGCTCTCATGAAGAAAAGAACCCACAGGTTAACCCTCATCATGTACGACCTCTGCTCTTCGGAGTCGAATCAAGCTGCATGATGTAAGGGTTTCTCCGCATCGTCGGAATGTCCTATTGCTGCTCATCCGACAAACGGCTGGCAAAACGGATTGCCAGGCCTCCAGGGCCGGAGATGATGAAATCCCTCAGTCCATAGCTGCGGCTCTGTATCGGCCGAATGATCCGGAGCCCCTGTTGCCGGGCAAGGTCCCAGTAGCGATCGACATCAGGAACCATGATGCGCAGGTCGCCAAAACGGCGCGCCGGGGCGGGTGCCACCCCCACCATTTCAACGAGGAACAAGGGGGCGTCATTCCAGCGGAGCTCAACGAAGGTCCCCTCGTCGCGAACCACCGTAAATCCCAGCCCTGCATAGAAGCTCACGGCCTCTCCCATGTCGTTGACATAGAGCGCCACGACAAGCGGTTCATGGGGATTCTCACTGCCTTTCAACGATCCATCCTCGCATATCACCGGGCATCCGCCGCAACAACCGGGCTAAAGTGAGGCTTCCCCCACACCGCTGCGTCCTGCCCGACACTCTTCCACGCAGGCTTCGGATATCCTCCTGAATGTCGAGCTGTACGGGCGGGCGGCAGAACCATAGAGCTGCCTGGAAGGCTTGATACGATCGCTTTCCGATAGCTCCTTACGAAGCCAGCTCAACAATCCTGGCAACCAGTTTCTCGATTCCCTGAGCAACGTCTTTGATGCCGGGTCCAAGCATGTAGGCGGGGGTGGAAACCAGCTTGTTCTTACTGTCCAGATGAATCATATCAACCGTGCACACCTTGTGCCGCCCCCCCATGGCTTCAATGGCGGACGCGGTGTCCTGGTCCGATCCAATGGTCACTTCGGGTTTCCTGTCGGCCAAAGCTTTCGTCAAAGTGGCCGGGGCAATGCAAATGGCACCGATCGGTTTGCCTGCTGCCGCCATGTCCCTGATCACCCGTTCCACCTCGGGGTGCACCGTGGCAGCCGTTCCCTTGAAGGCAAAATCGCTCAGGTTCTTCGCCGCACCATAGCCGCCCGGGATAATCAGAGCATCGATGTCTGCCGCTTGAACCCCTTTCAAATCCACAATCTCGCCCCGGGCGATCCGAGCGGACTCCACCAGAACATTCCGCTTTTCGCTCATCGCTTCCTGGGTCAGGTGATTGATCACGTGAACCTGATCCATATTGGGCGCCATACAGACAATCTTCGCTCCGGCCCTGTCGAGGGCCAGCAACGTCAGCACCGCCTCGTGAATCTCCGACCCGTCAAACACACCGCAGCCTGAAAGAAGTACTCCAACTTTCGCCATCTTCTCCTCTCCTTAGTCTTTGGTCCAAGAATCTCGCCTCTTAGACTCTGATAAAACCACATCCTTCCCGGTACCTCAAGTTGTTTCGATCCTGGGAGACTATCTCAGAACTCGCTCACACCGGCGCCCCGGCGAAGGCCCACACGCGACAGGTTGGGGATTTTCCGTGTAGTACTAAATGGTTACAAAACCGCGCAGCCTCCTGAACGTCATTCCGGCATGCTTCTAGCCGGAATGACGTTCTTCAGCCTTTGTGCCATTTTGAAACAGTCTCTAAATACAGTTCTTTACTGCTTCCAATGCCGCATCGTAGTCGGGTTCGTGCGTGATCTCCTTCACCCTTTCCACATACCGGACGACTCCTTGCCGGTCCACAACAAACACGGCCCTTGCCAGCAAACGAAGCTCCTTGATCAGAACTCCGTATGCCAGGCCAAACGCGGCATCCTTGTGATCCGAAAGCGTTGTGACATGAGTCACTCCGGCAGCCCCGCACCAGCGCTTTTGAGCGAATGGAAGGTCCATGCTGATGGTCAGCACGACTACGTCTTCGGCCAGCTTTGCCGCCTCGTCGTTGAAGCGGCGGGTCTCCAGGTCACAGACCGGTGTATCCAGAGAAGGAACCGAAGAGAGGATGACCACTTTTCCCTGGTAGCTTGCAAGGCTCACAGGGGTTAGACTGTTGTCCAGAGTCTCGAAAGCAGGCGCCTTATCGCCGGCTTTCACGTCATTTCCCAGTAATGTCAGAGGGTTTCCCTGAAAAGTCACTGCTCCTGCTCGCTCTGCCATGTTGCCTCCTTTTGAGTCAGCTTGAAAAAAGTGCCTGGTCAGATCTTGCCTTTGCCTCTTGTGCCTCCCGGTTACAGGTTCAAGGTTTAACTACCAGTTCAGCGGCTGGGCGCCAAGGGACTTCAAAATAAAGCCGCCACGCTTTCCGCCCGGTCCGGCGGAACGAAAGTTGGCGTGCAAGTAGCCGTTTTCTAGGCACTTTTCCTTATTTCTTGGCCCACCTCGTAGAGGAATTCCGGAGCGAAGTCAGCGCCATTGGGCCATTCAATCGTGCCTGTATCAGGATTAACATAGACTTGCTTGAAGAGCCCAATATCTTTTAGCGGCTCAAAGATCTCACCATAAAGTTCATTCCTCAAGTCAACATCCTTGACTCTCCCATCGTTGAATTCCATCCGCAACTGGTAATCGTTCAAATGGAGTACACGGGTTATATGTAGGAACATCTTTATCCCCTATGGCAGTGGTAGGATTTTCTCTAGTGGCTTGCGTTCTCTTGCGAACCGCCAGTTCTCCATGAGTTCTTCATGATAGATTTCAGACCACTCGAACAGCATGCGGAGTCCCCTCTTTGACATTTGGCCTTTCACGATCCCACTCTTGATCTCGATTGTAACCTCCTGTTCCTCATACCTGGCATGAAAGTGAGGAGGATCGTGTTCATTGTAGTTCATGAATATGATGATGCCGTAGAAACAGCATATCTCAGGCATTTGTCCTCTTCTCTCGCTTTCTTCATATCGCGAGCATGCTACGTCCGCTAACCACTGGTTCAGCGGAAACAGGGTATCACGCTAATATTCGGCTGAAAGGAAGAATAGTCAACTGTCCCATCATAAGTAAAGTGATAACCTGCTTAATTTCCAGACTGCGACGGCTAACCTTGGAATGACCGGATGCTTGCTTCAGCCGGCTCAACGATCAATCGCGAAAAAAGACCTTGACAAGAAACAACCCGCGCCATATTGGTTAGACCACTCCGGCTTTTTGCCGGGATTGGATGGTCCAATCGATCGACAGGCGGCATACTTCTGCCGTCTGAAACCAGAAGAGACCGCTTTGGAGTCCTGATGTTCAAAACGAACCCTTCGAGCCCAAGCCAAAGGAGATATCTCTATAGCGAGATCGTACACCAGATTCGGCAAATGATCGCCCGGGGAGAGCTCAAGGTCGGCGACAGGCTCCCGCCGGAGAGGACCCTTGCCCGGACATTTCGCGTTTCACGCAATTGCATCCGGCAGGCTATTCAAGCGCTCGCTGAAAAACGTATCCTTGAGAGCCGTCAGGGGGACGGCACCTATGTCTGTGCGCCGGATCAGGCCGTGCTGATCAGGTCCTTTGCCATGGCCATTCAGGCGCAAAAGGACCTGCTCCGTGAGATCATGGAGTTCCGGGAGCTCATGGAACCTCAGATGGCCTTCCTGGCTGCAAGGCATATCGGCAAAGATGAGATCAACCGGCTGAAGATCATAGTCTGCGATCAACAGAGGATCATGCTTGCCGGCAAACATGATATCGAGCTCGATATCGCCTTCCATCACCAGCTGGCGGAATCGTCCAGGAACAGGATTATCTTTGAGGTGATCAAAACCATGCAAGGGATTCTGAACGAAAGCCGCTCCGAATTCCTGCAAAGCGATACCCGGCTGCAGTCTTCAATCATTGGGCACCTGAAGATCATCGATGCACTTGAAAAAGGGGACCCGGACCTGGCCCGAGAGGCGATGAGAGAACACCTGCAAACAGTTGAACGAACCATCTTTGGGGAGCGGGATGAAGGAAGTGGGAATGACAGGAGCGATCCTGATGGGCAAAGTGGGATGCCTTTGGAGCGCTGAGCAGACGGGAAGGAGTCTTGTGTGACGAGTATTTTTGCGGCTTACCTGGGGGTTGGCGGGGTCGCCGGGTTGCTCGCCGGCCTCTTTGGCATCGGCGGCGGCTTGATCATCGTGCCCATGCTGGTCTTTTGTCTGACCTGGCAGGAGGTCCCCCAGGAATATGTCATGCATCTCGCTCTGGGGACCTCCATGGCGAGCATCATCTTCACATCGGTGTCGAGTTTTTGGGCCCACCACAAGCGGGGCGCCGTGCAGTGGATGGTTGTCTACCGGATCGTGCCCGGCATCCTGCTCGGGGCCTTTCTCGGGACCTGTGCGGCGGCCCGCCTGTCATGCAGTTTTCTGAAGGTCTTTTTTGTCGTCTTTCTTTACTATGTTGCCGTGCAAATACTCATTGGCTCGAAACCCAAACCGTCGCGCGAACTGCCCGGGCAGCTGGGACTGTTCGGGGTGGGGAATGTCATTGGTGTGGTTTCCAGCCTGGTCGGTATCGGCGGCGGGACCCTTTCCGTACCGTTCATGATGTGGTGCAATCTGACCGTCCACCGGGCAATCGGCACCTCCGCAGCCATTGGTTTTCCCATTGCCATTGCCGGAACAGTCGGCTACATCGTCAACGGGCTGCAAACTACGGGTTTGCCGGAGCACTCGCTCGGCTACGCCTACCTGCCCGCCCTGGCGGGCATTGTCTGCGCCAGCGTGGTCACGGCCCCCCTGGGTGTCCGTCTGGCACACAGCCTCCCGGTTGCCGGACTCAAGCGCCTCTTTGCCGTGCTGCTCATCATCGTCGGAGCTCGGATGCTGTTCGGATCTTACGATCAGTGCTGCGAGCTCTTCTCGAGGGTTGCCTGTGATGTGACCAACCTCGGAAGGAGCTGGCTTTTCTCCGATATGCAGTGATCCGTTGATGACGCGATCCGGACCGGTCTATCCATCCGCATGCCCGGGCAGTGCCCCATCAATCAGCAGGCAATCCGCGGTCTTTACCGTTCGGGCGGACCATTCTCGTCCTGCCGGTGCTCCGCGATCCGTCGTTCAAACTGCTCGACCGCTCGAAGCAGGTCCTTCTGGTCGATTCTCTTTCGGTCCTGCAGGAGTGCATTGAGGACGGCCTCCCGGATTACCAGTCGCAAATCGGAACCCGTATAGCCCTCGGTCAGTCCGGCCAGTTCCTCCGGATTGACCTCGGCGTCCATCCTGCAGAGAACTTTCTCCAGGATCATGCGCCGCATGGGGGTATCCGGCCGGGAAAAACCCAGGACCTTGTCAAAACGTCTCCACGCCGCATAGTCCAGAAGCTGCGCATAATTGGTGGCGGCAATCAGCATCACGCCGTCTTCCACCAGGCTGATCTCGTCAATGGCCTTCAGGAGCGTGTTGACAGCCCGCTTCAGTGCGCCATGATCGTCGGACCCCCTGGTCTTGGCCACAAAGTCGAATTCGTCCACGAAAAGGATACAGGGACTCAGTTCCTTCGCCAGCATGAATACCCGGTCGATGTTCTTGGACGTCTCCCCGAGGAAGTGGCTGGTGATCATAGAGAGCTTCACCTCTACGAGGGGCAGCCCGAACCATTTGGACAGGGCCCTGGCCGATGAGGTCTTGCCCGTTCCGGGAGGCCCCACGAGGAGGAGCTTGCCGATCTCGTAGAGCCCGATGTCCTTGAGGTATTGTCTGTGCTCCAGGGCTTTGCCGGCCTTGGCGATTTCCTCCCGCTGTTCGTCGGTCAGGACCAGTTCTTCCAGCCTGTCCCTAACATCCTCAGGGGCTTTGATGGTCGCCAGCTTTAAAAGATCGTCCGCCTCTTTCTTATCGGCGCAGAGCTTCTTGATCTTGAAGTCAATCCATTCGCGGCCGGCGGAGAAGGGTGGGTTCAGCTTCCTGGCCTCAGCGTACTTGATGTTCACCGAGTCAAACTTCTCATAGTAATAGGCAAGCGTGGGATTCAGCCGAACCCTGTCGAGAGCATGCTGGCCAATGAACCACTTCGCCCCCTCTTCGAAAGCCGTGAGGCTGAGCACGAAGCCCCTTTCCTCAAAGGCCACAAAGTGCATGTCATCGATGACCGCCCTGACATGATCCAGACCGGCAATCCTCTCCACTGCCTTGAGGGTCACACGGAGCGGTCTTTCGACACGTCTCAGCAGAGGATCGAAATAGTATCTTCGAATCTTCGGGGGCAGGTCGTCTTCGGTAAGATTCTCAGACCGGTTGTATACTTCGGCAGTGATCAGCAGTTCAATAATATCAAGAGCATCAGACTTCTCGGTACCCATCCTGTAAACTCCGTAAACCAGAGGAACCCTGACGGCTCACCAAAGAGCCGGACCTTTTCGAACCCGGGAAACTTATTCTGAAAGAGAGGCAGTGTCAACGGAAAGGAGACTCGATACAAGGTTGATCAGGCTTTATGCTGATTGGCAATGAACAGGTGCGTTCCCACGCAGGAGCGTGGGAACGCGGTGTCAGGATTTCCCGTGTAGTACGAAGAGGCTATCTCAGAACTCGCTCACACCGTCACCCCGCCAAAGGCCCATACGCGTCAACTTAAGGATATTCCGTGTGTTACCAAATGGTTACAAAACCGGAAAGTCTCCCAAACGTCATTCCGGCATGTTGGCCGGAATCCAGGGTCCTGAGAGTCTTCTGGACCCCGGCCAAATGCCTGCCGGGGTGACGATGCGTGTTGGCAGCTGGAGCCCTATGGATTCGAAAGTACAATCGAATTCTCTCACATCGACGCCCATGGGCGAAGGCCGGGGTCCAGGGCTCTTATAAAAGCCTGGATTCCAGCCAGAAACAAATGCCGGAATGACGGCCTGCGATAGTGGTCACTTTATTGGGCAGCGATGCACTAAGAAACCCGTGCGATTTGAAAACGGGTCGTCCCTGTTCAGGCTCACAAACGCAGGGTCAGGATTTCTGGAAGATCTGATGGCCCCAGAGCCATTCATCCTGCCAGACCATGACAAAACCGAGCTCGCGGAGCCGATCGAGCGTTGGTCCAAAATCCTGGACGATATGATGAGGCCGATCCGCATCCAGTTCTGAATGGAAGCGGCCAAACAAGAACCCACCCGGCACCAGGCCCTCCCAGATCTCATCGACGGTCTGGACGGGGTCGACCAGGTGCTCGAATACATCCATGGCTGCCACGATATCATAGGCGTTTCGGTGAAGCTTTCTCTCTTTGAGGTCCACATACTGCGCCGTGATGCCCCTCAAGTCAAAGCGCCACCGGCTGAAGTTCAGCATCGATGAACTGATGTCGGCCAGCGTGACCTCCAACCCGTTCCGGGCAAAGAGGATACCGCCCGATCCGACCCCTGCCCCAAAATCCAGATAGGATTTGCATCCGTGCAGCCCGGCAAAATGGAGCGCCGCCACATAGGCAAGAGGGGAAGAATCGTCGCACAGGGAGTGCCACCACATGAGCTCATAGATCATGGCTTCGCTCTCGTTGTAGAACCGCTCGACGGACCGATGGTCATCGCGCTCAACAGAGTCAAGCCATTCGTCCTTGACATGAGACAGGGCGTATGAGCACCGGGAGCGGACCTCCGACAAATCCTCACATCCTGAATACAACGCAAGCTCTGAGCAGAGGCTCTCCTGCAGGTCCTTCCGCCCGTCGAGAATGAGTGCCTGTTCCCACAGATTGCGGTATTCAAGAAGCAGACGCTCTTGCTCACGGCTGAACTCGTCCCTGGAAATCAGCTTTTGTTCGACCGATTGCCACAGCTGTTTCAGGAGATCAGGCAATAGCTTATCCATCCGTTGATCCTCTCTTCCTTGAATGTTCAAATCCAGCAGGTCCCCGGCAGAAGACCAGGAGGTCCCGGAACATGCGGTGGTATTCAATGGGACCGCGACCAGTCAACATATCGCTGGGAAAGAGAGTACAGGACTTTTTCTTTTCGGACCACAGGTTTCTATCTGTTCGCCGTCTCACATTTCTTTGTTGAAAAAACAGGAAGCATCCTTTAATAGCTTAACAGTATTCAGGAATCTGGAAGATTGATCGAGAGGTATCGGATCTTCAGGATGACCAGGTGTTGATGAGAGAGAGGAAGAGACCATGACCGTGACCAAAGCCCATATCGTGGAAAGCCTTTTCGCCAGGAATATATTCACCAAGACCGAATCGGCCCAAGTCATTGAAACCCTGTTTGAAATCGTAAAGGACTCCTTAGAAAAGGGCGAGGACGTGCTCATCAGCGGCTTTGGCAAGTTCAGCGTCAAAGAGAAGAACCAACGGCGGGGGCGTAACCCCCAAACAGGCGCCCCGATTATCCTCGCACCTCGAAAGGTGGTCACCTTCAAGTGTTCCGGAGTCTTAAGGGAGCGGATCAATCACGGCAGTTAGAGAGGGCGGGGTGCTGGAAGGTCCTCAGCGCCTTGGTGAAAGGCAGCTGGTTTCCAACCGCCGGACCACATACTCTACCTGACGTTTCAGTTGACTCCCTTGCTTCTTCAACTCTGAGCTCAATCCGTTTACCGAATGCAGGACAGAACTGTGGCTACGCTTGAATGACCGGCCGATAGCCTCCAGGGATTGAGTCGTATATTGACGGCAGAGGTACATGGCGATCTTGCGCGCAGTGGCAATCTCCTTGCGTCTTGATTTGGAATTCAACTCCTCGACAGAAATCTGAAAGCTCTCGCATACCACCTTTTGGATGTGGCTTACGGTAATCTTTGGAAGGTAATCCAGCATGGTCTGGGTGACTTCCTCGGCCAGGCTTAGAGAGACAGGCACTCCCAGGATATTCCTCTTGGCAATGATGCCCACTATGCAGCTCTCAATCTGCCTCACATCAGCAGTGATCCGATCGGCCAGGAATTCCACCACATCAGGAGGCAACACCACATTCTCATAACGGGTCTTGCGTTTTATGATTTCCACTCGGGTCTCGAAATCCGGCTGATCGATCGGAGCAACCAGAAAGCCACTCAAACGCGACTGGAACTCGTTCGTCAGTTTTGGAATATCTTTGGGATAATAACTCCCCGTGCACAGTACCCTTTTCCCCTGGTCCATCAACTCATCCAGGGTGTAGACCAGCTCACTCTGGAGTTTTTCTTTTCCACTCAGGAATTCGATTCTTTCGAGCAGAAGCACATCACAACTGCTGCGGAATCGGTTCTTGAAGACTTCGATGCTCCCGTTCTTGAGAGCAGAAACCATCTCATTGGCAAACTGCTCCGTGGTGACGTATTGAACACTCACCCCCGGTTGCTGTTTTGTGAGGAAGTTGCCGACCGCATGAGACAGATGGCTCTTTCCAAGGCCTGAATCTGCGAGCAGGTATACCGATTGGTTGTAGAATTGCTGGCTGTTCGCCACGGCCATGGAGGCTGCATAGGCAAACTGGTTGCAATTCCCGGTCACAAACTGGTCAAATGTGAAACGCGGATTGAACCTTGGCCCGGAGCGGCGAATCAGTTCCCCGAAGTTGGCCTGGACAGAGCCTTCCGACTGCTCTTCAACCTGGACCTGATGCTCCGGCACAATCTGATATTCGACTTTTTGAACCTCCGGGAAGTAACGGACGACAACGCCCAGCAGCGCCTCCTGCAGCTTCTCACGCAGCCACTCCATGTGGAGACGATTTCGGCAGCCCACAATGATCCGGCCATCCCTCACTCCCAGAAAATCGATGGTCGACACCCAAAGATCATATTGGCCTTTAGGCAGGGAGCGTTGTAGCTCTTTCTTGATTTCCTGGCACTTCTGGTCCATGAGACATAATCCTGTTTTGAATCAGACCTGACATAGCCTGAGGCTGCCCGCACCAGCCGAGAACCGGGCCCTGCAAACGGATCGAAGAATGTTTGATACTGCTGATAGGCAAGCCGGGAAGTCGAAAACAAACTTCCTTTGTTATCCCGGACAGCTCACCCAAAGACCGCGCGATTCATATCGTGAATCGTTCAGCAGGTCAAAGTTGATCACAGCCCTTGTCAGAGGAATAGCCTCATGGGAGAGGCGAAGGAATTTTCTTCGGAATGCGTTGACGTTATCTCACACCATGGCATAAGGTGTTGAGACTCAAGCGCTTTTCTATATAGTGTTTTTAATAGTTATTCAAGATAGTTAGATACTTTATGCCGGTTAATTCTCCAAGCCACCTCAGGTTGAACTTTCATTTTCGCTCCTTTTCTCATGAAATCATTCACACAGAATTTGAGGTGGAGTTTATTCCTGAAAGATGAAATGACTGCAAAATTCATTGACTGGGTTTATAATGGATTTTCCGGTTTTCAGGTTCTCCCAGCAAGGGAATAGAGGTTGGATGATGATTATCCCCACGCCCAGGCAGTGTCTGGTACTAATGGAACAGGTCAACATGCCTGACCATATTCGAAAGCACAGCTTTCTCGTCGCTCGTATCTCTGTATATCTGGGGCGCCTGCTGAATCAGAACAGCCTGCGCCTGGACCTCGATCTACTGGAGGCGGGCGCCCTGCTTCATGACATTGCCAAGGCCAGGGCCCTTTCCACCGGGGAAAGGCATGAGGACCTCGGAGCCAGGATGCTTGAGGAGTGGGGTTATGCACGGCTCTCCCCCATTGTCAGGGAACACGTAGTCCTGGATGCTTCGGTTGTCAATGGGCCGATTACCGAATCTGTACTGGTCAATTATGCCGACAAGCGCGTCAAACATGATCAGATCGTTTCACTCGAGGAGCGCTTTTCCGACCTGATCGGACGCTATGCAACGACCAAAGAACACCGCAGCTGGCTTCAGGAGAAGTATCGGCTCTTTCTGTTGCTTGAATCGAAGATTTTCGAGCACCTCAGCATAACCCCGGATGATTTGAGGCGGACACTTCCGGCAGAGGATGCCCCTACAACCATACAGCAAGGGATCGGCGCACCATGACCAAAAAGAAGATGACGGTAGCACTGTTGGCGGGAGGGAAGTCTGCCGAACGTGAGGTTTCCCTGAAGAGTGGGGAGCAGGTTTTTCAGGTGCTCGATAAGGAGCGCTACGACATCTTGCGCTACGATCCACGAGATGATCTGCCACGCCTGGCCCGGGATGCCCCCAACATCGACGTGGCCCTGATCATTCTCCATGGCAGGCTGGGTGAAGACGGTACGATCCAGGGATTTCTGGATCTGCTGAATATACCCTATCAGGGGAGCGGGGTGCTTGGGAGCGCACTGGCCATGAACAAGGTCCTGAGCAAGCAGCTCTATGCACAGGCTGGACTTCCGACTCCCGCACATGAAGTGGTGGAAAGGACCGACCGGGAGCCACCCTCCGGAAGAGTGGATCGACTGGGATTGCCCGTAGTGGTGAAGCCTGAACACGAAGGTTCCAGTATTGGTTTGAGTATTGTTCGGACGGCTGATCAGCTTTTCAAAGCACTTGAAGACGCCTGGCAGTTTGACCGCAGGTGTCTGGTGGAGCAGTTCATTCCAGGGGTGGAAGTGACCGCTGCGGTGCTGGGCAATGACTCGCTGCAGGCGCTGCCCCTCGTTGAAATCATCCCCGGAGTGAATCACGAGTTTTTCGACTATACGGCCAAGTACACTCCCGGGGCTTCCAATGAGATCTGCCCGGCAAGGCTGTCCCCCGAGCTGACGGCAAGGGCCCAGGAATATGCCGTGCGTGCCCACCGGGCCCTGTGCTGCAGGGGATACAGTCGCACGGACATGATCGTTTCCGACAATGAGATTGTTCTCCTCGAAACGAATACGATCCCGGGGATGACCGAGACCAGCCTCTTTCCTCAAGCGGCTGCGGCTGCCGGGATCCCTTTTTCAGCACTTCTGGACCGGTTGATCGAGCTGGCGATCGAAAAATGAGCGAGCGGTTGAATCGGCTCTAGCGGGTGGTCAGTGGGCTTGCAGGAGCTGTTTCTCAATAGGTACCGATCTCCAGGGCGACGGTGTTCGGGTCCCTATGTTGTTGAATTTTCGAGGACTTGTCTGACCTGAGCGCACCGGAGCGCATGGCCTTCCGAAAGCAGTTTCAGAAAAGATCGCTCGAAAGGCTGATCGGTATCCAGCCTGATATGAGCTGTTTCAGGGACTTCCCTCAGGGGTTCAAAGTTCTTTACCATATCGTTCAAATGCTGGAGGCGTGCGTCGGAGATGCTCAACCGCTGCTCGCGTTGCTTTAGCCTCTCCCTGATGGATTCCAACCGGCAAAAGCATTCCACGAAAATGAGGTTCGTATCCAGGTCCACCGCAAGCTGCCTGGCTTCCTCCCGCCATTTGGTTCGGGAAAAAGTCGCATCGAGGATTGCGGGATGGCCCTTTTTCAGTTCATCCTGCGCGAAAGCGAGCATCCGGGCATAGACCCGCTGCCGCATCGCGGTCCGGTATATGCCCTGATCGAAGGGCACGATCTCCTCCTGCAGGGCCTGGTCCTTTCCTTCTTTGCGTATCCTGTCGGATTGAAAGAGTGACAGAGAAAGCGCTTTGGCGAGCGCCTCGGCCAGCATCGATTTACCGCTTGCCGGAAGACCGCAAAAGACCCACAGGGTCGGACGGCTAAACTGCAGGGCATAACGGTAGGCCTGCCCCATGTAGCTCCCGGCGCTCTCCCTCAAGACGTCTCTTTCCTCCGGGGCTTCAATCTCCGTAGTTCGGAGCAGCGCCACCTTTAGCTTCACTATGGCCCGATAGGCAGTGTAGAAATCAAGCAAAGAATAGCATTCATAGTCTCCAGAATGCTCGATGTAGGTGGATATGACGGCTCGACTCACATCCGGATAGCCCAGGGATTCCAGGTCCATGACGAGAAAAGAGAGGTCTGAGACCACATCACCGTAGCGGAACCGATCGTTGAATTCGATGCAGTCGATGACCTGAATTCCACCGTAGAAATAGATATGCTCGGTGCGCAAGTCCCCGTGACCGTCCCGAATACGCCGATTGCTCACACGGTCCTTGAAGAGCATGTGCCGATTCCGGAAAAACGTTCTACTCACCTGCCGGATAAAATCCCATCGATCCCGTTCCAGGGCCTCATCCACAAAAGGCCCTACCTGTCGAAAATTCTCCTCCATGTTGAAGGCAATCACTTCAGGGTCACCGAAATGGTCGATTTCAGGACTCCCGTCACTCTGCGAATAGAACTCAGCCAGATGGCGGCCAAGCGCTTTCAGATCATCATCGGTAACGGCTCGCCGCCTCAAGAGCTCCGTCAGGTTTGCCTCATCCGGCAGCCGCTTCATTTTGACCGCGTATTCCACCGGCTCTCCATGATCGAACACGAATCGCCCGGTGTGATCCCGGCAGATGCTCACCACTTCTTCATAGATCCCTCGAGTGAGGCGTTGATTCAGGACAACTTCCCGCCGGCAGAAATGACGTCTGGCATCCAGCGTGAGAAAATCGAGAAATCCGAAATCCACAGGTTTTTTCAGCTTGTAGACCCATTCTCCGGCGAGGAATACGGCTGATATATGAGTCTCCCTCAACTCGACCCGATCAACGGGATGAGGGTAAAAGGCGGGTTCAGCCATCGCATCACAAATAGCTCGAAAAATCGGAACACTCTGCATGACAGGAGATCCTGCCCCCTATTTTGCCCGTTCTATGCAGGCATAGGCGCTGTGATTATGAATGGATTCAAAGTTTTCAACATCCACGAGGAACCAGTTGATGTTGGAGTCATTCTTCAATTCCACGGCGATATCCCGAACGACATCCTCGACAAACTTCGGATTCTCATAGGCCCTTTCGGTCACGAATTTCTCATCCGGTCGCTTCAGAACCGAGTAGACCTCGCACGATGCGGCATATTCAACCAATCGCACCAGATCTTCGATCCAGATGAAACGCTTGAAGCGGACGGCCAGCCGCACCATGCCCCGTTGGTTATGCGCACCATGGCTGCTGATCTCCTTCGAGCAGGGACAGACCGTGGTGATGGGAACGTTGACCTCGAGGATCAGATCATAGCCGGCTTTGCAGTCCAGGGAAGCGGAAATCCGGCAGCCGTATTCCAGCATCCCGGCACTGCCGGTGACAGGCGAGAATTTTTCGATGAAATAGGGAAAGCTGATTTCGAGATGAGCCGATTCCGCCTGGAGCTTTTCCTGCATGGACTCAAGAATAGTCCGGAATTCGCGAATATCGAGATTGCCATGGAATTCGTTCAAAATCTCGATAAAGCGGCTCATATGAGTGCCCTTAAAACCCCGGGGCAGGTTCACATACATGTTGATGGAGGCAACGGTGTGTTGCAGGCCCTTGTCCCGGTCCATCACCGTGATCGGATAGCGGATATCTTTGACCCCCACCTTGTCAACATTGATATTGCGGTAATCGGCCTGATTCTGAACGTCAATCATGGCAATCTTTCGACTGGTTCGGTTGGTCCTCGGTTCCAGGAGACCGGCCTTGGGCCGCCTGCATTCACGGATGATCCGGTTTTACAGCTGTTTCACACCGGTTGATCACCCCTTGAGCGATCTCCTTGAAGCCGGCAAGCGTCCGATCGTCCATATCTTCAGGGAAAATGCCGCGCTGGTCGGCCTCTATGAGGTGGTCATCGTAGGGAATGAACCCGAGGAAACGGAAATCGAACAATGCGGCCTTCAGGAAATCCTGGTCGACGCGACTGCGAATCTTGTTGCCGACCAGGTATACCGCCTCCAACCCGATATCGGATGCAAGGTCCCTGATTCGCATGGCAGTGTCAATGCTTCGCCGCCCGGGCTCCACCACCACGATGAGGCAATCGACCGATTTGGAGGTGGCCCTTCCGAGATGTTCAATCCCGGCCTCCATATCCATCACGATCACTTCGTTGCGCCTTAGAATAAGGTGCTGAACCAGGTTCTTCAACAGCACGCTCTCAGGGCAGACACACCCTATCCCCCCCTTTTTCACTCCACCCATGACCATCAGTCGGATCCCCTCTCCGATGTTGACCGCGAGTTTTTCGGGAAGATCATCGACTTTCGGATTCATCTTGAAAAAGCCCCCGAAACTTCCCGGAAGGGATTCCGTCCGCTCGGCTACAAGGTCCTTCATCTCGGAAATGGGAACAAGGCCCGCTGTCCCTTTGGCTCCCAGCCCGTGAGCAAGGTTCGCATCCGGGTCGGCATCAATGGCCAGGACTTGTTTCCCCCGGCCGGCAAACCATCTCACCAGGAAAGCGGCAAGCGTGGTTTTGCCCACTCCACCCTTTCCACTGACGGCAATCTTCAATGCATTCCTCTCCCTCGACAGAGCAACTCCCCGCCCTGTCTACCCGACGGCTGTTCTGTGATTCCTGGCGATTCCCATCAGCCGGTAGACCAGCATGCCGGTCAGCACCGCAATATCTTCAGCAGCCAGGTCATGTTGAATGTTCGCATCGAACAGGATACCGGCCTCAGGCGGGAACTCCTCATCATCCCGCCACAGAATGAGTTGGATGGCAATTCGAGGCAACACCTGAAAGGTCAGCGCCGCATCCCCGGTCTCAGCAACCTGCCCGCCAAGTGTCCGGGCACATTCTAGAAAGAGCTCCGGGTCCCTGCCGAAAGTCGCCAGGAACGGGTCCCGTGCGCGCCGCTGGAAAGCGTCAAAATAGAAATGGCCATCCGGAATCTGACGAAAGGTGATGAGCTCCCCGGTCGGCGGTCTGCCGGAAGCGTGAAGCAGGTAATGACAGAGGAGGATCTTCTCAGGAAGAGACAGCTCCCCTTCATCCCCTTCACGCCGTATGACAACATCCTTGCCGACCAGAACGAAGCAGGGCGCTCCAAAGAACAGCACGCGCAGGGATGTCATTCCATCCTCAGACTCGGCAATATCGACCCCGGCAAGCCTTGCCAGCCGGTGAAGATCGGCCTCTTTGAGCGCTTCCGCAGCCAGCCGCAAAGATTCTCTGTAATCGTCTATCCGCGCCATTCTTCCTCCAACCACCCATTTTCGCTCTTCAAGGATTCATCTTAGCATGCCTGTCATGCCGAGTGCAAATCATCCGCGGGTTGCCTGGTTGCACCCTCGCTTGACACCTGAAAGACAATAGGGTACGGAGTCGTTATCCCGGTTGAATTGGGATGAAACAGGATCTCGATACAAGCAACGGAGGTTGGGAGAGGACTTCCCAAAGGAAAGATGAAGCGTTCTGTCTCTTCAATATCAGAGGAAATCCAGAGGAGAAATGCCAGATGCTAGTCAGAGTACTCGGGGCCTCCGGTTCAGAACTTCCCGGGCACAATCCTCCCGCCTTTCTGATTGATGATTTCCTCCTGCTGGATGCCGGGACGGTTTCCCTCTCTCTCGATTACAATGCACAGTGCAAGATCACCCATATCCTCCTGACCCATGCTCACTTTGATCATATCAAAGCCATTCCGTCTCTTTTGGACAACATGGTGCTGATCGACCCGGATTGTCACCTGACGATCCTGAGTGGCAGGGAGGTGATCGAAGATCTCAAGGCCAACATCTTCAATGACAGGATATGGCCGGATTTCACCTCTTTGCCCAATTCCCGGCACCCCGTGGTTCAATATGAAGAAGTCTTGCCTGGAAAACCGGTCCTGGTAAGGGGCTACAATGTCTCTGCAGCGAAGGTGGATCATTCTGTCCCGGCATACGGGTATGTAATCCAGAATTCTGCAAGAAGTTCCCTGGTCTATACCGGAGACACCGGCCCAACGGAAGAGCTCTGGAATCTAGTGAGTCGGCAGCGGATCAAGGCACTGATCATCGAGGTTTCATTCCCTGATGAAATGCTCGATTTGGCCATAACTTCCGGACATCTCACCCCGTCGCTTCTCACCGCCGAATTGGGCAAAATACCGGTCCTTCCCGAGAGGATCTACATCTCTCACATCAAGCCGCTCTACCACAGCGCCATAAGGGCTCAGATTGCCGAGCTGAATCGCCCCTGCATTGAAGTTCTTGAAGATGGGATGTTGCTGTCCATCTAGGCGCCCACCAGGCATAAACATCCGCTCTAGCCGTTGGATCGCCGTTCCCGCAAGCTTTGGCGGGAATAACAGATGCCGGATATGGGCTGCCTCCCCTCCTCAATGGCAATGTTGGTGAATCCAGATCGAGGCGGACGGGCATAAAGCCCGTCCCTACAGCGAATGGTTGTCCAGCGCTGTGTGGCACGGGCTTCCAGCCCGCGGGAACCATGGACGAGACGCCCATGCCGCAGATAAAGGACACTTATTTGGGCGGGGCTAAGCACCAGCTATCGCAACCATCTATCCTACTCATCAGTAGGTGTAGAATCCACGCCCGGTTTTCCGCCCCAACCAGCCGGCTTCGACATACTGGCGAAGGAGGGGGCACGGGCGGTATTTTGAATCACAGAACCCGTGGAACAGCACCTCCATGATTGCCAGACAGGTATCCAGGCCGATGAGGTCGGCGAGGGCCAGGGGGCCCATTGGATGGTTCATCCCGAGGCGCATCACGGTGTCAATATCCTCGGCCGTTCCCACGCTGTGATAGAGGGCATAGACGGCTTCATTGATCATGGGCATGAGGACCCGATTGGCGATGAATCCGGGATAATCGTTGGATGCCGCAGGTGTCTTCCCGAACCGGACGGCAAGGTCCCAGGTAACCTTAAAAGTCTCATCGGAGGTCTTCAGCCCGCGAATCACCTCCACCAGCTTCATCACGGGGACCGGGTTCATGAAATGCATGCCGATGACTTCTTCCGGCCGCCTCGTCTGCGCCGCGATGCGACCGATGGGAATGGATGAGGTGTTGCTGGCCAGGATGGCGCCCGGCGAACAGATTGCGTCAAGATCTCGAAAGATCTGGAACTTGATGGACTGATTCTCCGTTGCCGCCTCCACCACGTAATCGGCTGCAGCCATCTCTTTGAGCTGCACGCTGCAGGTTATGCGCCCGAGAACAGCGTCCTTCTCCTCGGCGCTCATCTTTCCTTTTTCCACGTTCCTGCCGAGTATCCCGGTGATATTCTTGAGCCCTCGCTGAACGAACTCCTCCTTGACATCGTTCATGATCACCTGAAGGCCGCTCATCGCCGCCACCTGAGCAATCCCGTTGCCCATCTGCCCTGCACCCACCACTCCAAATGTCTTGACTTCCATGCTCTCCTCCTTTTCGGCCATCAAACCTTCTAAACCATTGTGGTCAGGCTGTTTTCCCTTAGCGCTTAACGACCATAGCCACCGCTTCACCCCCGCCCAGACAAAGAGAAGCCAGTCCGAGCTTCATATCCCGGCGAACCATTTCATGAATCAACGTCACCAGGACCCGGCACCCGCTGGCACCAATCGGGTGCCCCATGGACACGCTGCCCCCATTCACGTTGACTCTGGCGGGATCCAGGTTCAATTCTCTCAAAACCGCCACGGTAGAACCGCTGAATGCCTCATTGATCTCAAAGAGATCGACATCATCCAGGCTGATCCCTTCCTTTTTCAGGCATTTCGGGATTGCCCGGATGGGGGCCATCAGCACATACTTCATATCAATTCCGGCAGAAGCCTGTGCTCCGATCGTCGCCAGGATTCTGCAACCGAGCGCTTCAGCTTTCTCTGCGGCCATGACCACCACGGCAGCCGCCCCGTCACTGATCACGGAGGCATTCCCGGCAGTCGTTACCCCACCCTTCTTAAAGGCTGGTCTCATTTTTGCCAGCGCATCCAGGGACGTCTCCCTCGGGCACTCATCCTGGCGGACGAGGACCGGTTCACCCTTGCGGGAAGGAACAGGCACGGGCATGATCTCCTCTTGGAACCTGCCGGAGGCGATGGAGGCAAGGGCCCGGCTGTAGGATTGGAAGGCATAGCGGTCCTGCTCCTCTCTCGTAACCTGGTATCGCTTTGAACAGAGCTCATTGGAGATGCCCATGTGAAAATCATTCACGACATCCCACAGCCCGTCATGGACCATGTGGTCATAAAGGGTCCCGTCGCCCATGCGATAGCCGGACCGGGCCTTGTCGAGATAGTAGGGGGCCCGGGTCATGTTCTCCATTCCCCCCGCTACAATCACCTCGGCATCACCCAGTTGAATGGCCTGTGCTGCCAGCATAACGGCTTTCAAACCGGACCCGCACACCTTGTTGACGGTCAAGGCTTCCACCTCCCAAGGCATGTTGGCCTGAACGGCCGCTTGTTTTGCCGGGTTTTGACCGTACCCGCAGGGAAGCACCATACCCATGATGACCTCGTTGACCTCTTCTTTGGGTATTCCAGCCCGTCTTACGGCTTCCTCGATCACCAGGGCCCCCAGTCGGGTAGCCGAAACGGGGCCCAGGGCACCATTGAAATTCCCCAGCGGGGTCCTCACGGCACTGACAATCACTGCTTCACGCATGGCTGCATCCCTGAGCATCAGATCAAAAAGAGTCTATCCTGGAATTGACGTCCGCCCTGATATCGGCTTCATCCATGACCCATTTGAACCATGATCTCCCCGGCCTTATATCAGAGCAGGCCCGATTGGCTGAGGATCTCCTGGATAAAATCCGGTGCAATCCCTCGAACCAGAATCGTTTTGCGGCGGGATTTATGACCCTGTATGATTTCCATGCGGGATTTCGGGATGTTGAAGCATTCAGCGAGATAGCGGATACATTCCTCGTTGGCCTTGCCTTCAACGGGAGGAGCGGTCAGGCGGACCTTCAGACTTCCTTCATGGATGCCGACCAGTCCATTACGGGAGGCCCTCGGCTGAATGTGCACATCCATTACTGTACCCTCTGCGGTCTTGCGCAGGAACGAAGGATTGGACATTTCTCCCCCAGTCTGAGCGGTTTCGAGATTTCTCTTCACTCTTTCCGGACCCGGCAACACCCATCTTAGGGCGTGGCTGGGGCTTTTTCAATTCATTGTTGACCATTGCTTCTTTATCGTGTTTTATTCGGTTTCAGGTATATCAACAACGTTTTTCAAAGGAAGATAAGTCTTCCGTCATCACAAAGGGTAGTTTCAAGTCACTGCATAGTTGGTCTCTCATTGCTGATGGTTTAGGAGGAAAACAGGTATGGACAAGGTTTTGAGAATCGATATGGGGGCCGAGGGCGGTCCGAAGGCGACCGAGGAACCTCTGGGGGATTATGCCGGTCTGGGTGGCAGGGCGCTCACCTCGACGATTGTTTCAAAGGAAGTTCCGCCGCTCTGCCACCCGCTTGGAGCAGACAACAAACTGGTGATCGCTCCAGGGATGCTGAGCGGCACCGCTGCGGCCATGTCCGGACGACTTTCCATCGGCACCAAAAGCCCGCTCACCGGAGGCATCAAGGAGGCCAATTCCGGCGGACAGGGGGCACAGGTGCTTGCAAGGCTGGGATACGCCGCCATCGTGCTTGAAGGAAAGCCTCAGAAGGATGATCTATACCGGCTTCACATCAACAAGGATGGCGTCAAAGTCATCCTGGACAACAGCTTGAAGCTGCTTCCCAACTATGAACTGGTCGAGCGGATGAAGTATCAGTACGGCCGCAAAATAACCTGTATCTCTATCGGTCCGGCCGGAGAGATGAAGATGTGCGCAGCCTCGATTGCCGTCACTGACCCGGAGCTCCGTCCCACCCGTCACGCAGGCCGGGGAGGAGTGGGTGCGGTCATGGGGGCCAAGCGCGTCAAGGCCATCGTGCTCGATGACACCGAGACCCAAATGCGTTCCCCAAAAGATCCGGACAAGTTCAAAGAAGCCAATAAGAGGTTTGTCGAAGGGCTTAGAAAGCACCCGGTCACCGGCCAGGGACTTCCAACCTACGGCACCAATGTCTTGACCAACATCCTCTGTGAAGCCGGGGGCTACCCGACACGCAACTTCAAGGACGGGCGCTTCGAGGAGGCTCACAAGATCAGCGGCGAAACCCAGGCGGAAACGGAAAATCAGCGCGGCGGGGCGGGGTCGGCGACCCATGGCTGCCACCGGGGCTGCGTTATCCGTTGCTCGGGCACGTACTACGATAAGGATGGGAAATACCTCACCAAGCAACCCGAATACGAGACAGTCTGGGCCCACGGCGGCCATTGCGGCATCTCCGATTTGGACGCAATAGCCATGCTGGATTTCCTCGATGACAACTACGGGCTCGATACCATCGAAATGGGTGTGACCATAGGCGTGGCTATGGAAGCCGGCCTGCTCAAATTCGGCGATGCCGAGGGAGCGATCAACCTGGTGAAGGAAGTCGGTCAGGGGACCCCTCTCGGGCGTATTCTCGGTGCCGGTGCTGCGGTGACCGGAAAGGTTTTTGGCGTGGAACGGGTCCCTGTCGTGAAGGGGCAGGCGCTTCCGGCTTATGACCCCAGGGCGGTTCAAGGAATCGGCGTGACCTACGCAACCAGCCCGATGGGGGCCGATCACACGGCCGGGTATGCCGTCACTGCCAATATCTTGAAAGTGGGCGGGTTTGTCGATCCGTTGAAACCGGAAGGCCAGATCCAGCTCTCACGGGACCTGCAGGTTGCCACGGCTGCCGTGGATTCGACCGGGATGTGCCTTTTCATTGCCTTCGCACTTCTGGATCAGCCGGAGACTTTCCAGGCGCTGTTGGATCTTCTCAACGCCTTTTACGGGACGAACCTGACAGGCGATGATGTGGCGGCACTGGGCAGGAAGGTCCTGACCATGGAGCGGGATTTCAATACCCGTGCCGGGTTTACCGCCCAGCACGACCGCCTGCCCGAGTTCTTCAAGAAGGAGCCCCTCGGCCCGCACAATGTCACCTTCGACGTGAAGGACGAAGAACTGGACCAGGTTTTCAAGTGGTAAACCCTGTGTGATAAACGATGATAGAGAGGAGATGCCGCACGGGGCATCTCCTTTTTCTCTTCAGGAGGCCCCCGGAAGGCGGGAAATGAGACGTCATCTCCGGGAAGACATGAAAACACGAACCTTTGTACATGCCGTTTGTATCTTCTTCGGGATACTCTTCTTACCGGTTGCCGTCTCTCTCGGTGCGGAGCCCCAGGATCGATCGGGTTCCGCTCCGGCCGGTGAGGTGCGTCACCTTCACGCCGATGCCACGGTCCTCACCCTGAAGACCATTCTCGATTCGATCAATGACTTGAGACAAGACATCAACAAGAAGGAAGAGGACCTCCCGTTAGCCAGGACGGAAGGTCAAAAAGCCAGGCTTCTCAAGGAGCTTGCCGATTCGAACGCGCGCCTTGCCGGTCTCACGCGGGATTTCCAGCAGATTGCAACCGGAGTGAACGTCGAAACCTACACGGCGAAGCCCGGGCAAAGCTTTGACTGGCGGGAAGAACTGCAGGATGTTCTTGGCCCGATTGTCAAAGAACTCCAGGGTTTGACGGCTCGACCGAGGGAAATCGAGAGGCTGCGCAGTGAAATAAGCCACTACGAAAAACAGATCGCAACGGCTAAGAACGCCATACAGAACGTTCAAAAGCTCAGCATCGAGACGCAGGGCCAACCTCTGACCAATGAGCTGGAGAGGGTCGAAAAGGAGTGGAAGCAAAAGGAGCAACAAGTCTCCGGCCAACTGGCGGTCGCACACTACCAGTTGAACGAGAAGATCAAAGAGCAGAGGCCCTTTTGGGAATCTTTTCAGGACCTCATGAAGGTTTTCT
Source organism: uncultured Syntrophobacteraceae bacterium (assembly GCA_964441945.1). Taxonomy (GTDB): domain Bacteria; phylum Desulfobacterota; class Syntrophobacteria; order Syntrophobacterales; family Syntrophobacteraceae; genus JADGQM01. Next base: position 39,103 of record CAYTWB010000019.1, read on the forward strand.
TCAAGAGCCGCGGGAGAAATTTTATCCTTGCGATTACAGCGTTCGTGATCGTTTTGCTGCTTTTTCGATATGTCTATCGGGTGGTCCGTCGATTGAGTCCACTGCGGAGCTCAGCGGAGCGGAGCTTCACCTCGCGCCTGGCAGAGTTGCTCTACCATGTACTTGCCGTTGTCGGAGCTACGGGCGCATCGCTTCTGGTCCTCTATGTATCGGAAGACTGGGTGCTGCTCAGCTTCGCCGCTCTTTTGCTCATCGGGATGATCTGGACAGCGAGGCAAACCGTCCCGAAGTTCTGGACGGAGGCAAAATTCCTGTTGAATCTGGGAACGGTGAGAGAGAACGAGCGGGTGCTATACGGGGGTATTCCATGGATGGTCCAATCCTTGAATTTCAACACGCAATTGCTCAACCCCCAACTGAAAGGAGGGATGATCAGGCTTCCACTGCACGAGCTCACGAGCCTGAGGTCACGACCGTATGATCCTGATGAGCCATGGTTTCCCTGCAAGGAAGACGAGTGGGTGATTCTCGCCGACGGGACCCTGGGAAAAGTGGCCCTGCAAAGCCCCGAGATGGTGGAGCTCACGCTCGTTGGGGGAAGCCGCAAGACCTATCCCACGGCGGGATTCCTGAGGCAAAACCCGAACAATATCTCCATCGGTTTTCGTCTCAGCGTCCCTTTGCGCCTTGACTATCGGCATCAGGGTGAAAGCACGCGAGATATCCCCGACAGACTGAAGGAAACGGCATGGCGGGAGCTCAACAGGGAAGGCTTCGGCGAAGATATCCTGAGCATTGAGGTCGAGTTCAAGGAGGCACAGCTCTCTTCTCTGGATCTTGCCATCCTGGTGGATTTTGATGGGCGGGCTGCTCTGCACTATGACCGCCTGACAAGGATCATCCCCAGAATTGCTGTAGAGGCCTGCAGCGAGCAGGGTTGGGTGATTCCTTTCTCACAGGTTACCATCCATACCGGCGGGGGAATTCCCGAGGGTCCCCCTGAGAATGTTGATCCATCTTCTTCCCCATCGAAGGGGCGCAGATTGTGGGGCCTTTGGAGATGAGCAGGCTTCGATCCTCTGAGAAAAACAAGGCTGAACCCGTCCAGGGAGTGTTATGAAGATAAAATTCGGTATCATGTTCAAGCTCTTCTTATGGTATCTTGTTCTCATATCCATATTCTACGGAACAATTCTGCTTCTTTTTGTTCATATTCAACAGATCATGGGGATTTCCGAGCATATCGTGAACAGGAATTTCCGGATCTCCTCAGCATCAAAGAAGATGATTGACAGCCTGCTCTGGATGGCGGAGAGCGAAAGCAAATATGATCTATTGAAAAAGGAAGACTATAAAGAGTATTTTGTGGCCGCGCAGAGGGAGTTCGAGGGGAGCCTTTCAGAGGTCCTTCTGGAACCGACGGAATACGGCGCTAATGACCCATGGAAGCTGCTTTTCCGGGATTACGTGACCCAACTTGCGGATGCCGGCGAAGGACCGGACCCGGCAGAACCGGCAAATGGCTTCTGGATCCCGGAAGGGGTCATCAACGACTGGATCAAGAGCATCTCCAAGGCGAGGGCGGATAACGAACAGAGTATAGAGTCGCAGATGCGAACCCTCAATCAACGGGGTCAGAGGGCGGTCCGGCTTGGCCTGATAGGTCTGGCCGTCTCCATTCTGGTCGGTCTGTTGGGAAGCATCTTCCTGACGCGTTCCATGAACCGGCCTCTTCGAGAGCTGCGCAGGGGCATTGCCGCGATCTCCCATGAGGGATTGAGCAAACCGATCCGGGTCCTGTCCCGTGATGAATTTGGTGAACTGGCCGGGGCCTTTAACGAGATGGCGGCACTGCTCAAAGAAGAGGAGCGGATGCGCTCGGACTTTATTTCCATGTTGAGTCATGAAATCAGGACCCCGCTCACCTCCATCCGGGAGTCGGTCAATATGATCTCAGAAGAGTTGATGGGGCCCATCAACGACCGGCAGCGTAGGTTCCTGGAGATTGCGAGTGGTGAAATAGAACGGATCACCGATCTGTTGAGCCATCTGATGCAGGTGTCCCGTCTTGAGGCGGGAGCGGTCAAGATCGATCTGCGGCCGCTTGACCCCTCTGTATTCACGACCAACTGCATCTACCGGGTTGCTCCGGCAGCCGAAGCGAAAGGCATTACGGTAACCGGGCGCATTCCTTCTCAGATGCCCTTCATCATGGGTGATCCGGACAACCTCCAGCAGGTGCTCTTGAACCTGCTGGGGAATGCCATCAAGTTCTCACCACCTCAGAGTGAAGTGATTGTCTCGCTGGCACCCGAGGCTTCTCCGGGCGGCCAGACCTTGAGCTTCTCGGTTTCGGACAGTGGACCGGGAATACCGGAGGAGGAGCAATCGCTGGTATTTCACAAGTACTATCGTGCCCAGGGGACTCGGGAACAGGCGGATGGTGTGGGGCTGGGCCTCAGCATCTCACGATACATCGTCGAAGCCCATGGGGGAACCATATGGGTTAAAAGCAAAGAGGGAGAGGGAAGCACCTTCGGTTTTACGCTTCCCGCTTTGCCGAGGGAATGAAGGAACGAATATGGGGCGGATGAATCGGTCAGGCCGGCCCTGCTGCTTGTGCCTGACGCTAATATTTTGTGCTGGAATCGGTTTCTCAGCATGCAGCACGGTCCAGAAGCCTCAGCCTCTTGAAGAGAGGTCTTTGATCCTGGAGCATGAGCTCAAGACCTGGGAGGAAGGGGTTCAGGCTTTCACTGAGAGGGACTATGAAAGAGCTTGCCTGCTTTTTGAGGTGCTCAGCGAGGGTGCTGAAACCGAAGGGCTGGGCCGCAGGGCATACTTCGCCCTGGCATCCACTCGATTGATTCTGGCGCAAACCCCTGAAGAATTCAATGAGGCTTTCAACACCTGGACATGCTGGACAATGCAGTTGCCAGAACATTTGGGAGATGAGGATGCACGAATGCTTACTCCGTTTCTGGAGCGCATCACTTCGCCCGGGGCGATGGAAGCCGGCGTCGCTCGAAACGAACCGCTTGTCAAGAAGACTATCGTGTATACTACCCCTGCAGGCTGCAAGGAGCTTCTCCAGGCCAAGGAAAAGGAGCTGGAGCGGATGAGATCGAAGCTTGATGCCAGGGACAAGGAAGTGCGCCGTCTCAAGCATCAGATTGACAGCCTGGAAGCTATTCACCTCAAGTTTCAAGAACGCAAGCAAGGAGTCTCTTCACCTTGAAAGATCGGAGTTCGGACCAGACAGCAAGTTCCAGGCAGGCCATCCTCATTGTGGACGATGATCCTCACATCCTGGAAGTCCTGGAAGCGCGCCTCTCCTCGGCAGGTCTTCGAGTCCGCACCGCAATCAGCGCCCAGGAAGCCCTCGAGGCCCTGAAGACTCACCCCGTGGACCTTATCATCACGGATGTCCGGATGCCGGGCATGGGAGGAATGGACCTTTACGTTGAAGTTCACGCTTTGCGGCCGGAGCTGCCGGTTATTTTTCTGACCGCCTACGGGACTATTCCCGATGCTGTCAAAGCGGTCAAAGCGGGGGTCGTTGACTACCTGACCAAACCCTTCGAAGGTCGTGATCTCCTGCAAAAAGTCCAGGATATCCTGCGCACGCGCGGCCCGCGCCCGGCCCAGGAAACCTTGCCTCCGCTCAACAAGGTGCTCACCGGCGGCAAGAGTCCGGCCATGATGGAGCTCTTCGATCTGATCGAACGGATCGCACCGAGTGATATCAATGTTCTTATTCTGGGTGAGAGCGGCGTGGGAAAAGAACGGGTGGCACGCCTGATCCATCAGCGGGGCCCCCGTGGGCGTCATCCTTTTGTTGTCGTGGACTGTGGGTCTACTCCAACTGGACTGCTCGAAAGTGAGCTGTTCGGGCATGTTCGAGGCTCCTTCACGCATGCCATTCGCGACAAGAAGGGATTGATCGAGGCGGCGGACCGGGGGACCCTGTTTCTGGATGAGATTGGGAATATCTCGGCCGAGATGCAGGTTCGGCTCCTGCGCTTTCTGGAAGACCGCAAAATCCGCAGAATCGGAGACCTGCGGGAAATCCCCGTGGACTGCCGGGTTATCGCCGCCACCAATGTGGATTTGCCGGACGAGGTCGCAGAGGGGAATTTCCGGGAAGACCTTTACTATCGACTCCGTGTGGTCACCCTCAAGATACCGCCGCTTCGAGAACGGAAAGAGGACATCCCGCTCCTGGCCCAACACTTCGTGGAAGCTTTCTGCGAAAGCCACAAACTGCCGATGGCCAAACTGCCGCCGGAAACGGTCAAACTGCTGACGGATTATCCCTGGCCGGGCAATGTGAGAGAGCTGAAGAATGCTCTGGAGGGTGGTGTGGTCCTCTGCCGGGATGGTGTTGTGCACCCCGGAGATCTCCATCTGCCCGGCCTTGCGGAATTGCGCCCAAAAGCTCCTGTAGCGAGCGGGGGTGAGGCCTTTTCGCTGGAAGAGAGTGAGCGCAATGCCATCATTCGTGCCTTGCAGCAGGCCGGATGGGTGCAGAAAGACGCGGCTGAGCTCCTTGGTATCAGCCGCAGGGCCATTCACTACAAAATCAAGAAGTATGGGATCGAACTCGCCGGGAAACGCTCCGTCAGCGATGAATCCCACGGTGACTGACGATCTCTCGAACGACTATGGATGATTTGCCGTCGGCACAATACTCTGATCTGATGGAAATGAGCCTGCTGGCCCTGGGATTTGTGGCGCAGGGGCTATTCACGGCAAGATTTCTGGTGCAGTGGATCGCCAGCGAACGGGCAGGGCGCAGTGTGGTCCCTCTTGCCTTCTGGTTTCTAAGCGTTGCCGGGGGAGGTCTGCTCCTGCTCTACGCCATATTTCGAAAAGACCCCGTATTCATCGCCGGACAGGGTGCCGGTCTGGTCGTCTATCTCCGCAACCTCTACCTCATCTACAGGGAACGAACGCGGGAAAAGGCCTTTGAAAGAGAAGCTTGAAGCCTCAATCCTCCCTTCGAAGGACCTCCCGGACGGCATAAATCTTCTTGCCCGTGGATTCAAAGTAAGTGCGAACCAGGATCTCTCCGATCAGGCCTATCGCCAGGAACTGGACACCCGCAAGCATGAGCGATGAGGCAAGGAGTGTCAGGGGGCCGTGCTCCACAAACAGATGAACGCCCTCGAAAATCTTCCGGTAGGCCAGGAAAGCGGCGATCAGGCCGGACAGTCCCCAGCAGCCCAGGAAGAGCTTGCCGAAGAGATGAAGGGGCCGAGTCATATAGCGCAGGAGAAATCCGACGGTGATCAGGTCGAACATCACTCTGAATGTCCTCGATAGCCCATAATGCGATTTTCCGTTGTTTCGCCCGAGGTCCTTGATCGGGATCTCGGCCATCCGCGCCCCGCTGAGGGAAGAGAGAGCCGGAACAAAACGATGCAGGTCGCCGTAGAGGTGCAGATCGGCGAGAATCTCACGGCGATAGGCCTTGAAGGTAGTACCGAAGTCGTGCAGGCGAACCCCTGAAACCTTCGCCATCAGCCAGTTGGCGATGCGGGAAGGGAGTGTGCGAGTCAAGAAAGCATCAGAGCGTGTGACTCTCCACCCGGAAACGAGATCGTATCCCTCGCCAATCTTGCTCAGGAAGTTTGGAATCTCCTCGGGATCGTGCTGCAGATCACCATCCAGGGCTACGATGATGTCACCGCGGGCGTGGTCGAACCCGGCCATCAGCGCCGCAGTCTGGCCATAGTTGCGGCGCAGATGGATAACCGCCACGCGCGGATCGGCTGCATTCATTGACTGAAGCAGCAATGGCGTTTCGTCCGTACTGCCGTCGTTGATAAACACTAGCTCCCACGGTTCTCCCACGGCTTCCATTGTGGTCCTGGTGCGCCGATAGAGCTCCGCAAGGGCCTCCTGCTCGTTGTGAAGCGGTATCACGATGGAAATTTTGGGGGGCTCGGCCTTTGGGGTCGATCCCATCTTGAGTAAGATGCTTCTTAAAGCGTTCACTTGTCCTCCGTTAGGAAACTGCTCAGCGTGATGCCCAGCCTTGCGATATGGTCCTTGAGTTCCGATGACATCAGCAGGTCCCGCTCCGTTTCCCGCTGTTTTAAAAGTCGCGTCTTCAACCGAATCAGGTCTCCGTCACAATCGCCGGGATGGACCATCCATTCGGTCACTCCCGGCCGGACTTCTTTCACGAGCCGGACCATAACCGCTTCATTCCAGGCACCGGTGAGCGAGATCCCGAAGAAATGGTCCGGATTACGGAGATTCGATCCCCGCATCTCTCCGGTGAAGCCTCTTCTACAGGCATGGAGCAGCTTTGCCTTCAAATGCTGCATGCAAAAGGACGGTATCCTTTCTCTCTCTATCAGCCGACCCACGCAAAGAACCGAAGTGCGATCGAACGGACTCCGGACCCACCGGATGGAATACTTGCGTGCCAGTTCGACCACGGTTTCCAATACCTGAGGCAAAACATGGACGTGCTTGTGGCTGTCCAAATGGGTGGGCTTCAGGCCATGGTCGAGGACTTTGGTGATCTGAGCGGTCAATTCCAGTCGAACCGCATCTTTGCTGATTGCACCGCAAAGAAGAGACGCCGCCAGCTCCCCCGGCGTGGCCGGCAGGCATCCGTTTTCATGAACCAGCCCTCGGATCTTTGATGAAGATAAAACGGGGGGCAATTCGGTGAGCACCAGATGAACCCCGACATCCAGTCCTTCGTTGTCCCTTAGCATTCCGACGGCATGGTCAAAAGCATAGCCATTGGCCATGAGTGTGGCACTGCGCAGACACCCTGCGACGAAGCATTGCCGGATCGCCTCATTGACACCCCGAGTATAGCCGAGGTCATCCGCGTTGATGATGAGGACTCGCCTTCCGACCTCCACCATGGCTCCCTGCCCCAATGCTGTTCACTGATGGCCCTCTGGATTCGAACCCCCTGAGCGTCATTCCGGCATGTTCTTAGCCGGAATCCAGCGGGGCCGCCGCCTCTCTGGATGCAGTCTAAACGCAGCCCTGTAACTTCATTTGGACATATGAAGTTTCATAAGAGCTTCCAGAATATCCCTGGACCCCGGCCAAAGCTTGTCCCTGCAGGCATCAGGCTGGGAACTTGCCGGGGTGACGGTTTGAAGCTTTGGGTGGGACTCACCCAGCCCTCCAAACGCCCAGATGGCACTTGCTAGCAAAAGATTCACCCGGTGTCAAGATAACCCCTTGCAGACTGGATATTTGACATAGGGTAGACGCGAGCGTGAAGGATGCGAAAACATGCCAGATAGGAGCGTGTGAAGGGATCCAGAAGCAGCGAAGAGGAATAGACGGTATCGTGTTTTGGGTGGGGTCGAGTATGCTGGTAGTGGAAGAGGGCGTAGCGGTCGTGATCGAAGACAATAAGCTTGTTGCCGTTTTCTTCGCTGACTTTTTCCCGGAGCTTGCGTATACCAGTCTCCCGGCCCTTTTCTTCGAGCTTATCCTGTTGATCCATCCATGTTTGAAAGGCTGCGGTTAGTATCTTAATTCCAGGATTCGTGCTTTTTCTGGCAGAAAACAGTAATTTTCACGGCAAACTCAGGTGACCGGCAAGGTTGGGAATGATGACCAATTCTTTGAGTTTGAGGCCCATGGTGATCACCTGAGATCCGAATTTTGTCAGGTAGTACTTGTACGTGTGGCCGATTTTTCTGATGAGGCCATGAACATGAAGACGTCTGATCATGCGAGAGATCTGAGCACTGGTTTTTTCTTTGAGTTTTCGCCTCAGGTGTTTGTTCTGGAAGCCACTGATGGTGAATTCTCCACTTGCTATCGATTCGAGGAGCAGCTGGTCTTGATCATCAAAGAGATTGAAGCCTTTGTACGAACGCTCACCTTCGACAACGGTTTTGGAGATCTTGTCCAATTTCTTGATCCCGGCGCTCGGGTCATCGATGGCGGAAATGAACTCCAGGTATCTGCGGTTGGCCGCAAGGAGAAGGTGGCTAAGCGCTGGCAAGGAGTAGATCCCCTTTTTCATTTGGGCAAGTTTTCTGGATTGGCTACCATCCCGGTGTTCTACCAATCGGTAGTGCTTGAAAAATGAGACATCATTTACCGTGGTCTCAATGCGCAGAATCAGACTGAACTTGTCATACATTTTTATGGAAACCGAACCCATGGTGTGCTTGATCCGGGTTCCCTCAATCCGGGTATTGAAGTTGTTGCCCATTTCATCTTGGTAGTTCTCATGGAGCTTTCTGCCCAGGAAGGTGGCGATGTTTTCAGGTTTTACGGTGTGGATGGCCGTGCGGGTAAGATGCCCATAGATTAGCCGGAGATCTTCCTGGTGTTCGAAAACGATATCGGTTGCATATTCAGCCTGCATGATACTCCAGTGATAGCTCAGGTCGAATCTCTTGATGATGGGGCAAAACCGCTCCGCGAAGAGATCGAGTCGATGGTGCAGGAGATCCACTTTGAAGGAATCACTGAGTTCTTGGGCACGGCTGAAATCCGAAATCCCCGAGAACACATTGTCCATGAGAGTGAAGCGGATAGATTGCTTGGCCAAACGGCTAGCCAACCAGGTGTGCCCATTGAAATAGACCTGAAGGCGAAAGGGACACCAGGTGAGAACACGGACATAACAAAGCCCGAAGTCCTCATCGATGAGATAGAAGTAGTAGTGAAGACACTTGCCATCAGCAGCTTTAAGGAAGGTCTTGTGGGTCTGCTTGTCGTGCCAGGGCTTGTAGGTCTGACAGGGTTCCATGAATGATGGGTACGAAGATAGGGCAGAGAAGCACTTTAGTGGCAAACGGAGCTACATACTACATTGATACGACCGTGCCTGAAGACAAGCAGGCTTCAAGAAGTGTATTTGAAGAGAACAAGAAGTACAATTTTTTCCTAATCTACCCGAAGAGCTCCACAAACATCACTTTTCATCTTTACGTGGGTAAGGGCCTTACCGATGACGATATAAAAAGCCGGGTCAAGATGGTTCGTATGGGCAAATCGCCCACTGAAGACGGCTTTGTGGTCCTTGGAACCCCCATTGAGTCGATCGAGGAGAATCCGACTTGGAACAAGGATTGGGGTTGGGGCGAAAAGCCGGACTACGATCCTGGAACCGGTATCTTGACAGTCAGGATGAATTACAGAGCTCAGAGCGCTTTTGACTTTGTCAAGGCAGCCAGTGAGGCGTGTGGGCCTCCGTCCGTCTGCCAGTGGAACGGCACACAGTGCGTAGCAGCGGACAAGCCCACCAGTCCCATTGACTACCGCGTTGGGGACAACGTCTGCCAATGGTCCGTCAAAGCGCTGGAATGCCCCTCTGGAGGATGTCCGGGGTTCCAGGTGGAATTCCCGCCCGGATTTCTGGCGGACGGTTCGAACCCTCGGCCCGACCCTAAGCCCTTTCCACCCTCATGATCCGTTCCATGGAAATTGGTGGACGAGGAGACGGCCGGTGTGGGTACTCCATGTTACTATGAGGCCCAGCCTGAACCCTACATTCCCCCGGACCCTGGCAAGCCGGTGTGCCCGTAAAGGGTGTCTTCATGTGCCGTCGATATTTTGATACCTCGCCACCCTGGCGAAAACATCGGTTCTTTCGAAGGGCTCGATCTTGCGCGATCCTGACGCCGGCAGTTGTGCTCGCGGGTGGATTCATCCTCTTAGCCTCGGGTATTACGGCTATCGCCGCATTGCCCGCCGGCTCTGGAGTAGTGTCGGGGATCGTCGTCTCTGAAGATGGACTTCCCCTCGCCAGCGTAAACGTGCGGCCTCAGGGGGCCTCGACCGCCACAGTGACCGACGGGTCCGGGGCGTTCGCCGTAGGAGGACTTCCTTGGGGATCGAACGTCACCATCAGCGCGTGGAAGGAAGGGTACTACTGTGGCATCGCCCGGGACTGCCCCGTGCCAGCCGAGGGCGTATCCGTCCGGCTCATTCGAGTCCAGTCCAGGGACAACCCTCTCTACAGCTGGGTCCCGCCCACATCGAGAGAAGTCAAGGGAAGCTGCGCCGAATGCCACAATCCGGCGATCATCGAAATGTCCCTCAATGACGCTCACTTGAAATCCGCACGGAACCCCAGATTTCTCACCATGTATTACGGAACGGATACACAGGGGAACCGCAGTGCGGCCACCACCTGGGGAAAAGGCACCGGGCCATGGAAGAACACTCTCATGCCCCTTCCGCCGGACCCTTCTCAGCCGTACTTCGGACCCGGATATGTTCAGGACTTCCCAGGATTGCCTATTGATTGCACAGCCTGCCACATTCCCGGCGCAACCCTGAGCGGGCGCCCCGACCCGGCCGGAGTAACAGGGACGGACACGTTTGGAATACATTGCGATTTCTGCCACAAGACGGCGGATATCCTTATCGACCCCGTGACAAGAATGCCTTTCCAAGTACTTACCGGCGTCCGATCGATGAAGATCACACGACCTTTCACCGACGATCCTGAGCGGCCGCAGCTCTTTTTCGGGACTTTTGAGGACGACAACGTTCCTGAAGAGGACACCGCTCTACCGCTTTACAGTGAAAGCCGTTTCTGCGCCCCCTGCCACACCGGAGGTTTCTGGAATACGGGCATCTACAATTCATACGGTGAATGGATCAATAGCCCATACGCAGACGTCACCTCCGGGAAATTCAAATCCTGCCAGGACTGCCACATGCCTTCCCCAACCGAATGGAAAGGACAACGGCTTGTTAATGTCGCCCCTGGCAAAGGTGGGATAGACCGCGACCCTTCCAGAATCCATTCTCATCTGACCAGTATCGACGAGGGATTGCTCAGAAACTCCCTCACGATGACCGCTGGGGCCGAGATGAGCAGCGGTAGGCTGATAGTGAATGTGACCATAACCAACGATCGGACGGGCCATCACATCCCAACCGACTGCCCGCTGCGGCACATGATCCTGGTCATAGACACAAGGGATCCCGAGGGGAACCGCCTGAAACAGGACAGTGGCAACGTCGTGCCCGACTGGTGCGGAAAGGGAGATCCGGAGCAAGGCCGCTATGCCGGGCTGCCGGGCAATGTCTTTGCCAAAGTCCTCAAGGAAAAGTGGACCGAGCACTACCCCGCACAGGCATATTGGAGGCATACGGACGTCTACCAAGACAACCGGATCGCCGCGTGCAAGAGCGATAAGTCGTCCTACGCCTTCCTCGTGTCTGGGCCCGGTAAATACTCTATTGCCGTCACCCTGATATACCGGAGGGCATTCATCGAACTGATGGAGATCAAGAAATGGGATGCGCCTGACGTCGTCATGGCTTTGGAACATTTGACCCTGACAATCCCTTGATCGTCGAGTCTTTGACGCCTCTCTCATTCACATCTACACTCGGAACACGTTAGGCTCAAACACAAAGGTTCACGGTGTTGGCGATGGCGCCCCCTGGATCGCCGATCAGATCCATATGGTATTTGGCCCTAATGGGAGCTATTTGATCGATTTCTATCGTTTGTGTGAATACCTGGCTGCGGCTGCCAACAGATGCGCCCCAGATAGCAAGGAATCGTGGTTGGAACGACAAAAAGAGCTCACGAAAACCAATGGTACATCAGAAGTTCTGGAAGGTTTAAACCTCCATCTGGGACCCGAGAGTGTCCCTGACAAAGACGCTCCTGTGAGGGCGTGCTATCGTTACATTTCAAATCGGGAGGAGCAATTCGACTATAAGGGCGCACTGGAAGCCGGATTACCCATAGGTTCGGGGGAGATTGAAAGTGGCCATCGCTTTGTCATTCAAGATCGGCGAAAGCGTCCCGGAGCTTGGTGGAAACCAGACAATGCACAATCCATGTTGGCTCTGAGAGTACTGCGAGCCAACGATGACCGGGGCCTTTATTGGGACAAGATCGAACAACAAGCTGCTTGACCTACTCCCACTTTTGATTGCACCCACCTGCAGACACGGGGAATTTAGGGGGCAACCGGAGATAGAACGCGGGCCGGAATGTTATTGACGGCCCTCAGGGGATATGGTACTGAAAAACCTCCCGGAAGCGCAATCTGGTAGAATCAATCATGCCTTATCATCTCAACCTGTGAAGATCGATAACACAAGCAACGTTGATCGAAGCAGACAATAATATCTTACCATCACGGTGTCGTGCAGTGCACAGCTGATCAATTTTAACTACAAGCAGAAAAGGAGTTCGACATGAAGGGAAAGTGGTTGCCTGTCGTTTTCGCTTCGCTTCTGGTGCTGCTGGCCGCGGGTCAAGTGTTCGCGGCCGACAAGCCGATCAAGATCGGTTTCGTCTACATCATGTCGGGTCCTGCCGCGACTTATGGGCAGTTTGCCAAGCAGGGGGCGGAACTCGCGATCGATGAGATCAATAAGGCAGGCGGTATCAATGGCCGAAAGGTCGAAGCACTGTTCGAGGACGACACGGGGAAGTCGGACGTAGGGATTCGCCTCATTCGCAAGCTGGTCTATGAGAACGAGGTGGATGTGGTCATGGGCATAGACTCCAGCGGGGTAGCCTCTGCGGTCGCACCGGTGATGAAGGAGTTGAAGACACCCCTGATCATCACTCATGCCGCAGTTCCCGATGTCACGGGGACCTTATGCAACCACTATGTTTTCAGAATTGACCTGAACATCAACCAGAATGTCGGCATGGCATCCGCCATCGCCGCCGATCTGAAGGCCAAGACCTGGAGTACCGTCGGGCCGGACTACTCTTTCGGGCGCCAATCCTGGGAGTATTTTCAGAAATACCTGACCAAGAAGAAACCTGGCGTAACGTTTCTGCCGGATTCCGAGGTCGCCTTTCCACCACCTGCCACAACGGACTTTTCAGCCTTCATCACCAAGGTCATGAACTCCAAAGCCGACGGGGTCATGATCTCCTTGTGGGGCGGCAACCTCATTGACTTTGTGCGACAGGCCTCCGACATGGGATTCTTTGACGGCAAACGCGATGTGCTCATGACCCTCGGCGCTGCCACCGAAGTGCTGACCGCTTTGAAGGACAAGATGCCGCTGGGAGTTTGGGTAGGTACCCGCTACTGGTTCCAGGCCAACGACAGCCCTGTCAACAAGGCTTTTGTGGATGCCTACAAGCAGCGGTTCGATGTCTTTCCGTCTTATAACGCTCACGGGGCTTACTCTGCCGTGAAAGCTTACGCTGCCGCCGCCAAGAAGGCCGATTCAGTGGATAAGGAAAAGATTGTGAATGCCCTGGAGGGGCTTTCTATTGCGCTGCCCATCGGGCCAACCGTCATTCGGGCGGAAGACCACCAGGCTATCAGCGACGGCACCTGGGGCCAGACGGCTGCGGACCCCGGTATTCCCATTCGCATCCTGAAACCGATGAGGCATTTTGCCGGAAAGGACATTACTCCGTCGGTGGAAGAAACCGGCTGCAAGATGAAGTAAGCGGGCAAACGAGACCTGTCTCCTGCTACAGTGAGGCTTTATCTTGGAAGGTATTCTGGCCAACGTCCTGAACGGTTTGTCCTGGGGCATGCTGCTGTTCCTGATTTCGGTGGGTCTCACCACAGTGTTCGGTGTGATGGGCGTGCTGAACTTTGCGCACGGTTCCCTCTTCATGCTCGGGGCCTACCTTTGCATGCAGTTGGTGCGCTGGCTGGGCTCTTTCTGGCTGGGACTGCTGCTCGGCCCACCGGTAGTGGCGATGCTGGCGGTGTTCATCGAACGCTTCCTGTTGAGGTCCCTCTATGGCCGGGATGTGAGCTTCCAGCTTCTACTTACCTTCGGGCTCATGCTGTTCCTGGATGACGGTGTACGGATCGTCTGGGGGGCAGCCTACCATGTGGTCAATCCTCCGGAGGTCCTTTCCGGCGTGATCCCCCTGTTCTCACAGACTTACCCGGTCTATCGGATCTTCCTTGTCATCCTCGGACCGCTGGTGGGGGCGGCACTCTGGGCGTTTTTTACTTTCACCCGCTGGGGCAAGGTCCTGCGGGCGGCGGCCATGGACCGCGAAATGGCCGAAATCGCCGGAGTACGGGTGCCGCTGATGTTCACCGCGGTCTTCGCCTTTGGCGCCTGGCTGGCCGCCCTTGGCGGGGCGTTGGCCGCGCCGCACCAGAGCGTCGGACCCGCCATGGGAGAACGAATCATCATCGAAAGCTTTATCGTGGTGGTCATCGGCGGGATGGGGAGCTTCCCCGGCGCCTTTGTCGGGGCCCTCATCCTTGGACTTCTGGGTTCTTTCGGCACGACCCTGCTGCCCGATGTACAGATGGCTCTTCCATACATCTTGCTGGCATTCGTCCTGCTGACTCGTCCGCGGGGGCTTTTCGGAGAGGATGTCTGAGATGCAGCCCATCCGGCACGGCCCCCTTATCACGGCACTGCTCCTGCTCGTAGCACTCTTGGCAGCCCCCTTCTTCTTGTCGATGTACTGGGTGATCATCCTGACCGAAATCCTGACCATGAGCCTTTTCGCTATGAGCTTCAACCTGCTCTTCGGCTACACGGGACTGCTCTCGTTCGGTCAGGCTGGTTTTTTTGGTGCCGGTGCCTATTTCGCGGTGCTCACCCTCATCCACGGTCCCGCGTCTTTGTGGGCCGCCCTGGCCGCGGGCTTTCTGGGAGCCGCGGTGCTGGCACTGCTGATCGGCTGGCTGTGTGTGCGGCGCGATGAGATCTATTTTGCGATCCTCACCCTCGGGTTCGGGATGATGCTCTTCACCGTAGCGCACAACTGGCGGTCCGTGACCGGGGGCAGCGATGGGCTTGGCAATTTCACCCTCCCGGAGCTCGGCCTTTTCGGGTTGAACGTTTCCATGCTGAACCCGAGGCATTTCTACTTCCTTGTGCTCTTCATCGTTGCGATTGGGGTGCTGGCGCTTTTGCGGGTGGTGCATTCTCCGTTTGGGTTGCTTCTGAAGGGAACACGCGAAAATAGCATGCGGGTTTCCTTCGTCGGAGCCAACGTCCGTTCGGTACGCCTTTTCGCTTTCATTATTGCGGGCGCCCTGGCAGGGTTGGCCGGTGCGCTTTTCGCCTTCTTTAACCGGATCGCATCCCCGGAGATGCTGCACTGGGCGTTTTCCGGAAAGGCGGTCCTGATGACGATCCTGGGCGGCTCCGGCGTGTTCCTTGGGCCGGCAATAGGCGCAGGCATTTTTTTTGTGCTTGAACATTACATCACGGCATACACCACCAACTGGATGATCTTCCTGGGGGCTATCCTGGTGGTCCTGGTGCTGCTCTTCCCCAAGGGTGTGCTGGGCAGTGTGCTCGATTTTTTCACCCGCTCCCGGGAAAGGTCCTGAAGGATGCCCCGCCAAGCCATCTTGGAGGTGCAGGACCTCAGCCGAAGCTTCGGGAGATTTCAGGCGCTGAGCGATGTCTCGCTTTCCCTCGAAACCGGCAAGCTGTGTGCGCTCATCGGGCCCAACGGCGCAGGCAAGACGACCTTCTACAACGTCGTCTCCGGCCGGTACCGCCCGACTTCGGGCAGGGTGCTGTTTGAAGGACGGGACGTCAGCGGCTGGCCGAGCCACCGGCTGGTGGGCATGGGGCTGCTCCGCTCGTTTCAGATCACCAACATCTTCCCCGCTCTAACAGTATTGGAAAACATATTGGTCCCGCTCGTGGTCCATCACGGCAGGAGCTTTTCCTGCCTGGAATCCATTGGGAAGCGCCGGGATTTGCATGAGGAGGCCGAACAGGTCCTGGACCGGGTCGGCCTCACGGGCCGATCGAACCGGGCGGTTTCCACTCTGGCATACGGCGACAAGCGGTTGATCGAGATTGCCATCGTGCTGGCGCGGCAACCCCGACTCGTCCTCCTCGATGAACCCACGGCCGGGATGAACCCGGAAGAGACCGACCGCATGATCAGCCTCATCAAGGAGCTCTCAGAGAATTCGGACACGACCTTCTTCATCACGGAACACGATATGAAGGTGGTCTTCTCGGTAGCGGAAAGGATTTTTGTGCTGAACCAGGGGAGCTTGCTGGCTGAAGGCACCCCCGATGAGATCAGGGCCAACCCTGAGGTGAAACGGGCCTACCTGGGAGGAAGCCTCGATGCTTCAGGTTTCTGATATCCACGTTTACTATGGCGACAGTCATGTGTTGCAGGGCGTGTCGCTGGAGGTGGGACCAGGGGAAATCGTCTGCCTTCTCGGCCGCAATGGGGCGGGCAAATCCACCACCATGAAGGGGATTGTCGGAGTCAATCCTCCAAGATCAGGGCAGGTGCTGTTCAAGGGAGCAGACCTTACCGGAAGACCGGTCTACGAAAATGTCCGCCGGGGCCTTGCTTTCGTACCTGAAGACCGGCGGATTTTCCCCGGACTGACGGTGAACGAGAACCTCGAGGTGGCCATCCTTCCGCCACGTCAAGGCCATACTCCCTGGACCATCGACCGGATCTACCGGACCTTTCCTTTCCTTGCCGGCCTGAAGGCGCGCAAGGGGGGAAACCTCTCCGGTGGCGAGCAGCAGATGCTGGCCATCGCCCGGGCCCTCGTCGCCAACCCCCTGATGCTTTTGCTGGATGAGCCCTGTGAGGGATTAGCACCGGTGATCGTGGAAGAGCTTGCCAGAATCATCCTCGACATCAAATCCGACATGCCCATTCTTCTCACTGAACAGAACGCCCGGTTTGCCCTCGCCATTGCCGACCGGGGCTATGTCATCGATAAAGGTGTGATCCGCTATGAAGGCGCAAAAGCGGATCTCCTCTCCAACACAGAGGTGCAGGCGCGATATCTTTCCGTGTGATGTTCTAAAAAGTGTTCATACCGACCTGCATTTTCCAAAACGGCATCCGATTGGCTCACGCTCAGACTCCGCAATCGGGTTCCGGTGCTTCCAAATATGTGTCAGACTTGACATAATAAACATTTCGAGGAGAAATCATGAAGACAATAAAGCTCCATGTGAACGGCATCTTGCACGAGCTGGTGGTTAATAAGGAAGCAGTGCTTCTGGATGTCTTGCGGGAGGATCTTCGACTGACCGGAGCGAAACAATCCTGTGACCGCAAAGGGCAGTGCGGGGCCTGCACGGTCATCGTCAACGGGCAGGCTGTGCGATCCTGCCTCAGGAAAGCAGTGGACCTGGACGGCGGGGAGGTGATTACCATTGAAGGCCTTGGAACTCCCGACAATCCTCACTTGCTGCAGCATGCCTTTGTCTTGGCAGGAGCGGTACAGTGCGGCTTTTGCACTCCCGGAATGATCATGGCTGCCAAGGCCCTTCTCGATCAAAACTCCAACCCTTCGGAAGTGGAAATAAAAACGGCGCTGAGCCGCAATCTCTGCCGATGTACCGGATATCGAAAGATTATTGCCGCGGTCAAGCTAGCGGGCCGGTTTCTGAGAGGCGAGACAACTCCTGATCAAGTGAGGCCGGATCCGGCACAAGGGCTTCTCGGTGTTTCCATGCCGCGGCCTACCGCCTACCTGAGGGCATGTGGAACAGCCCAGTTCACCGCGGACGTCCCGGTGAGAGAACCACTGCATCTGGCGGCGGTCCGCAGCCCCCATCACCACGCCTTGATCAAAAGCATTGACACACAACCTGCGTTGGATGTGCCCGGCGTGGTTGGCGTTATGACCGCAAAAGATATCAGGGGTTCTAATCGGATCAAGTATATAGCCCCCGACCAGGAGGTGCTCTGTGAGCAGAAGGTCCGAGTGCTGGGAGACCCGGTGGCCCTGGTGGCTGCTCGCACCAGGACAGAGGCGCTGGCCGGGGCAGGCTCGGTCCGGGTTGAGTATGAGCCCCTGGCCGCCGTGAGGACGCCTCACGAGGCCCTGGCCGAGAATGCACCCTCCGTGCACGAGGGACAGTCCAATTTGTGCTCCACCCAATTTCAGATCAAAGGAGACGTTCACTCGGCCCTGGAAGGTTCTGCCGCAGTGGTCGAGGCCGATTTCAGCACGCAGCTCATTCATCAATCGCCTCTCGAGCCCGAAGCAAGTGTGGCCTTTCTTGAGGGAGCCGGCGATGAAGCCAAGCTGGTGGTGATCGGTCGGGGCATAAACATTCATCACCATGTGATGGTGCTCCAGGATGCCTTGGGATGGGAGGACATCCGATACGAAGAGGCCTTTTCGGGTGGACAGTTCGGCATCAAGCTGGATATCACCTCCGAAGCGCTGGCGGGGGCCGCCGCCTTGCATTTCGGCCGTGCGGTGAGCTACGTGCCGAGCCTCACCGAGTCCATGTGGATGACCACCAAGCGCCATCCCATGAGCTGTAAAATCAAGCTAGGTGCGAGCAAGGAAGGGCTGCTCACGGGTCTGGATGTTGTTTTCACCCTGGAGAACGGGGCCTACATGTCCTGGGGCAAAGCCATTGTGCTGCGCATCCTCCAGATGTTGAGCGGGTGCTATAACATCCCCACTGTGAAAGCCGTGGGACAACTGGTTTACACCAACAATGCATGGGGAGGGGCGGCACGTGGGGCCGGGCCTCCCCAGATGAACTTTGCCCTGGAATCGGCCATGAACATGCTGGCTCGAAAGATAGGGGCAGACCCGCTCGAGTTCCGCTTAGGAGTCATCCAACAATAACCTAGAGCGGTGCAGATAGCGCTAGACAAAGGG